>CAZMZE010000001.1:0-63826 GCA_964570875.1 uncultured Dehalococcoidia bacterium
GTGGGTGCCATGTTGGCAGCGCGTAATGCCGGGTATATTCCCGCGAAGCCTCCGATTAAAAGTGATGAAACTATACTTCCTGCGATGGCATAAGTAGGTATCACCACCGTCCAATCGCGTGCAATAGCATATGTGGATGTAACCACCGCTCCTAATAGAATCCCAGTAATACCTCCAATAAAAGCCAGAATTAATGATTCAGATAAGAATTGAGTTGCAATGTGGAACCGGGTCGCTCCAAGAGCTCTTCTAAGTCCGATTTCATTGCGACGTTCTATCACCGATATGACCATCACATTTGCAATACCTATAGCACCAACAAGAAGAGCAACTGCACCCAGGCCAACAAAGAGACTGGTAAAAGCGTTTTGTGCTGCTGCGCTCGCTTCCAGCACATCGGATGCTCGACTAACTTGTACTTCTTCTGGTTTTTCTGGGTTAACAGTGGCTGCCATGACAGATCTAACATCCTGGATGTGTTCGGGGTATGCCCGTATGTAAATAACATCTACTGTTTCGTCGTGGTCGAAAACAGTTTTGGCTGCACTATATCCAATTATTGCCGCTCTATCTAAATCTGCTGCTAGCGGGAGGGGGTTGAGTATGCCAGATACGTTGAACCATTCGCCACCTATCCAGAGTTTTTGGTTTGCAGAAATATCACTAATCCCAAGACGTTCAGCAGCAACGGAACCAAGTACTACACTCGGGAATACCGAAGTCACTTCTGAAAGATATTGACCTGTCATCACACTACCTCTTTGGACCTTAAGTAGGTTTAGGTCGGCAGCCATTATTGTTATACCCCTAGTTCTCCCGTCATTTATCAAATCGTTTCTAAATACGCTCCCTGGGATTTTGCTTACGGTCGATATTTCGAACACCGGTTTAATACGGGACACCATTAGCGGTGCATCTTCTGGTAAGTTGACTTGGCCGCTTCCAAATCCTTCTCCAGACTCAACGGTTAAAAGATTAGTACCCAATGCATCTAAATCTTTGATCAAATCTGCACTACCAGAAGCAGATAGACCTAATACTCCTACCAGCGCAGCTATACCAATCGTGATTCCCAACGCTGATAGTGCCGAACGCAATTTTCTTGACCTGAGACCAAAGCTCCCAACTCTGAAATTGTCTGGCCAAGACAAATGGCTTCTACTGGGTAAAGAAGTATTAATATTCAATCGAGCCTTCTCTATCGAGGATAGAATCTGTTTGAATCTTTCCATCTTGCAGATTAACTTGTCGATTGCACATCGCAGCTATGTCCAGATCATGAGTAATCAAAATAACGGTAGTACCTTCATCGTTTAAACTCTTGAATAGATCCATGATCGAATCAGTATTATTTGAGTCAAGGTTCCCCGTGGGTTCATCAGCCAAAACAAACGCTGGATTGTGGACCAGTGCACGGGCGATGGCTACTCTTTGTTGTTCACCTCCCGACATCTTATTGGACAGATGTTTTGCTCTATGTTTAAGACCTACTCTGTCGAGTATTTGTTCGGCTAATTTCTTACGCTTAGTCAATGGGGTTCCAGAATATAATAATCCTTGCTCGACATTTTCCATGGCTGAAATTCCGGGTAGTAGGAAAAAATCTTGGAAAACGAATCCGACGTATGTGGATCTAACACCAGATAGTTGTCTGTCAGATAATCCATCCGTATCTAATCCGTTGATAAAAACTGAACCAGATGTTGGCCTTGTGAGCGTGCCCAATACGTGTAAAAGTGTAGATTTACCGCTACCAGATGCGCCTACTATCCCCAATAATTCTCCATGGTTAACTGCTAGAGTTACGTCGGATAAAGCCATTACTGGAGGTGTGCCAGGGTAAATTTTACTTACCCCATTGAGGTTAACCGCATGTTGTATGTGTTCTGCGTTTGCCATGATCTATTTGTGGATTCAGCGTGGTATTACTACTTCGTCGCCTGCTTTTAGGCCAGGCCCTGTGATTTCTACCCAACCATCTGCGTAAACCCCTAGTTCTATAGGTACTAATCTGGTAGATGCCATTTCCACAATCTCCAAAGCATAACCTCCTTCAGATAGTGCGAGCAAACTTACTACGGGCGCAGATAATACACTTTCAGCAATAGCTTTTGTGACAGATACAATTACTGGTGCTCCAGTCCATTGGTGGAGTTGATTGTTACCATCAATAACGATAGTTACTTCGAAATAAGGGTCTCCGGCTTGATTGCCTTGTGGTACCACTGCGACACTACCGATATCGGTAACTGTACCCCTGACAGTCCTATCGTCAGGCAGTTCAATTTCTACCGGAGAACCTACAAATATCAAATCTTGATCAGATACTTCGATGGTTGTTTTAACAACTTGTAAAGATGTTTTGTTAATAGTTGGCTTACCGTGTGTTTCGACATCAACATCAATACTTTCAATGGGTGTCAATGTCATTAGGCTGGTCCCGACATTGATGTTATCGCTAATCGCAGGGGCCGATGTTATTGAATCAACTAAAACAGTACCAGGCGAGAAAATAATGCCACCAAAATCAATTTCACCAGTTATGGGTACTCCAGTGGATTTTTGATATTTCTTTACCGCGGTTGTTGTTTCATTATCCCAATGGTCTCCTGTAAGTAGTTGGTTGTCAGTGGCATATCCAAGTAGCATCAAATTTTGCTTAAGCTGTTGGATGTCCGTTCCAGGTTCAATCCCTGGTTTAAAATCCCGCCACGCTACCACATCCCCGTACATTAGTACGCAGTTGGTAAATTGAGAGACAAGTTCTGTTCGAGCATCCAAAATTGAACTCAGAGAAAATTGAGCAGCCTTAAGTGATTGTTTGGCCTGAGTAAGTTGATAATCCGACGGTGTATCGTAAAGTGCATCACGTTGCGCTTTGGCAGCCTCAAGTGATTGTTTGGCTTGCGTAAGTTGGTAATCCGACGGAGTATCGTAAAGTGCATCCCGTTGCGCTTTGGCAGCCTCAAGTGATTGTTTGGATTGCGTAAGTTGATAGTCCGATGGGAGTTCACTTATTGCCTCAAGATTAATTTGTGCCACTGTCAAGCTTTGTGATGCTGATTCGTAGGAAGATATCGCTGATTTATGATTCTTATCGGCGATCAATAAACTGTTACTGTGGTTGACCATTGTTGAATCTTTAATCATTTGCAAAAGCAATGCAGATGAATCACCATCTAAATTTGAAATATCAGTGTCACATATACTAGAAATTGAATTGCCAAGTTGTTCAGATTGATCACAGAATGCTATACGAGCAATATGAAAAGCGGCTAATGTGATATCGATGTTCTGAAGGACATTGGTTTTAGTCAATTCAGCCTGTGCGACCGAAGCGTTTGCAGAGGCGACTTGAGCATTAGATGGAGGTTCATTAAGGTTGGCCAGAGCTAATTCAGCCTGTGCGACCGAAGCGTTTGCAGAGGCGATTTGGGCATCAGATGGAGGTTCATTAAGGTTGGCCAGAGCTAATTCAGCCTGTGCGACCGAAGCATTTGCAGAGGCGATTTGTTGGTCGGATAATAATATTTCGTTATCGCTGACTGACTTATAAGTTTGGTATAAAATGTCCCCTGTTTCCAAGTTGGTGCCTTCCTTGGCAAGGTAAGTTAGTACGCCAGCTGAGTGTGCTGTGACCAGATTACTTTCAGGGTATTCAATCAGTCCGTCAATTTCCTTAAAAGTTTTCAAATCTCTAATTTCGATTTTAGCGATACCGAAATTCACTCCAGTGTCATCTGCTTGATCTACAAGGACTAAATTGCCCTGCTGGAAAAACAACCATGCTAGTGAGGCAGTGATCGTGGATACGACGATCACTATCAAGATAGATTTTGTTTTACTCATATTGACTCCGGTTATGGTAACTGCAACATTGCGATAGATGTCTGTGACTGGATGTTGGCAATATAGGCAACTGTCTATTTTGTTTCATTTCCCCATACCTTGCTCGAGCACGTATTTGTTTTTTCTTCAAATTGCTTTCCGCCGTTTGCTATAGCTGATTTGATGGGTTCCCAGTAATTATCACTAGAAAAATCAGGATCAGGGATATCTATGCCTGACTGCCTTAAACATTCAGTGAATTTAAGGGCTTTGTCCTGTTCTTCGATTTGATCATATTCAGATTTTCCACCAGAAAATGAACCTTCCCTTAATAGTGGCAGGCATTCATCAATTGTTTTGATATATTTTGAGTTTTTGGATTGGTAAAGTGGATCATCTGCAATACTTTGTTTGATACTCTCAAGGTTAACGGACCCGTCTGAGTACACTTCTGGATCTTTAACGTCAAAACCTCTGTCGCGCATGCATTGACTAAAATTAGTTGCTATCTCCTCATTAGTCAATTCTTCACCAGATCCAATAGAAGTTTTATCTGCCTGATTAATTGTTGCTATGGATGACACTGAATTATTAGTATTTGAACAACTCAACAGGAGTACTGCAGGTAAGATTACAGTAGGGAGTAAAAATGGGGTGATCGAACGGTTTATGCGAATTGGCAATTCACTCAATGTTCTGCGCTCCTGACATTAAATAAAAATTGACGAATTATTTTTTCCAACAGTACTGTGCCGAAAATCTATTATCGAGTTTAAATACACCCAACCAAACCTGGATATTCATTACTTAATGAATCAGGCGAATAATTTGAAAACAGCGTTTCTAGATATCAACGTCTTGGTCCGCCGCCTGGTGACCCTGCTCCCCGTGGTCCTCTTCCCGACATAAATTCATCTGCACAAGTCCGGATACTTTCTTGCAGATCTTCATCTCTGCGAATGTCTTGGAATAGTGATCCCATTGCAGCCCGGGGTCCATTGGAAAAATCAGGGTCTGGAATGTCGTAACCTTTGTCTCGAATACACTGAGCAAACTCGAGAAGGTTGTCTTGAAGTTCCACATCATTTTCTGGCTGTCTGGCGCGTGCAAAAGTGGCATTTTGAAGTAGTGGCAAGCATGACTGCAGAGCCGTTGATGTTCGCCTATTCTGTGGATTGAATTTTGGATCCTGGAATATGCTTTGTCTCATCGCAGAGAAATCAACAGTACCATCAGCGTTCAATTCCGGATCAGGGATGTTGAAGCCTTCATCACGCATGCATTCAGCGAATTCCGTGGTAATTTCTTCATCTGTCAAATCCTTGGCTACTACGACATTTTCGCTTGAGGGTTTTGTATTAGTATTACTGTCTTCTGCAACATTTCGATTTGGGGTTTGTTCAGCCTGGCTAGTTGGTAGATTAATTTCACTAGAGGCATCCTTAGCAATGTTGGGGGCATTACTCTTTTCGATACTAGCTACCCCTCCACTTGATTCAGCAGAACTTGAGCATGATGTCATGCTCAATATAGTGATAATACATATTATTGACAGAACTAAGCTTTTATCAAAAACCATGTGCTACCCCCATTGGTATTAACACTCATTATAACGTTACTAACCATAATTAGTTATTTTTATATGAGGGTCAATTGATGTTAAAGAGGTTATGAGTACAGGATCACGTTGTATCTTTTAATTGGAATTGCTGAAGTTCGATGCGTCCTGTCTCATCAGGATAGGTGTGAAGTATGCCAAGAAGATCTCGGTCGTTGATACGTACGATATCAGGGTAGCCACATTTCATGTGGGGAAAATGAAGTGAATCACTTGAAGCCGAGTAAATTTGACCTATTGAATTCCAATTTTCTCCTCCATCGTTGGATTGACTGACACTGACCCCACGTAAATCTGGATCTTCGTCTCTGTATAAGCACACAATAATTCCTGAATTAAGCTTGTGTAATTTGATATTAGACCCCTTGAAACCCGTAAAGCGTATTGGGCTCCAAGTCTTTCCTTCGTCTTCAGAATGAGAAAATACAGTTTGCAATAGGATATGTTCCCTTATAACTGCGAGTAGTCTCCCATCGTCTAATCTAACCACGTCGATGTCACTGTAATGTCGCTCAGGATCGCTTGCGATGATGACTGGTTCAGAAAAACTATACTCTTTGTCAGGGTCGCAAAAAGATACACCAGAGTGCCACTGTACATCTCGCCCCATCGTTCCCATCATGGCCATAAGGAACTGGCCGTTTTTTAGGAGATGTGGATTACTCTGTCCATATACTTCTGTCCATGCGGGGAAAAGATCTATTTCAGTAATGGGTTCTACCCAAGTTTCGCCTTGGTCAAAAGAATCTATAAAACCTGTTTCAAAATCAGAGAATGGCTCGTCGCCACCTAACGAATAATCAATTTTAGTTCTTCCAACAATCAGCCGTACACGTTGATCGGAAAAAGGAACCAAACCACCCATGTTTAGACAGGTCCAGCCTGCGGAATTGTATATCAATAGTGGTTCAGACCATGATTGTCCATCGTCTAACGATTTTGACAAAAAGACTGAGCTATCAAGGCCTTCGTCATCTTCAGCCATGGAAAAAGAAAGGAGTAGTTTACCGTCGGAAAGTCTAGCAAGGCTGGGCGCTTTGTAGTGGTGACCCTTGCCTTGCCTAAAAAGGCTCCGTGCTGAAACTATTTGAATACCGGCTTTTTCAATCAAATCTGGATTTGGTAGTTTCATAGAGTTATCCATTTCAATTTGGTAATGATGAATGATTATATAGTAAACCTATGGTGATCTGGATTTTGTGTACAAAGGGTTACTGATATATACTTCAAAGTTGTTCGTAATAGGGTCTCAAATATATCAATAGAGATACTTTATGACCCTTTCGTGAAGATATCCTGATGGGGTGGTGTTGCAACCTCATTTACAGGTATCCCATGTGGTGATTAAAGTAAACGTTGCATTTAAAGCTCTGTGTATTTGTACAAACACTGAAAGGAAATTATTGGAATGCTAGAGAGATTCAAACCTAAGCCTGAGGATTCAGAGCGAGTGTCATTAGACTCGCTGTACGAAGTAGTTACGGCCATATTTGAAAAAATGGGAGTGCCGAATTCCGACGCTAGAGAGGCAGCAGATGTATTAACAATGACGGACCTTAGAGGCGTGGAAACTCATGGAGTTTCTAACATGTTAAGGGCTTATGTAGAACAATACACTGATGGATTAGTCAACCCTAACCCAAATTGGAAAATTGAAAGAGAAACGCCGGGTACTGCTGTGATCAATGCGGACAGAGGTCTTGGCATAATATTGGGACGAAGAGCAATGGATATTGCCATTCAAAAGGCAAAAACCGTAGGTGTAGGAATAGTAACAATGAACAATGGTGCACACGTAGGTGCTGTCGGACATTTCTCAATGCTCGCCGCAAAACAAGATATGGTTGGCATGTGTGCAACTTCTGCTGGAACCGGAGTGCTGCCGACTTTTGCATCGGAGGCGAGGTTTGGTACTAATCCCATTTCTATTGCTGCTCCGGCTCGCAACGAAGCTCCGTTGCTTTTTGATGCGGCAACCTCTCAAATTGCTGGAAATAAATTTTCCTTGGCAAAACGAGTCGGTTCGGATTTGCTTCCAGGTTGGATAGCGGATGATACGGGTACGCCAATATTGGAAGAAACTCCTGTGCCTGAAGGAAGTTGGTATGGCAGTCTGCTTCCACTTGGAGGGACGAGGGAACTTGGTTCTCACAAAGGTTATGGCTTCATGCTAATGGTGGAGGTACTTGGTGCATTTTTATCAGGGTCTGTGCCTGGCATGTTTGACGCTGTGAAAATGGAAAGTGGATACAAACACTATTTTGCAGCTTACGACATTAAAGCTTTCACTGACGTAGATGAATTCAAAGACAAAATGGATAAGATGCTTAAAATGCTGAGGGAAACCAAACCAGCATCAGGGCATGAACGTGTTCTTTATCCTGGTCTAACCGAATCGGAAGATGAAAAGGATAGAAGAGAAAACGGGATACCTCTACACAAGGAAGTATTGCAGTGGTTTGACAGCATGGTTGGTGAATTGGGAGTACCTGCTCTGGAAATAATGTAGGTAAAGTTGGTTCTGATAACAGCTAGTCTGTGGTTGCCAACTATTTCTAGTAGGCGAATGGTTACTAGTTATATATGATATGGCTATGGATTACCAAGATCGGTTACATATTGTTGCACGAATGCCTTAGGAAATGCGGCAGTTTGACTTAACACTCTTTCCGGTGCAAAGGTTTCTTCTCCTAATGGGTACATTGCCTCGAACATAAATAATCCCTTGTAGTTGATTTTCCGAAGAGCCGTTAATAGTTGGTTCCACTGGATAAATCCGCCTATAGGCGCAAAATGGTCTCTATCCAAAAAGTCGTGTAGATGTAGATGCAGTAATCTTGAGCCACTTTTAATTATTGGTTGCGCTGCTCTTCCTGGATCAGTAAATGGATTAGTACCATCGGGATCTTTCAAGTGCCCGACATCGATGACAATACCGAAATATTTGGAATCAATTCGATCTGCGAGTTGGATGTAACTTTGGATTTCTAATCCATTTTCATTTGCTAGTTTTAAATTAGAATTTTCCAACTTGATAAGGAGTTCTGTGACCGATTTTTCGGACTGGTAGTCAGTACCAAAATGGCACACCATAATGCTGGCTCCCATTTGTTCTGCCACTTCGGCAGCTAGAATGGCTTCTTTTATGGAGGCCTGTCGGATTTTTTCGTCAGAAGAGTTATATGAAAAATCTGGGCCATGGAATGACACTATGGAAACACCTTGGTTTTTACACTCAGTGACTATCTCAGATACTTGCTGTGTATTACGATAATCAAAACGATTCGGGTATCTAAGTGAATTGATTTCAATCTTTGTGAGTCCAGTTTTTCTGAATAAAGCTATATCAGATGCGGACAGTGGATTATTGTAGTCAAATGCTGCAGATGATGCTCCAATTCGGCTTTGGATTTCTGTTTCCGAATAAGGAAGGTTTGGGATTATACTCTTTGACATAGCTTGTTCTCCTCAACTTAATCAGTGTTGGACCTAGTTACCACGTCTTAGTACTGAACCAGGCCGAAGTCCTGTATGAACTCCATTTGAGATGACTAATTCCCCGTTAACTAAAACATGCTCTACACCTACAGATAGCTGATGTGGTTGCTCGAAAGTAGCGATGTCCATAACTTTATTTGGGTCAAATATTGCTAAATCTGCCACCATGTCAATAGAGATTGTGCCTCTGTCTTTCAAATTGAGGCGCTCAGCAGGAAAACCGCTCATCTTGCGTATAGCTACTTCCAAAGACAATAGGGACTGTTCCCTTACGTAACGGCCTAAAATTCTGGGATAAGTTCCATAAAAGCGAGGGTGTAATTGTTCTTTGGAGTAAATTCCGGTTGGAGAAATCGCATTACCATCAGACCCTATCATGCTGAGAGGATGCGACAAGAAATATCGTATATCACTTTCAACCCTGTTGTGGATTACGCCAGATAACACGCCCTGTTCTTCTTCTTCAAGTTGGAGGACGGCTTCAGCTGGTTCTACGCCTCTAGAAGCAGCGATTTCTTCAATTGAGAGGCCTACTATATTCTTGTTTGCTTCAGTTTGGACATCCGCTACTATCCATGTATTCCAAAGCGGTTTAAGTCCTCCCAATCCCGTGGCTATTTCTTCTCTTACTGTGTCACGAATTTCAAGGTCCTGTAGACGTTCAGTGTATTTGTCTATCCCTCCTGTTTGAACCCAAGCAGGAACCATTTGGTCCAGACCAGCCTGGGCTGCAGTATACGGATACATGTCAAATACTATGTCTATCCCCTGTTCTCTTGCTCTCTCAAGCAGTTCTATCATCTCTTGACCTTTACCGTAGAAACGCCTATCGGTTATTGCCATGTGAGAGAATTGGACTGGAATATCTGCTCTACGACCAATTTCAATCGCCTCTTCAATCATAGACACCTGTTTGCCATTCCCCGTCCTAGCATGAGTTGTGTAAAATGCGCCATCATAATTCCGGATTTCTTTACATAGCGATATTATCTCTTCAGTTGACATATATCCGGATGGAGCTAGGTTAAGCCCGGTAGAGATGGCAAATGCTCCCTGTTCCATAGCCTCATTCGCGAGGCCTTTCATCAGTTTCATTTCATCTTCAGTGGCTTTGCGCTCATCAATAGATCCAACAGCCTGCTGTAATGCACTTTGTCCGAGTTGGGGTGCTACATTAATGCTGATACCATTGGATTTAAGGTGATTTGCCCATCCGTCTAGGTCTTTCCAAGCCAGTTGATCTGATTTCCAACCCAACCGAGATCCAGGATTCTCTTGCTGTCCTATTGGGAAAGGCGAATAGCTACAGTTGCCAGTTACTTCAGTAGTAACACCCTGAAATGCTTTGCTTTCACCGCCAGGGTCATCAAAAAGTGACATGTCAGAATGAGAATGCATGTCTATGAATCCTGGGGCAACTATCATCCCTGACGCATCAATAGAGCGCTTTGACTCTATTGACGAGGAATCTCCGATATATATAATTTTACCCTTATCTATACCAACATCTGCTTTGTATCTAAGTTGTCCGGTACCATCTATAATCTCTCCGTTTTCAATAATGATGTCGATTTTCAATTGGTAACTCCTCCAAAGATATTAATCTTTAACCTAAATGACATAATCAAATTTGCCTCAACACAATTATTCATAAACCTAAAGCTAGGTATTGCTATTTCATGTACCAACCCAGATTTACCATGGAGTCTTCGATAGAGTCAATTGTGTCTATGCCAGCAAAATTCATCACTGACTCTAACTCACGCTTTAGTATTCCAAACATTGTTTCGATACCATTTGAACCATCCACTGACAAACCCCAGGCTACCGGTCTTCCAACCAAAACTGCTTTAGCTCCCAATGCAAGAGCTTTGAATACATCGGTACCACGTCGTATGCCAGAATCAAGGAAAATTTCAATTTGGTCTCCCACGCAATCGACTATTGATGGGAGTGCTTCAATAGTTGCGAGTGAAGTATCAACGATGCGACCACCATGATTTGATACAAGTATCCCATCAACTTGGTGGTTCACACACTTTTCAGCATCTTGTGGGGTCATAATACCTTTGATAATTAGTGGCATCGAAGATAATGATTTGAACCACTCGAGTTTTTCCCAAGTAGGCCTAACTGTTATTCCTGACTCGTAATCTGATTCAACAACTTTCTTAAGCAAATCTGGCCGGTTTTCCAAATCAGCTATATAGATTTCCCTTGGCGCTCCATACAAGTCATTTCTCGAGTCTCTTTCTTTTGGGAATGTATTGATGCCGTCAACGGTTAAGACTACTGCAGAAAACCCAGCGGTTTCAGCTTTCTTTATCATAAACTCCGTTACATCATCATGACGATGATAAATTTGTAGCCACAAAGGTCCGTTAGATACTTTGGCGATCTGCTCTACTGTTTTAGAACTACCAGTAGCGACTGTAGTCAAAGTATTGTATTTGGACGCACCTTCCGCTACAGCTACTTCTGCGTCAGGATGAAACATTGATTGGCCGCCTGTGGGAGCTGCCATTATAGGAATTCCTATTTTCTTCCCTAGCACTGTTGTTGAAAGGTCTCTTTTAGTTTTGTTCAGATCTGCCAGATACCTTGGGTTAATTGATATTTCTCGAAATGCAGTGGTGTTTCGCTCAAGTGTAACTTCATCTGCTGCTCCTCCTGCTACAAAGTCCCATAGGTTGTGACTCATGACCGTTTTGGCCATTGCCTCCAAATCATAAAGGCTTACTGGATTACCCATTACCTGCTCCCAACATGACTTTTTTGATAATTTTAAAGATTATAACGGTGCTGAAACAGCTGGTCGAACATATATTCATATTAACAGTGGTAGTAATCAATTTAATGACCATCGTGTAGCCATCAGGCTTGGTTTCTCACCTTGCCTATCAATTTGATAGTAGACTGTTAGTAGCTCTCCTGGTTTTATCTCAACAGTTGCAGGATAGCCAAGATCACCTGAGGGAGCATCGTCGCGCAAGATTATCTCATTTTCATCGTCCCACGTGTTTCCTCCATCGTGACTTAAGCATGCTCGTTGACCTCGCGGTGACCAGCGCCTTCCATAGGTAGTTAATAGTTGATTGTTACTTAAACGAATGATGTGAGGAGGATAGCCCCAAAGCGGTGTACGATGAGGCACAGTCCATGTTCTGCCGCCATCTCTGCTTTCTGACTGGTGCATATAATTAAGTTGATCTTCTGAACCGCAAGTGCAGTATCCAATAGGGTTTACATTACATGTACAGTGTTCAAATTCACGAATTTTCGGTTCGTATCTCCAAAGTGAGATGATTGTTCCATCAACTAATTCAGTTACGTGGGGTTCAGAGTATGCAGTCTCTCCGTTTTGTTCTTTTAAGTCGGGGAAAGTGCCAAGTAGTTTCCATGATCTGCCGTCGTCTTCAGAATGTACTGATACCATTCTTTTATGCCCATGATATTTCTCGTTACCAACGAACAAAAGCCTCTGATCTTGCAGTTGTATCGGACCATGCGGGGCGCTTGCTATACTGTTGACTTGATCTTCCCAAGTTATACCTCCGTCAACCGATCGTCGAGTCCAGTTTCCATGCCATTTGTCACGGACTTCTGGGGATATTTTACTAATATGTCGTTTCCATGATTCGAAGGTGTAATCAGGAAGATCTTCCCAGTATGGCTCAAGGTTTCTTGTGCTCCATGAATCTCCGGTAAACCAGCTAATGATTATCGTTCCGGAACTTGTGACCAGAATGCCTGGGTCCCGATCGTCCAACGGAGAGTTGTTGACAGTTTCAGGTATAGACCATGTTTCTCCTGAGTCATGACTGCGGATAATTTGATTTTTGCCGTAAGGTCCTCTATGAGCTTCTCTATCACCTGAAAAACTTATTATGAGCTCACCGTTTGGTCGCCGGGCAATCGTAGGCCATGCTACGTAGTTGCCTGGAGTTTTACAAATCACACGGTTCCAGTGTATCGTCGGGTGCACTTTTGAATTCATGAGATACTCCCCAGTGAATTTCTATATACTAGTCCCACTATGTTCTCTAATGCTTCGAATAATCATCGGTTAAGCAACTAGTCCATCCTAGACCCACCGTTAACGTTAATTGATTGACCTGTGATGTTGATAGCTAGATCAGATGCTAGGAAAACTGCCAAGTTGCCAATATCTTCAGGAGTTTGCTCTCGGCCTAATGGAGTCATGTCTGAAACAATCTGTTCGAACAATTCTCTTGGTGTCAGATCTTTAAGTTTGTTGTCTAGCTTGATGTTGCGAGTAGCAATACGGTCCCAGAGCGGTGTCCAGAGCAGGCCAGGGCAAATCGCATTGACGTTGACATTGAACGGAGCTAATTCTAAGGCGTATGCCTGAGTAACGCTTATGACTCCTGCCTTAGATGCATGGTATGGTGTATTCCATGGTTTACCTTGACGTCCTGCCATGGATGCAATATTAACTATTTTGCCATAAGTCCTGGTTTTCATTAACTTTGATACTGCATCCGACATCCTTGCGACTCCCTTTACGTTTACCGAGTAAATTTGGTCCCAATCAATGTCGCCTGAAACAGCACGATTTTCCCATCCCGATGCTCCCACTATACCAGCGTTGTTAACAAGTATGTCTATTTGACCAAAATTATCTAAAGTGTCAGTGATCACCTGGTCAACAGAAGATTGGTTGGTGACGTCCAATTCCATAGATTCGACTATTGTTCCGGGAAATTTTTGTTTGATATCGGTTTCTACCTCACCTAAGTCACTGATTCTTATATCGGTAAGTATCACGGTTGCCCTATACTCAGCCATTTTGGTAGAAATGGCTCTGCCAATTCCTCTGCTTGATCCTGTAACCAAAGCAACTTTTTGACTAAGATCCATCGGCGCTTACCTCTGGTTCACTTATTTATGTATAAAACGTCAGCCGATTGTATCATCGCACGATTACAATGGGTTGAGAATGTGATGTCAGATCTGCCAGTTGTTCTTTAATGCTAAACCTGACTTTAGGTACTATCTACTTATTCTTGGCGATAGTGTATGCCATTATAATTGAAGCGAGCTTGCACGCAGGGATACCAAGAGTACTTTTTTGTAATTCAAGATTAAGGCTAGTTAATGGGAGCCTTTGGCCTAAACTGTGGCCGATATTTGTTGCTGTGTACCCCGCATGGAGTAAGGATCTTGATTTCATCCAAGCGTTACCACCTGGTTCGTACTGATGGCGCATTTCGGGCTCCATGTCGGAAATGATTTTTGCGTTATCTAGTGCTGGACTCGCGCATGCGGTTGTACTTAAAGCTTCCAGAAGAAGATTCAACTCGATACACATTTCATTTGCCAATGTGATGCCTTCAGATACAGCTTGGATATTGAGCGATAGCAGTGTTTTGTTGATGATACTTGTTACTATATTGGTGTCTACTTGAATGGAGGAGCCGAGGCTGATTTTTGCTAATTCCTGATCAGATAAGTAATCATTTTCACTCGCATCTAATGTAATTGGTCGTAACGGATATTTGGCATCTTCTGGCTCCTTGTTATATGAACTTACAATTGTTTGATTTAACCTGCTTGCATAAGAGTCGCCAATCTCGTTGACTGCACTAGTTAGCGGGAGTGATATGTTTAGGTTATGTCCTAACTGGATCCCTAGACCAACCTCAACAAAGCGGGCTGTTTTATTGACTGTCGGACCAGGTGATTCATCAAAATGGGGTGGCTCGAATTCCTTACGCTCATTATCTGTCATGTTTAAGGCCATAATTGCCCTATCCATAACCCAACTTCTTGAAGTCGATGTCCTAAGTTTCTGAAGAATTCTTTTTACGTCGATTCCCATAGAAGAGATTAATGTCATCATTTCTGATAGACACCTCATCTGGGTTTTTTGAATCATGTTGGATAAAAGTTTGGCTTTGTGCCCGCTGCCTGGAGGTCCCATATAAAATACGTTGGATGCCATAGTATTGAATAGCTTCAAGTTCTTTTCGAATAGATTTTTGTCTCCGCCTACCATCATGCTCAGGGTTGCTTGGCGTGCAGATCTAGGAGCGTTGCTCACTGTGGCGTCCAGGTAAAGGAGTCCTCGATCAGTCGCTTGCTTGTACTGAGGTAATCCATAGTCTAAAGAGTTAGGATTATTTCCATCTATCAGGATAGTGCCCGGGTTAGCACCTTTCAGTACACCTTGTTCTCCTGACAAGACTGCGGACATATGCTCCTGCCCCATTTGCATCCAAACCAGATCGGATACTTTGGAGATTCCCGCAGGAGATTCGGATGTTTGCGCGCCTACAGCCTTCATTTTATCCATCAACGGACGTTCTATATCATAGACAGTGAGTGTAAATCCTGCCTTTATCAGATTCCGAGCCATCGCCATCCCCATATTGCCCAGTCCGATGAATCCAATTTTACGTACCGAACCTCTTTTTGACAGACCTTTTCCCATGCCCTTCTACTCCTTATGAAAAATATCTCTGGATTATGCTCAAATGGACAAATCAACTACGAGATGTTTTGTCCATTTGTCCAATTAATCAAAAAATCCAGAATCTTCTTCCCGCAAGTGTTGCTTGGCGGCTTTGACGTTGAAGGAAATTCCAAGGCCTGGGCTGTTCCATACTTCTATGAAACTATCCTTAACAATTGGATCCGGCAGCCCTTCGATTATTTCGTACCACCAGCCGGGGTTATCCGGTCGCGGCCACATTGGACCAGTGCCGGGGTATTCCATTGCAATAAAATTTCTGGGTAGAGTTGCAGCGAGATGAACGTGCGCGGCCAACCCAATTAAACCATCAGCCACTCCATGAGGTGCTATGGAGATAGAATGAAGTTCTGCGTACTCAGCGATCCACTTTGTTTCAGCGATACCTCCAACGTCCAATGGGTCTGGTCCAACTACGTTAATAGCCTGTTTCTCGAACAGTTCTTTGAAATGTTGTCTGAGATATATTTGCTCACCAGTATGGATCGGTGTTGAAGTACTTTGTGTTACTTCTCGGTAAAGATCAGCCAAGACGTACGGTGTATAGTCACCAGTGATCAAGTCTTCCAGCCACATAATGTTTAATGGTTCCAAGGCTTGAGCAAGCTTGATAGCGTCTGAAACCATGAAACCTGGTCCGCAATCAAGTGCTAGTCCAACATCATCTCCCAGTGCATTCTTCATAGCTTCTACGCATTCGATAATGTGCTTAAATCCTTTATCTGTTAAAAGGCCTCCATGACGAACGCGTATGCCTGGTACCATTTCTGTGTAAAATTCCGAGTTGCCGTAATAGAAATTCGGGACTTCATCTGCCATGGGGGAGTGAAATCCTATTCCCTGCTTCACGAAAGAGAAATTTTCTTTTAGTGATTTCATGTTCAGCATGTCGTTTGCAAAATCTTTGGGGGTAACTCCATTCATTTTGAATCTGATGCTGCCGTTATATACTCTCACTTTGTCTCTGACCTTGCCTCCAAGCAATTTATAGACAGGGATTCCGGCCGCCTTACCAGCAATGTCCCAAAGCGCCACTTCAATTGCACTAACTGCCGCTCCCCAGGGTTTAAAGCCACCTAACCTACGTATTTTACTTATCACACTTTCTACATTGGTTGGATCTTGGCCTATAACGTAGTCTTTGTAGTACAGAACAATTGGTTTTAGATAAGGCTTGGTCCACTCTGCCTGTCCCAATCCGTCTATTCCTTCGTCAGTGGTGACTCGCACCACTGGACTGCCGCCAATGATTGCACATTTGACATCAGTGATTTTCATTTTGAATCGCTCCTCAAATTTAAGATGACAGAATATCTGTAGTTAAGTCTTCTGAGATTAATGATTGAGGGAAACAGAGTGAATCGTTATCCTAACTCCTCCGAGAGTCTGGTATTTCTGAATGAACGAAGCCTCAATATTTTCAAACGAAAGAGAGGAGTTCTGCTGGATTGCGAGTAGTGATGCCATCGATTTGATCATGTGATAAGCCTCTATCAATTAGCCACGGAATTATATTTTCGAGAATATGAGCGTACCCGTAACCTCCGTACTTCACTAAGCGTTCTTTACGACAGATGTCTTGTGCAATGACGATACGATTTTGGTAGCCTGCGTCAACAAGGAACTGTATAAAGTCTAATCTTTGTGCATCGCTTGCCATATCTACTTCAGCTAATGGGAAATATGATACTTCAATACCGAAAAGATCATATTCGAGATAACAACCACTCGAAGCCAAATCAAGGAGATCTTTTGTATCAGTGTAAGTTCTATCAAGATGGCCTATTACGGTACGAGTTATATCGGCGTTAGCATTCGACAAGATATCAAGAATTTCAGAAGGTGCTCCGGGTGCCCTTCCTGGATGGATCAGAATCGGAGCTCCTGTTTCTAACTGAGCAGTTGCAGCTGCACGTAATACTTTACGTTCATTAGCGGTTAACGGCCATGAACAACCTATTTCTCCAATGATTCCTGACTTTATCCCTGTGTCTCCTACTCCTTTTGTAATGTCATGTACGATTTGCGAGGCTATGTATTCTTCGCTCAGTTGGTCCATGTTATTAGGATGCACATCATCTACATAATAGCCAGATCCCATTATAATGTTGATGTTGGTAGACCGAGAGATTCTAGCAAGTCCTTCAGGGTTTCTGCTTATGCCGATAGGAGTTACATCTACTATGGTGCCCCCTCCGGATTCTTTGTAAAGGGCAACTTCTTCAATGGCTACATCTATGTCATCCAATACAAGGTTGTCGAGGTTGTTGAAGTGGTTGAACCTGACCCATCCCAAGTTATCGAGAGAAACTGCCTCGTACGCTTTACCTATGTGCTTAGGTTGGTTAGGAGGGCTGAAACTGAATCTTAGATCAGTTAGCAAATGCTCATGAGTTGTAGTCGGCCCAAGTTCTTCAGAACTTACTGGACCCAGAACTGTTTGTGCCATTCCTCTATAGGTTTTCGCACTCATGGCAACTCTTACTTTTGATAGATAGTTAGTGATGTTTTAAAGATGCCCACAGTATAACCCAGGTGGTCAAGAAAGAATCTCTAATGCGCAGACGGTTGCCGATTAGTGTGGCCTTTAATTTCTTATCATTGATCGAAAGTACCCCAAGGCAGTCCCTGTGGCACGGTTGCTGGTTTTAGGCATGTGGTTTCAAGGTCTATATGTCTACCTGTGTCTGATGAGGTGTGGATCGCGTGCATTATCTCCAAAACGTGATTCGCTACGTCACCGCTGACCCTACAATTTCGATTTTGTCTGATCGACCAAGCCATCTCGATTAAACCAATACCTCTAACTTCGGGGACTTGTTCACGTTCGAGTACTATCTCATTCCACTCCATTTCGTTATCTGTCCCCCTGGTGAGGAGATTGATTTGGCCTCCTAAATGCACAGGGTCCGGGAGGGTGATTGTTCCTTCAGTTCCGTAAATATCTATGTATTTTTTCGTATGTTCTCTAAGGTCCTTTGTTGGGCCCCACATGTCAAAACTAGTAGTTATATTGCCGATAGCTCCTGATTCAAAATCAAGAATTCCAACAGCGTGAGTAGATACTTCGACATCAATTTTTGTATTTTTCCCAATACGTTGAGGGAATGCACTCATGTGAGAACCGGTCACTCTTTTGACGGGGCCTATTAAGTTAACCAACGTGCTTAGATAATAAGGGCCTATATCGAACATAGGCCCGCCACCATTTTTGTAATAAAATTCAGGATTTGGATGCCAGCGTTCTACACCGTGACTGCCGAAACATGCAATAGCTGAAACAGGTTTGCCGATAATTCCTGCTTCGATGATTCTTTTGCAAGTTTGAATTCCATCACTCAAAACGGTATCTGGAGCGCATCCCACCATTAGGTTATTGGAATTAGCTGTGTTGATGATCTTTTGACCATCTTTAAACTCAATGGCTAAAGGCTTTTCACTGTACACATGCTTGCCTGATTCAAGTGCACTTAAATTTATATATGCATGTGCTGATGGATTAGCCAAGTTAAGGACCAGATCTATGTCTGGGTCTTGTATCAATTCTTCAAATTGCAATACCTTAGGAATGCCAAATTTATTAGCGGTTTCAACGGCACGTTCGGTTGATAAATCACTACAGGCCAGTAGATTGATAATATTCGAAAAATTTTGCTGGATATTCTCCAGGTATACTGGGTTTATGTTGCCACAACCGACCACTCCCACATTTAGGAGAGGTCCAACTAAATTGTGTTTTCCCATGTCAGACATTTAACTATCTAAGCCTACTTTGTTGTGTTTAAATTCAAGCACATTGTTACATACTACGTTGCGTTAGGATTGAATAAAGCAAACTATAAGGTGAAAATTTGGTACCCCTGCCCGGACTCGAACCGGGGCCTACGGTTTAGGAAACCGTTGCTCTATCCGCCTGAGCTACAGGGGCTAAAAGTTCGTTGTTCGATTCACGCTCCATTACAAAAGAATTTCAGCAATCGTGAGAGAAAAAATTTGTTGGGATATGAATTTCAAAACCTGCAAATGAAGGATAATCCAAATAAGATTACCTATCAAGTATGAAATTTCTAATTAATCACGTGATTTGAATGGACTAGCCGCTAATTATTCATTAACGCACGAAAGAGCTATTGTTCATGTCAACGTTAGATCTAAGAGTTCAGTTGTCTTTAACCTTCTTTCAGATACATATCTTAAATAAGTGCGGAGTAAATGTTGAACTTCAGTTTGAGACTTAGTTGAAACTTTTAAATTTTCCAAGTTTTCGAACAGAGGTTCGCGCTCGACGAAACGTAAAAATTTCATCGAATTGACAGATAATGGTAATAAAACATCTGTACTTGAACGACAATTGGTACACACTACTCCCCCAGATGAGCAACTGAATAAGTGATCCCTTTGCTCAAGCTCATTCTGGCATTCTATACAGTGATATAACTCAGGATCAAACCCTGAATGTTTTAGTAAATTCAGCTCGAATCTCCTCATCAAATTGTGTAAGTTAATGCTGTTACCGAGTAATTCAAGAGTTTCAACAAGCAATAGGTATATTGATTCATTGGAAGCTTGTTCAACCGTGAAATTATCTGTTAATTCTGCAAGGTATAGACCAATAGTGAGTCTTTCCAATTCTTCCCTTACGGGTCTGTATGAATCAATAGTTTTAGCCTCACTGATTGTGTCTAAATTTCGGCCCCTAGATATCGATACAGAGGCACGAGACACGAGTTCCAATTGTCCCCTCAGTTTGTTTTTGTGCCTGCGAATACCTTTAGCAACAGCACGGATTTTACCCAACTCTGGTGAGCATAAAGTTAGAATACGGTCAGCTTCACCAAAAGAGACTTGTCTAATTACAATTACTTCTGTTTTATATATCCTTGGAGGAGGCATATTTGTAATCCGTCGTGCTCAACTGTTTTTGTGTCTAACATTGTATTTTGTATCTAAAATGACTCTCTTCCTTCAAGCGCACGTCCGAGCGTTAAATCGTCAGCATATTCTAAATCGCCACCTACAGGGAGCCCGCGGGCCGGGCGAGTGATTGATATTCCAAAAGGATTAAGCAACCTATGAATATACATAGCAGTCGCTTCTCCTTCGATGTTTGGATTTGTTGCAATAATGATTTCTGTGACATTCTCTATTCTGCCGAGTAGAGCCTGAATTTTGAGTTCGTCAGGGCCAATACCATTCATGGGCGAGATTGCACCGTGTAGCACGTGGTAAAGACCGTTATAAGAACCAGTTCGCTCTAGTGACACGATGTCCATTGCTTCTTCTACCACGCATATGCATGAATTGTCTCTTTTTGGATCAGTACATATCTTGCAGGGGTCTGATTCAGTGATATTGAAGCACCTAGAACATAAAGAAATCTTATCCTTGACCGAAATGATTGCTTCAGCCAAGTCTTTTGCCTCTTCTTCTGGCATCCTTATCAAATAGTATGTCAGCCGCTGAGCAGTTTTAGGGCCTATCCCGGGTAGTTTGTGGAATTGGTCTATCAATTTGGATACAGGTCCATCTGTTCCCTGTCCGCTGTCGTTCATCATCCGGAAAACTCCATGGTGATTATGTGAGGCCTGGGATATTCAGCCCCCCGGTGAGAGATCCCATCCTTGTTGATGCCATTTCTTGGGCCTTTTCGAGTGCTTGGTTTGTTGCGGCCATTACCATGTCCTGTAGCAGTTCCACATCTTCTGCTGAAGCTACTTCTGGATCAATTGTTATGGACTCAACTCTCATCTTGCCGCTTACAACTGCAGTAACCATACCGCCACCAACCGTGGCTTCAACTGTAGATTCTTCAAGTTCCTCTTGTAATTTCGTCATCTGTTTTTGAAACTCTTGAGCTTGTCTAATCATTTTTTTGTTCATCATTGTTCTTCCTCTCTTTCGCTGATCACTTGGGCTCCTTTGCTTCGGGCAGCCCTTACTAACGGACTGGTATCTGATAGTTTTTCAGGTACAGTGGTTGCACTATCACTAGATAAGGCTACCTCTATCTTATAAGGTCTATCCATTATACGTTCCAATATCTCTTCTACCTGTTTCCTGGTTACTGGATCTCCAAGTTCTTCTTTCACTCTTTCTACATGGGAAATATATGGGAATCTAATTGTGAGTAGTCCATCCGAAGCTTCACGGTTCTTGCAACCTCGAAGTAAAGCACCTAATTTGAATCTGTTGCCGATCAATCTGAGTTCCCTAACAATGTCGTTCCATTTGTTATCTAGTTCAGTTGCTTGAGTGTTACTTGATTGGTCTGGATATTCTTGTTGGTATGTATCTGGCTTGGAAGTCTGACCTGGAGGCATTTGGACAGGAGGAGTTGGAAGACTTTTGGCAATAGTTTCTTTTGGATGGTTTAAAGATGATTCCTCAATGTTTTTTTGAGAGCTGTTTTGCTGGCTAGGTGATTTGGGTGGATTTTTTACACTAGTTACGGCTTGGGGCGGGTTGAGTTGGTCTATTTCTGCCGATTGAATGAATGCCAGTTCAAGAGGAAGTGATGATGAATTGTCGCGGCGCATATCAACGGAAGCAAATATCTTCAATGTATTTATTAGTCTACTGAGTGATGTCGAAGATGCTACATTTTGCATATCATTAGTAGTTTGTTCGGAGTAGCCTTCTACCCCTCCTGCTCCAGTTTTGAGCAATAGCAAACAGCGTAGATACTCAATCATACTCCGATGTAACTCAGCGAGGTCTGCCCCGTTTGATGAGAGGTTGTTGAGCTTTGTTAATGCTTGAGCCATGTCGTTGTTAATAACGTGAGTGATCAATAGTATGGCTGTTTGGTCATCCTGCAATCCAGTCATGTCTCTGATGTTGTCATCGGTTATAGTACCGTTGTAGGAAACAATGGCTTGTTCTAGTAGGTTTTCCGCATCTCTCAGGCTACCACTTGACCTGCGGGCTATTAGCGCTAATGCTTGGTCGCTAACATTAACTCCTTCAGATTCACACAATTCCAGTAATTTGTTTTGCATTAGATCCTGAGGTATTCGCCTGAAATCAAATCTCTGACACCTTGAGATGATTGTAAGCGGTATTTTGTGTACCTCTGTAGTTGCTAATATAAAAATTGCATGTTCTGGAGGTTCCTCAAGTGTTTTTAACAATGCGTTGAATGCAGGGGAAGTTAACATATGTACTTCGTCTATGATGTAGACTTTGAACCTAGCCTCACTTGGAGTAAACCTAACTTTGTCGCTTAAATTCCTAATATCATCAATTCCTCTATTACTTGCGGCATCAATCTCTATTAAATCAAGAGCCCTACCCTCTACAATGGATACGCAAATATCGCATGAATTGTCAGGTTCTCCATTTTGTGGATCACGGCAGTTTACTGCCATGGCAAGTATTCTAGCGGTACTAGTTTTTCCAGTTCCCCGTGGCCCGCAGAACAAGTAGGCGTGTGCAACACGACTTGAGGAAACAGCTCTCTTTAGGGTCTGGCTGGTTGAATTTTGCCCGATCAGTTGGTTAAGCTGTCTTGGACGCCATTTTCGATACAGAACCTTACTCAACTTTCAACGCCTCTGTAACTACGATGTCTTGAATGGCTTTCATTTGGACCTCTTCATCAGGTAATTCGTGGTCGTAGCCTAGCAGGTGTAATAGTCCATGAGCAAGGAGGATTATTAATTCTTTCTTTACGTCGTGCCCTTCTTTTGAGGCTTGCAACAATGCTTGTGGGTAGGAAATTATGACCTCTCCGCAATCAACTGAATCTCTAGGAGGAGTTATAAATGGATCGGTACCGGCATCCGGGGTATTCTCCCCATAGTAATGTCCCTGGCGTAGATTTGAAAATGCGAGCACATCCGTGTTTTCGTTAATTCCTCTGTATTTATCATTCAACTCCCTAACAGTTATGTCATCTGCTATCACAACTCCAGCGTTTCCCTTAACCATTTTTGTGTTGGCTGCTGTTTCGAATGCCTTTTCTGATACTCGTTCAATCCAACCATTTGAGAAATGAACCATGAATTCTTCAAAAACATTAACATTGGTTCTGAATTTACTTTCGCTCTGTGCCAACTGGTCGTTCTCCTATAAGGTTATATGAGGTATATGTTTATTCAAGACAAGAGACCAACAATTTTCAAGGATGGGGCGACTATAAATTATTTTTATCGTTACTAACATTCACAGAGTAGTGTAAGCCGTCTATGGCAGTCATTGGTATAAATATTTCTGCGAACTGTCTTGTTACTCTGAAACCCTATCAGCATGCAGGATGTCATAGGAACATCACGTTATAGAATAAACCTGATATTTCCCTTGGACGGATTCGGCAAAACAAATATGAACTGAAGCGCCTCTAGTATATGCGAATAGCAGTTATCAAGAACAGAATTTAACTAAAGAACCGTGGATATTAGTATTTAGTTGATACAAAGTACCTTGATGAGTGAGTGTCACGGAGAATCCCGGCACTGTTTTCTTTTGGTAGTCGCGACCCTCTTCAGGGCACCCAAGACTCAAGTCAGGCCAGTTAGTAGTCTTAGAACCCACCAATTCCACTTCAGAAACGTCGATATCTTTGTTAAAGGTGTTTGAAAGGTCCGTCGCAAGACGCCTAACTGCAGCAACTTCAGCACAACTAGATCCAAGTTCATCATCAACAGATGCTGGATTCTGCGATTTTTGGGTACTAGAAGCATCGATAATTCCGGTACGTATTTGTTCAAACAAGTATCCGAAATTTTCAGCTCCCATAACCACAGTATCGCTTGCTGTCAGGATTGTTTCATTAGCTTCAAGAGACTTCTGGAAAGTAAAGAAATCGGGATCTTCGCTAAAGGCATCTGCAAATATCCCAGTTGCCTCAGCTTCGCCACAACCTCTGATTATGTTAGCATCTTTCTCAGCATTGGCCCTTATTATAGTGGCTTGCTTATCAACAGACGCTCTGACTTGAGCGTCTACCTCAGCTCCTTCAGCACGTTCCTTATCCGCTTTTCTTTTGCGTTCTGCTTGCATACGTGCGTAGACACTATCGGCAATCTCTTCTGGGAAATCGGCTCGTTTTATCCGAACGTCAATAACTTCGATACCGAATTCACGGAGTTTCACTTTCACGTTTTCTTGGACCCTTGCCATCATAGCTTCGCGCTTAGTAGTAATTACCTCAGATTGGTTATCACTAGCAACTTCTCTTCTGACTTCTGAAGTGATAATATCGACGGCTCTGGAAGTAGCCTGCATTTCATTCATCACTGTCTCACGAAATAGTTTGGGATCATCTATTCTTGCTCTGGCATAGACATCGATAATCAAACGTTTTTTGTCTTTTGTAAGTAAAGAGTCTTTAGGTGCGTCGAATATTAACAATCGACCATCAAAATATGTGACAGAATCTATAAATGGCACTTTCAAGTAGAGGCCCGGGGATGTGTACGAATTTTGGATTTCTCCAAATCTAGTAACAATAGCTAGTTTGGTTTCATCCACTGTGAACAAAACGGTTCTTCCGCCAATTACTAGAACCACTAGTGCGACTATTATAATTGTTGCTATCCGTTTCATTTTTTTAACACCAGTAAATATTTATTCTGAAATAGGTACAACAGTTCCTGTTGTACCTGGTTGTGACACTATTATACGTTCAGGATCACCGATAATTTTGTTGATCTGAGGAAGGATTTTCTGCATAGCCTCAATGTACATTCTTTGTTGAGTGATTTCAGGTGCTTTTCTGAATTCTCTCAATATAGCAAGGAATTTTTCGGATTCTCCAGTCGATAGAGCAATTCTTTCTTGCCTGAATGCTTCTGCATCTTCAAGCTTTTTGGCAGCTTCACCTCGGGCACGTGGAAGGATGTCTTCTTTGTATGCGTCTGCCAAGTTAATAATACGGGCTTTGTCTTCTTTAGCTCGCACGACGTCGTCAAAGGCGTCCCTAACTTGTTCTGGTGCGAATACGTTTGCCAGCTTGACTTCGGTAATTTTTATGCCCGTTTCGTACTTGTCCAACAAGCTCTGAAGAAGAAGCTTTGTTTCTTCTTGGACATCTTCTTTCTTGTCGGTTAGGACATCATCGATAGGACGACTGCCCACTACTTGTCGAAGTGAAGTTTCAGCAGCATCCTTGATGGTTGCTCCTGCTGGGTCCACTGCCCGGTAAAGGAAAAATTCAATATCTTTGATGTTATATTGGATTGTCAACTGTACATCAACTAGATTTGGTGCCTCCCCAGGCTGTCCAGATTCGTCGGGATCACCGGTAATCATCAGGGACTCGGAGAGTATTGCTGTATCTCCTCGCACTCCTAGTTCCAGCCTTCTAACTTCGTCAACTCTAACGGTGTCCCTTGATCCTATAGGAGATGGCCACCACCAATGCAATCCCTCGTCCTTGATATCGCTGAATTTACCCCACATTTTTACGGCTGCTTGTTCACCAGGTTGGACTGTATATATACCCGAAGCTGCCCATAGCAGGATTCCGACAACAACTATTCCCAGGAGAATTACTGAGGAGCCGCCACCTTTACCCAAACCTATTTTGCTTAAGAATTCACGTATTGGTTTGGTAAATTGTTCGAAATTAAATTCCGGTTCTTGTTGAGAGTACATTCACTCACTACCAATTTCTAATATAAGTTTTACAACTATAGATGGTAACACTCAGAACATGAATTTTACAATATTGGAATAAATCTGGTATTTAATTTGCATTGATCGCCGTATTGTCAATTATCGATAACTTCAAGAAATTCATTGTAGCTACCGACCTTTGATATTTCTTTGATGAAAGAACCAACGTCTTGGAATCTGCTTCGGAATACTTTGACTTGTTCTCCTATCGGGCTTATTGACATGGGACTATTGGCATAGGTGCCATGAAATGCAAAGTAGGCTTGATTCAATTTTCTTATGTAAAATCCATTTTCTACAAATATCTGCCTTTGTTTTTCCATGTACTGTTCTGCTTCCGCTATATTGCCATCTAACAAAAACTCTTCAACTACTATTCTGGTTTCGCGCATTAAATCAGCGTAGTCGAAGATGGATTGACTGGTGTTGAATGGATTTGTAGTATTTGCCAACTCGGGCTCGATTTTTGATAATACTATTGACCCAATTTCAATACCTGCTATATCAGCCGCGGTTTCGTTAAGGATTTGCATTTCTTTGCTGGTGAACATGTTGATACCCAAGGGCTTGAAAAAGAAATAATGATGAAGCCATTCGTGAACGGAAGTTTGAAGTATTGATTTAAGAGGGCGATAGTTGGCAACCGAGGCTGGGTAAGTTGCTATACCGCCAATAGGTGTAACTAGAGCGGACAGATCAAATTCACCCAGTAATTCACTCTCCAAATTTTCTATTTGTTTTAGTGTAATAGTTGGTTTTAGCAAAAGCTCATAGCTTCGATCAATTGATGTTCTTGGTGATGTGACTAGCAAATTGGGGATTTGAGTGAGTTTTATATCTACTGGTGGGAAAATATAGTCTCCCCATAAATTCAATTCTTGGTCGATCAATACTTTCTGTATTTCTGATTCTAAGGTTTCTTCGACATCTCTCTCCATATTTTCCCTATGTATTTGCAACCTAGATATTGCGTTTTCCAGATTAGAAATATCAATGTAAGGAGGAGATGTCGATGCTGATTTCTTAGCGATATTAAGTTTTATTTTTGTTATTTCGGTGCTTAGTTTGAAATAATCACGTAGCTGTTCATTTCTGTAATCACTATCAAAATCTTTCAGTTGGGCATAGTTTTTAATTCGATGTGTCCATTTAGATAAGATGTTGGACGCTTCCCAAAATAGTAGATCGTGTGAGTATTTATATGCTGTTATCTCAACAGGATTCAGTGTGTATGTATCGGAATTGATTGTGATCAACAAAATGCAGAGAGAAGCCAGGAAAGATCGGCGAAATAATGTGCTCATTATCGGGTAACTAACTCAATTGGGGAGTGCTTATCTGAGTGTTCTGTAAATATCTAATATTCAGGAGTAGAGATTGGATTGAGACTCTTTGTAAAGAGAATCTCTTAATTAAATCTATTTCCGGAAAAGGTTTAAAAACCTTGTTTCATAATATTGGAAAAGGCCCCAGCGATCCAGTTCTCTCTTCAACATGTCTGGATTGGCTCCTTGTTCAACCGCAATGAACAATTTCTCTATTTCATTTGCTGCCGCTCTCGGTACTCCACCAAGGTGAGGTTGAGCATCTAGAAGGCCTTTACCTTGCAATTCCATCACATTACTCATTGCAGACGATGATGTGAATTCGTACATGAATTTCAGTAATGCAATATCCCAAAGTTCGTCGACACCAACCATAACCACAGCTAAATTTTCCTGGCGCTGCTCCAGATCTTTACTAATACGATTAGCTATATCGCTAGGGGTTCCTTTGACAATTTCGACTTTGTCTGATTCGTTAGTGTACTGGTAAAGAATACCTGGACTTTCAGGTCCGTATTGTTGGGCTAGGTGCCGAAGATAACCATATGCTTCTGAACTAAAACCTTGGAGGTTTAGTGCGTAGGTGGGTGTAATGACTGTTGGTTTTGCCGTGATAACTTTACCCGTTCTGATTACGCCTTCTTCCTGTCCGGGCATCACATCGGCATATATTGGTTCAGTCACTACATAGTAAGATATAGTTGTTGAGCCGAAAGTAGCTAATTGCTGCTTAGGGTTTCTAACCACATATGTCTGCTCAATCGCTTTTATCCAATTTTGAGTAGGATCATCCATTTTTAGTTAATAGTCCCAATTTATTTCGGATTTAAATAAATTCCAACACGTCCACAGTTATATACCTATCACTCGAGTATTATACAGGCATGGAAGTCACTTTGGCATAATTTGCTTGCAGGATTTTGTATGCCAAATACTGTTCAAGTAGGAAGCAAAAATGAATATTCTATTTGGAGTTTCGAGTTTGATTATACTGCTACGTGATAAAATCAATGACTACCAGAATTTAAGGTCGCATCCGTTTCCTTAAACCGAGTCCGACAAGGATAAACCCTATAGCTATGGATGATGTATCAATCTTGTTATTTGTGCTTCTATTGCACGATCCGCCAGTGAGGTCTACTTCGTTAACGGAGTAGGATTGTTCTTTTGTTATTGCATCCTCGGAATCCGGAGTGACTTTTGGTATTGAGCTGTCACTAGGGTCTGCTTGAGACCCGACAGTATTTGCGTCTGCTTGTGGAGTCAGGCTAAAAGCCAGGATTTTTTTTCTGGGTATTGGTGTAGGTTTGGAGCTTCCTTTCTCTGGAGGCACGTATTCTGGGGCATATATAGCTTTCCTCCAATTGTTTTCCAGGATAAGTCTATCGCCTCCATATATTTGGGTCAGGGCTGTATCAATATTGGTCCCAGATTTTAATAGTGCAAGCAGATCTTTCATTGCAGTGGTACCCCAAGTTTGAATCATGTATCGTACTAGACTCCTAGCTTGACCGTAAAATATTATGACGTCTTCTGGGTCTCCTGGTAGAACTGGCATAGATGTAATAGGCATAAGTCTGTCAGCATTTATCGCGAAATCTAGAGCAATATCGTAGGAAAATCCTGGTTCTATATTTCCAAGTTCGGCGAGCCCTTCGTCCAGCCAAGAAGGCACCCTCGCGAATATGCTGTCACCGGCTCTGTGCGTCAATATGTGCATTACTTCATGGGATGCCGTTCCTCGTGACATTCGCCCTCCTCCTAGAACAAGGAGTGTGCCAACAGAGGTGAAAGCTTGTCCTTCAGTTACCAGTTCACTTCTGATAGTTGAACTGCCCGGTGGTAAAGCCTCCAGCATCTCCTTAACATTGTTGTACATAGTGACTCGAATGGGTTCATTGGTGCCTGCTCCAAGAACTGGCGCCATAATTGCTATTGTATCGGTTATGGCGCTCAATATTTTTTCAGCTCTGGTTTTGACTGGCCCGTGATACGCTACTGACACATTCGTTGAGGTGATTTCTTCCCACTCGAAACGAGCATCTTCTAAAATAAACTGCTCTGTTTTCGTGTCAATTCTTTCATCATTTATATTAGTGATTTCAAAATTGTAGGTTATTATCGTTCCTGGCGGTATATATCTAGAACTGGTGCTAGTTCTCCAAAATAATTCTGCCTCTACATTCGTCCCTTCGTTAAATTCTAGGTATTCATAGGCACCTCTAGTTTGTTGGCCAACTCGTAAGCGTATAGCAATTGATTTCACATTAAATTCGGACTCTACCGATGCATTAATTTGAAAACCTGATGGGAATTTACTGATAACACTGGAAGACAAAAGTCGTATTGTAGGTGATTGAGCGGTAGATGGACTCGAGTCGTATGTGAATAGCCCAACCACTAAGATAACCGGGATCAGATAAATTAACACAGTGTTCTTGATCATTTATACATCTGTTGTGCGAATTTGTTTGGCAATAATAATGGTTCGCTGTATAGCAGTGCCTATTGTCAAGACCGATATTATTATCAGAGTCACAATCATTGCAGATCCCCACCAATTTCCAACTATCAATCCTGCAGATAACATGATAACTCTTTCAGGTCTTGTCATGATCCCGTCAGTACACTCTATGTTAAGAGATTCCGCTTTTGCCCTTAAATAACTAACCAAGATAGAGCCAGCAGCGGAAGTGTAAACAAGCACAATACCGACATTAAGATCTGTATTGTTAATGTAAAACAGCATTACTCCAAGGAGTACAATTAACTCAGAAACACGGTCAGTTAATGAATCAAGTAATGCCCCAAATTTGGTAGCTTGGTTGGTGGCTCGGGCAAGCGAACCGTCGAGTAAATCAAACATTCCGGAAGCAATCAACACGAGGCCACTTGGAAGTAACAGCCCTATACTCGCCAGGTAAGCGCTCAAGCAAGCTACCGTAAGTCCGATCAATGTCAATGTATTAGGAGTTAACCGTAGAAACATAAGGAACTTTACTATGGGTGATTCAAGCATTGATTCAACAAGAGCCCTTGCTTTGATACGTATATTATTTGACTTTGATTGATGGTCTTTCATTTAAAAAATGACTGATTCATTGCTATGTATTTGATTTCAAAACAAAAATTTAACCCATTTTACATTTGTAGTAATCTAAGATTCTATTTGAAATATTGCTCCAATCATAATTGAGTACAGTTTCACTAGCATTATTCACCAGACTCTCTCTGTACTTGGGATCGTCAATCAATTTTACTAGCGCATTATTTATTGACGTTTCATGTTTTGGTTTAATCAGGTGGCCGTCGATTCCATGAGATACAACTGAGGCGTACCCTGGTATATTCGAGGCTATGATAGGGCAATTTGATGCCATTGCTTCAAGTAAGACAATACCAAAACTCTCTCTACCAGTCGCGGGTGAGCAAAAAATATCTGCAGTTTTGTAAAATCGAGCTTTGGCACTGTCACTTATGCCACCTACGAAAACTACGTCTTTTATGTTACGTTCCGAAATCATTCTTTGAGAATATTCGTCAGGTTCACTACTTCCTACAACTAACAGCCTGGTTTGGGGATGAGTCCATTTCAAAGAACTATATGCTCCAAGCAAGTATCGGAACCCCTTCCTTTTTTCCAGCCTCCCAACAAATAGTATGTTGACTTTATCGTCTTTGAACTTTTGATATGGTTTTGCTTTTTGGAACTGTTTAATATTCACTCCGTTTGGAATGATTTCGTATTTGCCAGGAAAGTATTTTGTAATGAATGATTCACACGGTTTGGAAACAGCTATTCGACCATCGATTCGGTTAAAATATCGTAAAGCAATTCCTTTAGCACCTATCCTGGTACCTATTTTATACAGTGGCGTCCCGTCAAGGGTGTGAAACGTTGCAAATGCTTTCGTTTTTACTGAGGGTAGTACGCTCAGAATGTTCATTGTAATAGCGCCTGCAAATGGCTCATGGAGGTGGACTATATCGAACTGTTCTTCTTCTAACAGGGCCTGTATTTTAGACCTAAGCCAAATAGACAATGAAACCTTTGCGATTGCACCTCCACTTGGTATTGGTATGACTCCGCCTAGTGAGATTACATTTTTATCAACACCAGACTGATGTGAGTTAGGTGCTAAAATTTTGACGTCATGGCCTGAGATGAGAAACTGTTCCGCCAAATTTGAAATGTGATCATTCACACCGCCAAATGCGGAATAGTCGTAAGGAGAAACTATTCCTATCTTGAGTGGATTACCCATCACGGTTGTTTTCCTTTTTGACCGAATCTCCATTGAATGAAGAAAGCCTTATCAGGATAGCAGTATGATACTTAGATGGAGGGGTCTGGTGGTAATTCGTTCTGGAGCCCAGTTATGAAATCTTCCACCATTGTTCTTGCAACATCGTCAGTATATTGGACTGGTGGAGACTTCATGAAATATGCAGATGGACCTAGGATGGGCCCACTGAGCCCTCTGTCTTTAGCTATTTTGCAACATCTAATAGCGTCTATTACCACTCCAGCTGAGTTAGGACTATCCCAGACTTCCAACTTTAACTCTAAATTTAGAGGAACGTCACCAAAGCTGGTACCTTCCATTCTGATGTAGCACCACTTACGGTCGCTGAGCCAAGGAACGTAGTCACTGGGTCCAATATGTACATTTTCTGGTTCTATTTGGTAGTCTAACTGGGAGGTTACTGAATTTGTTTTTGATCTTTTCTTTGATGAAAGACGCTCTTGTTCAAGCATGTTTAGAAAATCAGTATTTCCACCGAAATTCAATTGGTAAGACCTCTCTAGTTTAACACCTCGGTCCATAAAAAGCCTGGTAAGAATTCTGTGTATGATGGTAGCCCCAACTTGAGATTTTATGTCGTCTCCTATAATTGGAACTCCAGCTTCTTTGAATCTCCGTTGCCAATAATTGCCTGATCCACTTGCAATAAAAACGGGGACGCAATTTATGAAACCGCAGCCAGCTGCCAGTACCTGTTCAACATACCATTTTGTGGCTTCTTCTGAACCTACTGGCAAATAGTTTATAACCACGTCAATCTCGCGTTCCTTAAGAATGCCCGTGATATCATCTGTAGGACCTTCTGCCCTTGGTATAAGATCGGAAGTGTATTTGCCCACTCCGTCATGGGTCATTCCTCTGGAAACTACTACCCCAGACTTAGGAACATCATGAAATTTGATTGTGTTATTAGGTTCGGCAAATATTGCTTCTGAGATGTCGAGACCAACTTTGCTAGCATCTATATCTATTGCAGCTGCTATATTGATGTCATTTATGCCATACTCACCAAGTACAGGATGCATTAGACCCGGAATTGTTTCCTCGTTTCCAGAGTCACCGTATTTATGTATTCCTTGAATTAAGGATGAAGCACAATTCCCTAATCCTATAATCGCCACATTTATTCCTGCCAAGTTACACGCCACTCCCTACTTAGATTTAAAAAGGTGAGCCAAAAACAGGGAAGTAATCCAACCAGATTGAAAAACTAATCTCATTTAGTTAATAGACCCAGAAAATTTTAGCAGTTGGATAGTCAATAAACAACCCTCCAAGCAGTCTCACTGTATGAGTTGTATAACTAAAACCAACCTCCTGGACCTCTTCCCATAGAGTATGGTTGCCAGCGGCGCAAATTGGTTTTTTCCAATACCGATGGGTTAACGCATGTCCTTGGCCAGCGTCCGCTCAAAACTAAGGCTATTTCTTGTCCAACACGCCTGCGCGTTTCAGGTCCCATACGTCCAGACGCCGATGCGACGTGAGGTGTGAGTATTACATTATCCATGTGGATCAGAGGATTCTCTAAGTCGGGTGGTTCTGTTTCGAGAACGTCTAAGCCAGCCCCGGCTATCCATTCTTCTTGTAAGGCTTTTATAAGAGCTTTCTCATCTACTGTAGGACCTCTTCCATTATTTATAAACAATGCACTTGGTTTCATCCGTTTGAAATGTTCTTCGCTTAGCATATGATGGGCTTCGGGTGTTGAAGGTGCGTGCATTGAGAGGATGTCTGAATTTTCAAGTAATTCATTAAGAGATACAGGCTCCACTCCGTATTCACTCATGGATAGTTCTTCTATGTAAGGGTCATATGCCAGCATGCGTAATCCAAATGCTTTCGCGCGTACAGCAGTGGCTCTGGCTACGTGGCCAAAAGAAACGAAGCCTAGAGTTTGTCCCATCAACCTTGGGTATCGTGACAACAGGGGTCTCCCCTCCGCCCATCTCCCTTCACGCACATACTTGTCCATTGTCGTTAATCTTCTAAAAGTTGAAAGAATCATCATCATTGTGTGGTCGGCAACTTCTTCGATAAAAGTATCAGGGACATGGGTTACAGGGATGCCTTTCTCTGTAGCTGCTTCAACATCAACTTGGTCTGATCCGACGCTTCCTAGGGCTATGATTTGACAGCTTTCTAGACCGGATATGATTTTCTTGGTGATAGGGCGCCCCCGGGCAATAATTGCATCGGCATAGCGTGCAGATTCAACAAAATCTCCCTCAGTTTCTGCCGGGATTTCTATAATCTCTGCTTCAATTTGTCCCAGTGATTCCATTTCTAGGTCGTAAGGTGCGCCTGCAAGGTCAAATGTTATCCCAGAAGGTTTTTGAGTCATTACTTTGAATTTGGACAAAGGAAACTCCTAATTAATTTTATTTAAGATTGCTTATTTGTAATCTTTGCAGCACCAGAATACTGCTCAAGTTGCTTCCTGTCTAGATGCTGGTATAAATGTTTCAAAATAGTTTGGAACTTATGAATATAGCTAAGAACAAATCTTGACATATCTGATGAAGCTCTGTAGATTCAATTACGTAGTGAATGAATTTCTACATAAGTCTTTACCACTTATCCTCAAGTTGACTTGCCGATTTCTCCCCACCGGCGATGACCTGTCATGAAAAATTTTGAGGCGGTAGTTCTTGCAGGTGGTAAAGGTACGAGGATGAATTCCAAATTACCCAAGGTGCTACACTCTATATGTGGCCGTGAGATGATTCAGATTGTATTGGATACGGTCAACGCTTCAGGTGTTAGTCGTACGACGCTTGTGATTCCAGCCAACGAACATCTTATAAAATCATTAGTAGGTGACAGGGTTACATACGTTGAACAAATTGCTCCCTTGGGGACTGGAGATGCGGTCAAAAATGCGATCAGAGATAATCCCAGTAGTGAAAACGTAATGATTTTGTGTGGGGATATGCCTCTGATATTATCAGAGACTTTGGTTAGATTGAGAACCACCCATTTGAACAGTAATGCCCATGTGACTGTTCTTACAGGTGAATCTGAAAATCCTAAAGGAATGGGACGTATAGTACGAGAGCAATCAGGTTCCATAAAGGCTATAGTTGAAGAAAATGATGCCGATGCATCCACCTTAGCTATCAAGGAAGTCAATCTTGGTGTGTACTGCTTCAGATATGATTGGCTGTCGGGAAACCTGCATAATCTGGAACCTTCAGATTCGGGAGAGGTATATTTGACTGACTTGGTTACAGTGGCGGTTGCCCAAGGGCTGGATGTGGCTTACGTTCAACCGTTAGATGTTACAGAAACTATTGGGATAAACAATAGAATTGAGTTAGCTAATGCAGAAAATATTTACAGACGACGTTTAAGGACAAAATGGATGCTTGAAGGTGTAACCATGACAGATCCTGAGACTGTGTACCTAGACCATGATGTGGAATTTGGTACTGATGTTGTGTTGTTGCCAAATACCCACATCAAAGATGGATCCAAGATAAGTGATAACTGTATTATTGGTCCTAATTCAGTTATTTCACATTCAACTATTGGGCAAAATACACAAGTAAGAGCCACTGTAATTGAAGATTCTGTTTTAGAAGAGAATGTTAAAATTGGTCCTTTCAGCCATGTTAGACCTGGAAGTAGGATTGGATCAGGTGTGAAACTGGGTAATTTTGTTGAAATTAAGAATAGCAACATAGGCTCTGATACTAAATCTGGCCACTTTAGTTTTATTGGGGATGCTGATGTAGGTTCTAATGTGAATATTGGGGCCGGTACTGTAACTGTTAATTATGATGGTTCTTGTAAACATAGAACCAATATTGGAGACAGATGCTTTATTGGCTGCGACACTATGTTGATCGCACCAGTCAATGTTGGCTCTGGAGCAGATACAGGAGCGGGTTCAGTAGTAAAACATGATGTCCCTCCTGATTCGAGAGTAGTTGGAGTTCCTGCGAAGCAAATACCTAAGAAGAAATGAAACATCTATAACGATTATGAATATCTACATTGCCCTCCCCCTCCCAACTGGTACTGAGTGATGGATAACGACGTACCATTATCGGCCTTATCTTTTATAATTTCTGTGTTTTTGTACGCTGTTGCGGTTGTTCTTGAAAACAGTGTTGCTTCAATCAAAGGGGAACAAATTCAAAGACTTGTTTCAGAATCGGTAGACGGCTCCACTTATTTAGAAAAATTGCACTTGAGGTCAATTAAGCCGTCGGAAGCAATGCTATTAGTGAGGGTTATAGTACTGGCACTGGTAATTCTCTCGGGGTTAACTCTCCTGTCATCGCGATATGGTCACAATTGGATGCTATTTTCCGCGGCAGTGGGGGGAATTCTTGTAGGGTTAGGGGCTGTACATCTTCTAACTAATCTAATATATGGTAGTCGGTTGGAAAAGCTTGCTCTTAAATTAGCCAGACTAGTTCTATGGATAACATGGCCATTGATAATCCTAGGAGCTGTCAAGAACAGAGTGGCGGTGTTCACAGCCAATGATCCCAATACTGATTCAGGGCTAGAACCTATAAAGGACGAAGAGGAATTGTCAATTGAGCCAGTGTCTGATCCAGTTGACGAAAGGGAAGCTCGAATGATTCGAGGTGTGATTCGTCAGGATAAGACCGTAGCCAGGGAAATTATGGTTCCGCGAGTTGACGTAGTAGCTGTGGAAATTGGTACACAGATTGAAGTGTTAGCAAATTTGATGGTGGATGGTGGACACAGCCGTGTACCTGTTTATAGAGATGATCTGGATCATGTGATAGGTATAGCTTATTCCAAAGATTTGTTAAGGCATTTGTCTCCTGGTAATGGAGATGTGGATTTAAATCAATCTTTGCAGGAAGTGATCAGGCCGGCATTGTTCATACCAGAATCTAAAACACTGGAAGAGTTGCTAGGTGAATTTAAAAATAGACGGGTGCACATAGCCATAGTAATAGATGAATATGGCGGAGTATCGGGTCTTGTGACCATAGAAGACTTGATAGAGGAAATAGTTGGTGAAATAGAGGATGAGTTTGATTTGGGAGAAGCGGAGATAGAGCGAATTAGTGATGATGAATTTGTGATGAACGCTGGTGTGAACATTGATCAATTGAGGGATCTCTTTGACGTAGAAATACAGGGTGAAGGATTTGATACTGTAGGAGGATTGGTATATCAGCGTTTGGGTAAAATACCTAGCTCAGGAGATTCGGTAGAACATACTGGAATTCGAGTGGAGGTATTGTCAACATCTGGAAGAAGATTGAAAAATTTGAAGGTTACTAGATTACAGGAATTCAAAGTCTAACCAGACTAGAAATAGTTTTCACCAGAACCGATCGCTTAGCTTGTATCTAACACCATAGGTTTGATGAATTTCTTAACTTGGTAAACCCAACCACATTATTCTGCTTTGATTTTGCATAGGAGAGCTGTAATGAGCAAGCTTGACTTTGTTGATTCTCATATTCATATGTACGATATGAACCATCCTGATTTGTTTTATGGCCATTGGCAGCCAGGCGTGCCCCACCCAACGCTGGGGAATCAAATTCAGAAATTAGCTGAGCGTAGCTATTTTGCAGAAGATTATATTTTAGAAACTCGGAATTCCAACGTTACTAAAGCTGTACATGTACAGGCTGCAATAGGTTCTAAAGATCCGGTTAAGGAAACAGAATGGCTTCAAGAAGCGGCAGATAGAACCGGATTTCCTCACGGTATTATAGCCTATGCTGATCTATCTAATCATAATGTAGAAAATATATTAGAGCGGCATTGTGAATTCCCTAACATGCGTGGAATTAGGGATTTTGGCGAGGGAGACTACCTTACAAACTCTAGTTTTCATCATGGTTTTGCGTTATTGGAGAAATATGATTTGAGGGTAAGTGTTGGAGTTGAATGGCAAGATATGGAAAATCTTCTCAGATTGGCTGGGAAATTCCCTAATACATTGATTGTAGTAGACCATGCAGGTCTACCTCAAGAAAGAAATAGAGAATACTTTGTTCAATGGAAAAAGGGTATGTCTATGATAGCCCAAGCAGATAATGTTAATTGTAAAATATCAGGTTTGGGCATGGGAGACCAAAACTGGACAGTTCAAAGTATCCGGCCGTACGTTTTATATTGTATAGAAGCCTTTGGTGTCGAACGCTGTTTTTTTGGAAGCAACTGGCCGGTCGACTGGCTCTGGAGTTCCTATGGCGACTTGATCGATGCGTATGCAGAAATAGTTCTGGACTTCTCATTGCAGGAGAGGACAAATCTTTTTTCTCGTAATGCTGAGGATGTTTATAATATCTGAACTTGAGAATTAGTAAACATATACTACAAAAAAGCCCTCGAGTCGCGTGAACTCGAGGGCTTTCTTATTAATCTGTTGTAACAGCTATTTATTTATCTGTTACCAGTAACGGACCCGTTGCTTCGGACCCTTCATCACCGTTTGCTTTCAATGTGTAGACGCCAGAGCTGTTGCTAATTGTTACATCGAATGAGAATGCACCCGACGAATTAGCCTCACCACCAGCAATCAATCGGTTTTTACCCCGACCAATAATCTCCACTGTTGCGTACTCACCTGGGTTAAATCCAGCTCCCCATATGGTAGTGGTCCCACCTGATGCAACAGCCTGAGAGGCCAAGCTTGATGAAACAGACGTTGAATCCAGACCAGTAACAACCATGACTGGTGAACTAGCGAGTGAACCATGTCCACCTTCCGCCAATACAGTTGTTATTCCTGTGTCAACATTTATGCCATCACTAAAGTCTACTGCGAAAGCTCCTGCGCTATTGGCAGCCACCTGAGCTCCAGTTCCTCCGCCCATTATTCTCTTTGCTACACCAGAGTTGACTGTGATCATTACTGGTTCGTTGGCCTTAAAGCCTGAACCCCATACTGATATCGCTGCACCCTGAGCTACTGTGTTCGCGCTCAGAACCAGTCGTGCCTGTGGTGATACTGCAGCCGCGCCAGCTGCTCCTGCGTCACCTGGAGGGCCTTGCTGACCTGGTGCTCCTGGGTTACCTGGGTTACCTGGCAATCCTGGGAGACCTGGTTCACCCTGTGGACCTGCCAAACCTGGAAGACCCGGGTTACCTGGGTTTCCTGGCAGACCTGCTTTGCCTGGAGGCCCTGCTGGACCTTGGCATGCTACCAATGCTAATACTGAAACAGAGAAGAGCAGGGTTAGTATCATACCCTTATCGCGGAAACGCTTGCTCATAAGACCCCCTCGTAATTTGATTCTTATTTTCCTCGTCAATGTGCGATACCTTGAATCGTAACGACCAGCGCAAGTGTATCCAATTCAGATACACTAAGTAATATACAAGGCAGGCTAATCATATTAACAGTGGGTTCGGTTGTCAATACCCTTGGTAACATCTTAATTCAACAAATTTCGGCCATGTGTATCATATTGATACTGTATCCTCAAAAAAATCATCAGATTGTAGCTAGAAACAGCTGTGATATAGTTTGTCTTGGTAGTTGATTATTTGTGTTGTTATTTACCCCCGTAGCTCAGCGGATAGAGCTCTGGCCTCCGGAGCCAGGTGCGTGGGTTCGATTCCCACCGGGGGTGCTTCGACTCGGTATATCAGCTAAAACCAATTTGCCTTGTCGACTATGTTCAATAGTTCTTGGTTTTTGTTAAATCGCACACAGTTCTCTATCAATATTTTCGCGCGACGTTCCATTGTATGTGGGCCTAGTCCAGCGATATGCGGGGTTATTATAATGCCTTTTGTATCCCAAAGGGGATGCGCAACAGGTAATGGCTCTTTCTCGAACACGTCTAGAGCAGCGCCGCCTAGATGTTTCGTTTTGACAGCAGTAGTTAAATCATCTAGTACAACCGTTGAGCCTCTACCGACATAGATGAAAAAACTACCTTTTTTCATCAATTTGAATTTTGCTTCGTGAAACAAATTTTGAGTGTCAGGAGTTTCTGGCACAGTCACAATTACAAAATCCGCTTGAGAAAGCATTTCATCTAAATAACTGGGGTTAAATATCTTTTCGACACCCTCAGGACAAGTAGTTCGCCTGGGGTCAATTCCTATCACTGTGATTCCCAACGCACTACATAGTCGTGCAGTTTCAGTACCTATACCTCCGAGTCCAACGATCAACGCAGTGGATTCAGGTAGATGGACAGGTTGATAGATGGGTTCCCACTGACGTAGATGTTGGTGTTCCATATAGCGATTTATGTTTTTGGCGAAACTTAAAACCAAAGAAATAATATGAGTAGCTATATGATCGCTATATATTTCCCTCATATTGGTTACTAACACGTTACTTTCAACTAATGCTTTGTGATAGTAACCTGCAGGAGGACCAGCCCAAGGACAACAAATCCATCTCAATTTGGTGGCTTTGTCAAATATTTGAGGGGAAACTTCTCCGTATGCGGCATCCGCATTTTCAATAATTTTGATCGCCTGATCTTGTGAATTGCACAAGTTAATATCTATTCCAGGTATTGCCTTTTTGATTCTTTTGATCCAATCGTCAGGGAAATAAACATGGGGATTTTGAGTGTGGTGAGTCGGAGGTAACACAACTAGATTGAAGCTCATAATAAACCTCTAATTTTAACGAGTGCGTGGGTTAAACACATCTACCAATGCGTCTCCCAGTAATGTCCATGCCAATATCAGCAACCACGCTGCGATACTTGGAAATACTAGCATCCACCACTCGTTTTGCAGAGTTCCAATGTTACCCCCTTCAAGCAACATTCTTCCTAGGCTTGGTCTAGGAGGCTGGATACCGAGGCCTAGAAAGCTCAGAAAGATCTCTGCGAATACAATTGATCCCATTCCAGAGCTAACGACGACTATGATAATACTGATTGAGTTTGGGAACAGGTGCCTGAATAGAATTCTAGGAGTGGATGCACCTATCGCTCTAGCTGAATCTATGAATTGAGATTCCTTAAGTACAAGAACTTGTCCTCTTACGATTCTCGCCATACCGAACCAACTGAGAGGCAGCAATGCTAGAGAAATAACTATATAGTCTTGCACTCCTGACCTAGTCAAACCTTCCAAAACGGTGTTGTCTTCAAGCCATCTTATCCACACCAGTACTCTAGGTTTGATTGTGGCCACTAGAACGATCATGAGTAATGCTTCGGGGAAAGCTGCTGAAAGCTCACCTACCCTGCTGATAAAAGAATCGATTTTACCACCGAAATAACCTGAAGTTAGGCCAAGGGTTACACCAAGGAATAGAGATCCGCTAGCAGTGGCTATCACTGTAATTATTACGGTATTTTGTATTCCCCACATGATCCTTGTTAGCATATCTCTTCCGCCCTGTCGGTCAGTTCCGAAAGGATGTTCAAGGCTTGGTGGCTTTCTAATCTGGGAATAGTCAGGTTCTGTGTATCCGTAAGGAGATAGGAATTCTGCGAATATTCCAACCGAATATAGAAATGTGATGGTAAGAATGCATAAAATTGCCAATTTTTTCCTGATCAACCGGGATAGCGCATGAGCAAGATGGCCACGAGGGTTGATCGGTGTGGTTCGATGCTGGCTTAAGCTATTTGATGACATTAACTTGAGCCCCTATGAATAACGGATCCGGGGATCCACATACGCATAAGCTATATCAGATATCAATATTGAAATGATGAAAGCAGTAGTTAATATGATAGTCATCCCCATCATCACTGGATAATCTCTATTAAATAAAGAATCTATAGCGAAATTCCCGATACCTGGGATACCGAATATACGCTCGGCTACAAAACTTGTGGTTAGCATTCCTGAAAGAGAGAATGCCAAAATGGTTACAATTGGTATTAGTGAATTCTTCAGGATGTGTCGATAATCGATGGAAATCTCACGAAGACCTTTAGCTCTAGCTGTTCTGATGTAATCTTGTCCCATAACGTCTAGGGTTCCTGCCCTCATTATTCTTATAAACCCGGCAGCCCCAGGGATGCCCATTGCTAACATAACCGCTATGATCCTAGAATCTAGTAGCCCTCCCCAACCTGAGCATGGTATCAAGTCAAGTTTCAAACACCCGGCCCACAAAATGCCGGGCGCGGTAACCATTATAGGTATAGAAGCCAATATTACTGCGGTAGAAACAGTTGTTGGATCTAGCCATGATCCTTGCTTGTGAGCTACCCAAAATCCAAGTGGTAGTCCAATGGATAGCGCCAGTGTTAGCGCAGCAATATTGACCTGAAAAGAAACCCACATCTTGGATCTGAGCAGGGATCCTACTGGTCTACCTCTGAATCGGAAACTTTCGCCGAAATCAAGTCCCAGAAAAGGAATTTTGATAACTTTATCATCATTATCTCCATATCGGAGTGTGTGGACTTTCGGCTTAATTATTTTCCAAACGTAAGTTGTGTATTGAGTGACCAGAGGTTTATCTAGGTCTAGTGATTTTCTTAACCTTTCAGCCACCGTTTCATCATAGCGTGCTCCCAGCATTACTGTCACAGGATCTCCCGGAACTATTCTGAACAAAGCGAATGTGATTGCTGACACTATTAATAGTAGGAATGGCAACCATACCAATCTACGGGCTATATATATCCACACAGGGCAAATCCCTAAATCAAGAATTGACTAGTCACTGTCCATGAGCGTACCACAATCACATAATGGCTATGAACTGGACAAGTTATGGTATTTGAAGCACAAGCAAAATTATTCAATATAAATTTGCTTGAGTTTCGGAACTATCATTGGAGTAACTTCAAAACCTTTCACATAGTCTTTTATCAAGACATATCCTTCACTTGGGTACCACAGAGGTACCCAGGCCGCGTCATCAACAATTAATTGTTCAGCGTTACGATAAAGATCTATTCGCTTCATAATGTCAGGCTCGATACGGGCATCTTCAAGTATGCTGTCAACTTTTGGATTTGCATATTTACCATGATTGTTACTGCTTTCAGAATGGAAGAGAATATCAACAAAATCCTGGGGGTCAGGGTAGTCTGCTTGCCAACCAAGCCCTGCGAATGCTTGAAATTTACTCTCATTTAAATCGGCCAAATAAGTTGCCCATTCAACTTGTTGTATCTCAACTTCAACTCCTAGTTCTTGCCGCCACATCTCTATGATAACTTCTAGGTCCAGACCTATGGTGCCTCCTGTGCCGGGAACTGTTATTACTATTCTTTTATCTTTATCAGACAGTGAAGGGTAATCAGACTGGCTCAAAAGTTTGCGAGCTAAATCGGGATCAAATGTTAGACCTGTAAGGTTTTCATTGTGCCCGGGGAAACCTGGTGGCAACGGGCCATAAGCTGGCAGTACCATGCTTGACAAAACGTCTTTAGCTATTAGGTTTTTATCTATTGCATGATTTAATGATTGTCGGAACAATTTATCATCAAATGGTTTCATTGATGTGTTGAATCCAATATATGAAACACTGAAATCAGGAGGAGCGACCACTAATTCTCTGTTAAGGTCCTCGTTAGGATCCAGCACTCTTTCAAGGTCAAAAATGCCGACACCTGTTATATCAATTTCGTCATTTTCATACATGGCCATTGACTGACCGCCAGCCAAGTTCATCAGGATCATGTCAATTTTAGCTGGGTTTCTATAATAGTTATCGCTACGTTCTAATACTATGCGTTCCCCTACTAGATATTCTTTCAATCTGAACGGACCTGTACCATTAGGGGAGTCAGTCCAAGTTCTACCTCCGGTCTCAATATTTTCCCTATCCATAACGTATGCAGTTGGGTATGACATTTTGGCTAGGAAATAGGCTTTTGGTGCATCTATTTCTATTTGTAGGGTATGGTCATCGATTACTCGTATCCCACTGATGTTAGCCTTTTCTCCATTCAATACATCTTCGATACCTATGATGTCATTGAGGTAAGTGTCTGCGACAGGAGATCCTGTGTCAGGATTAGCTGATCGTTCTATAGACCATTTAAAATCATGAGCAGTGACTGGTTTGCCATCATGAAACTTAGCATCAGTCCTTAAATGAAAAGTGTAAGTTTGTCCATCTGAACTTACATCCCATCTTTCAGCTATATCTGGAATCAAATCTAGATCAGAATTAAATGCTACTAATCCGCTGAAGATTTCGACCACTACGCCTGCTGACGTTGTATCTGTGACGAGTGAAGGATCCAGAGTAGGTGGGTCAGCCCATATCCTTCTGAAGGTACCACCTGATGTGTTTTCGTTAGTAGTTTTCAAAGCAGGAGTATTATCATTATAGGATGTGTCAGGCGTACTACCTGTACTCGGTGCGCTGTTTTCAGTAATTTGGGTACTATCTTGTTCTAACGCATTTGAACCAGTTGCTTGTCCACCAACACCACAAGCAACTGTTGTGATGAGTAGTACCGCGGATAACGCTGATGTAAGTGTCTTCATGACAGGCCTCTTTTTCTAAAAATTCAAATAATGTGAGTGTGCAAAATTCCTAAATTTGTTTTCCGACTGTTTCAGTCAAATAAGCTTTAATAAAATCATCAATTTTCCCGTCCAAGACAGAATCAGCATCGGCTGTTTCAAAGTTAGTTCGATGGTCTTTAACCATCTTGTAGGGATGTAATACGTAACTTCTGATTTGATTTCCCCATTGAGGAGAAATGTGCTCACCTTTCAATTTAGCCAATTCCTCAGCTTTTTGTGCTAATTCTAATTCAGCGAGACGGGCCAGCAAAATCTTCATAGCAATTTCTTTATTTTGATGCTGGGAACGTTCATTTTGGCAGCTAGCTTTCAGTCCGGTTGGGAGATGAGTGATTCGTACAGCGGTGGAGTTTTTCTGAACGCTTTGTCCTCCAGCCCCCCCAGCTCTAAAAGCTTCTATTTTCAATTCATCTGCATTTATTGATAAATCAGTTCCTTCTTCCGCCTCTGGAAGCACTTCCACAAGAGCAAAAGAAGTGTGGCGAGCATGGTCTCTGTCGAATGGAGATAATCTAACCAGTCTATGAGTGCCTCTTTCAGCTTTCATATAACCGTACGCGAACGGCCCGCTAATATTTATGATAGCGCTTTTTATACCTGCTTCTTCTCCAGACGATGTGTCTAATATGTCGACAGAATAGTTGCGGATGTCTGCCCATCGCAGGTACATTCTCATCAGTATTGAAGCCCAGTCTTGAGATTCAACTCCACCAGCTCCCGCATGAAGAGCCAGAATCGCGTTACGATCATCATATTGACCAGACAGCATCAGCTTGAATTCAATTGTATCTAAGTCTGCTAATATCGATTGAACTTCAATGTTGAGGGATTCAAGCAAAGAATCATCCCGCTCTTCTACTGCAAGCGTCAACAACTCTTCGACTGAAATTAACTGAGTGTCTAGCTTAGTCCACTCTTCAATTTCGGATTTTAGCCGTGCTAATTTACGCATACGGTTTGCTGCTCTCAAACCGTCAGCCCAAAAAGATGGATCAGACGACTCTGTTTCTATAGCACTTATTTCACGTTCTTTTTCTGACAGGTCAAAGACGCACCATTATGTCAGAAATTCTCTCTCGCATACCATTTACTGTTCCTACAAAATCTTGCATTTATGCGTACCTCCTGAAAGTTGCAAGGCCTACGATCTATAAAACGCGTGGCTCTATAAAAGGTTATCAACAAACGATTCATATTTCCGATCTCTAGGTATTATAGCAGTGAGAAAGTTTATCCTTGCAATTTTTCGAAACTTAAATTGATCGAATGTGAAATTCAATAAATGACTGGTGTTCAATATTGTGGAACACTCTTTGTTTAGCTAACCGATACGACTTATCCATGTGGCTTGAACTGAATGTATTCGGATTGATGTCGAATCTTGGCCAATTGCTACTGCTGATATCCAGGCGTATTTTATGACCTGAGTTGAAAATATTTGATGTAGGGTACAGTTCGAATATGAATTCGTATGGATTATTGGGAATCATCGGTTCTGGAGAGGACCAATTATTTCTATATCTTGTCCGAATAATTGAGTCAGATAAATTTATAGCGAGACCTTCAGGGTAGGAGGTAGAAGAAGGCACAACGTCAATAAGTTTTGCTGTGAAATCCGTGTCTGTTTCAGATGACGACGCCCATAAATGAATGACTATAGGACCAGTTACTTCGACAGGTTTTTCAAGAGGTAATGTTTGGAAAGTTAGAATATCGTCACGGGTATTGAGTGGCTGAGTGTCTGAGCAGCCCAATAAGCCGAGTCGTCCTCTCTGGTCGTATGCTCCAGGTGGCATGATTGAATCAGCAGCCGATAAGCCCCCGCCGACGGTCGGGACAGGATTTTTAGGATCGTAAGTGTAGCTGGTGCATGAATCATCATTGTTTTGTGGTGCATTTAAAGATAGGCCACCTTCTTGTTCTAGATAATACCTAGTAGGAAGGGAATCACGTGGGGGCCAACTACTCTCATCTTGCCAAAAACCACCTTTATATATTCTGTGTTGGTCATCAGGGCGCACTTCCTCAGAACCCATTGTGAAAATACGAATATCCGGCCAGTACTTCACTTCAGTGTCCATGTTTTTCATATAGTGGTCGAACCAAGATAGACGTAAATCATTATGATTGATATGAGAATCAGTTCCGAAATCAACATCACCCGAGTAAGTTACTTCCCAACCACCATGAGTCCAAGGTCCCATGAGTAACTTTTGAGGGGAGTCCTTTATCTCCTTGAGCTTTAGGAAACTTTCGCAAGTGTTTCTAGCATAAGAGTCATACCAGCCACCAAGGTAAAGACTCGGTATATCTGCATGTTCAGTATAATATTCAGATATAGCGTACCCTCGTTGTTTCCAGTAATTATCGTAGTCAGTATTTTGCACTATGTCCAAAGCCCACTTCTCATAGGAAGGTAAACTACTCAATAAAGTACTGTTTTTCTTCAGTGGTAAATTTTTAACTATATCCGGCATTTGATTTTCAAAAGCGTCTATGAGCGCTGCCTTCAAAGCCGGGTTTGCTGAAGCTTCCTTGCTTGTTACTGCCATTCTGAATGCGTATACTTGGAATCTTTGTTCTGCCGCCCCATTATGTCGCATTGAGCTGTGGTAGTAATTTGAAGCACCAACTCCAACTATCATTGTTGATAGATGGGGTGGATTTAGAGTTGCTGCAGCTGATTGGTTGCTTCCTCCATATGAACTCCCCATTGTCCCCACCAAACCATTGCTCCAAGATTGGATGCCTAGCCATTCAATGGTATCAAACCCGTCAGGTGCTTCTTTAGCGAATGCATACCATTCACCTTCAGATTCGAATCTGCCGCGGACATCCTGTATTGCTGTTATGTATCCCCTCCGGGCGAAATATTTTGCATTGGTAACAGCAGACGGAGACGAATTGTCATAAGGAGTCCTTTCTAGTATAACCGGAAACTGTCCTATGGCTTTTGTGCCTTGGAATGCAGGGAAATATATATCGGTAGATAGTCTTATCCCATCTCTCATGGCTATCAATGTGTTTGGTTCACATATAACGTCAAATTCTTGTAATGAACCTTGATATTTGGCAGTCAAATAAAAACCTCCTATGTTTTAACCGTGGGTGGGACTGGTTGATTTTTTTGAGCGCGTGTTCCTAGCAGTATTCCGGTGCTTGTTATTTGATAACATAGCTACTGAAAATTATTTATCTGTAATTATACTTTGGAGGATGTGGTAGTTGCTTTTAATTTTGTCCCAGTCGTATAGCATTTCATTTAATTCTAATTTGGCCCACTGTTTGGACTGATCGCTGTAGTGTGGGCTACCGGGATTGCCTGAAGATCCTAATGGTACTATCCAACGGGAGTTGTTCCAATCACTCAGGTCGAATACGTATCTCGCAGCCGAGGAACCTGTAATAGTGAAAGGTTCCGTTTCGGAAAAACCAGCTGCCATTGGTGTGTCACCGTCACCACCCAGAGGAACAGATGGCGGATCTAGAATTTCTGCTAGTTGGGGATAAATATTTGATAGCACATGATGAGGTTTAGTTTTATGCACCTTTCCCCATTGCCAATTGGATGTATTTGGACCGAATATGTTAGTTAGTGCTAAGACACTTAATTCCAGACACACCTTTGTTATTGTCACCCATGTGTGCCCTGGCGGTAACATAGTAGTTTCGTTATGGTCCGCTGCTGTCACCAACCTGGTTCCGAGTTGCATAAGATGAACTGGAGCACCTCGTCCTGAAGACTCAGTGGCCGCATTATACAGTTTGCCTAGCAAATGGCTAAACACTTTTTCATGTAGTTGAATCCTGAACATACTATAAATAGTAGGTGCTATTGATTCAGTGTCCATGTTGTTGTTCCAATCGATAAGTAATTCTTTTGCCCACAAGAATTTTTCATTGGAGGCTTCGATCTGTGGTAAATACTTAGTGAATATTGTGGCAGGAATAGACAAGTCGTCTCCGTGAATTGCTGACATATCAGCTACTGTTGCTTTATTCAGAGATTCCAGTCGTTTAGTAATCCTCGCTGCTCTATATTCTGGAGCGAACCAAAATCCTATATGGTGAGGATATGATTCATCTACGATTTGATTATTGGCAGTCACTATGTAACCAGATTTCGGATCATGAATTCTTGGTAGTTCGTTAAATGGTATATAACCTGACCATTCGTGATCATCAGTTGATCCTGGTACAGGTATCCATCCATTAATCTCTGATCTCTTGGGTATTTTCCCCCTTAGCAAATAACCAGTAGAACCATCTACGTCTGCGAACAAAAAATTATTACATGGATCGACCCAATCTTTCATTGAGTTGTCAATTTCATGCGTCGATTTTGCTTGTAACATGGAGTAGATAGAGTTAAATCCTGAGGACCCCGGTTCTGCTGCTGTGTATTTAAATGAGAGAGCTTCACCATTTTCAGGATTACCCATTACTATTGGCCCGTGCCTCGTCGCCCGAGTTGTTATTTCTATTGAACTTTCGCCTTTAATGTTGATCTTCTCTGTTCGTATGTCAGCATCCTGCCATTTCTCGTCGTACAGGTATTTACTGGTATCTGTAGGATGGAATCGTTCTACGTACAGATCTTGATAATCTGCTTGCGCATGAGTAACACACCAAGCTACTCGGGAATTATGCCCGAAATGTGGAAACCCAGGTGAACCAGGAAAAGAAAGTCCTATAACGTCAAAATTTGGGCACCTGATATGGTTTTGGTAATAAACATTTGGTGTGTCAATGGGTCTGTGTGGATCACCTGCCAATAGTGGTTTACCAGAAGCAGTTCTTTCACCGGACAATACCCAATTATTGCTTCCTGTACCAACATCGGCTAACCATCCTGTGCCGTTCAGAAATTCAGTTAAGTTTTTGGGCATGGGAATTTCACTGCCTTGGTACTGGCCTCCGGGCGGCAATATTATGGAGTGACCTGACTGGTACCCTTTGATTAATGAACAAGCACGGTCATATCCTAGTTCTTGAAATAGACGCGCACGCCAAACTTTCCCTTCAAATACTCCCATCATTATGTGTCTAACCGCATAGACGGCAATACAGTCGTAAATATTCCATTGTTCTGGTTCTGATTCAATTATGGAGAATTCGATAGGTAATTTTGAACTTGAATCAATGAATGAGTTTATCCCTGCTGTGTAGGACTTTAGCATAGCCAAAGCTTCAGTTGAGGTAGTTTTTAATGAGGATAAGGCCAGATCCTTAATTCGGAAAGAACGAAACAGACGGTCCTGATCAAGACCAGATGTACCTATAAGTTCGGACCACTCCCCGTAAGCACGTTTTCGATCCGCTTCCATGTGCCACAATCTATCTTGAGCTGTAGCGAACCCTTGTCCAAAGAAAGCATCATTTTCTGAGTTGGCGTAAACGTGGGGTATCCCATGATTGTCTCGGTAAATTTCTATGATTCCTTCTGGACCAGACAGTCTTACCTGTCCATCTAATTTAGGTATGGAATCATTCAATTCAGTTGATGTAAGATTTTTGATATTGATAACAATTCACCTTTGGATTGGACTCAGTTTTGTAATTCTCCCACCAATTAACCAGTCTGATATAAACACATTACCTTGTTTATCCGCTGTTATGCCGTGGGGACTATTGAACATACCTTTTTCAAGAGTGTCTTGAGGTACGTTCGGCCAGCCTTCTAATCTCAGAAAGGCTCCAGAGTTTTCACCAATATAGCCAATTAAATTGTCTTCTTGGTCTAATATGGTTACACGGGAGCCTCGTAGTTCAGCAACGAACATTAATTCTCCTGATACAGCGAACGCACTTGGGCTATGTAGCCAATCTTTACCTGGTTCACGGCCAAAGGTTCTTATGAAGTTACCTTCAAGGTCGTAAACTTGAACTCTGCCATTAGCTCTGTCGGCAATGTAAAGTTCATTAACTGATTTACGGGTGTCTATCCAAATTCCGTGTGGTTGTTCGAATTTGCCTCCGTCTCTTTCAGCGCCATTAATACTTGCTATGTAATTTCCCGTTGAATCATATCTGTGGATATAACTTTGGCCATATCCATCAGCAACCCAGATGTCTCCATTACCTCCAAATTGGACTTCATTGATAGCGACACTCGTGGGAGAATATTTCCCATTTACATAAGCCTCAATGTCTGGAGGGGATATGCTCATGGCTGTGGTTCCATCCATAGATACTTTTAACACTTTCCCCGTTGTGTTATCTGCCATCCAGATAAATTCATCTTCTGCTTCGTTTACGATAGCCATTCCATGTGCGTTATTGACTTCAACGTCTATTCTTTTTTTCACATTGCCTTGATGGTCGAAAATCAGCATGGTTGGGTCTGCCTGATGGAATCCTATGATATCTCCATTTTTAGAGACAACCATGTCGTTATGAGCCCAGCCATTGACTGAACTGTCAGTTATTGGGATTTTTGCCCATTGTTCGTACCATTGGTATTTGTTTGGGTTGCGCCCTACCTCCATAATTGCTCCTCTGAAATTGAAATTAAACGTAACGTGATTGAATAAAGAATGTGGGGAGTGTAAATAGGCCCATACTAGTCTGTCAACAATTTAACCAAACTCTTCTACCAGGGGTTTCACTCAAACATTTGTTTTATAAGATCAGGCATTGCGTTATAGGGCTGAAATTTTATAGAATGCGCAATCATCGTATCTGATAAAAAAGGAGGACTACGAATATGAGTGAAACAGATCTGTCCTTGGTTGCACATCTGATGCGGAGAGCAGGATTTGGTTCTACTAGATCTGAATTAGAAACACTAGGCCAAAAACCCTACGAGGATATTGTAGAAGATCTGTTATTTCCAGAGAGGTCTCCTGGGATAGAACGTGATTTATTGGATAGATATTTGGCAGAGCCTCATGCCGCGATGCCCGTGCATATCGGTATATGGATTTATCGAATGATAAATAGCAAACGACCACTAGAGGAAAAAATAGCTTTGTTTTGGCACCACGTCTTTGCGACAGGATTCTCAAAGGTTATGCATCCAATGTCCAATGCCAATCAGGTTGAGATGTTCCGGTCTGTCGGATTATCCAAATTAGATGAGATTTTGTTAGCCTTATCAAAAGATCCAGCGATGATTTTTTGGCTAGATAATTCAGAAAATCATGGTGATGAGATAAATGAAAATTACGGTAGAGAACTACTCGAACTGTTCTCTATGGGAGTTGGTAACTATACAGAGGATGATATAAAAAACTGCGCACGGGCGTTTACCGGATGGACTTTTACTCAACCTATACCTATCTATCCACAAGGAGATTTCCCCTCATATTTCCATTACAGAGAAGATGACCATGACAGCAGTGTAAAGACATTTTTGGGAGAAACGGGACAATTTGATGGTGCAGACATCATCAAAATAATAGTTAAACAACCGGCCACGGCAAAATTTGTGTCTAGGCATCTCTATAATTTTTTTGTGGCTGACGAACCGCAAGTGCCAGCTTGGGATGATTTACCGCCGCAAGATTCTCAAGCCATAGACATGCTTTCCAAGGCTTTCACAGATTCTGAGGGTGATATGAGGTCTGTTCTCAGAGTTCTCTTCAACTCTGAATTTTTCAAACAATCGCAATTTAAACGGGTGAAATGCCCGGCTGAATTGGTAGCTGGAGTTATCAAACTCACGGGTACAAATAGAGAACCGAACAAACAACTCGAAGCCATAGGAGTAGCAACGGCTGCAATGGGGCAAGAGTTGTATAATCCCCCGACTGTAGAAGGATGGCATACCGGTAAAGAATGGATAGATGGCGGGGCTCTGAACGAGAGAGTGAATTTCGCTGTGAATGAATTGGATGATATTAGCAATCCTGGATTAAAAGATTTTGTTCAACGCCTCAGTGATAGTTCTCAACCTTTGGATGCCACGAACTTGGTAAACAGATGTGTGGAATTTGTTGGAGGAGTCGATCTCGCTCCAATTACACAACAAGCCTTAGTTGCATACGGTAAAAGCTGCGGAGAGATCACATTTGATACCGAAGAAGAAGTAGAGAGAAGCACTAGAAAAATAGTGAGACTGTTGCAACTGATAGTTGCGTCTCGGGAATATCAGTTCGCATAAAAAGTAATATAACAACTCAGCAGGAGGCAAATCATGAAGGGGAATGGTAACCAACCGGTTCTGGTGGTAGTCCAATTGTCCGGAGGAAACGATTTTCTAAATACACTGATTCCCTACACTAATCCCGTATATTACGACGTAAGGAAAAATGTCGGTATTCCCCAAGAACAAGCTCTGCCAATAAACGATACATTAGCGTTTCATCCACAGGCAGAGCCCCTTAAGAAAATGTTTGAAGATGGTGATGTAGCTGTAATTCAAGGAATAGGGTACGAGAATTCCAGCCGGTCTCATTTCAGAGCTATGGATATCTGGCATACATGCGAACCTGACAAGATAGGAACAGAAGGTTGGTTAGGTAAAGCAATACGCGAGTTGGACCCAGGAAAAGATAACGTCCTGACCGGAGTCAATTTTGGACGAGGGTTGCCACGAGCTCTCTCGGCGCCTGGTGTGCCAATAAGTTCGGTGGGAGATTTAGATAACTACGGTTTGATGACTGGGATAGAGGATCAATATCGCAAAGAAGCCCTAGGGATTTTTAAAGACATGTATGCACCTGCAATTGGGTCAGGACCAGTAATGGATTATCTGTCTCAAACCGGAAGTGATGTCCTCAGAGGAGCAGATATACTTAAACAAGCTCCAGCGAAATACAGTTCTAGCATAGAATATGCGGATAATTCCATCGCCAAGAGTCTCCGAGATATTGCAAGAGTACATTTGGCTGGATTGGGGACACGGATTTTCTACGCTAATCATGGAGGTTACGATAACCACGCCAACGAATACCCTGATCATCCTAGGTTAATGACTGAGCTTTCAGGTGCCATAATGGACTTTTTCGATGATCTGAGGGAACACAATGCATCAGAGAATGTTTCAATGTTAATTTTCACAGAATTTGGAAGGCGGATGAAAGATAACGGCAGTGGTACTGATCATGGTTCAGGTGGAGGCGCGTTTTTGATTGGTGACAAAGTTAAAGGTGGTCTTTATGCTGAATATCCTTCAATTGAACCATCTGACTGGTTGTATGGTGAGGATATGGAGCACACCTATGATTATAGAGGTCTCTATTCGACTGTATTAGAGCAATGGCTAAATCTTTCTGCTCCTGAGATCGTTGGAGGTACTTACGAGCAGCTACCCGCATACTTGTGAACGAGGAGGTATATACAGATGTCTAGACCGTATGCGTTGTTGAGAGCTGGATTCCCATATGTCAAAAGCTTGGGTATGAGGCGAGTGACCAATGACCCAATAGATATCGCATTGGGTGACGGCATGTACTATGTATTGAATAGGACTGGGATTATCGCAAGATTACAATGGGATGATGATGGATCATGGGATGTCGGGGATTTGAAGCCTATAGCTGGTAGTGGTCAACAAGATGGTAAATTCGATTGGCCAGTCTCCATACTTATGGACAACGAAAAATCTTTGTGGGTCTCGGACGAAGGGAAACATTCAATAACAAATATTAGTTTAGAGGGCGAATTTATAGACAAATGGGGCGAACATGGTAGTGGTGATGGACAATTTAATGGTCCATCAGGCATGGCTTTTGATGCTGAAGAGAATTTTTACGTCTCAGACACCCGTAACCACCGTATTCAAAAATTCACCAAAGATGGCAAGTTTATTTTGAAATGGGGTGAATTTGGCGATAACAAAGGTGAATTTAATATGCCGTGGGGTTTGACAGTGGATGAACTGGGTGATGTTTATGTTGCTGATTGGAGGAACGACCGGATTCAAAAATTTAGCGCGGGCGGTGAATTTATTTGTTCATTAGGAAAATCTGGTAATTCTGATGGGGAATTTTGCAGACCTACTGGTGTAGCAGTAGATGCTCATGGAGACATCTATGTTGCTGATGCTGGGAACGATCGAGTTCAATTGTTCGCTGAAAATGGCCGATATGTAGAAAAATTTATTGGAGATGCATCTCTGTCAAAAATGGCTAGAGATTATATGTTGACAAATGCAGGTCCTCTTCGACAAAGAGAAATGGCTAAATTAGAGCCACAAAAACGTTTTAGGACTCCTAGGTCTGTTAAAGTGGATGACCATTTCAGAATGTTTGTAACCGATATGCGTTCAATGAGGGTTCAGGTCTATCAAAAGGATGCAGAACCACTAACACCAGACCTGATTTTGGCACCTCCTAAATCCCCTTCCCTCGTTACTAATTAGTAACTAGATAAAGGCAGTGCTTTAGAATGGTCGGGGAGACAGGATTCGAACCTGCGACCCCCTGCACCCCATGCAGGTGCGCTACCGAGCTGCGCTACTCCCCGAACATTAGTCGTTGACGAAATTAGCATAGCATAGCGATATTTTGTGTTCAATGCAGGACGCATACTAACTATTGATTATTACCTTGCAGTCTACGCTTATGGAACAGATAATGATTTGCATAACCAGAATACTGACCAAACCGATTTTGTGCCCAATATCTCAATTTACTGTCAGGTAAGTTCTCTAAATTTGGATCCAAAGGTGAATACCACTCTTTGATTACCCGTTGGATCCAAACATCTACAGGGAAAGCCTCTAGTTTGTTGAGTGAAAACAGTAATACACAATTCGCCACTTTGTCTCCCACGCCAGGCAACAAGATCAACTGATTAAGCGCTTCTTGGTATGGCATGTGTTTTAATGAATACAAGTCAAATTTTCCTGATGCTACAATTTCTGATACTTTTGAAACGTAACGTGATCTGAATCCAAGTCCCAGATTCCTTATCTTAAATTCAGTGGCACTGGCCAATGCATTTGGAGTTGGAAATGAATAGTAAGTGTTGGCTTTTACCCGAATTGGTTCCCCGAAAGTGCTACAAAGTGATTCGATGTTCCTACTTATTTTGGGAATATTGGAAGCAGATGAACAAATAAATGATATAAGGCATTCCCACGGATCTTGATTCAAAATCCTCATACCTGGGTATTCAGAAATACTGCTCTTAATACGATTGTCCAGTCCAATATATTTATAGATTGTGGATAGATCATCTTGTAATCGGAAATAATTTTTGATCGTAGGCAATAAATCAATTTCTTTAGCTGGGGTGCAATTGAATTCTATACCATGTTGGTTCTGTTGTATTTGTACTAAATTGCCAAAAATAACACCCCTAAACCAGGGATTATTTATAGGTTTGGAGTCGACTCTTTCCCATCTAAATACCTGCCCGCTTTCAAGTGTGTTTCCAACGTCTAAATCGTTCTCGAAGGGGATTAGCATTCGTCAGGCTCCGAACCATTGTTGTATGTTTTCACCTATCCTTAGCACACTTATGTTTTTAACTACGGCCTCTGGCAATGCATCCAAGAAAATCTTGCCGTATCTTCTGGAATTCACACGACCATCCAGAATGATGGCCACTCCACGGTCATCTTTCCTTCGGATAAGCCGACCAAATCCCTGTCTTAATCTTAAAACTGCTTCAGGGACGGCGAAGTCGGTGAATGGGTTTTCATATAGTTCTGAACGAGCTGAGAAAACCGGCTCAGAAGGCACATTGAAAGGGAGTCTGGTTACTAGTAATACTCTCAGTGAGTTTCCAGGTAAGTCAACTCCTTCCCAAAAACTGGCGGTTCCAAGAAGTAGAGATTTACTATCATTTCTGAATTTTCTAATCAGTTGGGCAGGAGTACCGTCTACTCCTTGTGCTAAGACATTGAATCCTTTTTGTTCTAATTCACCTCGTATTTTGGAAGAGGTGGTTTGCAGAGAAGCATGTGAAGTGAATAGAACCATAGTTCCGCCATCTGCTGCTATAACAGCATCTTTGATTGATTGTTCTATTGCAGATTGGTAGGCGTATGAATTTGGTTCTGGCATGTCAGTAGGAACACATATCATAGCTGTTTGGGAATAGTCGAAAGGAGAGCCTAAAAGTAATTCACTCGCATCTGAAAACCCAGTGCGTTCAACCAGATGGTCAAAATTCCCACTTGTGCTTAATGTAGCACTTGTCATTACTACTGATTGCTTTTGAGAGAACAACAATTCTTCTAATAAAGAAGCAACCTTTAGAGGAGCCTGCCTGAGCACTATTTCTTGTCCTTGTTTTGTCCGAGTGACCCAGTAGATACCATCAGTTGAAGGTTCAGCAATAAATTCTCGCAATTTACTTCTTAATTCAGAATTAGTTTGCTTGCATGTAAGTAGTTCCTGACTGATGTTGTCGTAATCAACCAGGGAGTTAGCTTCCAAGCCTTCAATCGCGGTAGACAGTTCGCGAAGCATGGTTTCCAGATCTATTAATATCAAATCAAGATTTTCCCACTCAATTTCCAATTCCGACCAATCTGGAGAAATTCTAATGGAATTTTGAACCCTGAATTCTTGCCATGCACGAGAATCATTCTCTTGTGCTCTGTCAATGATTGCTGATAACAATGAAAAAATGCTTGTTACAAAATTTCTGATCCGAGGCATGCTAGAAAATATCTTTTGAGTAATCTTTTCTATAGATGATTTTCTTGTTGGTGAAAGTGAAGGAACTGATAACATATTGAGTGTGCGATTTAAAAGGCCGTTCTGATCAGATAGAGATTCGATGTACTCGTTGAAAGATGATTGGAATAATTCAAAACCGAGGTGCTTTGTAGCTTCTCTTTCTAGGTGATGAGCTTCGTCTATGATCAATATGTCATGGTCAGGTATGAGACCTCCTCCTGACTTTAAATCGGACATAAGGAGTGCGTGGTTTACAATTATGATGTGAGATTCACTTGCTTTTTCACGAGCTGAGCGCAAAAAACAAGGTGTGCCTTTGTTCATGCAGTCTATGGAACCTTCTGCTGACAAACGATTCCATGGAGTTGAGGCCGCACGATGTCCGAGGTTCAGTTCTGTTCGATCTCCAGTTTCGGTGTCATTTAGCCAGACTCTTGTCTTGCATAGCAATCGAGCTTCATCCGAAGAAATGGAGTCAGCTGACTTCAATCCTTCCCATCGCCGTAAACATAAATAATTTGACCGCCCTTTTAGTTGGGAAAATTTTAATTGAGGCATTCCATTGTTCTCGAATTCGGTCAAAACCTGTGTCAGGTTTGGTAGATCTTTTTTGACTAGTTGCTCTTGAAGTGTGATTGTGTTGGTTGACACTACCACCCTCTTGTTATTTTCAAGAGCATAAAGAGAGGATGGCAGTAGGTATGCTAAAGACTTCCCCACTCCAGTACCAGCTTCTACAATCAGCCTGTCGTTTTGGTTGATTGCCTTGGTTACTGCCTTAGCCATCATTAACTGCTCAGGTCGTTCTTCAAACCCTTTTATACTGGATGAAACTGGACCATCTGGATCCAATAATGAATCTACAGTGTAAATGTCTATGTCATCCAATTCAGACTTGTGAGAACCAGATGGTAATTCTTTTTTAGAGCTTAATCGATTGTCTAGTTTTGATAAATTAAAGACCGGAGACTCATCAGACGTTTTGTTTGAAACAGGGTTGATTACTAGTTGCTCGATAATGTCAGCTAAAAAGGATTTAGCTCGTTTAGAAATGTGATGAATCTCTATGGCTGTATGGATGTCAAGTTGTGAAAGCTTTACCAAAAGTTTCAAAAATACATCTCTGGTTGCCTTTGCGTCATCTAAGGCTCTGTGGAATCTGTAAGATTTTCTTCCAGCCCAATCTGCGAGACTATCTAGAGAATAACTTGAATGACTGGGGAGTGCTATGTACGCCATATCGAATGTATCGCACTTTCGATTATGTCTGGCAAATCCATATTTTCCCAGAAAACTCAAATCAAAAGAAATGTTATGACCAACAACCGGACACGTTCCTACAAATGAAGTTAAAGCGGCAATAGCGTGAGTTGGAGTCGCTCCTTCTAGTAGGTCTCTATCTTCGATACCTGTTAAATTGGTAATAAATCTATCCAGTTTTCGTCCGGGATTAACGAACATTTGCATTTCGTCTATAGTTTTGGCCCCCATGAATTTCACGGCACCAATTTCTATAATTTCATCTTTTTCTGATGAAAGGCCTGTTGTTTCAATATCAAAAGCTACCCAAGCTTCGTCTAGAACTGTTCCATCAGTTTCAAATAGAGTCATTGTATTCCAGTGATTTTCCTTCGTGTTTTCTACTAAGGAGTTTCCCTGCCTTAAATGATTTTGTTCTCAGGCATTCAATTAGTTGAGATTCATTCTTGATGTCTCCATTGAGAGTGGTTATGTATCTTCCAAGACCGTGTAATGAGTGGGCGTCGCTGCCACCCAAACCACTCATATTCAATTGATGAGATACCTCGGACGCAAATTGGTTTTCACGGTCAGTATTCCCCCCATTGATAACCTCAATGTCGTCAACTATGTTAAATAATGGATGGTCAATAATACTAACGTCTGATGGGGTGGATCCAGCCATTCCTTGGAACACCAAGTTAGTGACGTTATTGTTGGTATTGAAGAAATTCCTGAATGGGTGTGCTGCGATCATCACCCCACCCACACGGTCAACAATCTTACGTAGTTCTGTGATCTGGTTCATTCCAGTGACATAAGAATTCATGCCGAACACCAATACATGTCCCATATCAGTAGCAACTTCAAGTGCTCCGATAACAATCAAGTCATTCATAGGGAAGTGTTTTTGGAGATTATTACTGTCCCAGCCACCACTATGTTCGGTTAAACACACTCCGTCAATATCAAGAGCTACAGCTCGTTCTATTATTTGATCAGGACTGAGGCTGCTGTCACTGCTTCCTATGGTTGTATGAACGTGAAGGTCAAATACTGCCAATCAATATCTCCGAGTTTGGACAGAATCCACTGTTATATTTCATGGTGTTGATTATCATAAGATTTCCAATCTGTCATCCAGCCAACTTTGGAAGTAGCCAGCCGTAGCTTGCCATAAACCACACAGATGTGATTATGATCCCTGCCCTGAATTTTTCAACCAATATTATGAATGGTGTAATCATAAGTGCAGTTATTATAATAACTGCAGCAGCGAAAATTGTATTTGGTTTAGCCCACCAATCCAAGGGGATTTGATTGTCAGTGATTGCATACAAAATACCTAAAATTACACCGATAATCCCCCATAATGGAAATGAAATTAAAGTGATCATAATCATGATTTTAGAAGGATTAAGACTGCTAGAGGAGGTAGAAGAAGCAAATTCAGTGTCTTTTAGAGACTTGAACATGGTTATTGAGACTGTGCAGATAAATAATGATGACATCAAGAATCCGGATGCAATTCCAGCAGTTACATAAACCATGATTCTATATGCACTCAGGATATACAGATTGTGCCAGGACAACGTTTAATCCGTGGCGGTATTTAAGAAGTAGTTCCATAGCCGTACCAATTTCCTTGTTTCTGACTGGAGTATATATAGATGGACCGCTACCTGCTAGATGTATTTCTTCGGCTCCAACTGATCGTAAGGCATCCCAATACGATTGTAATTCCGGGTACAGCTCTGATGCGATATTGTCAAATGTGTTATAGATTAACTGTGGGGGCAAATCACCCTTAGAACGTAATCTGGCTTCGAGTTTACGTGTGAGTCCTCCGTTAGTGAAATGGTGGTTTTGAATATGTCGATAAGCATTTGCTGTTTTATCAGATATCTGGAAATCCGGAATCACTAACAAAAACCATTTAATATCAAGATTGGGCAATCGGCGTACTATATTTCCCCTGCCGCCTATCATGGCGGTCCCTCCATCTATAAAATATGGTACGTCAGAGCCAATTGAAAGACCAATATTTTTCAATTCGTCCTTAGTGAGGTTTAGCTCCCATAATTTATTGAGAGCTATAAGAGTTGCTGCAGCATCGCTACTACCGCCTCCGAATCCAGATGCTACAGGGATCCGCTTGTCTAGCTTAATTGAAGCACCATATTCGCCCCCTACAGAATTTAAAAGAGAATTAGCTGCTTTAACAACTAGATTTTCTTGAGTCTGAAGAGTTTGGTCAGAACAAACAAACGAAATTTCGTCAGACAATGAGAGATTCAGAGTGTCTTGGAGGCCTATGGTCTGAATGACAGATACGATTTCATGGTACCCATCTGACCTTCTGTGGGTTAATTCAAGAGACAGGTTTAATTTCGCGTAGGCTGAGACTGTGTACACGATTGTATTATATCTGAATTCTGCCTGTCGTATTTTGGAAAGATGAATAGAGTTTCCCCCAATCTTGCATACTGAGGTACTGTGGTCTTAGAGTTGGATCGATACCGGAATTTCTGAGGAGAAGGTCAGATTCTGATCCATTGAGAGATAGACCCTGTTTCAATGTGTTTCTAATTTGTTTTCTAGGTGAACTAAACCCGGCTCTAACAACTTTAAAGAATTCGCTTTCAGATTTTAGTTCCAATAAAGGCTTAGGCCTGACATCTATTCGAATAACAGCCGAAGAAACTTTGGGTTGTGGCTTGAACGACCTTGGAGAGATTGTAGTGATAATCTTTGGGATGCCCCTAAGTTGTATGGCTACGGAGACAAGGCTCATTTTCCCGACAGTAGCAGTCATTCTTTCGGCTACTTCTTGTTGTACCATAACCACTATCATCTTAGGAGGATGATCAGATTCTAAGAACTTGCGTATAATAGGCAACGCGGCATAGTACGGTAAATTAGCGACAAGCTTGTAAGATTCAGCCCTAGGTATTATCTGATGGATGTCGATGGTTCTGGCATCCTCGTGGATAACATTGACGTGAGGTAATTGATCGTACTTTGATTCTAGTATTGGGATCAATAAATTATCAATTTCCACCGCGATTACTTTGGCAACTCTGCCTGCGAGTTCACTAGTTAGTAACCCCTTCCCTGCCCCTATTTCAACGACATTGTCCAGTCCAGATAAATCCGCAGCTTTAATAATCTTGCTTAGCACCCGTTTGTCAACCAAAAAATGTTGGCCAAGAGATTTTTTAGGACGTGGGTTAATTTTAGAAATTGGTTGCTGAGGGTTGTGGTTATTAGGCATTAACTGATGATTATGAGAATTCCTGACTAGAATCTATGCAATACACTCGTTGGATATTGCATGCTAACAAAGATCGTGCACCTCCGATTCGATCACTTCCGATGACATGAACCTGATTCCCGACTCAAGTTAGGTTGGCCCACAACACCCAGAAGACGCCGATTACCGCTGCTTCCTTCCGGACCTGACGGGGTTTTCAGCATTCTGCCGTATGGGACCCAACTATCAACACCGTGTTTCAAACTCAGCGGTCTCGAAAGGAGGACCTCTAGGAGGAATTCAGCCTCGCTAAAGCGGACTTCGAGTACAAGGCACCGCTACCACCCCGCTTAGCACGACCCAATCTGATGGTATCCAGAAATTCTATATGTGTCAATTGAAAAGTTGAGGTATAAAGATACGCGGGGTTTGTATTCAGTTAATACAATGGAAAGGATTTTGATGTATAAAATCAGTCCTATCGATCCATTTTTAAGACACCTAAAAAAGCTTCTTGAGGTATGTCCACACTACCCACTCGTTTCATTCTTTTTTTGCCTTCGGCTTGTTTTGCTAACAGTTTGCGTTTTCTAGTGACGTCACCACCGTAACACTTAGCCAGTACATTTTTACGCAAAGCTCTTATAGTCTCTCGGGCTATTATCTTTCGGCCAATAGCTGCCTGGATAGGCACTTCAAACATTTGCCTGGGTATTAACTCCACTAACTTGGTTGCTAGGTCTCTGCCTTTTTTAGCAGCGTTATCTCTGTGCAATATTACTGATAATGCATCTACGTTTTCTCCGTTGACTAATATGTCAAGCCTAACCAAATTACCTGGCCTGGGATTTGCTATTGAATAATCGAGAGATGCATAACCCTGAGTTCGTGTTTTCAACTGGTCATAAAAATCACTAATGATTTCTGACAGCGGAGCCGCGTATTGTAGTAGGACCCGTCCTGTACTTGGAGCAGAACTGTTTGAATTAATATTTTGCTGCAAGTATTCCATACCAACGTACTCACCTCTGCGTTCTTTCAGAAGTTCCATGACCGTGCCTATCAAAGGCACGGGTATCACTACTTTTAGATCGAGCCACGGTTCCATGATTTCCTCGATATTATTTGGTTCAGGCATTTTAGAAGGACTGTCAACCGTTAAAATATTTCCGTCGGCAAGGAGTATGTCGTAAGAAACGCTTGGAGAAGTGGCAAGTAAATTAAGTCCATATTCTCGTTCTAACCTCTCTTGGATAACATCCATGTGAAGTAGGCCGAGAAAACCACATCTGAATCCAGATCCCAGGGCAACAGATGTTTCAGGTTGAAAACTGAGTGCTGCGTCATTTAGTCGTAATTTCTCTAAGGCTTCTCGCAGTTCAATATATCCTTCTCCTCCCGCGGGATACAGGCCTGCAAATACCATGGGTTTAAATTCTTGGTATCCTACAAGTGGTTCTTTAGCCTTGTCGACTGCTAGAGTAATAGTGTCTCCGACGGGAGCATCTGCAACGCTCTTTAAACCCGTTGCTATGTAACCTACTTCTCCAACTTGGAGGGTTTTAACTCTAGTAGGATTGGGGCCAAAGTATCCTACTTCCAAAATTTCACTTTGAGAGCCGGTAGACATTAAGTGTACCGTTTCGTTAGATGAGACACTCCCATCAATCATACGGACGTATGCTATAACACCTTTGTAGGAATCATATTTTGAATCAAAAACCAATGCTCTCAATTGTCTTTGCTGGCTGGGATTTGGTTGAGGGATTCTCGAGATAATAGCTTCTGCCAGAAGGTGCATTCCTTCACCGGTTTTAGCTGAAACTTGTAGGATGTCGGCTGGTTTGAAACCAAATGTATGCTGTAATTCTTCTGAAATTCTTTCGGGTTCAGCTATATCCAAGTCGATCTTATTTAAAACGGGGATAATTTCTAAGTCATGCTCGATAGCCAAATATACATTAGCTAGTGTTTGGGCTTGGATTCCTTGCGTTGCATCTACTATCAATAAAGCACCTTCGCATGCTGCCAGGCTACGAGACACTTCGTATGCAAAATCGACGTGTCCGGGGGTGTCTATGAGGTTAAGTTGATAATTCTCATGAGCCTGTGATTTGTATTCCATACGTACAGCCTGAGCTTTGATAGTGATACCACGTTCACGCTCTAAATCCATGGTGTCCAGAGCTTGGTCAACCATGTCTCTGGGATCAATTGTGTCGGTAATTTGCATTAGTCGATCAGCTAACGTTGATTTACCGTGGTCTATATGGGCGATTATGCAAAAATTCCGTATGAATTCTGGGTCCATATAATTATGTTAGCACGTATATTTGGGTGTTAGGGACCAAATAGCACGAAATAATTAAACTGTCAGCTAACAAATTAGCTGGAGATAGACATCAAACCTAATCAGAAAATCGAAAAATTGCGAAATCCGTTATGGTAGGAGATCAGTCCTAAATCCGCATGGAATTAGTCTTCAAGTTTGATTCTCGGATCGAAAACCACCAAAAGAATATCTGAGATAAGTGTGCCGACTATCGTTAAAATTCCTAGCAACAAAACAATAGTTGCTGCAAGGTAGAGATCCTCGGCCATGAGTGATTGCAGCAGGATGGGTCCAAGTGTGGGTAAG
>CAZMZE010000002.1:0-54187 GCA_964570875.1 uncultured Dehalococcoidia bacterium
AGCGGATGACGAACATAGTTTTTGAACCAAAGACTGTAACTCATATAGGAATTTTATCAGACAATTCCATCCAGGTTACTAACCACTCACAGATTCTGAGAGTAATATTCCTGCTGGCGGGAGCGCGAGGGAGTCGAACCCACCGCCCCGACCGAAGGGCCGGGGCCAACGGATTTGAAGTCCGCGAAGCCCACCGGGACCCATCCGCTCCCATTAATTAGACTATTTCAACAATCTCTTCATTCAATGCCCAAAACAAACTGATCAACAATTACCGTTCATCTAAAACACTACCGATAGTGCTCGAATGATAAATTTCGGCACCAAATCTACAGGCTAGATTCAATTCTTTTACATTCTGCTAGATCGCGAGCTGCTCCATCTGTAATGTAACCGAGGTCCATTCCAGTAGTTATGATCTGACCACCTCTGCGAATCCATTTTTCCCCCTCTTCCAAACCGCTAAACATACCCCACGGCACTCCATGCTCTTTACATTTATCTAAAATGAATTGAATCGTTTCTTCAACCTTAGGGTCATCCATTAGCCCAGGTGGCTCTAGTCCCAAGCAGTAAGCTAAGTCACTAGGACCAATCATTATCCCATCAATTCCATCTACATCCAAAAACTCGTCTATCGTCTCTAAAGCTCCGGCAGTTTCAATTTGTGGCCATACAATGGTTTCATCGTTTGCGTGGACCAAATAGTCTTCGTAACTGTCAAACCGCCAAGTTTTTCTTACACCGTTGCTGCGATGCCCCATAGGTGGATATTTGGCAGCATCCACTGCCCTCTTGCAATCCTCAGCATTGTCAACAACGGGTACTATTACTCCGTCAGCACCCATATCCAATGCTTGTCCAATCAACCATGGTTGATTGGCTACCACTCTAACAATGACATCAGATTCGGTCCGTCCCAATCCCTTAACCATCTCATAGAGCATGCTAGGATGAAGTGGTCCGTGCTGACCATCTATCAATATGTAATCAAAACCCGCATCGCCTATTATTTCAGTTATGAATGGGTCGTTTGTATGTACGCCTACACCAAATACCGGTTTACCTGCGCGCAGTTTTTGTTTTGTCTTGCTAGCTACCATGTTTCTCCTTTGAATATATCTTAGAATCTCATGTTGGAATGCGAGGTTAAAACAGAATCGCTTCGTTGTAAAGAAATTGATACCCCAGAAGATTCAAGCAAGTTGCACGATATCAGTTTTCATTTTATAGCAGATTCAATTCGCTCTTTCACTGCTGATTTTGGAACAGCGCCTACTATCTGATCAACCGGGGCCCCGTCCTTAAAAATCAATATGGCAGGAATTCCCCTGATGCCATACTTAGCAGTCGAAGTAGGATTGGAATCAACATCTAATTTTGTGAACTTGACCGTTCCGTCAAATTCTTCAGCAAGCTCGTCTAAAACAGGAGCGATCATTTTGCAAGGAGCACACCACTCAGCCCAAAAGTCAACTATTACAGGGATCTCACAATTGATCACACTATCTTCAAAATCAGCATCCACTACATCTATCGGTTTTCCCATACAACCTCCAATATAATTCCTTTTTTATCCTGTTTCAGGTCATTAAACATTAGTTGAAAATTCAATTCACTTCCAACAGAAATGTCGGATCCTGACCGCCACAACGGCAATTCAGAATCAGATTGGCGTTGGATAACCAAAACATTGTATGCGGCATCAGTATAGATGTCACTTAAAATAACTAATGTAGTTTAATATTCAATAAAATCTAATGACACTGTGTCGGCCTGGTTCCACCACAAAGTACCTAACTTCAAACCCTTGGGCACATCAAAAACAAACCAACCCTCAATCTGAAAACCTTTCTTGAGTTCAACTTCGCCCCATAACGGGGGATCATCTAATACCACCGCATCTCTATGGTCTTCATGGTCAGTTCCCAACACTTCGGCATTAAATGGGTCAATAGCCTCTAGTCTGTCGCTACGCCTATCTCCAAGCTCAACGGCTGACTCATTCAATAACAACGACACCATAGTTGTCGACCTATTCGCAACTATAATATTCACTACCGCTATCTGCCGATTCGATGCTTTTGGCCTGATAAGTCTCTTTCGGCCTAATCCATCAGTAAAAATAACATTGTCACCCCACCGCGGGTCATCTGCCACAAAGTCGAGTTGTCTTCCCTTTGCAACAGCGTAATTATCATCTCCACCACATCCATACAAAAAAAGAGAAGATATTAACAAAACCATTGCTCCAACTTTGTATAACAAAATTGGAGGGTTGGCACTAGGCTTTTCCTGTAATTTTAGAGACATTGATCCTTCCTATGAGCCAGCTGCCAAAGATGGCATAGTTCTAAGCTTATTTACTATATCTGGAAGCACTTTCAGTAAATACTCTACGTCTTGTTCAGAATTTTCTCGACCCAGAGTTATCCGAATACTGCCTTGGGCGACGTCGGCCGTTAGGCCTATTGCTAGCAACACATGCGATGGTTCCAAGGAAGAAGATGAGCATGCACTTCCGCTGGACACATTAATGCCCGCAAAATCAAGTGCCAAAAGAATCGGTTCCCCTTCTATCCCGTCGAAAGATACGTTTATGTTATTGGGAAGCCTAGATGTGGGATGACCATTTAGTCGAGTACCTAAAATCTGGCCAGTAATTGATCCTATAATTTTGTCTCTTAACCCCGCTACTCGTAATGATTCGGAGTGTCTGTCTTGTTCACTTAATCTTAATGCTTCAGCCATCCCAACTATCCCCGGTACATTCTCCGTACCTGATCGCATTTGGCGCTCTTGTCCACCTCCCGTGAATACTGGTTCAAACGGAGTTCCTCTTCTTACGTAAAGCACTCCAATCCCCTTCGGTCCATAAAACTTATGAGAAGACATACTCAAGAGGTCAACTCCCAAAGACTTTACGTCTATATCAATATGGCCAGCAGCCTGTACTGCGTCTGTATGAATCACAATCGTCTGTTTACGCCGTTCAGCTTGAAACTTCACTTCATTTGCTATATCTGCTATTGGTTCGATAGTACCAATTTCGTTGTTAGCCAACATCACACTCACCATGATGGTCTGGTCCGTGATCGAGTCTACAACATCTTTCGGATCAACCATGCCAGTTCCATCCACCGGAAGGTAGGTAATATCAAACCCGAATTGCTCAAGCTGATGGCATGAGTGGAGAATTGCATGATGTTCAATCGAACTGGTAATAATATGATTACCGAGATTCTTCATCGAGAAAGCTACACCCTTAAGCGCAGTGTTGTCCGACTCAGTCCCCCCACTTGTAAAGACAATCTCGCTGGTTCTGGCCCCTATGATCCGAGCAATTATCTCTCGGGAATCATCTACCGCCTTCCGTGCATCTTGAGCAACAGTGTAAAAACTTGATGGGTTGCCGTACACGTTAGAGAAGTAGGGAAGCATGGCCGCCAAAGCTTCTTCCCTAACTGGGGTAGTAGCTGCATTATCCATGTAAATCGAGTCTTCGATCATTAACTTATGGCCTTGGATTTTTCATATCAACAATCATTGAATTCGTATTTTAGCATGTCCATGGTAGGTACTCTAAGTAACAACCGAAGAATTAATTAGAAAAATTAATACTGTGGTACCTTTTTTAATCTCAGAACAAACGTTCAATAGTAATCAGTAGATTTAGATGCTCTTTTCCTCTTGAACCAATGACATTAGTTGAGATAGAATCACACGGACGTCATCAGAATAATGACGTTCTCTGACAACAATAACTAATGGAGAATCCTTAGGGATTAGACTTGAGTCTAATCCCTGTTTTCTGAAACGAACATGATAGAACTTGAGAATGTTACCAAATATTATGGTGATTTCCCTGCTGTAACTGATATATCTTTCCGTGTTGAGCGGGGAGAAGTCTTGGGGTTCCTTGGACCAAATGGCGCTGGCAAAACCACCACTATGAAGATCGTTACCGGATTCATACCCCCAAGCAGTGGCAAGGTGACTATAGCTGGATATGATGTGGTTTCGGACTCTCTGGAAGCACGTAAACATATCGGCTACTTACCAGAAACCGTTCCGCTTTACACAGATATGAGTGTTGAAGAATATTTGGCCTTCATGGGTACAATCCGGGGTATGGAACGCAAGAAACTGAACAGCAGAATCAGTGATGTGATTGAAGTATGCCGATTAGAAGAATATCAGTCCAGCCATATTAGTAAATTATCTAAGGGTTTCCGCCAAAGAGTTGGCATAGCCCAAGCGATCCTCCATGAGCCAGACGTACTGATATTAGACGAACCAACCATAGGAATTGACCCTATACAGATAATTGAGACCAGGCAACTGATTAAAGATCTCGCCGGAGACCATACTGTAATTATCAGCACACACATTCTCCCTGAAGTAAGTATGCTTTGCCAAAGAGTGATAATCATTCACGAAGGTGAGATAGTTGCAGTTGATAAACCCGACAACCTTGGAACCAGGCTCAGAGGTTCAGAGCGAGTGGAACTCGAACTTAATGCACCTGTCAAAGAAGCGACCAAAGCCATTGAATCGCTGGAAGACGTGGTTAGCGTATCAACAACTGACTCAGAAAAAGACAATTCAACATGTCTTTTAATTGACACAGTTACTGGTAGTAACGCCCGAGCGAACATAGCTTCGACGGTAGTGAATAAAGGATGGGATTTACTTACTATAAAGCCGATCGGAATGACATTAGAAGAGATATTTGTAAGCTTAACAACCAATGAAGAGACGGTCCAATAATGAAAAATACCTGGGCCATAACAGTTAAAGAATGTAGGGCTTATTTTACTACCCCCACTGCATACATCATCGGGGCAATGTTTTTGGTCTTAACAGGAATCTTTTTCGTCAATGATGTGACTAGCCCATTCGCTGAAGCAGGCGTGCGTGGTTTCACTAACTGGGCAAGTTTTTTCACCCTGTTTTTGGCTCCGCTTTTGACCATGAGACTGCTGTCTGAAGAACAGAAACTGGGCACGCTAGAACTGCTCTTGACTGCTCCAGTTAGGGACTGGGAAGTAGTACTAGGAAAATACCTCGCAGCACTCTCTTTATACGGTGCCACTCTTGCATTGACACTCTACTACGTAGTTTTACTTTATTGGTTTGGAGACCCAGACACTGGTCCAATCTACAGCGCCTATTTTGGTGTTTTGTTGCATGGTTCAGCAGCCCTAGCGATTGGCCTCATGGCCTCTTCACTTACCGGCAACCAGATAATATCAGCAGTGGTGGCAACAGCCACTCTTCTAACTTTGTCATTCATTGATCAGGTGGCAGAGCTTGTTGACGGGATAGGTCAGGACATTCTACTCAGCCTATCTATGAATGACCATTTACTGGACTTTCGCAGAGGGATTATAGACACAAGTAACGTTGTTTACTTCATTAGCATCACTGCTATTTTCATTTTCTTAACTATTAGATTTTTGGAAACTCGTAGGTGGCGTTAATTGACTGGTAAAGACAAACAAAATCAAGATTTGTTGAGCTCACTAAGCCTCACCTCACAATCCACGGCGTTCTGGAGTTTTGTCTGCGCTATAGTGGGACTTTTGGCCTCGGTGTCAGGCGGGGTCATATACTTAACAATTGAAGAGATCAGTGGAACTGGTCTTGCAATTTTGATATTTGGCTTGATTGCAGTGCTTGCTGCATTGGTACTGTCACCAAAAGAAATTGGAAGTTTCATAGTTGGCAGACAAGGGAAATATGGGGCGAACATAGCTGTGATGACAGTAGCTTTTTTCACTATCATCATAGTAATAAATTTCCTGATGTACAGGAGCCCAACTCGCATCGACACCACCGCCACAAGAGTATTCACGCTAGCTCCTCAAACAGCGAAAGTCCTAGAAAACCTAACCGGACCGGTTAGAGCAAATGCATTCTTCACTCCGAGCGATACATCTAGAGAACAGGTCGAAGATCTTCTCAACGAATTTGAGAGGCGGTCAAGTCAATTTCGTTATAGATTCATCGACCCAGAACTCAACAGATCTCTGGCGGTTCAATATGAAGTAGCTCGATATCCAAGCATAGTATTCGAAGACATTACCAATGGTACTCGACAAGAAATCCTCGAATTTAGCGAGCCTAACTTTGTCACTGGGGTACTGGTTGCTAGCGGAGTAGACCAAAAGCAGATAGCCTACCTTGTGGGCCACAAGGAACCTGGAGCAACGAGAGATTTGGTAACAGGCGAGATAAAAGACGATGGGTTTGACTTCGCTATAGAAGGATTGAGAAGAGACAACTATCGTGTTGACCCCATCAATCTTAGCCAGTTTGCCGCAATTCCTCCGAATGTAGCTGTCCTCTTAATTGTCAGCCCCAAACAAGAACTAACACAAGATGAATCTGATATTTTAACTACTTACATGCAGAACGGCGGCAGTATAATCGCACTGTTTGACCCTGGTACTCCTAAGTCATTTGTGGAATTGATGAAGCCTTGGGGAGCTAATATTTATGATGGAAGTGTAGCTGACGTTGTCAGTAACGTAGCAGGAGAACCATTAACTCCATTGATCCAACGGGCCAATGCGCAATTTTTATCCACAGTTAAATTAAGTATTACCGACCAGTTAGAGGTAGTATTTTTCCCTGATGTGACTGCGATTGAGCCTGTACTAGGGCCAGAAGATATGCCGAGCCACATAAAATTCGCCCGCCTTGCTATGTCTACACCCGCAAGCTGGCTTGAAAGTGATACTGAGAAGGTTGAATATCAGGAGGAATCTGAACCTCTGGGTCCGTTCACATTGGCAGGCATATTTGAGTCTAACGGAACTATTAATGAACCAGATTTCACTACCCCTGCCACCAATCTAATAATATTCGGGGATTCGGACTTTGCACGAAACAGATTCTTCTTCTCAAACGATAACGCAGACCTGTTTCTAAATTCTGTTAATTGGCTTACGGAAGATTTCGATTTAATCTCTATACGTCCAAAAGTTTTCCCTGTAAGAGAGTTGGTTGTCAACACTCGCCAAAGAGACTTTATAAAATGGTCAAGTTGGTTCTTACCGCCGCTCTTCATGATCTTACTGGGAGCTTACGTTTGGTGGAAGAGACGTTGAGTGTAAAGCAAGAACCATGAATTTAAAGGTAACTGCAGGTTTAATAATTCTGGCTATTATAGCGGGCTCCGTTGCATATATTAATCCCTTTGTTGCTGATCCTGTAGAAGAAGAAAAATCTCCTTGGTTCTACCAAGTTGAGATGGATGACATAATGGACATATCCATCTCTCATAAAGAAGATTCAGTAGGATTTTACAGAACCGACCAAAATTGGTGGTCTTTCGTTGACCCTCCAAATATCCCACCAGATCTTCATAGATGGGGTGGGATAGTACTACTGCTTAGCGGACCACAAACCCGAAGAGACCTTTCTTCAACAAGAGCCAAGATCGTAGACCCTTCTGAATATGGTCTAGATCAACCCCAAACAGTGGTAGACATAGGCTTGAGGGGTGGCAGATTCCTCCAATTCAGGCTTGGAGAAAAAACTACTGACGGCGACCACTACTACGCGCAGGTAACGGGATTCGATGATCTATTTCTGATTGTTTCGAGTTGGGGAGACGTAATCACGAGAATTGCCAAAGATCCTCCAATTCCAAAATGGTACCCCAAAAGGGATGTGTCAGAATTGATGGCATTCAATGTTGTACATAGAAACCCTTCTGATCCAGAAACACCTGCCGTGCTTTTTAGGCCACCCGATGAACCTGAAAACCCCTGGACTGTAAGAGAACGAGATGATTCAAATGAAGATGCTGTAGATGTGGAACCCGATCGCTGGAAGGATATTGTGCCTCTTCTAAGTGGCCCACCCAACGTGTCTGTTGATGGTCCTCTTGTGGAAGGAGGAGACTTCGGCCAATGGGGAATTGATGAGGAATCGCCTGCATTTGAATTTAGGTTTCAAGGAATCTCGGATAACGGGGTTGAATTCATGGACGGCTACTTGCTGAGAATTGGAGATAAGTCGGCTGATGGCCTTTGGTACTATGGTAAACCACAAGATCCTGTGAGGCCAGATGAGAATCAAGAATATAGGCTTCCAGTACTATTGCTTGATGCAGTTTGGACAGAACAATTACTTGATTTAGCCATCGATATCCCTCGGACCGGAAAAGATTGAAACACTATCGATCTTTTCAATAGCTCACTTACGTTGAAAAATATCTTCTCTCAAAATCTCTAAAATCCTCCACCCCCCTTCATCACATATAAAATCCACACTGGAGTAAGTAATGAGAACTGAAATTATTGCAGTTGGAACCGAGTTGCTTATGGGGGAATTAGTAGATACTAATTCTAGCTATATTGCTTCTGAATTGATCAGCCTAGGTTTTGAAGTGGACTGGATGTCCAAATCAAAAGATCGACTCGATCATTTAACTACGGCTATATCACATGCCTTGGCCCGAGCAGATTTGATAGTAACCTGTGGCGGATTGGGACCGACGTCAGACGATCTGACAAGAGAAGCCATTGCTAATGTAATGGATGAAAAAATGAATGTAGATTCAAATTTATTGAAACATCTACAAACCATATTTTCGGAACGAAATATGCCGATGCCTGATACTAATCTCAAACAAGCCACTCTCATACCATCTGCTATATCTATCTACAATCACACCGGAACCGCTCCTGGGTGGTGGGTTGAAAAAAACAACCGCACGATAATCGCAATACCTGGTCCACCGAGGGAAGTAAAAGAGATGTGGTCCAAAGAAATTGGACCCAGGCTTCAAATGATTAACGAAAACACTTTTATAGAAACTCTAACGCTCAAAACTTTTGGAATCAGTGAGGGCCGTGTTGACGAAATGCTCTCTCATTTATTTGAAATAGACAATCCTGAATTGGGAATATATTCTAAATCTGACGGCATACACCTAAGACTTATTGCCAAAGCTGGTAGTAAAAAACAAGCCCATGAACTTATATATCCTATAGAAAACCAAATTAGAAATATAATGGGTAAATCAATTTGGGGTACCAATGATGAAACTCCCCAGTCAAATGTGGCTTCATTACTGAATCAATTGGCCCTCAAAGTAGGCATATTTGAAACGTATACCGAAGGAGCAATATACACACATTTAGGAGATTCTGAATTGGGTCGGAAGTCACTTGCTGGAACTGTAATCATACTTGATCAAAATCAACTTGTAGAACACGGTATCAATCAATCAGTTATAGAACAATATGGTGCGAACAGTTCTGAAACAGTGAAATTGCTGGCCTCAAAAGCAAAAGGATTTTTCAATAGCGACATAGGGATATCAATTACAGGAGACGAATCAAATATAGTCAACATAGGATTTGAAATAAATGAAAAGTCCTATGCAATCAACAGAAAGTATCCTGGTGACAAAAGCAGAGTATTGCTCAGAGCATCGACTGAGTCATTTTTGAATTTGGACAGGCTTCTGAGGGAAAATTACGACCTATAAGTCTTCGGCATTAATCAACTGCTTTAATTCCAATTACCACTATTACAACATTTTCGGTACAAGTCAGATCAATGCAACGGTAACTACATCGTCAAACGCCTGTATAACAATAGCAGTCTCTCTGGCAGAGTGTTGATGTCATCTAACACCTCATATCCTATGTCTTCACACATAGTTTTGAGATAATCGTGACCATTTTTGTCGACCGTCAGACAGAAAGCATTAATACCTTCTGCCTTCGCCTCATCCAAGGCCATTTTGGTATCGTGGACTGCATATTCTTTCTCAACTCCCTCTCTACTATATCCTCTATCTTGTGGCCTTCCATCACTCAAAAGAAACAATAATTTCGTTTTGGCGTCATGGCCAGCTAACTTAGATGTAGTATGCCTGATGGCTGGACCCATTCTTGTGGCATGAAGGGGCGCAACTCTATCTATGCGTTTTTTAACTCGATCCGAAAAATTTTCATCTAAATCTTTGATAGTATAATACTCAACATTTTCCCTTCCATATCCTGAAAACCCATATATCCCATATAAGTCACCAATGGCTTCCAACGCATGTATGAGCAGCACTATAGCTTCTTTTTCTACATCTATAATCCTCTTGTAAGTGCGTTTGACGGAACCACTACGCCTAGTTTTAAGCCAGTCCATATACTCTTTGGGATCATTTGGAGCATTCCATTCATCAGATGGCCGGTTTCCATCGTCAATTGCTTCTGCTGTTGATGCACTAGTATCCAATAACAATGCAACCGAAACGTCGCGTTGGACTTTATTGCGCCTCCAGTACAATTTGTCATTGGGACTTACACCCGTTTTAATATCTACTCTGGCTTCTATGACATCATCGATGTCGATCTCTTCGCCATCCTCAAGTTTTCTGACTTTCCTAAAAGTTTCAGGCACCATTAATTCAAATTGTCGCCTCACTCTACCTACCAGAGCTCCGTAATTATTTAAGGTATTTCCATAGAAGGAAGGATCTCCTTCTTGCATCGTTTTCTGTTTAACTATGCACCATCTTGGCTTGTAATCGTCTGCCCTGAAATCCCATTCATCATAAACGAAGGTTTGAGGTTCATCCGCTTCCAAAGATCCCCCATCCTCATCTACGTGAGCCAGCGGACTTTGACTGGGCTGCCCCATGTCAGGAAGATTAGCTCCTGCTTCTTCCATCAGTTTATTAGCAAATCCAGCTGTGTTCTGTACATCTCCTTGCACGGCTTCAAGATCAAGCTCAGCACTGTTCTGCAACAATTCTTCTAAGGCTTCTTTTGAAATCGGGTCAGAACCATCGGAACCTGCATCGCCCTCCTGCATTCTCAACTGAGCAAGTAATTGAACTAACTCAGGCTTGAAATCTCCTCTGAACCCAACTTCCTGAGATGATTGAAATTCTTGTTCATCAGAGCGCTTTTCAGTATCTGTGCCTTGTGCCATCTGTTGAAGCATTTGCTGCATATCTGCTGGGTCTTCATAGCTCTCATCGAAAGAGTCGTCCATATTCAAATCTTGCCAGTCCATATTAGAGCTTGCTTCGTTGGTTATATCAGAAATCAATGCATAGATACGAATAGTAGCTTCAGCAACGTCTTCTATTGTGGAATCTGGAACGAAAACAGTCTTGGCTATAGCGCGTATTGTTCTGGCTTGTTCCTCATATTGCTTGGGTACTGGTATAACGTCGCTTTGTTGCAAGCTAAGTAATACAAGAAACTCAACCATGGCTTCTCTTGCAGGCATTTTTTTTATTTCTGGCCGATCAGCCATCGAATCACGTTGAATATTTCCATATTCATGTTGAAGCCCTCTATACTCCATCTTGATTTTCGAATCTAATCTGCCATCTTCGACTACTGTGAAAATATCTAGAGCAAGTTTCCTGTCTTCAAATAAATTGAAGAATCTTTGGATATCTGTTGTATAATTCACCTCTATACGCTCTGAGTCATCGTCCGGATAGTTTTCTAGCATGACTTCACTGCGGGCCTGCTCTAAGTCACTCCTCACATCATCAAAAATTTTTGATGACTCTCCGAACACAAAATCAAAACTCCCAAATTCCAAATGAGCAACTTGATGAGTAGAAACAACTTTGAGCCAAGAGAAATTTCGCTCCTTGGTAAGATACTTATCTATAAGCGAAGGCACATATACCGTAGAACCTTCCGTTGAAGGCAGCTCATTAGAAACCCATCCAATATGTTTTTCTACCAGGTCATCAGACGGCGCCAGATTCATTTCAGAGCCAGCTAGCCCTCTACAGTACATTTCCATCACAGGTTTAATTCTTTCAAACTCAATACTAGATGAAATCAACTCCACTGCCTGTTCAGCTCTGGATGATTCCATTTTGAAATAGGCAACTCCGCCGTCCTTATTTTGGTTTAAAATACCGATCCCCTGTTCAAACCACATTTTCAACTGATCTATATCAATGCGCTCCAGAACCACTGGAGTAGATTTGATGAATTCTGTAACCGCCTCAGGACAAATCGACACTAATCGATCAGCCAATTCTAAAATTTCGACATGGTATTCATTTTTAACGTTGGAAAAAGAACCAGACATATCAAGCATCAACATTGGTACATTAGAGCACCCTGAATTCACTAGTTTCTCCGAAAGCTTGATGAACCTCATGCGTTCACCAGATGCTACTTTGGGAAGAGCTTTAGCCCCTGCGTCAAAAAAGGTTTTGACCTCTCTCCATGACGTCTCTACCAGCGTAGACGCTAGAGAAATAAACGCATCTTTGTCTTCACCCATAAGCGGGAAAATTTTCCGAGCTAAACCCAAACATTCGGCGGATAAATCATAAGATCGATGCGACAAACTATCTAGGAAAGATACGAATCTTTCTAACTGTGGAAATGTTAAGCTTTGAAGTAAATCAGGACTAGATTCAAAAAATTTACAGGCCAATGTGCTGGATTTCCAGGAGCCTCTATATAGGCTGGCACCCAGATTAGACCAGTTTTCTATATGCCTAGACCGAAGCTTACTTATAACTAACGGGCTAGATTCAAAAAAAGCGGATCCTATAGTAGTTGATCTCTCGCACAGTGATATACCACAATCGGCCCATTTTTCAAAATAACTGAATGGGATGTACGGGATAACTTTGATACTTAGGGAGTAATATTGCTCGGCGACTTCCCAGGCTCGGGCGGTCTGCGACGCAATCTGAACTCCGGTTTGAGCCCAAACCGATAATTGGGACTCACTCAAGGTTTCAGTAATCTCTTGAACTGAAGTTTCTAAAGAAGATCCCAAAGAGGGAGGATATTTACTGATCTCCTCCCGAATTTCATCCAGTGATCGAACTAGTTTTTCCGCCAATGTGCCTCCTCATCAGACACCTTATTAAGCAATTTAATGAAATTGTATAAGACCCGACCAGTGGCCCCCCATATACGATGTCCGAGATAGTTGAATTCAGGACATTCAAGAGGCTGGCCTCCAACCATTCTAATCTGGAAATGAAAATGTTCCGGATCGGTCAATGTTGATAAGGGTGCCTCGATAATTTCTGCTACTTCAATATCACTAGGTTTGAAATGATACGGGTAGCTAATTGTTCCAACAAAGGCACTGATCAGATAATTAGAATTAGTAGGCATATCGTCGATTTGCCCCAACACGTTTATATCTTTGATCCTTATCCCCATTTCCTCTTCAGTTTCTCGCAAAGCAGTATCAAGCAAAGATGAATCTTCATCATCTTTGCGTCCTCCGGGAAAAGATATTTCGCCTTTGTGGTGCTCTACTGTATCAGTACGTTTATTCAGCAAAATGCAATGTTGATTCTCTTTTTGATAGAAAAGCACCATCACGGCTGACGGTATCAGGCTGGTATCTTTAATTACTTTTGCGGGATTTTCAGCAAGCACTTTTCGAATTATCCCAGACGTATATTCATCCAGCATCATTAATATAATTCCTGAACGGCATTGATAAAACTCATCTAAAATTTGTTGTTATGTATTATTCAAATATCGACGAAATGATCTCTTCAATGCTGCGCTGAACTGATTCATCATCCGTAACAGCCCAGTTGATAGCTACTTGACATGCCCGTCTATGCCCAATACCTTGCGCCATCATCCTCCCCGCATAAATTAATAAACGGGTACTAGCACCTTCCCCAAGTCCATGTTCTTTGAGGTTACGTACTTTCTCTCCCAGCTTGGCAAGTTGCTGTGCAGTGGGTTCATCCACGCCAGCCTCATGACGAACTATCTCAGCCTCTATATCTCTAGGTGGATAGTCGAATTCAAGTGCAATGAATCTCTGTCGCGTACTATGTTTCAAATCCTTGAGGGCACTCTGGTAACCAGGATTGTAAGACAACACTAGCAGGAAGTCGTCAGAGGCTTCCAAAAGCTCACCTTTCTTCTCAACAGGCAAGATTCTCCTGTGGTCTGTCAAAGGGTGTATTAAAACAGTGGTATCTTTTCTCGCCTCCACAATTTCATCGAGATAACATATGCCTCCGGCTTTTACAGCTCTTGTCAAAGGACCATCCAACCAAACGGTATCTTCACCTTGTAAAAGATATCGCCCCACTAAATCACTTGCCGTCAAGTCTTCATGACAAGCAATGGTCACAAGTGGTAAGTTCCGACCTTTTGTTTCTGTTTCAGATTTTGATGAACGATTCTTCTTTACCTTCGTAAGTGGCTTACCTAGCCTGTATGACATATATTCAACGAATCTTGTCTTCCCACAGCCAGTTGGACCCTTGAACAATATAGGGATCTTGGCTTTATATGCAGCCTCAAATAACTCCACCTCATCACTAACCGGAACATAATAAGGTTCTTCGGTCAGATGATACTCTTCAATGATATAACTTCTATATAAGGTCTGAGTGGATGACGTCATGGTTTTGCTCTGTTCTCCTTAATCGAGGGAATCCTGGTCTCCCAAATTTCCCCTACTTGTTTTCTTAGCTCTTCTAATCCAAAGTCGTTTTTTATATGTACATCGGCGTGTTTGATTCTTTCGTCCTGAGACATTTGAGAGTCTATTCTAGCCTTGATTGCTTGTTCATCTAAGTTATTACGCTTTTTTATACGTTCAATAACGACAGACTTAGAAGCGACTGTAACCCAGATCTCGTCCGAGAGGGAGTTCCATTTTGCCTCTATAAATAATGCCGCTTCTACCACAACCACGTTCCATCCTGAATGTTCAAGATCCAATATACGATCCTGTATGATCTCGTATATTGCCGGGAACATTATCGCATTGAGAATAGCCAATCGCTTCGGATCACCAAAGACTATAGCTCCTAGTTTCTTGCGATCTATGGTCCGATCAGGGGCAATGATATCAACACCAAATTCATCAATTATTGCCTTCCAAGTTTTGGTTTCCGGTAAATAGGCTTGGTGGCCAATGATATCAGCGTTTATGACGGCGGCTCCAAGATTTCCAAGGATATCCGACACCTCTGATTTTCCAGTTCCTATCCCACCAGTCAAACCTATAACAAACATAGCCGCCTACGGTACAGGGAAGTTCGAGAATATTCTACAGTGTGGTATCTGTAGAATCAACGGACAGTTTAACTCACTGGGGTATAATGTCTCCACTATGGCCAGTAAATATCACTCTCTCCCAAGCGTGGATCGAATAGTATCCGATCCACGTATTAAACAATTGTCAGAATTATATTCCCGCAAATCTATAGTAGATTTGGCCCGACAGCAATTATCCGAATTCCGGGCAGGTATCCAGTCAGGTATAAGCAGTCCTGCATTTGAAGATATAGTTGAAGCTATCCTTAAAACTGCCAGGTCATTGTGGGATTCATGGCCTATCCCTGTTATCAATGCTACTGGTGTCATATTACATACCAATCTTGGACGAGCACCGCTGAGTTCTGAATCAATACGATATCTGGACATTGCAGCCCGAGGATATACCAACTTGGAATTCGATCTTGAAACCGGTAAACGCGGATCCAGACAAGAACATCTATCCAGACTCGTGAGCCAAGTAACCGGTTCAGAATCTGCGTTAATAACTAACAATAACGCATTTGGAATGTTGTTAGGTTTAACATCCCTAGCCAATGACAAGGAAGTTATAGTCTCCAGAGGAGAAGCGGTTGAAATCGGTGGGGGATTCAGAATTCCGGAAATATTAGCACAGAGTGGTGCCGCATTGGTTGAAGTAGGAACCACCAATAGAACATACGTAAAAGACTTCGAAAATGCCATTAGCCCCCGCACTGGAGTAATCCTGTCTGTACACCCCAGTAATTTCAAAGTATCGGGTTTTACTCATTCCCCCGAAATTCAAGAATTGGTTAAACTGGGCCAAGCTCACAACATCCCTGTATTACACGACTTGGGAAGTGGGTGCTTAATTGACAGTTCTGCTTTCGGACTATCGAAAGAACCCATGCCTCAAGAGAGCATCGCTGCTGGGGTTGATCTAGTATTTTTTTCAGGGGACAAACTACTTGGAGGGCCTCAATCTGGAATTATTGCAGGTAAAGATAACTATATTTCCAAAATCAAGGCTCACCCACTAGCCAGAGCAATACGCATAGATAAACTGAATATGGCTGCACTGACCGCAACTCTTGTGCATTACATAAAAGGTGAGGCACTAGAAAAGATACCTGTATGGCGAATGATATCTCTAGATAATGAATCGATCAGGCTCAGAGCAAGAGAATGGCAACAACGTATCGGTGACAGAGCATCCTTAGAAACCAGTTTTTCTACTGTCGGTGGTGGCAGTTTGCCTGAGGAGACATTACCGACATGGACTGTAAATATCAATACTGAGGGTCTGTTCGGGGGAGTAACCAGTATCGCTAATACCTTAAGAAATAGTAATCCGCCTGTTTTGACCCGTATAGTAGACGAACATTTGATATTGGACCCAAGGACAGTGCAAGACCACGAAAATGATGACATGATTAGAATAGTTACGGCAGCTCTTGAAGCGTAGTCTCGTGAATGCTTATTAAACTACTGCTATATATAATACGGATATCAAATCGAACTTTGGCCCTGTACAAAAGACTATACGCATGACTCTATTTGATCATAACGCCAAAACAGAATTGAATTCCAGTGCCCCGTTGGCAACTAGAATGAGGCCTCATACTTTCGATGAATTTGTCGGGCAACAAGAGATTGCTGGACCAGGCAGGGTTTTGAGAAGGAGCATCGAATCAGGCCATATCCCTTCAATGATCCTTTGGGGACCACCTGGCACAGGTAAAACCACTATCGCAAGCCTTATCGCCAGATCAACCGACAGTCACTTTAACTCTATAAGTGCTGTCCTATCAGGAGTAGCAGACCTCCGTAATATAATGGATGATGCGAAAAGCCGTCTCGGCATGCATGGGCAAAGAACAATCGTTTTCATTGATGAAATCCATCGTTTCAACAAATCTCAACAGGACGTAATTCTACCTCACGTTGAAAAAGGGACCATAATATTAATTGGAGCTACGACCGAAAATCCATCATTTGAAGTGGTCTCCCCTCTTCTCTCCAGGAGTCGAGTTTTCCCTCTGAATCCCCTCACAGAATCTGATATCGAACAAATAATTAATAGAGCTATCAACGACAAAGAGAAGGGCTTAGGATCTTTCCGGGTAAAACTGCGAGATGAAGTTCTCGAATCGCTTGTGAAACTATCTAACTCTGACGCTAGGATGGCGCTAAACACTTTAGAATTGGCTGTACATGCGACTGTACCTAGCCCATCAGGAGAACGAATAGTTACCCGGGAAACTATCGAAGACTCAATGCAAAAAAAAGTAATCGGGTACGATAAAAAGGGCGACCACCACTACGACACTATATCTGCTTTCATCAAGTCAGTAAGAGGGTCTGACCCCAATGCCGCGGTATATTGGCTGGCCCGAATGCTAGACGCGGGTGAAGACCCTTTGTTCATCGCCAGAAGGATAATCGTACTATCGTCTGAAGACATTGGCATGGCAAATCCCCAGGCGCTACCAATATCAATAGCTGCACAGCAAGCAGTAAGTTTTCTGGGAATGCCGGAAGGCCGTATCCCACTAGCTGAAGCAACGGTGTACCTTGCCACGTCGCCTAAAAGCAATTCCGCCTATTCGGCTATAGATAAAGCCCTGAATGATGTTCGCGAAGAAATCAGCGAACCAGTACCATATCATCTCAGAAACGCTGAAACATCTCTAATGAAAGAGATTGGGTACGGTAAGGGATATAAATATAGTCACAATTACGAAAATCATTTCGCACCTATGAATAACCTACCATCAAATTTACAAAACCGCCGATACTATATACCAACCAAGCAAGGATACGAGCAAACAGCCCTAGATCAACTCGCAAAGTGGTGGGGAGCAGAAGATGGGATATATGGTAGCGAGATTATTAAAAACTAACTGTGATATTAATCTTGTTTGAGCCTAGTCTCCAGTATATGCGGTTACAGTTATCTCCACATTCGCTCCTGCAGGCAAAGACGTGACTCCCACGGTTGTTCTTCCAGGTGGATTGTTTTTGAAAAACAAAGCGTATATTTCGTTCATCTGTTGAAATTCCTCGAGATTGACCATATGAACAGTGGTAGATACTACCTGTTCCAAAGTTGCACCTGCTGCCGATAATATCCCTTCAATATTAGAAAAAGTCTGTTTCGTTTCAGCTTGGATTCCCCCAGCAACAATCTCCCCGGTATCCGGATCTATTCCTTTTTCACCAGCGACAAAAACAAAGCCTCCCGCCTTGATCCCCTGGGAATAAGGCCCCACTGGTGCTGCGCTACCTGAATCTTGGACTACTTCTATTGACATTATGTCCCCTCTCTTCTTTTCGGTTTAAATTTTTCTCCAAATATCTCCAATGGTTAAATCGTGACCATGACACGCTAAATACTTGCAAAGAATCACTCAGTAACACTGGCAAAAAGCCTTTCAAAAGGCAGAATCATGACCATTTGCAAATTTCAACAATGCCCAGATCCATTCATAATCAAATCAGCGATTCTTTCTGCAATCATCATCGTAGGCAAGTTTGTGTTTGCTCTCACACAGTCGTTCATAATCGACGCATCTACGACTCTTAAGTTGGATACCCCATGAACCTGGCCAAATTGATTCACAACCGCAAAATAATCACTAGACAGACCCATTTTGCAGGTGCCCGATATGTGATGACTGGTTTTTACATTTTGTTTTACCCAAAGAGCCAATTTGTTATCTGATTCAATGACGTCTAATTCAGGATCTGCGAGTCCAGTGACAATAGTTTTGTATTCAGAACTTTCTCCAATAGCTATACAAATCTTAACGGACTCCATCAAACGTGTTAAATCTTCCTGTTCTGAAAGATAATTGTAATCTAAGAACGGCTGCACCGAACAATCACCTGTCCTAAGCTTTAACGAACCACTGCCTTTGGCGAGATAAATTATCGCTGCCATTCCTAAAAATGAATCTACTCCTGTCGAAGTATCACCCAAGAAGACACTATTCTTACCTGGTCCATTACTATAACTAAGAGGCTGTATAAACATATCATTACGTAAATTGGATCCCGTTGCCGTGTATCTGAGTCCCACGTTAAAAGACCTGTTTTTCTGGTCAAATTTATAATCTGACTGAGCTCTCCACGACAAATTAACCTGTGGATGATCTCTTAAGTTTTGACCAACTCCTTGTAAATTTTGAACAACTTTAATACCCAATTTTTCTAATTCGAGTGCAGGCCCTATTCCTGACAACATTAATATCTGGGGTGATGATATTGCACCTGCAGACAGGATAAATTCTCCACCTAAAATTTCTTCAATCCCATTGGGAGTGCTTACTAGGACTGAATCCGCTTTAGTTCCAGAGAATTGAACTGATTTGACACCAGCATTAGGAATCACCGTCAAATTTTTTCTTTGGATAACAGGCCTTACATAGTTTAACCAAGTACTTTGCCTAATCCTGTTTACCGTATTGAAAGGAAGCGGCCCAACTCCTGTAGACTCAGGATTATTATGATCAGAAACTTCACTGAATCCAATTTTTTTACAGGAATTGTAGAAGGCTTCATCATCTTTGTTCCATTCGTGTCTCGGATGCCGTACACACTTAATCGGTCCAGCATTACCGTGCCAATACCCCGCATAGTCAAGATCATTTTCTAATTTTTTAAAATAAGGTAAGCATTGGTCGAAACTCCATAAATCATTTCCAGCAGAGGCCCACATATCATAATCATCTGGTTCTCCCCGCAGAAAAATTTGGGCGTTCACTGAACTGGAACCTCCCAAAGTTGTACCTCTGGGCACGAGCATTGGTGGTTGCAAGTCATTAGCTCTAGCAACAAACATCCTGGCATCGCCCGAGTTTTTATAAAAATACTCGCCGTAGGCTCTTTCTGGACCATATCCATACTTAACAGCATCTGGCATATCAGGATACGACATATGTATAGGGCCAGCTTCAATTAGAAGAACACTGATTGATTGATCTTCAGAAAGTCTCGCAGCTAAAATCCCTCCAGCTGAACCAGAACCTACTATTATGAAATCATAATGCATCGGACACCTAAATCCGCGTGTAATATAAATTCGTTGTCAATTCCCCCAGGAACACACTCAATTCACCGAACAAGTAAATCGCAAGAATACTCCTAGAGATAATATTTGCGTTGGCCTAAGAAAAAGTGAGAGCCGAAGCAGGATTGGTAACAAGAATTTTGTGGATCCAGTCTTCTGTAAATCCTCTGTCTTTCATCCTTGGAGCAACATGGTCCAATATGTAGTGATAACCATGCCCCCCATATTTTTGAAGCCTGTGCTTTCCACAAATATCATGAGCTATTACAATTTTATTTTCATATCCTTCAGAACAAATCCAAGCTATTCGCGCAAGTCGTTGATCATCACTCGGCATGTCTACATTTAAGTTTATGTAATAATATGACCCACCCCATCCGAACAAGTCCCACTCCATATAACAACCAGTCTGGGCAATCTTTTTGAAAGTTGTTTTCTCAAAAACCGTCCTGTCCAGATGTCCCATAATTGTTTGAGACAAATCTGCACCAACATCTTCTATAATCCCAATAATTTCCATCGGAGCATTTTCGTCACGACCCGGATGAATAAGTAGAGGGGCACCAGTATTTTTCTGAGCTCTGGCCGAAGCACGTAAAACCTTTATCTCGTTTGGCGTGAGTGGCCAAGAACAACCTACCTCACCAATAACACCTGTTTTAATACCCGTCCCATCAACACCCTCCATTACATCTCTAATAATCTTCTCGAATATTTCGTCTTCAGTGAAGTTTTCCATTTCTGGATAATGATGGGAATCCACATAATATGACCCGCCCATAACAATATTGACACCCGTCACTCTGGACACCCGCATCAGTCCAACTGGATCTCTCCCTATTCCTATGCTTGTAGCATCTACAAGTGTCCCTCCTCCATGCTGTTTGAAAAGACCAACTTCATATATAGCATCGTCAATATCATTCAATCTACTGTTATCTTTATTAAGCTTACCTCTATGCCTGATAATCCCTAAAATCTCCTGAGAAACGGGCTTTTCATAAAAGGATTGGTCAGTAGCACTTTCAAAAAGACTACCTGCCCAGGAGCCATCAAATAATATGTGCTCGTGTGTTAGGGTCTTACCGAGTTCAGAAGGTTCTATTGACCCAAGTACGGTCTGTACTTTGCCGGTCAAATTATTAATTGACATTACTATTCTCTCCTTACTCAATTGCTTTCATTAACGAAAGGATGGCTAGCTAAACTAGAAATTTACGTTTCAATCCTACTGTTATGAAGTACTAAATAAGTACGGCGCAATGTATATAGTTCAATAGCGCTCAATTTAATACTCTCTAAGAACGGATTCTATAACATCAAGAGCGTGGTCTATATCATCAGCATTGATCCCGTAATGAGGTACAAATCTCCATCTGGTTTCAGGACTTCCGCCACGTACACCTTTCTCAGACAACTTCCTCGATATTTCAGACGGATTGCCCTTGGTAATTTCAAAGAAAACTAAATTAGTACGTACCTTGTCCAGATCTATAGATATACCGGGTATCCCCGATAGGCCTTTGGCCAACCGCCGAGCATTTGAATGGTCATCAGCTAACCGATCTATATTGTTCTCCAGTGCATATATGCCGGCCGCAGCAAAGACTCCAACCTGTCGCATACCACCACCCAATACCTTACGCCAACGCCGCGCCCTATTGATAAATTCATCGGAACCACATAAAACGGATCCAATGGGAGCACCTAGGCTCTTTGATAAACAGAACGTCACAGTGTCTACATCTTTAACCAATTCAGAAGCAGGTGTTTCAAGCGCCACAGCAGCATCGAACAACCGGGCTCCATCAACATGTATTGGGAGATCGTACTGATGCGCAACATCTGCCAAAACCTTAGTATCTTCGCGTGTTAGCGGGATTCCGCCTGTAGCATTATGTGTGTTTTCTATCGCTATCATGGCAGTCCTGGGATAGTGGAAATTGTCAGGATGTATGGATGATTTAACTTGGTCTGGATCCAATAGACCAGATTCGTTTTCCTCCAATGCCTTAATCGATATCCCACCTATGACGGATGGTCCACCACCTTCACCCCTGTTGATGTGGGAGAGTTGCCCGACAATCATCTCATCCCCCCGTTCGCAATGTGTGAGCGAGGCAACCAAATTCCCCATGGTTCCACTACTAACTATAAGAGCAGATTCTTTTCCTAAAATGCTAGCAGCCATATCTTCCAGTCGATTTGCTGAAGGGTCTTCGCCTGCTACATCGTCACCCATATCAGCGTCAAAAATTGCTTGCCTCATCTCTGGTGAAGGCAAAGTAGCAGTGTCACTGAGAAAGTTTATTTCTTTCATCAAATACTCCATCACTTTATGTATCAATTTCCTAATTCTAGCAACACCTCTTGCCAAACGCCACAGGCTAAACTAACATAAATCCAATGTAGATTCACTGGCATCCTGATTTGAACGCAAAAAACCAATCTATACTTGATACAGCAGTCGGATTCCAAAGTCAGAGCCTTAACCTGCAAGGAATCGTTTCTTCTCCTCTTCAATCCCAGGGTCGACTACCGGCATTGTTAATCTGCCATCCGCATCCGATGTTCGGAGGCGATATGGATAATCCAGTGGTAAGAGCCATTTGCCTTGAGGCCTGTTCAAATCAATTTGTTTGCCTGAGATTCAATTTTAGAGGTGCCGGAGCAAGTGAAGGAATGTTTGATCATGGTATAGGAGAACAACATGACCTCCAATCAGCTCTCGAACTTTTGAAAAATTGGCCTGCCGTCGATAGAAAAAAAGTTGGTGTTGTTGGATATTCATTCGGAGCAAACGTTATTTTAGACTCCTATAAAAATTGTAAATCAGTTCAAGCGTTTGCCTTCGTAGCCCCAAGTGTATCGTCAGTCAAAAACAGATCGATAGCAAAGGATAAAAGGCCCAGCTTGTTCATATCGGGTCAACAAGACAAAATCTCGCCTCCAACTATTTTGAAGCAAGAGTTAAATTCAATTTCACCTGGAACCAAAATTTTCGAGATCCACAACGCTGATCACGGGCTCGCAGGAGCCGAGTCTATCGTGGCTAAAAAAGTGGTAGGATTCTTAAAAGACACAATAATCAAACAAGGAGCCCAGTAATGGCTAAGACCAGAATAGAACGAGACTCTATGGGAGAATTCGGAGTCCCAGAAGATGCTTACTATGGAGCTCAGACAATGCGTGCGGTTTCAAATTTCCCTATTAGTGATCTGCGTTTCCCAGATTCTTTCATAAAAGCTATCGCTCACATCAAACTGGCTGCAGCACAAACAAACTTAGACCTAAAACTGTTAGATCCATCAATCTCTAAATCAATTGTTCTGGCAGCGGAAGAAGTGGCGTCAGGTCAATTGAACGACCAGTTCGTTGTAGATATATTCCAAACTGGCTCAGGTACGTCCACCAATATGAATGCCAACGAGGTAATATCCAACAAGGCAATCGATATAATGGGTGGGGAATTGGGATCCAAGAACCCAGTTCACCCGAACGATCATGTGAATATGGGCCAATCCTCAAACGACGTTATCCCAACGGCAATTCACATAGCAGCCATAAAAACTATCCAAGACAACCTTGTCCCTGCATTGACCGAACTTCATTCAGAACTTGAAAATAAAAGCAAAGAATTCATGTCTGTTATTAAAACCGGAAGGACACACTTGCAGGATGCGACTCCAATTTGGTTAGGCCAAGAGTTTGAAGGGTACGCAGGACAAGTTGAGAGATCCATAACACGTGCCCAACACAGTATTACACAGTTAAAAGAAGTTGCGCTTGGGGGCACAGCCGTCGGAACCGGAGTTAACACTCATCCTGAATTCGCTCGACGAGTTTGCGAGAAACTATCTAGCGATCTAAATATAGAAATCCATGAAACAACAAATCATTTCCAAGCTCAAAGCACTTTGGATGCTATTGTTGAAGCAAGTGGGTCATTAAAAACAATTGGCGTAAGTCTTATGAAAATAGCCAACGACATAAGATGGCTGGGCTCCGGCCCGCGAGGAGGCATAGGTGAAATAGAATTGCCTGAAGTACAGCCCGGAAGTTCAATAATGCCAGGGAAAGTGAACCCCGTAATTCCAGAATCGGTCTGCCAGGTAGCAGCTCAAGTAATCGGTAACGATTCTACAATAACTATTGCTGGCCAGTCTGGCAATTTCGAAATCAATGTTATGATGCCAATAGCAGCATACAATCTTTTACAATCTATATCTATCCTTAGCTCATGTTCCAGTAATTTTGCCAGGCAGTGTATTAGTGGTTTAAGAGCAACTCGAAAAGGACCTGAATCAGTTGAAAGAGGATTGGCAATAGTAACTACTCTAGTACCACATATCGGCTACGATGAATCGGCTGCAATAGCTAAAAAAGCTCAGTCAACTGGAGAAACTATCAGGGAAGTCGCTGAAAGAGAAACCGATCTTTCCGGAGATGAATTGGATAAAATCCTTGATCCGTCTACGATGACAGAACCTGGGGTAGGTGGCGTTTCACTAGGATAGGTTAACATCAATTTTGATCGAAGCATGCATTAGGATTCAAGAATCTTTCAGAATTCTGTATACGGTTTCACATTCGTCTGCTTCTGTAATGATATATCCATCGAGCTTAGCCACCAAAAGCTCATTTAGTATTGTTCCTACTAGAGCCCCCTGAGGAACACCCATATTCAAAAGATCTTGCCCGTCAAGAGAAATTTTGATATCTCTCAATTTCTCGATATATAGTTTCAATCGGTCAGATACTGGTGGTTCTGTATACAAACTTCCCACACAAATAGCGGTGTCATGTAAATCTGAAAGCAGAGCGTGTATTTCACTACTGCTAAGATCACTGGAAAGCTCTCGTATAAGCCCTAGCACGCGATGACTATCTGTGACAATTTTGGCCCAGTGACGCCCAAGATTAAGTCTGCGGATAAATGATTTTGAATGACCTGGTGGCAGAGAATATGCCAGCATTGACAATAAAGCAATGTCCCTGTGATCGCCAAATTCCGCGGCTGACTTTCCCAATTCAAATGGGATTCTCAACGACGGGTAAATGGAATCTAGTATTCCCAATTGTTCCGCTAAAGACAGGATATTTACAGCCTGATTCTCTCCCAGAATATGTTCTATTTCATGACGGATACGATCGCCCGAAATATCTTTCAATATATTCAGACTATTGGTCATCCATTCTTTTGTTTCTATATCGAAAGTGAATCCTAACCTAGCAGCATACCTAGCTGCTCGAAGCAATCGAGTGGGATCATCTAAAAAACTGTCAGGATGCAACGCTCTTATAACTCGATTTTCAAGATCCAAACGACCATTGTTTGGATCAATCAATTCTCCATAATTCCTTAAATTCATTGACACAGCCATTGAATTTATTGAAAAGTCTCGCCTGCTCAAATCTTCAATAATTGTTCCTTTTTCAACTTCAGGCAATGCACCTTTGTATTGATATTTTTCTTTCCTGGCAATTGCAAAGTCGACTATAGTCCCATTTAATTCTATTTTCGCAGTACCAAAATCAGACTGGGCAATAACATTGCCTGTCAACTCTTGTGACAATAGCTCCACAAAGTCAGTAGATTCGCCTTCAATACACAAATCTGGATCGGTATATGGAATAGAAAGAAGTATGTCTCTTACCATTCCTCCAACAAGATACAATGCCACCCCATTTGAATTAGCTATGGAAGAAATAGAATCCAATAGTTCATACTGAGAACTTGGGATTCGTTCCTTTAGTAGAGATGCAAAACCATCCATTTTATACATGAGGTTTTCGGTCACACCATCAATGCCTCACAGGCTATTTAGTAGCAGATTCCACTCTTTCCAGATATGATCTGGCACCATATTCAAGCCAACTTTCCCAACTGGTCATCAAAAATTTCACGCCTTTTTCAATAATAGATTCCACGTTATTATCTGGGGCCATTCCTCCTGCTATACGTCCGGCTCTTATAATTTGTTCATATGCTCGGTCAACGGTTGACTGAACCTCAGGATGGTTCATTTGTCCTAGGTACCCCATACTTTGAGCTAAATCCCCAGGAGCAACAAAAAACACATCTATACCATCCACAGACAATATTTCATCCAGATTTTCTATTGCAACGATGTCTTCTATTAAAACTACCAACAGCACCTGGTCGTTGGCTTTTGCTGAATAATCTTCAACACCAATGCCTTGCCTGCTGGTATAGTTACCACGTTTACCCAAGGGCGCAAACCTACCTGCCTCTACTACCAATCTAGCATCTTCAACAGTATCCACATGAGGAACAACAATTCCCTGAGCTCCAACATCAAGTGTTCTATAAATCACTCCCGGAAGATTCAGGTTCACTCTAACAACTGATGTCATCCCCCATAAGTCACATGCCCTAGTTAAGTCTGGTATGTCGGCAAAATCAAATGGGCCGTGCTCTGTTTCAATCCAAGCTCCATCGAATCCTATGTTTCCCAATACCTCGATCATATTGGCCGTATTTTGTCCTGAAATAACCGTAGCAACTTCACCTTGCTGGATTTTTTGTCTAACTTTATTTTCTCTTAATAGTCTCACCATAACCTCCACAGAACCTTTTTGTTATTCCCATTTTTATGAGATGATCCGTAAGCACTTGTTAATTTCCATAGGGCCGAATTATATGAGCGGTACACATCACAGTCAATTGAGTCAGAGTATAATCACCACGTATTCGTAACGCACCTTGAGCCTATTTGAGCATTAGGAGATATTTGCATGAGGAATGAAATTAAATTTTGTGATCGGTGTGGTGATTCCTTGGCAAATAAAACTGTGGAAGGTAAACAAAGACAAACTTGCACCACATGTGGCCACACAGTTTTCCTTGACCCAAAACTCGCGGTAGTAGTATTAGTTTCAACTGAGGAGAAGCTTGTTTTAGTCAGGCGAGCGATAGAACCAGCTCTCGGACACTGGGCATTCCCCTCTGGTTATGTGGACAGAGGAGAAACCGTGGAAAATGCAGCAATTCGAGAAGTTAAAGAAGAAACTGGTTTGGACATCAAAATCACCCGGTTAATAGGATTGTACTCGAGTGCCACCAATCCAGTGGTTCTGGCGGTTTACTCATCTGAAGTTATAGGTGGCAAATTGTACGCGGGATCAGAAACAGATGCTGTTGGTAAATACGATCCCAATCAACTACCGGATCTACCTTTCGAGCACGATCACAAGATCCTAGAAGACTGGATGAACAGTAGCCTGGGCTCAGCCTAACACTATATTCCTGACTTCAGATACGTGATTAATAACATAGTCAGGACTGTATGCAGTCCTTTCCCATTCACGATCAAGCGAGATCCATGCCGTTTTTAATCCGTATGTATATGCTCCCAGGATATCAGTGTCAGGATTGTCACCAACAAACAGAGTTTTATCTTTGTCGGCTCCTATCATATCCATAGCTATGCGAAAAATGTCTGGTGCGGGTTTCTCTATACCCACATCACCAGAAACCAATACGTTTTCTGTAAAATTACTTAAACCCGATCCGTGAATTTTTGCCCATTGCATCTCAGAACCTCCATTGGTAACAATCCCGTAAGAAACCCCATGAGAGTCTAGGTCTTTCAACATAGACTCTGTTTCAGAAGATATGATTAACAATTTCGGGTAATTATTCATATAGAATTCAACAGCAGCGTCAGTATTTTCAAAACAACCAGGCCACCTAAAAATCACCTCTTCGAACAATTTATGACGATCACCCATCCCTGCCTTGTCAAGATCTATCATAAAATCCAACATATCCGATTCACTGGAACTATTACTGATTAATGATATCGAACGGAACAAAATGGAACAAAATTTGCGGAATCCAGCGTCCCTGTCAATTAGTGTATTATCAAAATCAAATAGTACAGACTCTATTAAATCGCTTCCGAATTCAGTTACAGGGGAATGTAAATTAGCCATATATCCTCATTTCCGGAAAATCTGAAGCACATTAAGAAAATTAATAAATACCTTCCGAAGTCTAGGCAGTACCGACAACCGAAACAACATCTTGAATTAAAGGGCTAGCCTCCAATGTTTTATGGATCGGACATTTTCTTGAAACCCGCGTTATTTTATCCTGCTGCAATGCATCTAAATTCCCTTCTATTCGTATGTGTCGATCTATAAGTTCGATCCATTTATCACATCCAACTTCGCAATCAGACTCATGACGGCATTTCACTCTCTTATGAGTGCTCTCTATCTCAAGGGAGTCAATTTCCCATCCTTTCCTCCGAATGTACAGGAGGATTGTCATAGCTGTTCAGGTTGCTAATGCTGATAACAATAGCTCGTAAGGACTTGGTCCAACAGGATCTTGATCCCCAACGTGATCATCAGCCATGAATGAATGTGTCGGGGTCACAACCAATTGTTGCAAGCCAGAAATACTTTTAACGGTAACCTTATGCATAAAAGATTCCTCCATCCTGAGCCAAATTGAGTTATACGATTAATTCAAAACTCGCGTATTTACAACGTCAACATATAATCAATTTACTTCTATTTCATGACGGGATAAATAAAATTTGTGCCAACCCTTATCCAAACTGTATGGCCTAGAACCCAATTAGTCCAATGTGAGCCCTACAACACCTAGACAAAATTATACTGTAAGTCATACTCATAATATTAAGTCTATTTAGACTATTGTTATTACTTTTTCAAATACAATACGGCCAAATTCCAATCGATTGATTTTCATTGCGCATCACGATTGATAATAAAGGCATTTTGTAATAATCGAAGGCTAGGAGTCCTAATGCAACCCATATCAGAAATTGCTGCTAACTTGGGAATAGATAATTCGTACCTGATTCCTTACGGAAATTATAAAGCTAAGATCGACCTCTCTGCCATAAGAGAAAAAGCAACTGGTAAATTGGTTGTTATAACAGGAATTACTCCAACAAGGGCAGGAGAAGGCAAAACCACAACTACCGTGGGATTAACTCAAGGCCTTGGAAAATTAGGCCACAAAGTTGCTGCTACTTTACGAGAGCCGTCGCTAGGACCTGTTTTTGGGATAAAGGGAGGCGGAACAGGAGGAGACAAATCAAAAATCGTTCCTGAGGACGAGGTAAATATCCACTTCACCGGAGATGCTCATGCTGTTGGTTCCGCCCACAATTTACTTGCTGCAATGACAGACAATGCGGCACAAAGAAACCAAATTGCAGGGTTTTCACAATCCAAAATAACCTGGAGACGGGTAACAGATGTTGAAGATCGGGCTTTAAGAAGTATTGTGACTGGTATTGGAGGCTCCGCGAACGCTCCGATGCGTGAATCCGGTTTCGACATTGTTACTGCTTCAGAAGTCATGGCTATACTGTCCCTGTCTAAAGGACTAGATGATCTCAGGAATAGATTAAGCAATATTGTGGTCGGCTTCACTGACGAAGGACAACCGGTTACGGCTGAAGATGTAGGAGCAGTTGGTTCTATGATGTCTTTGTTGAGGCATGCCATACTGCCAAATATCGTACAGACTACCGAAGGACAACCCGTTTTTGTTCACACTGGACCATTCGGAAATATTGCGCATGGATGCAGTTCAGTGCTTGGAGACAAATTGGCTTTGGGCTACGCTGATTACGTGTTAACCGAGGCTGGATTCGGGGCTGACCTAGGTTTCGAAAAGTTCATGCATATAAAAGCTCGATTTAACGAGTTAGAGCCTAGAGCCGCTGTTCTAGTAGCGTCCGTGCGTGCTATCAAATCTCATGGAGGAGTAAAACGCCGAGAACTAGAAATTCCCGATGATGAAGCAGTAAATAGAGGTTGTCCGGTGTTGGAACACTTAGTCCAAATGATTGCATCATTTGGAATTCCTGTGGTAGTTGCTATCAATAAATTCGCCTCTGATACTGCCTCAGAAATTTCCATTGTCAAGGAGAAGGCTGAATCTGCTGGAGCTTATGCTGCCGTAGAAAGCAGATCATTCTCTGAGGGAGGATCAGGTTGTACAGAACTTGCGGAAGCCCTTGTTTCGGCTACTCAGGATGACCCAAGACAAATTTCGTACGCGTATTCGCTGGATCAGTCCATAGAGGAAAAAATTACAGCTTTAGCTCAAAAAATATATAATGCCTCTGAGATTAATTTAGGCAGTAACGCACAGAAAAACATCAAAACCTTCGAATCATTTGGGTGGAATAAAATGCCAATATGTATGGCCAAAACTCACCTCTCCATTTCTCATGACCCCAAAGCCAAAGGAGTACCCAGCAACTATAATTTCGAGGTTTCAGACGCACGGGCCTCGGTTGGAGCAGGATTTATATTTCCTCTTGCAGGAACTATGGTAACTATGCCAGGGCTTCCCAGCTCACCCAGGGTTTTGGACGTAGACCGTGATGGTAATGTCATAGGGCTTTAAGCAAACGAGACAAGGCCTTCGACAAAGTACACTCATGGTGTTTTAAGTGAGTAATTTTCCAATAAATTAAATACTGCAATAATTTCCTATCAAAATAGGCGAGTACATAAAAATGCCCGAATTTTTCAAATTGATGACTCACCAAGATGCGTTCATTCAATTGAAGAATGGGATCGACTATCCCTTGAAGCCAGAAGAGATTCCCACTTTAGAATCCCTAGACAGAATTACCGCAAACGCGCTGGTCTCTCAAGAAGATCTACCCACATTTCGCAAATCAACAGTGGACGGTTACTCAGTTAGAGCAGAAGATACTTTTGGGGCTTCGCCATCTTTACCTGCATATTTAGATATCGCAGGAGAAATTCCAATGGGGCATACCACTACTCCTTCGCTTAGAGTCGGACAAGCATTTAAAGCGTACACCGGTGGCATGGTTGCAACTAATTCAGATGCTGTAGTCATGGAGGAACATACTCAAAAAGCAGGTAAATCAACAATCGAAGTTACCCGTCCTGTCGGGTCTGGTGAAAACATCATTGGTGTTGGGGAAGATATACGTAACGGTGACTTCATATTGCCTGCAGGCCACCTTATTCGCTCACAAGATATAGGTGGTCTAATTGCTTTAGGAATCATGGATATAGCCGTCCTTGAAAAACCATTGGTCGGAATAATTTCTACTGGTGACGAATTAGTTAATCCAGATATCTCACCAACTGAAGGTCAAGTACGTGATATAAACACGTACACTCTTTCATCATTAATACAAAAAGCTGGAGGTACCGCAATCCAAGTAGGAATCATCAAAGATGATTACCAGGAGCAATTCGAAGCAGCCAAACAGGCTCTCGACAACACTGATCTTTTGATTTTCTCAGCAGGGAGTTCGATCAGTAATCGGGATCTTACATCAATGGTAATTAATAACCTTGGGGAGCCAGGTGTAATAGCTCACGGGATATCCGTGAAACCCGGCAAACCCACCATCATCGGTATAGTCAACAATAAGCCAGTGTTCGGACTGCCAGGCAATCCAGTTTCCGCAATGGTGATTTTCAACTTGTTAGTTCGCCCAACCATCTACCTAGTCTCAGGATGTACAAGCCCTCCTAGGTTGGCAATAGTTCCTGCAATTCTCACTAAGGATGTGCCATCTTCCTCTGGACGTGAAGACCATGTTCAAGTGAAATTGGAAACGTCAGCAGACGGCAATCTGTACGCAGATCCATTGTTTGCAAAATCAAATTTAATTCACTCTTTAGTTAAAGCCGACGGCACTGTGACAGTACCTTTTGACGAGGGGGGATTGTACTCCGGAACGAAAGTAGATGTTAGATGTTTATATTAAATCATCTGTATAAACCAGAATAATATATACGTTCCCTTTTTATAATCATGATCGATATTTAGGCATATTTGATATGAATAGTAAAAAAAGTGGTCGAAGATATTACTTAAGTAATATACCAATAGATCAATCTATACAGAAATTTCACAATAGGCTAAGTGAAACTAGTGCTCTTGCTCGTAAAATCAGTGAAGTGATATCCCTAGAAAATTCTATTGGAAGGGTTACACATGGACCAGTGTATGCGGTTAACTCTTCACCACACTATGACTCTGCTGCCATGGATGGAATAGCTGTAAAATCCCAACTAACAAGTGGCGCTTCTGAACAATCGCCCGTAAGGCTCAGTATCCAAACGGAAGCTGTATGGGTAGACACAGGTGACCCAGTACCAACGGACTTTAATGCTGTTGTTATGGTAGAAAATGTTCATGAGATAGATAGTAAGACGGTAGAAATTAGGGATCCAGTTGCTCCCTACCAACACATCCGTGCAATCGGTGAAGATATCGCAGCAACTGAACTCATTCTTCCGGCAAATCAGATCCTCAGACCAGTGGATATCGGTGCTTGCGCTGCGGCTGGTATTAAAGAATTATCTGTAAGAAAAAAACCGTCAGTGGGAATAGTCCCTACTGGTTCTGAGTTAGTTCCCGTTGGAAGCACTCTCAGACCAGGAGACATTGTAGAATTTAATTCATTAATGTTATCTGGACTAATCTCACAATGGGGAGGTTTACCGAAAGTTCATCCTTCGACTCCAGACAACTACTCCAAACTTCGTTCTGTACTAGAGCAAACGGTTGATCAACACGACATTGTCATTTTCAATGCTGGATCATCTGCGGGGTCAGAAGACTACACGGCACAACTCATAGAAGAATTAGGTGAGCTAATTGTACACGGGATTGCCTACAAACCAGGACATCCCGTAGTTCTAGGTATTGTCCAACAAAAACCTGTTCTTGGCATACCTGGATATCCTGTGTCTGCTGTGTTGACAAGTGAGATATTTGTTAAGCCTCTAATTGGCCTCAAACTTGGCATATCTCACCCGGAACGACAAACCGTTGAAGCCGTTATCAGCAGAAAAGTCGTGAGTACCGTTGGTGAAGACGAGCACATCAGAGTAATGCTTGGTCGGGTTGACGGGAAAATGATAGCCACGCCTATCCAACGCGGGGCAGGCGTAATCACCTCTCTCTCGAGAGCAGACGGCCTCGCCATGATACCCAGAAATTCTGAAGGCATAGATGCAAACACTACAGTAAAAATCGAACTGTTGCGTGATACCAATGTGATCGATAATAAGATCATGGTTACAGGAAGTCACGACTTAACTATAGATCTTATATCTAGCGAATTAGGAAATAACCAATCCACTATAACTCTATCCTCTTCCAACGTGGGAAGCATAGGAGGCCTAATAGCCTTACAAAGAGGAGAAGCACACATTGCAGGTATACATTTATTAGATGAAAAAACTGGAATGTATAATTTGTCTTTCGTACGTAAATATTTGCCAGATATGCCTGTAGCCCTAGTTCATCTTGTCGAGCGTCTCCAAGGACTAATGGTACCGAAAGGAAATCCTAAAAACATATCCAACTTATCTGATTTAGCGCAAAGCAACATATCTTACGTCAATCGACAACGAGGCTCTGGCACAAGGATTTTACTGGATTATCAGATAAAAATATTAGGCATAAATACCAAAGATATCCAAGGATATGACAGAGAGGAATACACACACCTTGGTGTTGCGGCTGCGGTATCAGCCGGCAAAGTTGATACAGGGTTGGGCATTCTCTCTGCTGCCAATGCTATGGGTCTTGAGTTCATACCCATTTTAAGTGAACAATACGATCTTGTAGTTCCGATTAAATATCACAGATCTTCTTTAATTGAACCTTTATACGAACTCATTCAGAGTTCTGACTTCCAAGCAAAAGTACAAGCACTGGGAGGATACGATACTGCATGTATGGGAAAAGTCACAACACTGACGGGAAGCTAAGATAGTATGGCCACAACATCAAAAGCCTCCAGTGTAATTCTCGCTGGTGGTATCAGTCGAAGATTAGGCAGAGACAAAGCTCTTGTAAAAGTGGGAGGGATCCCGTTGATTTGCCGGGTAATGGATACAATGAATGAGTTCGCACGTGAAACGGTTGTGGTAGTGAACACCTTTGACAGAATACGAGAGTTACCCTTGCCAAAAGCAGTCATACCTGCAGTAGATATATACCCCGATACAGGAGCCCTTGGAGGAATTTATACGGGTATATCTGAATCAAAAGAAGAATGGAGTTTTGTATTTTCATGCGACATGCCATTTATTAACCTCGAATTATTGCGATTCATGCTCTCGGTTAAAAAAGGTTTCGATATTGTAGTACCCTTGGTCGATGGTCGTCCAGAACCAACCCACGCTCTATACAATAAGTCCTGCCTCAGTCATATCCAACAAAGAATCGAAGAAAGTGATCTGAAAATTACAAATTTCTTCCGAACAGTAAGAGTTATGTATTTATCTGATGAAGATTTGGACAGAATAGACCCTGAACGGCAGAGCTTCTTCAATATAAACACCCAAGAAGATCTTGATTTAGCGAATCAAATTTCAAATAACTACCGTGGAGTATAAATTACAACATTATTCTCTTTAAGTCTGTCAGATAATTATTATCTTGTTGATGTTAGAATGACGATGACACTAGCTAATCGAGTAACATCATGGTTTGTACAAACAAGCATGGCCACTGTACCGTGGAGATTATAGTTGAACTATTTGGCCTGGCTAAAATGGCAACTGGCCGTAGTGAGATCTCAATACGTCTGCCCAATATATCATCAGCCAAGGATGCCATTAATGCCCTTGGCACTCACTGCAAAGAACTTAATGGCATTGCCCTATCGGACGATGGATCGGGATTGATGGAAAGCTACACAATGAACTTGAACGGAGATATGTTTTTGGACGACAGGACTGTGACTTTCAAGCCTGGTGACCGTATTCTACTCTTCTCAAGTCAGGCTGGGGGATAAGGAACAAGCAATCGGATACCATAAAAAATATCTATTAATCGACCTCACTACGGAATCGTCAAAACAGGTGCCGTTAGACCAAGACGTCTTGACCGATTTTTTGGGTGGAATCGGACTAGGAACATATTTACTGTACAAGCATTGTCCTCCGGGTGTAGAGCCATTTAGTTCAGAAAATCCTTTGATTTTTGTAACAAGTCCATTAGCCGGTAGCCGTATGACTACTTCAAGTAAGTTTGCAGTTCTTGCAAAATCTCCACTAACAGGCTTCATAGGAGATTCCTTATCATCTAGCTTTATCGCTACTGAACTCAAAAAAACAGGTTTCGATGCACTGGTAATTAAAGGTAGTAGTAAATCCCCTACTTTGTTATCAATTCATAACTCCAAAGTTGAATTCTTAGACGCATCGGAGCTTATTGGATTCACAACATCCCAAACAGAGTCCGCAATTAAATCCAGTCTGGGAACGTCGACCAGAGTGGCATGCATTGGACCAGCCGGGGAAAATCTGGTCCGATACGCGAGTATAAGTAACGACGGTGGGCGACAAGCAGGACGTTGCGGCCTTGGTGCAGTAATGGGTTCAAAGAACGTTAAGGCAATAGCACTAAAGGGCACTGAGAAAATGCCAATCATAAGCTCGGACTGGTTGAATGATAGAGGACAAGAGTTAACCCGAAAAAGCCTGGGACCCGCTACTGAAAAATACAGGACACTGGGAACAATAGCTAATGTTTCAGTCTTCAATAGAATGAAAACTTTACCCACATTGAATTTCCAAGAAGCTTCTTTTAATGAAGCTGAAGGAATCACTGGAGAACACCTTAACCAGTCTCATAAAATTAATAGCGCACACTGTGCCAATTGCACTATCGGATGCGAAAAGATACTCGCCACTAACGATCGAAACCCTATCAGCCAGAGCAGGATGGAATATGAGAGTGCATTTGCCTTGGGTCCACTAGTAGGAATTTCCGACCCAAACGCTTTAATCAGAGCTTCTCATGCCTGTAATGAAGCCGGTATAGATACAATAAGTGCGGGCGGAACCATTGCATGGGCCATGGAAAGTTTTTCTAAAAACATACTAACACTTAAAGATACAGATGGAATCGACCTGAGTTTTGGCAATGCCAAATCACTAATGAACACTTTGCAAAAAATAGTTAATCGTGATGGGATTGGTGAATTACTGGCCGAAGGCAGCTTTAGAGCATCAGAGTTAGTAGGTAGAGGTTCAAATAACTGGGCCATGCATGTCAAAGGGTTGGAAATGCCGGGATATGAACCAAGGACTTTAAAAACTATGGCTCTAGGCCTTGCGGTATCAACCAGAGGCGCGTGTCATAACAGATCTTCCGCCTATGAAGCAGATTTCTCATCCAAAGTAGACAGATTTAAAGCGACCCCTGACAGAGGTAAAATCACGGCAGAAGGTGAAGATCATTCAGCCGTATTGGACTCACTTACTTGGTGTAAATTCCTGAGAAAGGCCTTTGTGGATTTGTATGAAGAATCCGCAGAAATCTACCAACACGTGACAGGATTGCCCATGTCAGCAGATAATCTAAAATACGCAGGAGAACGCATTAATAATCTTAAAAAACTCTTCAATATAAGAGAGGGATGGACGCGCTCAGACGACACTTTACCTCCACGAATCCTGTCTCAAGAAATTCAAAAAGATTCAGGTACCGTTGTTGGTCTTTCACAAGTAGATTTAGACGTCATGATCTCTGCATACTACCGCGCAAGGAACTGGGCGTCCGACGGCTCAATACCTGATGTTAAATTACACGAACTTGGTTTAATAGACTTAGCTTCAAATAATATTCCTGTTCATAATCCTCATTTATCTTCTAGGAGATTAAATTGAAAAAACAGGCCCCCGAACAAATCTTTTTGAGAAACGAACTGAAAGATCAATACCCTCGGAATAGAACTCAATTACTACCCGTACTTCATTTCATACACCATAAATTCGGATACCTACCTGATTGGGCGATTGAACTGACTGGATGGCATTTGGGTATCCCATCCAGTGAAGTATACGGTTCGTTAACAAGCTACCCGGAACTTCGCACAAAAAAGCCAGCTCAAAGCGTGGTAAGAATATGTACAGGACTTAGTTGCTGGTTCAACGGCGGAAAAGATTTATTAGACTACGCAGAATCTACTTTCGCGATTAAATCTGGACAAACGACCACTGATGGCAAGATTTCGTTAAATCAAGCTCCTTGCGGATACATATGTAGCTTGGCTCCAAGTGTAGAAGTAAACGGGACTTGGACCGGTCAAGCCACTCCAGAAATGCTAAAATCACTTGTTGAAGAGACTCTCACCACATGAAACAAAATATTCCTGGTACGTATGCTGATTTGGTAAAACAATCACATTTGATACGCCAAAATTCTGTAGCTGCATCTAAATACAATATTCAGGTTGGCCACTGCTCTAAATCGGTGGGAGCAGTGGCGGTTACAGAAGAATTTCAAAGATTACTCCCAGACGAAATCTCTGTAACAACATCTGGCTGTGATGGTTCTTGTTTCAACTCCCCGCAAGTGACTCTGATGGATCATAGTGGCATCGAAAAACATTTTCATCGCGTGAAACCAGCCGATGTGGAGAAAATAGTGTCGGGAACACTCGCTCCATCAAGTTATGAAAAACAATTTTTTTCGCTCCAACACAGGATTGTGCTAGATGGTTGCGGCAATACAAATCCGTATGACATCCACGAATACATAAGCAATGGTGGCTATTCCGCATTAGCTCAGGCTCTTTTAATGTCACCTGAAGAGATCATCGATATTATAGAAAATTCAGAACTTAGAGGTCGCGGAGGAGCATATTTTCCAGTAGCGCTCAAATGGAAATCAGCTCTACAAACTGACAAAACACCGCGTTATTTGGTAGTCAACTGCGAGGAGGGGGAACCTGGGATATTCAAAGACAGGCACCTGATGGAAGGGGTCCCACACAAAATTATCGAAGGCATCACCATTGCGGCCTACGCATCGGGCGCATCCAAGGCGTACATCTACATCAATGCTGAGGCGAATCTATCGAATGACAGGATGAGCACCGCATTAGAGCACGCTATAGGAAATGGGATATTAGGAAACAACATCCTCCAATCTAACTTCAATCTTGATATTGAGATCCGGCGTGGAGCAGGGGGATATGTGTGTGGAGAAGAGACTACGTTGATCAACACTATTGAAGGCGATCGACGTGAACCACGTCTCCGACCTCCATTCCCCACTGAATCTGGGATAATGGGTAAGCCTACGGTGATTAATAACCCTGAAACATTGTCTAGCATACCTTTTATAATTAGAAATGGACCAGATAAATTCAAAAACATCGGATTAGCAAGTGATAGTGGTACAAAGATCATCAGCCTCAGCGGTCCCGTAAATAGACCTGGTGTAATAGAAGTCCCCATGGGAACAACTCTTAGGGAAATAATTTACAAAATAGGCGGAGGGTTACGCAAAGATTCTGAACTAAAAGCAGTCGCCGTAGGAGGACCGTCAAGCGGAATTTTGCCACCATCAGAATTGGAAACAGGTATCAAGCCTGGTCAATTGCATGAATCTGGAGTTATCCTCGGAGCAGGAGGAATAATAGTTCTCAGTAATGGTACTAGCATACTAGAAACAATGAGAATCCTAGCCCAGTATAACGCCTCTGAATCTTGCGGTAAATGTACTCCATGTAGAGAAGGAACCCCTCGGATGGTGGATTTTATTGATAAATTAAGCGGTTCAAATGGTTCCATCAATGATATCTCTGAAATCAAAAATTTAGCCACTCTAATCAACGCATCATCATTATGTGGGCTGGGTCAAGCGGCAGGTAATCCAGTACTCAGTACTTTGCGTTTTTTTGAGGAAGAAGTCGCCGAATTCGTGAAACAAATATGACCAAATATTGGACTGAAATGCTGTTGATATTTGCAACAATCAGCATGAGGTAAAGATTTTAATGACAATAGAACTTTCAATAAATGGACAAGTAATTGAAGTGAAGGATGGCGCATCTGTCTTAGATGCAATTAACCAATCTGGAACTTATATTTCACAATTATGTAAAGATCCTGATATGAAACCACTTGGGGCCTGCAGAACATGCTTGGTCCAAATAGATGGTCAACGTGGATACCCGGCTTCCTGCTCCATACCAGCCTCCAAAGGTATGACCATTTGGACAAATACCCCAGAAGTCACTGAAATTCGCAAGGGAGTTATCGAACTAACACTTGGAATGCTCCCACAACAAGAAAAAAACTATAAGGAACTATCGACAGCGGCTGAACACCACAACATTTCAACCCCTATATGGAACTCAAGAAGCAGGGAATCCAAAGACAGCAGTAACCCTATTTTTGAAATAGCAATGGACTCTTGCATACTATGCGGCAGATGTGCGACAGCTTGCCAAGACGGCGCCCAATTCATCGGAGCCATCGATGTTTTAGGCACCGGTACAGACAGCAGGATTGGAACATTCATGGATCGTCCACTTGTAGAATCCGTATGTACAACCTGTGGCCAGTGCCTGTCTGTGTGCCCGACAGGAGCTATCGAGGTAAAAGAGGCATCAGATTCCCCAACCAAAAGCGTCACAACAACATGTCCTTACTGTGGTGTAGGATGTGGTATTAAAGCTCAGGTCGATGACACCGATAGAATAATCGAAATGTTGGATGACCCTGATAATCTATCTAGTGTGGGGATGTTATGTGTTAAAGGCCGCTTCGGATACACATTTGTCCACCATGAAGACAGGCTCTCCCAGCCATTAGTGCGGGAAAATGATCAATTGAAACCTGTGTCGTGGGATTACGCCCTTGATTATGTTGCTACTCAACTTGTGAAATACCGTGGCGATGCTTTCGCCACCCTTTGCTCCGCTAAAGCGACCAACGAGGATGGGTATATCCAACAGAAATTGGCACGCTTAATAATGCAGAGCAACCACATTGATCACTGTACTAGATTGTGTCATTCGCCTTCTGTAGAAGCAATGTTAACGTCTCTGGGTAGCGGAGCAACCAGTAATTCCTATATCGATTATGAAGAGGCGGGATGTCTGGTTATCATAGGCTCGGACGCCAATTCTAATCATCCTGTAGCGGCAGCGAGAATGAGAAGAGCGGTCATAGAAAGAGGCGCCAAGCTCATTGTAATAAATCCCAGGCGTATTGAAATGTGTGATTTTGCTGAAATTTGGTTGCGCCCACGACCTGGTACTGACGTCGCCCTTCTGAATGCAATGGCAAAAATAATCGTCGACGAAGGGCTGTCTGATGATCATTTCATAAGAAATAGAACTGAAGGTTTCGAGGAATGGATTGAAATTGTAGATAAGTACACGCTCCCATATGCCTCTGAAATCACGGGTGTTCCCGCAAATGATATCGCTAAAGCTGCAAAAATATATGCATCTCCGCCATTTAGTGGATCATGCTTGATTTGGGGCATGGGTATCACTCAACATACAAATGGAACTGCTAACGCACATGGACTATTGAATTTAGCATTAGCTGCGGGCCAACTAGGCAAACCGGGATCCGGTATTTCCCCACTCAGAGGCCAAAATAACGTTCAAGGATGTGGTGACGCCGGGTGTCTCCCTAACGCTTTCCCTGGATATCAAACCATTAATCCAGACACCTTGAAGAAATTCCAAGAAGCTTGGGGCAACCAGTCACTGCCTTCACAAAATGGTTTGGTAGTAACCGAAATGGTTGATCAGATTTTATCTGCCCGAATCAAGGCTATGTACATTACTGGTGAAAACCCCTTGCTTAGCGAACCCGATTTGCATCACGCCACCAAAGCATTCAAAAACCTTGAGTTTTTGGTGGTCCAAGATATTTTCATGCATGAGACTGCGGAGATAGCAGACGTAGTATTGCCTGCAACCTCATTCGCTGAAAAAGATGGGACTTTTACTAACAGTGAGAGAAGGGTTCAAAGAGTACGGAAAATCGTAGATCCAATATCAAACAGCCGTCCTGATTGGGAAATAATATCTGACCTTGGACGAAGGATTAGTACCAAACTAAATCTTGGAGTCGAGTCAGAATTCTCATACAACCATCCTTCAGAAATCTGGGACGAGATGGCGAGTCTTACACCAAGTTTGGCAGGAATATCCTATTCTAGATTAGATGATGAAGGAGGCATCCAATGGCCTTGCCCTACACCTCAGCATCCTGGAACCAGATTTCTGTACGAAAACGACTTCCCCAGAGGCCCAAGGGCGAAATTTGTAGGATATGACCAAGGCCCGGCAGCCGAAGAACTGCCTTCTGAGAAATTTCCGTTGATCTTAAATACCGGACGAATTCTTTACCATTGGCATGGCGGTACTATAACAAGGCGTGCAGAAGGTCTCCTTGCTCGCGCTCCGGAACTAGAGATATCCATTCACGAAAATGACGGTGAGCGATTTGATATAGATAATGGAGAGTGGGTAAGAATCAGATCACGGCGTGGAAATCTCGAAGGGAGGATTCTTTATACTGATAAAATGAGACCCGGAGAGATATTCGTACCTTTCGCAAAACTAGAAAAACATGCAGCCAATTTTCTAACTAATTCTGTGTTTGACCCTGATTCCAAAATTCCCGAATACAAGGTATGTGCAGTGAGAATAGAAAAACTGGATGACTATACCTAAAGTATTAATAAATGGGTTGTTTTTTTGTATATTAGATACCGCAAAATCATCCTATAAATCATCTCTTATCATATCTAATCGGCAAATAACGGCAAAGTTCCCTATCAACGCTGATTCTATCTTGCTCAAATTACAAATACAGGAGTTAAATTTATGACCGTTCCCTTAAGTAAGATGCCAAAACCAGACGCTGCGCAGTACACCAACCAGAGGAAGCTTCTCATGGTCCCGTTAATTAGTGCTGGTCCAAACGCTCCAGATGAAGCTCAAAAGCTTGAGGAAAATTACTGGTCTGAAGTTCGAGAGCAAATAACTAACTTAGAACGATCTTTAGCACAAGTTACGCATATATATCATCAAACCGTGTTTGTGGACGGCGAAGACGGAATTTCCCTCTTAAATAGCGTAAATCCAAGAGGTGGGCCTTTTATACATACCATGTGCCAATCGAGTGCCAAACTGGAAATTGCTGAGGACAAGAATATAGTTGAAGAAAATGCCGATTGGCAAAGATGTCTCTCTATTGGACTGATGAGTGATAAAGTAAGAAATTTGGCAATGGAATCTTTCCAGGAAACATCCACACAGCGATATGAATATATCTCAAATACAATAGACAAAACTCTTTTGAATGGGGAAGTTGGAGCACTATTTATAAGTGAAGACCATAGAATACAATTCCCTTCAGACATACAAGTTTTCTACGTTGCCCCGCCATCACTTGATGCTTTGAAAAGATGGTTCAGTGATCAAATGAGATCCTATGAACAACCTAAAGAACCTGCAGCAAACGTAAATGATTCGAAAGAAACAGAAGAAGATACAGCGGCGAATAACTCAGGGAAAGAATAGGCCATTATCATGTCTCCAAAACCTACGAATTTGCGCAGCCGTGAATGGTTCGACACGCCTGAATTATATGGTTGGCTTCGCAAAGCAGCTTTCAAAGCTCAGGGATTCACGGAAGAATCGTATGAAAATCGTCCAATTATAGGTATCTGTAATACCTGGAGCCAGCTAACTCATTGCAATGCACACTTGAGAACTTTGGCCGAGGCAGTGAAACGAGGGGTCTGGCAAGCAGGCGGTTTCCCCTTGGAATTCCCAGTTATGTCATTGGGTGAATACAACATGCGTCCAACAACAATGATTTATCGGAATCTAATGAGTATGGACGTCGAAGAATCCATAACTGCCAACCCCTTAGACGGGGTAGTGCTTCTGGGTGGATGCGATAAAACTACCCCTGCTCTTTTGATGGGTGCTGCAAGCTCAAATATTCCAGCAATATTGGTTACAGGCGGACCTCAATTGAAGGGAAACTGGAAAGGTGAAGAACTCGGATCATGTACTGATTGCCGGAGATATCACCAAGAATTAAGAGCTGGAACAATTACTGAGGATGATTGGTCAGAACTTCAGAACAGTATAGTTCGCAGCCCAGGCCACTGCATGGTTATGGGTACTGCCTCAACTATGGCTGCCATGGGAGAAGCCATGGGCATAGCACTTCCAGGTAACACAGACATACCAGCAGCTGATTCACGTCGACTTCAGCTAGCGGAAACTGCTGGCCGAAAAATTGTTGGAATCGTGGATACAGGCCTCACTCCATCAAAAATCCTAACCAAAGAGTCTTTCGACAATGGTATTCGAACACTACATGCTATTGGAGGTTCTACAAACGCAATCATACATCTAATTGCCATTGCCAGTAGACTTGGGATAGAAATCCCCTTAGAAAGATTTGACTTCCTCGCCAGAACAACACCGTTTATATTGAACTTGAAGCCTTCCGGTCAGTTTCTTATGGAAGATTTTTTCTACGCTGGAGGGTTATCAACGGTTTTAAAAGAAATATTACCTTTACTTAACGAAAATATTCCGACAGTTACAGGGAAAACATTGCAGGAGAACCTGTCCAAAATCACCATCAGCAATCGAGAACTAGTCAAAACCATGAAAAATCCTTTAGCCTCGGAAGGTGGTCTCGCAATATTAAAGGGTTCTCTTGCACCAGATGGAGCTGTTATACGGTCTACTTCTGCTTCTCCTGAGCTTCTGACACACAGAGGTAAGGCTTTGGTATTCGAAAACCACGACGATATGGAGAATAGAATTGACGATCCGAATTTGGACGTTACACCAAATGACGTATTGATTCTTAGAGATTCTGGGCCTGTCGGAGCACCTGGTATGCCAGAATGGGGGTTTATGCCTATTCCCAAAAAGCTCCTCCAAAAAGGTGTGCGTGACATGGTCAGATTAAGTGATGCAAGGATGAGCGGTACTGCTTTCGGAACGGTCGTGGTGCACATTACTCCTGAATCTGCGATAGGAGGTCCGCTAGCTGCTGTTAGAAATGGTGACATCATTGAACTGGACGTGCCAAATAGAAAATTGGACATCCTTGTGGACGATTTAACAATCCAAGGGCGTCTGAAAGAAAATATATCCCCAGAACCCCATTACGACAGAGGTTACAAATGGATGTTTAGCCAGCACGTGTTGCAAGCTAATCAAGGATGTGATTTCGATTTCTTGAGGGCTAAGTTTAATACCAAATAGTCACCACAGCCTTCAGAACATATATCGATAAGAAGCCTCAAAGGTCTATCTGGGTAATCCACATAACTCCTTTACCAACCGGATACGTTCCAACTATCTCCAAAGTCCCTGTGGATTGATCAATTTTATGTACTTCCAGTACTCCTGAATCCAACCCTGCAACGAAAAGGAATTTTCCTTCCGCACTCACACAAAATGCCCTCGGAGTTTTCTGGGTATTTAAATTTTCAGTCAATTTTAACGATCCATCTGCTGAATCTATAACAAAGCAAGCTATGCTATCATGGCCCCTATTAGACACATATAGGAACTTACCAGACGGATCTATATGTATCTGCGCACATGTATTGGTGTTTACGAAATTTGAAGGCAATGTGGAAAGTGTTTGGAATGGTTGCAAACATCCTGTCACCGTATCCATGTTGTAAGCGGTTACGCTCGAACCCTGCTCATTTGAAAAATAGACTATATCCTTTTTGGGATGGAAACAAAAATGTCTGGGACCAGCGCTTTGATCAGGGGAAATGATGTGCGGTGAATTTGGAGAAAGTTGGCCCGTTGCTGAATTAAATTTAAATTGAAGAACTGTATTAGGCCCATCCTCCCCAGCAATATGAGGCACAAATGCATAAGAGTTGGAGGGATCAGTCATAATACAATGGGCACCCGTTGCCGTACTAATCCAATCTATAGGCAATATCTCTAAATGCCTTTCGCCACCTATACTGTGAACAGATACTGCACCTGCTTTATAGTACGCTGACAGCAAAAATTTCCCAGACTTATCCGTTGCAATATAGCATGGGTCTGAATTTAATCTAACCGAGTATAAGGCTGTTAAGTGTCCAGTAGATTGATTGATTGAAAAACTAGATATTTGATTATTGCCCCTTTGAGCGACATACAGGGATTGTTTCATAGGATGTACGGTCAACGGGGCCGGAGACCCAGGCACTGCTACTACCTGTGTTTGTTCTAGTTCTCCTGTAATTTTATCCATATCAAAAACCAGAATTTTGTCGAGGGAAGAAACTGAGCAGTATAGGTAACTATGCACACTCAAAATACCGCACATCCAAACACTGTTTTAAAATATGAACCTCTAACAACTATATGTAGTTTCATCCTATCTTGGCTAACAAATCTTCTATCCTCATGCCTCGCTCTTTAGCAGAATTCAGCCGATCACGTTCACGATCTACTACATCAGTCGGAGCTTTTGCCAAGAAGTCCTCATCTCTCAACCTTTTCTCTAGCCTTATAATGCTAATGTTAATTTCGTCAAGTTCACTGGCTAAACGTGAACGCTCATTGTCTATATCTACAACCCCTCCTAGTGATAGCGTCAAGGTAACCCCTTGTAATGCTATTGATACTTCATCCGCTCGCCCAGTTCTAACCTGTTCAGTCTGGAAATCTAAGGTTTCAATTCCAGCTTGCGATTTGATTGTAACTATCTCATCACTTATTACTGTTGGCATAGAAGCCGAATCTATCATTACCTTTAATTGTTGTCTGGGTTCAATCTTAAATTCCGCTCTCAAATTCCTGACTGATTTCACAATGTCAATAACTAGACTAATTTCCGCTTCTGCTTGATCATCACGCATAGAATCAATAAATTTAGGATACTGGGCTATTATGAGAGCTTGCGGGCGTGAAGGCTCGGCCGGAATTTTACTAACTAATTTCCCCCATATTTCCTCTGTAACAAAAGGCATGAAGGGATGTAATAGCCTCAGCATTCTTTCAAGTACGTATACTAATATTGGAGCTGGAGATGATACGCTGTCTTCTGCAGACCTCATCCTAATTTTTGTCAATTCAATATACCAGTCACAATACTCGTTCCACATAAATTCATACAGCACTCTTTGTGCTTCACCAAACTGGTACTCTTCCATATGTTTATTGACTTGCTCAACAACTGCATTCAATCTGCTCAATATCCAGCGGTCGTGCCGATGATCAACTCCAATATGGTCATGCCAATTGTCAATATCACGGCTCTCGTCGATATTGGAAAGGACAAATCTGGCTGCATTCCATAATTTATTGGCAAAATTACGACTAGACTCTATCTTTTGTTCATTGAGTCGCATATCGTTGCCCGGTGAATTACCGCCAGTCAGGGCGAAGCGCAAAGCGTCAGCACCATAAATATCTATCAGATCAAGAGGGTCCATAACATTTCCCCTTGATTTGCTCATTTTGATGCCTTCTGGATCACGGACCAATCCATGAAGGTAAATAGTCTTGAAAGGTATTTGTCCTGTGTTTTCTATTCCCATCATTATCATACGTGCCACCCAGAAAAAAAGGATATCGTGACCGGTTTCCATTACCGTACCTGGATAGAAATAATTTAGCTGGTCAGAGTTATCAGGCCAGCCTAAAGTTGAATGGGGCCAAAGCGCAGAACTAAACCATGTATCCAATACGTCCGGATCTTGTTCGAGAGAATCGGAATCACATTTGGTACAAATCACCGGATCAACAATGTCAACAATCACCTCAGAACAGTTCCTGCAGTACCAGACTGGTATACGATGACCCCACCACAGTTGCCGGCTCACACACCAATCTCTGATGTTGTCCATCCAATTGAAATAGACCTTAGAAAAGCGTTCCGGAACAATTTGGATCTCTCCGTTGTATACCACTTCACGTGCTGGTATTGCCAAAGGTTCCATCTTCATCCACCACTGATTACTTACTACGGGCTCGACTGTTTCATCACATCTGTCGCAGTGCCCCACCGAATGACGATACTTTTCTATTCGCTCCAACAATCCATCCTGTTCTAGTTGCTGGATTACAGATTTTCGTGCTTCAGCCATCGTTTGACCTTGTAATGAGCCTGCATTCTCATTAAGCTTTCCTTCAGTATCCATTATGCTCAATGTTGGTAGGTTATGCCTACGCCCAATTTCGAAATCAGTCGGATCATGTCCAGGAGTTATTTTGAGAGCACCAGTACCAACCTCTGGATCAACTGCATCATCCAATATTAGAGGTACGATCCTTGATACAATCGGTACGGTTAGTTTTGCGCCAGCCAAATCCAAATAGCGTGCATCATTGGAGTTAACAGCGACCGCAGTATCGCCTAAAAGAGTTTCAGGCCTCGTAGTCGCTATAGTCACCCCTTGATTACTTCCTTCGAACAAATACCTGATATGGTAAAAAGCTCCATCCTCTTCTCTGTATTTGACTTCCAAGTCCGACAATGCTGTCCGACATCTCGGGCACCAGTTAGTCATCCGTTCTCCACGATAAATTAGCCCCTTGTTGTAAAGATTCACGAAGGTGGCTCGAACGGCTGCACTTGGACCTTGATCAAGTGTGAAAGATTTTCTAGACCAATCGCAGGATGCTCCTAAACGTTTGAGTTGTTCATAAATTCTATTCCCATACTGATCCACCCATTTCCATACCAACTCCACAAACTGTTCACGTCCAAGGTCATGGCGATTACGTCCTTCGTTAGCCAACATCCGCTCTACAACCACTTGTGTAGCTATCCCTGCATGATCTGTACCTGGCAGGAAAAGTGCATTTTTACCTAACATTCTCTGCCAGCGAACCATCAAATCTTCAAGAGCAGTAGTCAATGCATGGCCCATATGCAACTCACCCGTCACGTTGGGAGGTGGCATTATAACCACAAAAGGTTCTCTGGAAACATCGACATCGGGTGTGAAGTATCCTCCTTCCACCCAATATTCGTATATCCTCGCTTCAACCGATCCTGGATCATAAGACTTATCTATATTTGAATTTTTTGAATCAGGGAATATCACTTAGATCTCCACACCAAACATAATTATTATCTGAACACCCTGTTAGTAGATTGACTCGATAAAATCCGTAAAAAGAAACATCAACTTATAGCATTCTCTACAAATCTACCGGTTAAACACCACTTTTCCCAATTATGGTAGAGGTTAGATTTACTCACTGGGCTTTGGTTCTGTATATCTCAACTGCCGCATAAGACAAAATACTGCCCTTTATCGGCACTTCTGGTTTCCTAACAACTACTCTGGCACTTTCAACGTCAAAATCTTTCAATATTGCCTGTGCTACAGATTCTGCTACGTGTTCCAATAAATTCCTGCTCGGTCCTTCAACTATCGCCTTGACGACCTTAAACATCTTGGAATAATTAACTGTGTCTTCTGGATAGTCGCTAAGTCCGGCTGCACTGAGATCACATTCAACTTCGAGATCAATTGAAAACCGCTGCCCTATCTGTTTTTCTTCCAGGCTAACACCGTGAAATCCGTAGAAAATCATCTCCCTAAGTTGTATTTTATCCTTCACTTCACTTCCTGACTTTTACCCTGATTAACGGATTCCAGTAGCGTTCTTGCACGCTGAACCACCGGTACATCTATCACCATGCCGTCAAGAGACGTTGAAGCCCTACCGGAAAGTTCAGCAATTTCATAAACTTCTATAATCCTCTTTGCTTCTTCTAATTGTTCACTGGATGGTGAGAAAGAAGCGTTAATATGCTCTATTTGGCTAGGATGTATGGCAAATTTCCCCTTGAAGCCTAGTCGCTTTGATAACAGAGAATCTCTCTTGAGCCCCTCTGCATCACGAAATTTAAAGAATGGTGTATCCAAAGCTGGTACACCTGCTGCCCTGGCAGCGATTGCTACCTGAGTTCGAGGATACATGATTTCAATGTCATCTTGTTTACGTTCAATTCCCATATCATTTGTGAAATCTTCAGCCCCGAAGCACGCCCCCATAATTCTTGAAGAATTAAGAATAGAATATACGTTAACAATTCCCATGGCTGTTTCAATCCATGGCAGTATTTTGATGCTACCATGGTCCAATCCAGAGTCGGTCTCCATATCACCAAGAATCTGAGATATTGTATTAATATCATTGGAAGTCCCAATCTTACCAATCGAAATCCCATGTATGTGGGGACCTACAATGGCTCTCATGTCATCTTCCATGAAACCAGTCTCAAGGGAGTTTACCCTCGGTATTATAGGTATACCAGTTTTTGAGAATTTGGGAATAAAGTCAGAAACCATCTGTCTGGCAGCTGCTTTTTCTGAATAGGGCACGGAATCTTCCATATCTGGAACAAACGCATCAGGCTTTAAGCCGACAGCTTTTTCCAACATGTTTAACTGGTTACCTGGTACAAACAGCAGACTTCTAAATAGCATAGAACAGTATTTAATTAAGTGATACACCAATCCCAAAGGGTTAAAATTCAGTATACCATGAGATATTATTTACCTATACCAATTGGTAACAAAAACAATTATTGTCATTTAAGCCACAACATCTTCACTTCTGGTCAATTATTTGAATAATCCTTCAGCCCACAGCCTGCACGTAATCGGTATCACAGGTATCGGAGAAATAGATAGCTCAACAAACCTTGCTGAGACTATATTACTTGCCGTAAATAATCAGCGAATTGCGTTAAAATCAATGGACATACTGGTGGTGACGCAAAAAATAGTTTCTAAAGCAGAAGGTAGGATAGTAAACCTATCTGAATTCGATCCATCGGCAAAAGCGCTTAAATTAGCATCTGATACAGGACGTGACCCTCAACTCGTCGAAGCAATATTGAGCGAAAGTAAATCTGTTATCCGGGTGGATCGTAGCAGGGGAATCATCATATCTGAAACTCACCATGGTTTGATATGTGCCAATTCTGGTATAGATACATCTAATGTCCCTGGAGAAAACATGGTTTCCCTACTTCCAAAACACCCTGACAAATCCGCGTCAACCATAATGAAATTCCTAAAGGATCAATTGGGCATCCATTTAGGGGTAATAATTTCAGACACCCACGGTAGAGCTTGGAGGCAGGGAGCTACCAACCTAGCGATTGGAGTAGCTGGTTTAGAGCCAATCACAGATTACAGAGGCACTACTGACGCGTTCGGTGAAATCTTGAACACAACAACGATTGCCACCGCCGACGAAATTGCTGCATCGGCGGAACTAGTAATGCGTAAAACGTCATTAATACCAGTGGCAATAGTTAGAGGTGTTGAATTTTCAGAGAGTACAGGTTCTTCAGAGGGATTAATTAGAGACGCTCAATCAGACCTGTTCCGATAAAACCCGAGTATTTCTTAACTCTCGTCTTCGTTATCCCAGACATTCACTCCGACTTTCGAACCTATATCCATGGGAATCCTCGATCCTCCTGATAATTGTTCAAGAGAAACGTCGTTACCCCACGAAGAGCCTTCCCAATAATTAAGGAATTCTCGTTCTTCACCGCACTCCTTACAAGTCCCATTGCTAGTAGGACCAGAGGGCTGGCCGATAACCCAATAGTGTTCGCAGCCTGCAGGCTGCCCGACTTCTGATTCAATCAGTTCCCCACCCTGGGATGTTTGATTATTCATTCCAATAGACTCCTTCGATTTCCGTCATCTTTATTGACAATATTTCTTATTTCGACGGAGATATTAACAGTTGAGCCCACTTGTGTCAAGCAATTTTTGTATCTATAAATCGACAATACAGGATCCAAAGTGATTATCAGTCAGGAATGAATACATATATGAAAGCAATATAAGCAACCATGCTACAGGCCTCTATTTCCGATTTCCGTAGATTTGTAGGCCTTATATGATTGTTTTCGTCTTAGAGCTGCCCTAATTAAGCTTTTCTACTCTAATTAACGCTCCAGAATTGATTGCCTTGAATCGAGTAGCATCGCCATCTATTTTCCCAACTAAATTTACAGGGCTCGCCGGGCGTATTTCATTACCTACACTCATGGGCGTAGGACCATAGAAAATGCATATCGCCTGCCCAGGAGGCCAATATGCTATGTCACCTAGATCCACTGTTGCTACGGGATCTTCCTCGCCTGCAACAATGGATGTACTAAAATAAATTTCATCACCCCACGTGCTTATAGTATGTTCCATAGGCAAATTCGCCCAAAACAAATCAGCAGTTGAAGTCTTATTCAAAATACCGGTAATCACTATAGACTCAACAAATATTTTTATTTTCCTATTTTCCACCAAATCCCTCCGTGATCACATTTGATGCAAATTATATATCACACAATTTTGTGTTCTTAAGTAATTACATTGGAGTTCAAAATTCATCCTGAATTAACATCATATCTATCCACACAACCTAATCAAATTGTTCTGTAGCATCTAGATTAGTCGATTCTGATGTCTAATTAATTGGACCTCTAGTGACAGTAAACAACTTTACTCTAAACCATCACATGGAATAGTATGTTTTTTTGAAAACTAAAGTAAAACTTTATGTGAAGGGGAATTTGATTAATGCCAACAATTCAAGCAACTAACCTGTCCAAAATCGCAAATAAGCTCCTCCAAGCGGCTGGAGCAAGTGCACAAGAAGCTCAAACCGTATCCAAACATTGTATCGGTGCAAATTTGGTTGGCCACGATTCACATGGAATAATAGCTATACCTACTTACATAGACCGTATACAGGTCGGTCACATAGTCCCTGGTGCTCCAATAGACGTGGTCCAAGAAACTGACTCTACCATAGTTGTAGACGGCAATTGGGGATTTGGCTTTGTGGTTTCAGAATACGTGATGAAAACAATCATCAAAAAAGCATCCGTAAGTGGGGTAGCTGCCGCAACGGTGCGTAGGCAAGGGCACGTTGGTCGAGTTGCTGACTATCCTCTAATGGCATCTGATGCAAATATGATAGGACTCATGACAGCTGACTCGGGGCGTTCTGCTAAATCGGTAGCACCTTTTGGGGGAAGAGAAGCAAGACTAGGAACTAACCCAATATGTATAGCGATCCCAAGTAATTTGGAAGGCCCTATCTTCGTTGATATGGCGACTAGTGCTGTAGCAGGTGGAAAGATAATTCTCGCCGCAGCTAGAGGGGCTCCAATTCCAGAAGGATGGCTGCTCGATTCCGAAGGTAATCCTACTACAGATCCTAACAACCGAGATACCGGGGCTCAACTACCACTCGGCGGCACAGAGGGACACAAAGGATACGGATTATCAGTTATGGTTGAAATACTTTCAGGCGTACTTACAGGATTAGGATTTGGAGTTGAACCCACCGGCAGGCACAACGACGGATGCTTTATGGCAGTCTTCGACGTGAGTAAATTCAGACCGATAGATACCTTCAAGAAAGAAGTAACTGATTTTGCTGATTATTTGAAGAGTTCAAAACCCGCAGCCGGTTTTGAAGAAGTTTTTTACCCAGGCGAAATTGAGTATCTTCATTCAAAGAAAGTTGCCAGCGACGGAATATCAGTTGAAGACTCTACTTGGAGTAAACTGATACAACTAGCTGATGATTTTGGAATCTCTGAACAACTGGATCTAAATCAATACCACTAACTATCAGTCTAGTCTTGACAAATTTAGGCTTAGATCCTCCCCGCAACAACAGATCCCATGCGGGTGGTATCGACAACATCTCCTCCATCAGCTGAAATATCCTTGGTTCTATAGCCTTCTGCAAGTACCCCTTCCACGGCATTCTCTATAGCTTCTGCCTCATGTTCGAGGCGAAGTGAATGACGTAGTAGCATGGCGACGCTCAGTATAGTACCAATCGGATTGGCAATCCCTTGGCCAGCAATATCTGGCGCACTCCCGTGTATAGGTTCATAAAGTCCCATCGTTATGGTACTGACAGCGCTTGTCGAAGTTTTTTCTGGCAACCCTGCTATGCTAGCTGAAGGCAACATCCCCAACGAGCCTGATAAAACAGAAGCCTCATCAGTTAGAATATCTCCAAATGTGTTTTCCGACACTATGACATCAAACATAGACGGGCGCATAATCAACTGCATAGCAGCATTATCAACCAACACATGCTCCAATTCTACTTCAGGATAATCCTTAGAAACCGTAGTGGCCACTTCCCTCCATAACCTACCTGTCTCCAGAACATTAGCCTTATCAACCGAGGTAACTTTCTTAGAACGACCCAAGGCTAGTTCAAAACCAACTCGCATAATTCTATCTATTTCTTGTTCTGTATATCTAAGTGTATCTACTCCTCTAAGGCCTCGAGATGTACTCCATCGTTTTTTTGGTTTGGCAAAATATAGACCTCCAGTCAATTCACGCACAACAATCATGTCTACCCCATCTAGGATCTCTCTCTTCACTGGGCTTGAATTGGCCAATGCAGGCTGAACTTTCACCGGCCTCAGATTAGCAAAAAGGCCTAGCTTTTGCCGAAGACCCAATATACCTTCTTCAGGGCGGACTTTGGCGTTCGGAGCATCCCATTTTGGCCCTCCTACTGCACCAAATAAAACCGCATCTGCATTATCGATGACATCTAACGTCTCGTCTGGCAACGCGCTACCGGTATTATCTATAGCAATTCCGCCAATCAATCCTTGCTTCAGATCAAACTGGTGACCAAATCTGTTGGAAACAGCTTTAAGCACTCGAACTGCTTCCTCAATCACATCTGGACCTATACCATCCCCTGGTAAAACTGCTATTGAAAATTCCATCACCCAATCTCCCGTTGATTTTTGTTACTAATTATCTACCTATTTATGATGCCACTATATTTATAAGTTTGCCGTCAATATATATCACGCGCTGAATATTATTACCACTTATATGTGCCTTCACACGATCACGTCCCAACGCTATTTTCTGCGCTTCTTCTTGACTTATTGATGATTCAACATCTATTTTGTCTCGAAGACGCCCATTAACTTGAATAATCAGTGTTATTAATTCATCAGTAGCTAGTTCTCCAGACCATTCTGGCCAAGGTTGCTGGTGAATACTAAACTCATGACCCGTCAAAAACCACAATTCCTCTGATAAGTGCGGAGCCATAGGAGCTAACAACTTAATAAACACTTCAACAGATTCGTCCCATATTTCTTTACCTATCCCCCAATTATCCCAATTTTGATTTATGAAATTGGAAAGTTCCATCATCCCTGCTATCGATGTATTAAATTTAAAACGGTCCATATCTTCGGTGACTCGCTT
>CAZMZE010000003.1:0-96988 GCA_964570875.1 uncultured Dehalococcoidia bacterium
CCCATTCAAGGGGCACAAGGCATCTTACTTAATGTACGTGGCAGCAAAAATCTCACCATCGGCCAAGTGCATGAAATCGCTGATATTTTACGACAATCAGGAAATCACGAAGCCAACATAATATTCGGAATTGTCCAAGAACGACGCCTCCGAGATCGAGATAAGGTGGAAGTCACTTTGGTTGCGACTGGATTCCAAAACCACCATGGTGCCAAGAGTTTGACAAACAATTTTCGACAAAAGTCCATATCAGCCAGCATCAACGTTTTGGAACATAACAATCAGCTAAACCGGGCTGACCCACTACCAATCCCTGCTGGCATGAGACTTCTTTAACTGGTTTATATAGTTCATTCCAATGACTGAACGATTGTCTTGACTACAAGTTCAGGCCTCTGCAATGGAACGTCGTGGATACTATCCTCCATCCAGACCAACTCACTGTTCTGAAGTAGCTCGGTTGCAAGATTGATGGACATTTCTTTATCAAATTTGAGGCTTGAATAGGAATTTTTAGGTCCTGATTGTCTCGTGGGCATCAACAACACCGGACACTTTATCGCAGGATACAGATCTCTTGGCTGATGATTCCAGAAAGCTTCTATTATCTGCATGTGGTTTTCTCTATCAAGCCGTGCATTCACAATTACATTATCTGATATTTCAAAATTTGCTAATACAATCTCCGTTATCTTATCAGTGATATTTAGTTCATCGGAACGCGATTTAATCATGCCGATAAACTCCCCTACTCCTGTTCCGCGAAAATCAGGTGGTGCCATAATATTTTTAGCTTTATCTAGGCTTAAATCAGGAACGCTTTTCAGTTCCAGAAAACCGCCATCAACAAGGACGATGGCACCAGCCGAATCATTATATGAAGATCCGTATTGCAGAACGACATCAGCTCCCCATGAATGCCCAACTAGCACAGGGTCCTGCAATCCGATTGCATTGATAAAACAGTGCAAATCTGTTGAAACTGTTTCGAAATCGTATCCATTGTCAGGTTTACAACTCTCACCATGGCCTCTCTGGTCTAATGCTATAACGTGAAAATTATTGGCAAGCAATGGTGCCACCAAATCCCATATGTGCAAAGTGGAAGCCAGTCCGTGAACCAAAACCAAATCTCGGCCTTGTCCGCCCCAGTCAGTATAATGCAAGGTAATATCACCAAAATTTACAATATTTTCTATTGGATTGGTTATATCAATTATCCTTTCTGAAACATCAATACTCACAGGCTTCGAGTAAGAAAGGCCAGCAGATTCTCGTACTGAATTGTAAATCAGTGTAGCATTATCTGAACATGTCAAACGAGCTTGTATTTACAAATATGGAATTGGCTTATGTTTCTGTTAATAAATGGACTGATTGGACATTTGTTACTCTCTACGATAGATCTGGTCTATCATCGGTAATGGAAACAACTTGCGGTCAGGATGTAACGAGAGAATTATCACAATTAATGGACTTGTTAAAAGAAAAACCATTATCTGAAGACAAAAATGTTCTTGAAATCTCCGGTTTGACTGCATCGCAGGTCCAAATAGACTTACCTATGGCCTCAGCTATAAGCGCTTTTAGCTCTGCCGTTACTGATATACAGGCTCAATACCAAAATAATTCCTTGACAGAATCACTTGGAGGAAAACAAACTCGCAAGATTCCACTGTACGCGAATATTAACCGAGCACTTTTGGGTGGAACTCGAACTCCGAAAGAATTCGCACGTATAGCAAATCAAGCTGTTAAAGACGGATTCAACATGGTCAAATGCGCTCCATTCGATGAAGTAAATCCGTCAATCCCCCTCGATAATGTTTTCGATGCATCCCAGTCAGGGTTAGAGAGAGTCTCGCTAATTCGGGAAACTGTCGGCCCAGATGTGACAATTTTAGTAGATTGTCATAGTAGATTCGATGTGCAATCAGCTCCGCAAATCGCGTACGAACTGAAAGCCCTAGATGTAAGTTGGTTTGAAGAACCTGTAGAACCGACCAAAGTACCGCATCAACTGGCAGATATAGCTTCAAGTGTGAGTATACCAATAGCTGGTGGTGAAAGTGGATTCGGGGAACGATTCTTTGGAGATTTAGTCAATCTTTATAACGTCGATATAGCCATGCCTGATATTAAGTATTGTGGTGGAATCCAGGAGGCAGTTCGTGCTGCTGAGCAGGTTGCGAGATTTGGTGGCAACACATCTTTACACGGGCCAACCGGTCCTATATCTATACTGGCCGGTGCACATGTAACAGCGTCTATGAAATCCGCACTGAACCTTGAATTCGGTGTATATGAATGCCCATGGCGAGCTGACCTCCTAAACCTGCCAGAGCAAGTTGAAGGAGGACATCTATGGTTCCCTGGGGGCATTGGTTTAGGAGCAGAACTTAATCAAAAAGTAGTCGACAGGTACGGAAGTAGTTGGGCCTACTAGCTACCGAAATCTACTATATGTAGATGTTTCAGTTATTGGTTATTTCAGCAGACATAGACATTGCAGCAATTGTTTTCACATCTTGAATGTCGCCAGACTTCACCATGTTCCACGCATCATCCAAAGAAAATCGTTCCACAACAATATCTTCATCATCATCTGGTTGCAATTTATCTGGGACTAGTTCCTTTGCCAAATATGCATGCATATATTCAGTACAATATCCAGGGCTTATCCAAAAACTGCCCATCTCACGGATATCTCTCGAAGCATATCCAATTTCTTCTCTTAATTCTCGTTGTGCTGCCGCAATTGGGGTTTCACCAATTTCTACACGACCTGCTGGGGCCTCTAAGATAGTGGTGCCTGTCGGATACCTGAACTGCCTCACTAACAAGACATTACGTTCACTATCTATCGGAAGTATCACTACAGTTGATCCGGCTTCAACTATTTCTCTTGTTACAGTCCGATCCCGGTCATAAGCTAAGGTATCAACTTTCACCTTCAAAATTTTTCCATCAAATACCACTTCAGAACCTAATATGTTCATTTTTTATCATCTACCTGTCCGTAAGTCCTAAATGACGGGTTACTTGTGAATAAAAAGCACTAGAATCCCTGGCTCTAAGGAAACTAGCGACATATGGACTCTTCTCAACAACAACGGTAGACCCGTTGACTAAAACATCCTCGGAGTGACTATCTACGCTCAGCACACCATCTTCATTATTTTGTATAGACAACTCAACTTTTGAACCAGCCGGAAGAACCACACCTTCTCTGAGCCCCGTATGCGCAGCTATAGGCTGTACTTCAATTAAATTGGCTTCTGGATAAAGAATCGATCCACCTGCTGACAACGCATAACCAGTACTTCCTGTCGGAGTTGCAACAATAACCCCATCAGCTCGATAAGTAGTCAACGGTACACCGTCTACTGTCGTAGTTATATCCAATAGCCGCACAGAGTGGCCCCGGGCTACTACTACATCATTAAGCCCGTGGACAGGAGATGATTTAACACCATTTTCTGAACCCAAAACTGTAACCGACAGCATCATTCTAGTTTCTAACCTGCACGATCCATCCAAATACTCAGGAAGTTTGAGGTGAGCTTCATCCACTTTCAACTCTGACATAAAGCCAACTCTGCCCATATTGACTCCTACCAGTGGAATATCATACGGAGCAACCTCTTTAACAGTTTTCAATATAGTCCCATCACCACCAGCAACAACAACAACCGAGGTATCTTGGAATCTATCCTGACACGCCGCCAAATCATCGATGGAGCTAACCCAGCTCGAGGTTCGTAAATTCAAAGAAGTGACTAGAAACTCTACCATCTTTTTCGAATCTACTTGCTTGGTATTGTAAACAAAACCTGTGATTATTGATCTATTCATTGATTATGTGAATTTCTGGCTAAAGCTATTGAGATTTACGGCTAATTTTTCAGGCCAATACGGAGCACGCGGGAGTCTAACATCTAAATTTAACAACTGTCAAATACATCACAATTAATAATATCGTCAGGCGACAATTCCGGCAGCGGCTGCAGCAGCCAATTTAAGCAATGGTGTCGGATATAACCCGAACCCCAATAAGGCTATAAATGAAACAATCATAGCTACTTTCATTGACCGGCCTACTTGGATCGGGTCTTCTGTGTTGGCTGGCGACAAATACATCACTTTCACTACTCTAAGATAGTAATACGCAGATATCACACTATTTATCACTCCAACAACAGCTAACCACGCTAAGTTAGACTCTATCGCAGAGCCAAAAATATACACCTTGGTAACAAATCCCACCGCCGGAGGCACGCCTATTAAAGAAACCATAGAAAATGCCAAAACTGCAGCTAGAAAAGGGGCTCTCTTGGCCATTCCAGCAAAATCATCGATAGCAAAACTACCGATCCTCTCGGAGATTGCTATAACTACAGTAAATGCAGCCAAATTTGTTGCCGCATATCCTGAAAGATAAAACAGCACTGCTGAAGAACCGCTACTGTCTCCATCGGCTGAACCAATTGAGGCAACTCCTACCAAGATGTAACCAGCATGGGCTATCGTACTATAAGCGAGAAGCCTCTTTATATCCTTCTGCCTAATCGCAATAAGGTTTCCTATTGTCATAGAACAGGCGCTCATGACAGCAAACACAATGCTCCATTCCACACTTATTATTGGTAGATCCAAAGCTGTGTTGAACACTCTTAGCACGACTGCAAAGCCAGCTGCTTTACTTGCTACTGACAAAAAGGCAGTTATGGGAGTGGGTGCTCCTTCGTAAACATCCGGGGCCCACATATGAAATGGGAAAACTGCAATTTTAAACCCAAACCCGGCAATTATTAGAATTACACCAAAAAGCATTGCATTACTACCGAAAGGAATGGTGGTGTCTGGGACGCGATAGCTACCAAACACACTAGCTATATCTTCAAGATTAGTACTTCCAGTAAATCCATAAACTATAACCATTCCGTAAAGAAGTATTGCCGAGCTAATTGCACTGAGTATCAAGAATTTCATTCCTGCTTCAGCTGATCGTTCTTCTCTACCAAAAGCTACAAGCGCTGCTACAGGCAGTGCGGTTAATTCAAGGGCTACATATATAGTTATGAATTCAACTGCAGACGCCAGCAGCATCATGCCCGCTGACGATAACATCACAAGTGCATAGTATTCGGTTCTGAATCTTGGGAATTTATTAATATGATCAGTAGAAGCTAAAAAGACTAGTCCGACCACAGCTATCACAAGGAATTTAAAAAACAAACCAAATTTATCTACTACTAACGTGCCTTCAAGTACGCCACTGTTGATTGCACTGGTATTAATTTCAGGATCAAACCACAGCGCAACGGCAAAACTTACCGGCAGAACAAGTCCAATTACAGCAATTATCGGAATTAGTTCTTTTCTGGTGATTATGATATCTAAAAGAATCAATCCGATAGCTAAAGACACCAATGCTAATTCGGGGGATAATATATAGAGATCGTGTAGATCCATTTCTAATAAATGCTCCCTAGCAATATGCACGAACCTCGATGCCTGTGTCCCGAGCCTTCGAGCAAATCAATCATATTTCCAGCGCCTCCAAATTTATCTCCTATCAAATCAACAATATTCAATTTGAACCCGCCATCAATATATCTTTGAATGAATGGGTTATCGGTTCTAATCCGACTACAAAAACATCGGTAATAAACGCCGGATATATTCCCACAGATAAAATCGCTGCTACCAATACTATGACGGGAACAGCCTCTAAAGCAGAAATATCTCCGACTTCCGAAAACCTTTTTGGCTGTGGCCCAAAAAATATTCTTTGCACTAGCCAAAGAATGTATCCCGCTGTCAAGACCACTCCAAATGCAGCAAATGCTGTCGGCCAACCCCAAACTTCAAAAGTTCCCATAAATATTGTTATTTCCGATACAAAACCACTTGTGCCAGGCAATCCAAGCGAAGCCATGCCAGCAAGGATAAACATACAAGCTAGTACAGGCATTCTGGCAGCTAATCCTCCCAGATCTGGTATGTACCTGGTATGAGCCTTCTCATAAGCATAACCGACCAACAAAAATAACAGTCCGGTTATAGTGCCATGCGTAAACAGTTGTAGAGATGCACCAGTTAATCCAATAGGTGAAACCACACCACCAACCCCCACCACTGACGACAGCCCGACTAAAACAAAACCCATATGGCTAATACTGCTAAATGCAATCAATCGTTTCAAATCGGTTTGCCTGAGAGTGATCAATGCTCCGTACAAGACATTTATAACCCCTGCAATAACAATTATCCATCCCACATCCGACATCACCTCAGGGAACATCCCCGCAGAGATGCGGATCATTCCATATCCTCCCATTTTAAGCAGTACTCCAGCCAACATAACGCTGGCTGCAGTAGGTGCATCAGTATGCGCGTCCGGTAACCAGCTATGTAATGGCCAGACTGGCAACTTGACTGCAAAAGCAATAAAGAATAACCAGAAAATAATACCGATAGGCATAATGGTTGTTTGTATCTCTGATGACATCAAAGTCATATCGAAAGTTCCGGTTGATACGAAAAGTGCCAATATCCCAACCAACATCAGTGCTCCGCCTAAAATTGTGAATATGAGGAATTTCATGGCTGAATATTCTTTACGCCCACTCCCCCATATAGATATCAAAAAGAACATGGGCACCAGTTCCAGTTCCCAGAACAGGAAGAACAAAAAGAAGTCAAGAGAAGTGAACACGCCCATGACTGATGTCTGTAATAGCAATAACCAGAAAAAATATTCCTTTACTCGGTGCCGTATATTCCATGATGCGAAAATCGATACCATGCCGAGCAAACCTGTGAGCAGTACCATGGGAGCACTCAGACCATCTACGCCAAGGAAGTATTCCGCAGGAAACCGATCCACTGGTATCCAATCTACAAATCTGTCAACCAACTGATAGCCTGCAGTGTCAGTATCATATAGGGCAAATACCACAATCGAGAGTATCAATTCGATCACTGTCACTGCACCGGCGATCAATTTGATATAAGATTCACGACGAACGAAAAGGACTATGATTAGAGCTCCAACAGCAGGAATGGCTACCAACGCCGTCAGCAATCCTGTAAATCCAGTTGTCACCAATCTATCCCCCTACCGAAGAAATAAGTAAATCCCAATAATCACCAATATACCCAACGAAGTAACTACACCATAAGCTTGAAGTTGCCCAGTCTGAACTTGGCGTAACAAACCACCCGCGTTGCGGCCAATCCAGCCGTTTGCATCAACAAACCCATCTATGATTGTCCTATCTATCCAATCTAATCCTTGGGCTAACCCACTATATAGCCCTCTCCTCACTAGCTGATTTTCATAGGCCTCGTCTATATAGTATTTGCGTTCCAGTATTCCAACAATAAATTCGATTGGCTTAGGCAACTCTGAATTTCCAAGTCGCTGGGACATATACATTAAGTAGGCGGTGCCTACACCTAAAATTGCAACGATTGTGGACACAACCGCTAAAACAAAGTTGAATTTTTCGGAGTGTCCACCCAGAAAATCCGTGAACCAATGAGCAGATACGATACCTAAGTCTATCGGTGAATTAACCAAGAATCCCACAAAAATCGCACCAATAGCGAGTATTAATAGAGGAATTAACATGGCAACTGGAGATTCTCCCAGATGATGTTGTTCTCCATGGGCATCTACCCCTGGATCTGCATTGGATCCTCCACGAAATTGACCTTCGAATGTCAGAAAAATCACACGGAAAATGTAGAAAGCGGTCATGAAAACCGCAATTATTGCTAAGAAAAATACTATTTGGCTTGTTATATCCCCGCTTCTCCAAGCACTGGCCAGTATCTCATCTTTACTCCAAAATCCAGATAGCGGAAACAATCCCGCTAGACTAATGCTTCCAATTACGAAGGTGATGTAAGTCCACGGCATAATTTTCTTTAAGCCACCCATATACCTCATATCAAAAGTGCCAACTGCATGACTCACGCTTCCTGCACCAAGAAATAGCAATGCTTTAAAAAATGCATGTGTGAACAAGTGGAATATCGCAGCTTCTTTGGCCCCAACACCGAGGGCCATAATCATGAAGCCCAGCTGACTGACAGTCGAATAGGCTAGGACTCTCTTGATATCATTCATCACAAGCCCCATGGACGCTGCGAAGAGTGCCGTGAATCCTCCGATAATGGCTACCGTATTCATAGCAATTTCTGACATTTCAAATACAGGGAAAAACCTAGCAACAAGGAATACCCCGGCAGCAACCATAGTCGCTGCATGTATCAACGCGCTTACCGGTGTAGGACCTTCCATCGCGTCTGGCAACCATGTATGCAAGGGAAATTGCGCCGATTTCCCAACAGCACCAGCAAAAATGCCAATGGCGAACCATCCTGCAACAGTTGCGGAAATAAGACCAAGGTTGGCTGCCTGATGTATATCAGTTATATCCAACACATTCAGATCACCGAAACTGGACCTATTAACAAAAATATACAATATTGCTAGCAGGAAGCCGAAATCTCCGACACGAGTGACTATGAAAGCCTTCTTAGCAGCAGCTGCAGCAGATGGTTTTTGATACCAGAAACCTATTAGCAAATATGAACAGAGACCTACCAACTCCCAGAAAACAAACAATTGAATTATATTTCTCGCCAGTACCAAGCCAACCATCGAGGCAGTGAATAAAGACATATATGCATAATATCTAGAATATCCAGAGTCATTTTTCATATATTCGGTGGAATAAATCTGCACCATCAGGCTAACGCCAGTGGCTACTACAAGCATTATTGCAGTAAGCGGGTCTAGTAATATGCCCACATTGAAATCTAGAGAGCCTATCGTCATCCAATTATGGTCCCATAATAATTCCGTTGCTTCACCGCTCCCTACAGTGCTGCCAAGCGCCCAAATCGAAAGCATTAATGAAAGGCCCACAGCCGCTATAGTAATATGACCAGACAAGACGGAATATCCGTTAAAAAATGGGCGGATTACTAAAACTATTACTGCAAAAGACACGATAGGCGAAAATAGAATTAGCCAGACTGCTGATTCATCAATCATTATCTGTTGTTGTCCTTAGCAGGTATTTCATATTTCAAACCCAAGATTCTAACCATCCTGTTTCTAAAGTTTCCTCAATATTTCGTCAGCAACATGCTCTCGACCTTTCGGAACCAATATACGAAATGAAACGAGCTCCGCCCACTTAGTTATGCCTGGTTCCGGAAGGATTTTTGTTGTTAATCCCTCTGACTCCAACGCATCTTTCCACATTTCTGCAGCCATTAAATTAGGCGCCTTCCTATAATCGATCCACATTTTCAAGACCGCACCTCTATTTCCTTAACCGATTTAAGTCAGTTACCAGAACTGTCTCGCGGCTACGATAAACTGCAATTACAATCGCAAGGCCAAGAGCCACTTCAGCTGCAGCAACCGTAATAATGAACACCGCAAATATTTGTCCAGTCAACACAGCTTCTACAAAACCCTTAGATGCATCAGCAACCGCAAACGGAAGTGTGTACCTGGAAAAGGCCACCGCAGTAATATTGACGCCATTGAACATAAGTTCTAAACACATCAAAACAGCAACTGCATTTCTTTTCGTAAGGGCACCATAAAGACCTATCGAAAATATGATCGCGCCGACTATCAGAAAGTTCTCTAGGTTCAAATGATCATCCCTCTCGTACTAGGGCCAGGGCTCCAATTATGGCTGCTAATAGTAGAACGGACGCCAATTCAAAAGCGAGTACAAAATCTCTAATAAGCAATTTCGCTAATTGGGGCACTGTGTTGGAAAAAACCGTCACTACGCCATGGCTCAATTCGGGTGTTATCTGATCAGCGTCTAACAAGGCGGCATCCAATATTGTCCACTCGGTAAAAATTACAACGAAAATGGCCACCGTGCCAAACAAAGCTGCTAAAATCCCAACAGGAACTATTTGCCTGTTCGATGGATTTCCAGATTCGACATCTCGCGTCATTAAGATCGCAAAAAGAAGCAATACTGCTATTGCTCCTACGTATATAAGAACTTGCACAGCTGCTAAGAATTCTGCCCTCAGCAATACAAACAACCCCGCAACTGACAGAAATGACACTATTAGAAACATTGCTGATCGGAATAAATCTTTGGACTGAACAACAACAATAGCACACAGTATGCTGGAAGCAGCTATAACCCAAAAAACCACATCTATGAATATGGCGTTCTCTGTCCCTTGGCCCAAACTCATCTGTTCGCCCATCTGTCTTCCAGTTCATCGTCAGTTGGCATCTGATGTCTCCCTACATCTTTCCAAGACGCCTGTCGGCCTTCAGATGGTGTATATTGATCAGACTCTAATTGAGGCCTGTACCAAGTGCTTGGGCGTTTGGGAGCGCTTTTTAAACGCTCTATATCTATCACCAACTCATCCCTCTCATACCTGCCCTCTTCAAAGCCACTCCCCATATGAATGGCATCATAAGGGCAAGCCTCAACACACAGTCCGCAAAACATACAGCGCCCTATATCAATATCAAATACTTCTATACCGTAATTTTGTCCTTCTTGCATATTCTGACCATTGGGATCAGTAACAATTTCTATGATGCCAAGAGGACAGTATTTTGCACAACTGGCACATCCAGTACATCGTTGTTCATACCATGAAAATTCTTCGCCTCTGAATCTGGCATGCTGAGGCATTTTGTCACTAACAGTCGCTAGACCAAGTAAAGACTTTACAGCCATCTTCGGCTCTTTTATCAAATAGACAAATATGTTCATCTCCGCTAGTTTTGCTAGTCCAAACAAGCCTATTCGTCTATCCGGATACTGATGTATCGTGAACTGACGGCTCGGTATAACCAAGTTCTGCATGGTTACAATTAATCCGTTGATTAGTCCTCTTCCATACATTTCAAACAACCTTGCTTACTGAGATTTTTTTCTCCTCATTCTATCTTAATTATCTCCCAGTTCTCTTTTTGGGTACATATTTGCAAGAGGGGACGGTACTGGCTCAACCTGATCAACTTTCCGATGTCCAAGTAATTTTGACAATCCATATATTGACAAAATCGTCACAGGCCAATTAATAGCAGCCATCACCCAGAGTTTATTTGAGGATAATTTGCCATCTTCATGGAGCAATTCTACCTCTCCGGCTAAAAGCATAATATTTAACAACGCAAGGCCAAACAAACCTTTCCATGCAAATCCCATAATTTGATCAATCCTGAATCTTGGCCAGGTAGCTCTTATCCACAGCAGCAAAAATATCACGATGAACACTTTGATCAAAAACCAGACTTGGCCAGGAATAAGAGAAAATCCCTTTGTGCCTCCCAAGAAGAGAGTCGCAATTATTATTGCCGTAACTATTGGTGCCATGAATTCTGCAAGCTGTAAAATGGCGAACTTAGCCCCGCTGTACTCGGTATGGTAGCCAGAACCCAATTCTGACTCGGCTTCGATCTGATCAAAAGGAGTCCTGCTCATTTCCGCAGAAGCTGCTGCAACAAACACCAAAAACGCCAGTGGACAAACTACCAAGAATGGCACTACTTGGGATTCCACTATCTTTGACAGTGCCATAGAGCTTATTCCGTCCATACCAAGAGAGTCAGTAGGCAAAGAAGGACCTACCAGTAGCAACACCCCAGCTATCGATAACGCCATTGGGACTTCGTAACTAATCAACATTGCCACACCTCTCATAGATCCAAGCATCGCGTATTTATTACCGGATGCCCACCCGGCGACGAAAATCGCTATTGTGCTCAAAGATGTGATTCCAACTACAAACAATATGCCTATATTGAGCCTCCCCAAAAATGAAGCTTCTCCAAAAGGCACCACTGCCACTACCAAGATCATCGGAATAAAGAGAATTATAGGAGCTAAAGTAAACGCTGGACGATCAGCTGTATCAGGTATTGTATCTTCTTTAGTTATTAATTTGATCACATCCGCTATTGGTTGGAACAGTCCAAATGGTCCCCATCGATTTGGTCCAAGCCTTACGTGAAATCTACCCAGTAACCGCCGTTCAAACCATGTGTATAAAGCGGTGGCCATGACTAAAGTGTTTACAACCGCAAAAGCTAGTAAAGAACCTGCTATAGAAAATGCCATCCACTCGGGAAAACCCGGCATTCCCAAGAACCCTTTAGAAAACATTGAGTACAGGCTACAGAATCCTAGAATTCCTTGTTCAATATCATTACACACTACCGATCAACCTCACCTAAAACGACGTCTACTGAACCAAATATCACTATGAGGTCACCCATCTTCCAGCCAACTACCATCTCTTTGAGAGGAGTTAGGTTAATAAATGATGGCGCCCGAATTTTACAGCGATATGGTGCTATGCCTTCATCGCTCACTAAATAAAATCCTAGTTCCCCTTTAGGACCTTCTACAGCTGAATATGCTTCTCCAACAGGCGGCCTAAGATTAAACGGAGATTCTGTCCGCACTGGACCCGCAGGTAGTTGTTTTAAACACTGCTCAATAATCTTTATGCTTTCTCTCATTTCCAATATACGAACCACATACCTGTCATATGTGTCGCCGGAAGTGCCTATTGGCACATCAAATTCGAGCCGGTCATAAATTTCGTACGGGTCTGCCTTACGAAGATCCCATTTAACGCCTGCAGCTCTGAGCATAGGGCCTGTTACAGAATTTTCAAGCGCCGATTGATCACCCAAAACACCAACTCCTCGAGTTCTCGCTAAGACTATTTCGTTCTGGGTTATAAGCTTTTCCAAGTCATCAATATAACCAGGCATGTTGGAAATGAAATCGTCTAACGCTGGCCAAAAATCTGCTGGTGCATCCTGAAAAACACCTCCCGGACGCATATAGCTGAGTGTGATTCTCGCTCCACAAAGCATTTCGAAAAGGTCAAGAATTCGCTCTCGCTCCCTAAAGCAATACATCAAAGGGGTAGCAAATGCTCCCATATCATTAAGAAGGAAGCCTGTGGCCATCAAATGACTAGCGATTCTTTGTAATTCTGCCGATATTACCCTCAAATACATTCCGCGTTCCGGAACAGCAATACCTGCTAATTTTTCAACTGTTCGGACATAGGCCAGATTATTAGACATGCTAGCAACATAATCTAAGCGATCTGTAAGTGTTACTATTTGGACATAGGACCTAGATTCTGCTAGTTTTTCCGTCCCCCTGTGCAAATAACCAAACACTGGCTCAACATCCACCACAACCTCACCATCAAACGTCACTCTGAGCCTGAAAACTCCATGAGTGGAAGGATGCTGGGGACCAAGATTAATCGTTACTGGCTCTGATTTAATAGCCATTTATCCCAGGTAATCCTTCCTGAGCGGGTGTCCAGAAAATCCTTCCCACAACAAAATCCTCTTTAAATTTGGGTGGGCATCAAACTTAATACCCATCAAGTCCCAGATTTCACGCTCTTGTAAATCAGCACCCGGCCAAAGTTCTACTAGGGACGGAACAACAGGCTCGTCCCGACCAAAAGCACGAGCCTTTAGTACCATGCTTTGATTCAGCTTCATTGAGCGTAGGTGGTAGATCAGTTCAAAATATTCAACATAGTCTACTGCCGTTATCCCGATCAAAAATGAGAAATCTAAACTAGGTTCTTGTTTCAAGAATTTCGCTACTGGTCCAAGATGGTCAAGTTTCACCAAAAGGTCAGTTTCAGTACAGGAGACCACAGCCTCTGGTATGTGGTTATTTACTAGGCTGGCTACATCTTTTGCTACAAGTTCAACAGTCACACTACTCTTCCAATTCCGGTTTACGTTTTATAGAGTAACGCTTAATTTTTTCATGCAACTGCATTATCCCATACAGTAATGCGTCAGGCCGCGGGGGACATCCTGGCACATACACATCAACAGGTATAATGTGGTTGACTCCCGGTACCACACTGTACGATCCGTAATAAGGTCCTCCGCTAGTTGCACACACTCCCATCGATATAACCCATTTGGGTTCAGCCATCTGCTCATATACACGTTGTATGGCTGGAGCCATTTTCCAAGTCACGGTACCTGCAACTATCATTAAGTCTGCCTGGCGAGGAGATGGTCTGAACACCTCCATTCCAAACCTAGCTATATCAAATCTTGACATTGCACTTGCCATCATTTCAAAAGCACAGCACGCCAGTCCGAATGAAAGAGGCCATACTGCTGACTTTCTGCCCCAATTAATCAAAGCATCAACTGAGGTAACAGCCAGATTACGATCAAGATCATCTGGCACTTCAATCACAGGTGAAGCAAAGGGCTTGGTATGGGTCTCCTTAACGTGAGAGACGTGCTCTCCCTCGGAATTATCTAATCCCCATGTAGTTGAGTGAAGAGGAATTCTTTCATTACCAGTTATCACAATCTTATCCCCAATCTAATGATCCTTTACGTATTGCATATAGCCAACCCACTACCAAAATACCTATAAAAACCATCATTTCGAGTAAAACAAATATCCCAAATTCTTTTGACATCATCCCAAAATTTGATGCCCATGGGAATAGGAATACAACCTCTACGTCAAAAATAACGAAGAGTAAAGCTATTCCGTAGTAGCGAAAATTAAAATTGGTCCATCTTCCCCCCAAGGTCTCGAACCCACATTCGTAGATGCTTTTTTTTACTACCGTGGGGAAGCTTGGCCTAATTTTGAACAAAGACAAAAACCACGACAAAACGATCATCCCTGTCGGCACACCAACAGCTATGGCCGTGAAGATCGCGATGAGGCCGTATCTCCGGAAATAATCGTCGAGTAAAATTTCACTCATAAAATTCGCGAGTCATTATGACCCAAATAGTAAAATGTTCCCATTTCGCCGCCATTTTTTCATGATTCCCAGTATTGACGGAGCGGCAGAAATATAGCATATGAAAGCCCCTCCTTGCAAGCTTGAAAAGCCAACAAAACGCTCATAACCAGATGAATCGAACAATGTTTTAGAAAACTGATACTCGGCCCCTCGTATTAGAGTATAATCAAATCTGATATCAAAGTCCTGTAATTGGACAGTTGTTAAGACTGATTCCAAGATACTGAGTTGGTTTTACAAGTGAATCAGGTTATATATTTTAAGTGATTGCAACAATACAAATTCACCCTCAGAATCCCGGCCTCCTCCCTAACTCTATAATTTATGTGAACTAAGACGCTAATCAGAATCGTCTAAAATGCCGACAGCTTTACCAAAAATATTCTTAAAATACCGGTCGTTAATCGATAAGGCCCTCAGGACCGAGCTCTCTGAAAACTCTAACCCTGCACCCAATGTATACCAAATGCTGAGATACAACATGGGGTGGGTAGACCCTAGTGGAATTGCTAGTGATGGCAAAGAAGGCAAAGCTCTACGGCCTACACTTTGCTTGTTTGCTTGCGAAGCTGTTGGTGGAATTAGCAGACAAGCCATACCTACAGCTGTCGCTTTAGAACTAATCCACTGTTTCTCTCTAATTCACGATGATATTCAGGATAAAGATGAGTTCAGGCATCACAGACCAACCCTGTGGACCGTTTGGGGCGTACCTAAAGCACTTACAGCTGGAAATATTCTCCGAATAGTAGCAGACATGGCTTTAGAAAAATTGCATAGGGAAGGAGTTGCATCTGAGATATCATTGCAGGGAGTACAAATGCTAACCGACGCATACCTTTCTATGATTGAAGGACAATACCTAGACCTGTTTTATGAGGGTAAAAACGATATTAGTATCTCGCAATATCTTGATATGATTTCTAGAAAAACTGGTGCTTTAATCAGATGTTCTACAACCATCGGAGCTTTCATAGGCAATCAAGACGAGCAAGCAGTAGCATCTATGGCAAAATTTGGAATGTCTCTCGGTTATATTTTCCAAATTAGGGACGATATTCTTGGGGTGTGGGGAGATGAAAAAAACACAGGTAAACCCGTTGGAGCAGACATCAAGCGCAAGAAAAATTCCTTGCCTATAGTCTATGCAATGTCAACAATACAAGGAGTTGACAGGCAAACTCTTCATGACATATACGGAGGAGATGACTTGTCAAATGACCAAGTCTCGATTGTATTGGAGATAATGGCACGTTCTAAAGTTTTGGAATATGCAAAATCTCTTGCTGACCTGCATGCTCAAGAAGCTCTAAACGAACTTTCTCTGATGGACATTGATCTGGAGGCCAGATCTGAAGCAAGAGAATTAATCCATTTCTTATTGGAAAGAGACCATTAGTGCAAATACCGACACAACCGAATCACTGTATTTGTACAACGTCAACAGTATATGTGTAGTTTTCAAAATCGAGTTATAATGATACGAGAGGGTGATTGATGCAAGCAATCGAAACGGGTTTTAGAACAGCTTTATTTCATATCTCGGTTAATTCTGAGACAGCACCGGAATTCATAGACATCACTGATCAAGTTGTTGACGCAGTCAGCCGTTCAGGTATCTCTAACGGCACAGTTCTCGTATTCTCAAAACATACCACGGTAGCAGTAACTATCCAAGAAAATGAACCCTTGCTTCTAGTAGACATGGCTAAAATGCTAGAACGACTCAGCCCTAAAAAAGCAGACTATCACCACAACGATTTTGCAATCAGAACTGTACACATGCATGAAGATGAATGCCCAAACGGCCACTCTCATTGCCAGCACCTGACACTTGGAAGTAGTGAAACTATGCCAATTGTTGACCGAAACATCATACTGGGAGAGTTCCAGAGGATTTTTGCGGTTGAACTCGATGCTGAGAAAGCAATTAAGGTGGGCGGTCGTGAGGTGCTAGTCCATATTATGGGTGCATAAATTCCCATAACCGCTATGATTCCCAGGAATTCAGAAAACATCTCGAATATCGCTGACTCATACGGATACTGCGAACGCCTTGCCAAGCGCCATTATGAAAACTTCCTTGTAGGCTCACTGCTTCTACCCAAAGACAAGAAAAGACATCTTTACGCTATCTACGCTTTTTGTCGTATTACAGACGATTTGGGTGATGATTATTTAGGCAATAGAACAGAAGCTCTTAATTACTGGGAAAAACAAACTATGGAATGTTTTACAGGAGAGCCTCAGCATCCCAGCATGTTAGCGCTGCAGCACACGGTTAATTTACATAATATGCCCGTAGAGCCTTTTCTAAAACTAATAGAAGCAAACCGAATGGACCAATTGAAAAACACTTATCGTACGTTCGGTGAATTGGAATTTTACTGCAACCACTCTGCTAACCCTGTAGGCCATATGGTGCTTTGGCTTTTTGGATACAGAGACAAAGAAAGACAAAATCTCTCCGACCATATATGCACCGCTTTACAACTGACAAACTTTTGGCAAGACATACGCAGAGATTTAACATTGGGCCGAATATACATGCCTATTGAAGATATCGAACGATTCGGATATTCAACACATGAGTTGTTGCAGGGTAAATTCACAGATGCTTTCCAAAAGCTTATGGTGTACCAGGTAGCCAGAACCCGCGAATTATTCGATCGTGGGCAACCATTGGCAAACAAATTGGATAATAAACTGCGCTTTGATGTTGAACTGTTTATCAAAGGCGGTTTGTCAGTTTTGAACGCTATCGAAAAGCAGAACTACAATACATTTATACATAGACCAATCGTCAGCAAAAGCCAGAAATTGTTGCTGTTACTTAGCAGCTTTATCAAAATGAAACTTTTACACAAAGATTAGTTAGTTACTATTTAACCAAATTCTCATGTCAAAACAAATTGAAAATGCTTTTAATTATTGTGAACAGGTGTCCAAAAAGCGGGCGAAGAATTTTTATTATGCCTTCCGCACACTTCCAGTTCTGAAACGTCAGGCGATTTATGCGATATACGCATTTTGCCGCTATTGTGATGATGTTACAGATGGTAATTTGCCAACCGAAGAAAAAAAACAGATTCTAGAAAAAATCAGGAACTCGTTAAATCATCCCGACCCAGGTGGTGACGATCCGTTATTTACAGCACTCCGCGAAACAATATCTAAATTTCAAATACCAACAGTTTATTTTGACGAATTAATGAACGGTTTCGAAATGGATCTCACAAAAACCCGATTCGAGGATTTTGAAGAATTGAGGCATTATTGCTATTGCGTGGCTTCGAGCGTGGGCCTCATTTGCCTTGAAATATTCGGATATCAAGAAGATTCAAATGCAAAGACGCACGCTATCGACTTGGGCATTGGGATGCAATTGACAAATATAATGCGTGATATCAAAGAGGATAGTGGTAGGGGAAGAATATACATACCTCTCCAAGAGATGGTAAATCATGAATATAAGGAAAGTGAGTTGATGGCCGAGCTCATAAACGACAAATACCACAGCCTGATGGATGCTCAAGCTAAGAGAGCAAGAAAATATCTTGATTCCGGCCAACAACTAGCACCATTGGTCAAGATTGAATCTCGGCCTTGCGTGGCAATCCTGCATTCTCTTTACCGCGCCATACTTAATCGAATTGTAGATAATGATTACCAAGTATTTGGAAATCCTATCGGACTCAACCATATGGAGAAAATAATACTCACTGTGAGACTATGGACATCAACGCTGATAATCAAGGCACTAAAGCTAAAAAAGTAGTGATTTTCGGTGGGGGATTGGCAGGTATTACCGCTGCTAAATACCTGATCGACCAAGGATACAGCGTGTCCCTCGTAGAAAAAAGGCCCTTTTTAGGTGGCAGGGCATATTCATTCAGTACACCTGAGTTGGACACGGACGTAGATAATGGTCAACACGTTTTCATGGGTTGTTGCACCTCTTACACCAGATTGATCCAAGACCTTGGTTCATATGACGCAACTTTTGTACAAGAAAAATTGGAAATTGAAATTCTCCTAGACTCTAAAAGCGGGTGGTTGACAAGCCAGCCATCTCTAAAAATACTACACATGCTCCCTGCTCTAATTGGTTACCCTCATTTAGGCATATTGGACAAAATCAGAGTAATGTACGGACTCGCATGCATAAGATTGGATGACAGAAAAAATAATTCTGTAAAGAAAGATAGGGAAAGCTTTCTACTATGGTTAAAGCGACACCACCAATCTAAGAACTCAATAGAAAATTTCTGGAAGCTCATTATATTACCAAGCCTGAATGACAACATTCATAGCGTTAATACTGACATGGCAATGCTAGTGCTCCAAGAAGGGTTCCTCGGTCACCCAACGAATTCCATAATAGGATTTGGTAAGGCAGGACTAGATTCTCTAACCACGACACCTGCTGAAAATTTGATTCTCAAGAAAGGAGGAACTCTGCTGCTAGGGAAGACAGTAATCAAGATTAATATTGACGAGCAACTGGCCACTTCTGTAAAACTATCTGATGGATCTACTCTGGAAGCTGACGCATTTATCAGCGCATTACCTTTTGATACTTTATTGAACTGCCTTCCAATTGAACAAAAACAAAGCTCGTTTTTCAGTCCTATCCAACATCTAAAATACGCACCCATCGTCAACATTCATTTTTGGTACGATAAACCAGTGATGTCTCAAGCTTTTGTTTCAGTATTAAACAGTCCAATTCAGTGGGTATTTAATCGAAGCGAAATTCAAAGTTCTGGCCAAACAAGTTCACAACATTTATGTATCTCTCTTAGTGGTGCGTGGGAATTTGTTGATTTGGCAAAAAGCGAATTGATAAAACTATTTACTAATGAAATGCATCGTGTTTTTCCCAAATCAAGGCACGCCAATATTGAAAAAGCTTTCGTCATAAAACAACCCAACGCAACTTTTAGGTGTCTGCCGGGATCGGGAGCCTATCGTCCGTCACAAATTACTCCCATATCCAATTTCTTTTTGGCAGGCGATTGGACAAACACAGGATGGCCATCCACTATGGAAAGTGCCGTCCGCAGCGGGGAATTAGCTGCACAAGCTCTTGTTTCAAAAAGATAATGTCTATAACGCTCGTTTTCAGGCAAACGTTCTCGATGATGAAAATCAGCATGTCATCAACGCGGATTTAGTACAATCTGACTGGTGTATACAAAAAGTTGACAACAAAATTCTCTTCCAAGGATGATTCTAATAAACGGGAAGTTGTTATATGTCATCAGTAGTAATCGATACTGATCCAGGCACTGACGACGCTATCGCTCTCATGATGGCGTTACAAAGTAATGGATTAGACGTGATCGGAATTACCACAGTGGGAGGAAATGCCCACCTTACAGAAACTACTAAGAATACCCTCAGCCTTTTGGAGTATCTTAGTAGACCAAATATTCAAGTCCACGTCGGCAGAGCCGATCCTCTCGAAGGTAAATATACTCACGCATACGAATACCATGGCGAAGGAGGGCTTACTGTTCAATTGCCCGAACCTCGTATAAAACCGACCTCTCATGACGCTGTTGCTTTTATCGCCAATAAAATCCCTGAGTGTTCTGAACTGGTTGACATAATAGCTCTTGGACCACTTACCAACATTGCCCTTGCTTTAAACAAAAACCCCGACTTGAGCCAATCAATTGGAAAAATTGTAGTAATGGGTGGAGCCATATCAGTACCTGGAAATATCACTACAGAATCAGAATTCAATATCTATAACGATCCAAAAGCAGCCAACATTGTGTTCTCTTCAGGAATCCCCATTAAACTAGTAGGGCTAGATGTTTGCAATCTTGTTTACTTAGAAACAAAGGATCTAAAGTCTCTCGGCGAATCAAGGGCCGCTAACCTATCAAAGCACTTACTGGGAAACTGGTTCAAACAGATGCCAGCCGGAGCAAAATATAGCCTGTACGATCCATTGGCAATCATGTGCCACACAAACTCGGGGACATTGAGATATAAATCAGCAAAAGTCGAAGTTGATGAACGTGCAACAGGGTCTTTAGGAAAAACTACCGCACACTTTGGTGAAGGACCAATTCAGGTAGCTATTGCCGTAGATCAGAAAAATGTTTCCGACATGGTAATTTCAACACTTAACAACCATCTTTGACTCACCGATTAAATTTGGTGCGCTCCTTGATGGAGCTGTTCTCGTAACTCATACGAAACCAATCGATTGTTAACGTTGGAGAAAATACGCTTCACACCAATGATAAAGTTGTCGTCTGTTAGATACGCATGCTATATTATACTGGTATTGTTGACCAATTTAATCAACAAAGGCGGATCCTACTAAATGGTTGATCAGAAAATTATTTCCAGAGAAACGGGAATTGAAGACACTCAATATAAATGGGGATTCGAATTCGACATCGAGTCGGACATAGCACCGAAAGGCCTCAGCGAAGAGGTTGTCAGGCTAATATCCAGGAAAAAACATGAACCCGAATGGATGCTCGATTGGAGATTAAAAGCCTACCGGCACTGGCTAAAACTAGAAACTGCTGAGCCGAAGTGGGCTAATGTGGAATTTTCTGAGATAGATTACCAAGACATCATCTACTATGCTGCTCCGAAATCTCAGTCTGATGGACCTAAGAATTTAGACGATGTAGATCCAGAAATCCTAGAGAGTTTTGACAAGCTAGGTATTCCGCTAGAAGAGCAGAAAAAATTAACTGGAGTTGCGGTGGACGCAGTTTTAGACAGTGTGTCTGTAGCAACGACATATCAAGATATGCTAAAAGAAGCCGGGGTGATATTTTGCTCTATGAGCGAGGCTGTAAAAAATCACCCGGACCTAGTACAAAAATACATAGGATCAGTAGTTCCATACAGTGATAATTTTTATGCTACCCTCAACTCTGCCGTTTTCAGTGATGGCTCGTTCTGCTATGTACCTCCAGGAGTCCGATGTCCTATAGAACTTATGACTTATTTCAGAATAAACGAAGTCGATACTGGTCAATTTGAGCGAACACTAATTGTTGCAGACAAAGGTAGCTACGTCAGTTATTTGGAAGGCTGTACTGCTCCAATGCGTAAAACCCACCAACTTCACGCAGCAGTAGTTGAACTAGTAGCCCTAGAAGACGCCGAGATAAAGTACTCAACGCTGCAAAATTGGTACCCCGGAGACAAGGATGGTCAGGGAGGAGTCTACAACTTCGTGACCAAACGGGGTAATGCGAAAGGTAAGAGATCAAAGATATCTTGGACCCAAGTTGAAACTGGATCTGCAATAACATGGAAATATCCTAGTGTAATCCTTCAGGGCGATGAATCTGTTGGTGAATTTCATTCAGTGGCACTAGTGAACAATGCGCAGCAAGCAGACACAGGCACAAAAATGACTCATATCGGGAAAAATACCAAAAGCACAATCATCGCCAAGGGTATCTCCGCAGGAAAGGCCAATAATACCTATCGTGGTCAAGTCAAAATCATGCCCAATGCCAGTGGATCCAGAAATTTTACTCAATGCGATTCTTTATTAATAGGGAACGACTGTGGAGCTCACACAATACCCTACATAGAAGTCCGCAATCCAACGGCGCAACTCGAACATGAAGCAACAACCTCCAAGGTAAGTGACGATCAACTATTCTACCTCCAGCAAAGAGGCCTATCTCTTGAAGAAGCCAATTACATGATAATTAACGGTTTCTGCAAGGGAATATTTAAGGAATTGCCTTTCGAATTCGCGGCTGAAGCCTCTCAACTGATGAGAGTTAATCTGGAAGGGACAGTCGGATAACAAAATCCTCTATTAATTTCCAGTAATTTCGGACATCCATGATCGAACTTGGTTGCTCTAGAAAAATATGAACTTCTATGGTGGAAAATGAACAACAAGGATGATTCTATTAGTAAAGTATTGCAAGTAAATGACTTACACGTGAGTGTGGAAGATGTAAATATCCTCAATGGAATCAATCTAACGGTCAACCGAGGGGAAATCCACGCAATCATGGGGCCAAACGGTTCGGGCAAAAGTACACTGGCTAATGTTCTGGCTGGCCGTCCAGAATTCAATGTTACAAGCGGACAAATAAATTATCAGGGTAAAAACCTACTTGAAATGCCACCCGAAGAACGAGCACGTGAAGGGGTATTCCTTGCTTTTCAATATCCAGTAGAACTGGCTGGAGTGCGTACATGGCAATTCCTTAAATCCTCTGTGGATGCTATTAGAAGGCATAAAGGACTTAAAGATTTTAGTATCAGAGAATTTGATAAATTGCTTAACTCGAAAAGAGACCTCGTGAAAATAGATCCAGATATGATAAAGAGATCAGTAAATGAGGGTTATTCTGGCGGGGAAAAAAAACGCAATGAAGTTCTACAGTTGACTCTTTTGGATCCAACTCTGGCCATTCTTGATGAAACAGACTCTGGGCTGGATATAGATGCTTTGAAAATAGTCGCAGAGGGGGTTAATGCTTTTCACTCTGATTCTAAAGCTGTAATTCTTGTCACTCACTACCAAAGAATCCTTGACTACGTAAGTCCTGACTTCGTGCATGTGCTGATGGGAGGAAGAATTGTTCGCTCAGGAAACAGAGACTTAGCCTTAGAACTTGAGGCAAAAGGTTATGACTGGGTTAAAGGTAGCGACTAATCTCAAAATATAAGTCAAGTAAATCAGACACCATCGATTAAACTAACAAAATCAAATAGGAATTAGTGGAAATTGAACCAGTCTCTCACAAATATCGAGAAACACCTGCCTGTTCCCAGGAACAGTCGCACTGCAAATAGTGATGCTGACTGGCTTTGTAAGTTGAAAACTGAGGGAGCGAACAATTTTTCACGTCTTGGATTTCCGACAGCACGAAAAGGGAACGAAAGATGGAAATATACAGACGTTGCACCTATAGCAAAATCAGATTTTGAATTCGGCAATGATGTGAAAGAACCCGCGGATATATCGCTGGATACCGTAACTCAGTCAGTGCCAACCGGACTAAATTGGCATCAACTGGTGTTAGTGGATGGTGTATTCTCAGAAACCCTCTCGAGCCAGGCGCTGACCAATCCTGAAATTGAAATATCTAGTCTTTCAACAGTCTTGAACTCCAATGACAAGACTGTGCAAGAATATTTAGCCAAATCCATTAGTCCTGATTCCGACGGTTTCGTGGCCTTGAACACCGCTTGTATCGACGAAGGTGTTTTCCTACATCTGGCACCAAATGCAAAAATAGATCATCCAATTCATATTATATTTGTTTCCACCGGTCTTAACAAAATAACTATTTCCAATCCAAGAATTTTACTGATAGCAGAATCTGGTAGTAAAGCGACAATTATAGAAACTTATATTGCTCTCTCTGATCACAAATACTTCACAAATTGTGTGTCTGAAATGGTGCTACAAGAAAATTCAACCATCGACCACTACCGGCTACAAAACGAGTCTGAATCAGCATTCCATATTACTAATGCAAAGGTAACTCAGTCATCTGGCAGTACCTACACTTCTAGCTCATTTTCCCGGGGATCGGCATTGGGTAGATATGACCTTTCTGTTTTTCTAAATGGTTCGGATAGTTACTGCAACCTGAACGGTCTTTATGTAACAGCCAATTCACAACACCAAGATAACAACATCAATATCGAGCATGCTCAACCTAACACCACAAGTCGTCTAGCATACAAAGGTATCTTAGATGGCCGTTCGAAAGCCGTATTTGGAGGCACCGTATTGGTTCAACAAAATGCTCAAAAAACTGATGCTCTTCAGTCCGATAAAAATTTAGTACTATCCCCAAATGCAGAAGTAGATAGCAAACCCGCATTATTTATATATGCAGACGACGTGAAATGCGGGCACGGCGCAACAGCCGGAAACATTGACGAAGAGACCATTTTCTACATGAGAAGCAGGGGTTTAGACATTGAAACTGCAAGCAAAATGTTGATATATGGATTTGCAAAAGAGGTGATTGACACAGTCCACAACAATGAACTAAAACTATATTTGGAATCTATCTTTTTAAATTCACTACCTAGCTATAGATTTGAGTTTTAATCATGAGCGAACTAGACGATATATATCAAGAAATAGTATTGGAACATAGCCGGAAACCTCGCAATTTCAGAAAGATTGACGAGGCCGACCAAGTTCAGGAAGGATACAATCCTCTTTGCGGGGACCAGTACACCATTTACATATCTATGGACGGAGATACTGTTTCAGACATTTCTTTCCAGGGAACCGGTTGCGCTATTTCCAAAGCGTCCGCATCTATGATGACAGAAGAAGTGATTGGAAAGACCAAAAACCAAGCAACCCGAATATTTGAGGCTTTCCGATCTATGATCACCAAAGACAATGAAAATGTGAAGGAAGACCTTGGAGATATCGAAGTTTTACAGGGTGTGTCAGAATATCCGACACGCATAAAGTGCGCAACATTGTCATGGCATGCTATGCACGCAGCGGTGGAAGATCAAGAAGGCGATATTTCAACCGAAAAGGTCTAGTGAAAAAGGATACATCCAATGCATGTTCCTATAAAAGTAGACTATGGAGTACGGGCTCTGGTAGATCTCGCTCTTTACGGACAAAATGGACCGGTTAGAGCGTCCGATATAGCACGTAGAACTATGATTCCGGTTCCCTTTTTGGCACAGGTTTTGCATAATCTAGGCAAGAAAAACCTGGTGAAAAGTCAACGTGGACCCCATGGTGGGCATATACTTGCTAGTGACCCTCATAAAGTCAGCTTGAATTCCGTGATGGAAGCCCTAGTAGGAGTTGAGACTTCAATAAAATGCTTGGATGACATCTCATGCTGTACACAAGTTTCATCGTGTTCTCAGAGGGAAATATGGAGGGAAGTTGATACGGCTGTGCTCCAGATTCTGCGGCGTACAACCGTTGGCCAACTTGTGGAACGAACACGCACAATGCAAACACAGCAATTAAATTTGGTTTCAAACAAAAATCCTGGATGAAAATCATGTGTCCGTTCCCTATTCACAGATTGAGGTGGCATTGATTATGGCATTTATGGTAATTGGAGATTCGGAAGATATTACGGAAGGCACTACAAAAGTGTTTAATGTTGATGAACGAAACATAGCTGTATGTAAAGTCGACGGGCAACTATATGCTATTGATGACATATGCTCGCATGATCTTGCTCCATTAAACCAAGGCTATCTAGATGGATTTGAGATCGAGTGCCCGAGGCATGGAGCTAGATTTGACGTTAGAACAGGTGATGTAACAGAACTTCCAGCTAGGCTTCCAATTGACTGTTTCAAAGTGCGAGTCGTAGATGGCCAAATTGAGGTTGATATTTGATAACGAAGTATTCTATTGAATCCCCCCCCTAAGAGGAATAAATTGTATGATCGACATAACCAAAATCCGAAGTGACTTTCCGATACTGTCGAGGCTGGTAAACGGCGTACCATTGGTGTATCTAGATAATGCCGCAACATCACACAAGCCTGCGTCTGTAATCAAAAGCTTGGTTGACTACTATGAAAACTATAATTCGAACGTCCACAGAGGAGTCCATACTTTGAGTATGGAAGCAACAGATTCCGTAGAAAATGCCAGAAGCAAGATAGCACGATTTATAAATGCAAGAGAACCAGAATCCATAATATGGACTAGGAACACTACCGAATCAATTAACATAGTCGCCAGAAGCTGGGCATCCCAACATTTAGGGCCCGGTGACGAGATTGTTACAACTCGAATGGAACATCATAGCAACTTGGTTCCATGGCAGCAGGTAGCAAGAGAGACTGGAGCTACGATACGATTCTTGGAAATGACAGATGATGGTTCTTTGGATTTGTCTAAAGTTGACTCCGTGATTAGTACAAAAACAAAATTACTAACATTGGTACACATGTCAAATTCGCTTGGGACAATTAATCCAGTCAAGGAGCTCTGTGCGAAAGCCCGATCTGTTGGCGCTACCGTACTCATTGACGGAGCACAGAGCGTGCCTCACATGCCCGTGGACGTTCAAGATCTCGACTGCGACTTCTTAGCTTTCTCAGGACACAAAATGCTTGGTCCAACAGGGATTGGGGTATTATATGCCAAACAAAATCTACAGGCTCAAATGGAACCATTTCTCACAGGAGGGGAGATGGTTCTCCAAGTGTCATACGAAAAAGCAACATGGAATGACCTTCCTATGCGATTCGAAGCAGGAACTCCGAATATAGCAGACGCCATTGGCTTGGGGGCAGCTGTTGACTACCTTGAAAACATTGGAATGGACCATGTACGTAGCCATGAAATGGACATAACTCGTTACGCACTGAATTCATTTAATGAAATTGAGGAATTGGAAGTATTCGGACCACTCGATCATAAAGTTAGAGGGGGAGTAATCTCTTTCCATTCATCAGACGTACATGCTCACGACTTTGGTACGGTGTTGGATCAACGTGGTATAGCAATACGCACAGGCCATCACTGTACCATGCCCCTCATGCATACCCTTGATGTGGCGGCTACAGCAAGAGCGAGTTTCTATATATACAATACCGAAGAAGAAGTGGACTTATTGGTAAATGCGGTCAAAGAAGCGCTGAGGTATTTTGTGGATGGCTACAAATGATTTAAATGATCTCTACCATAAATTAATTTTAGAACACTCCAATAGGCCCAGAAATCTCAACAAAATCGATAACCCAACTCTGGATTCACAGGGAGTTAACCCTTTCTGTGGAGACGAAGTACATATCCAGATTGACCTTGATTTTTCAGAATCTATCAAACGTATTGGAGTGCAGACTGTGGGCTGCGCCATAAACAGGGCATCCGCATCAATACTTTCAGAACTAGTGAAAAACAAATCCCTAACCAAAGCCTTAACACATTCTCTTGAATTGCGAAAATCAATAAATACTGACCAGCTTTCTTCAAACCCGTTGATTAAAGCATTGAGCGGAGTGAAAACCATCCCAATACGAGCTAAGTGTGTGCTGTTGTCTTGGTCAATCCTGGACGAACTAATACAAACCCATCAAGTTCAAATCCTCCATGGTCATAAAAATAATGGCCACGAGAGGGACATTCATTAATCACCGATCTTGATCGTCATTTTCCAGTACAGTTAAACCGATTTTCCTTATAGGATATCCACAGGACATGGTTGAGATTACTTTAACTTATAGAATGGCCGTTATTAAGTGGTAAGATTAGAAACATCAGGATCTTTAGTCACATCCACGGTAACTCAAATCGTTAAAGATCTACAATAAACTCTCAAAAATCCGGAGGATATCTTAAGGTTGGATTATGGTCTGCCATAATTGCCACAGAGAAAATAATAATTCATCCAGTTTTTGTATATTTTGTGGAACGTTGTTGATGCAAGACGAGGACCAATTCCCAGAAGGCAACGACCAAACAAATTTGGATACAAATAAACTTCTTAATGAACTGAAAAAAGACGTTCGTGTACTTAAACAGCAAGTACATAATCTCCAATTATATATATCTAAAGGGGAAACAAAACAGCCAAGCGACTTCCAAGGCGAGGCTACACGAAAACCTAATTACGCTTATTTTGAAAATAACCAACGAACCACTCCCATCTGGGGAAATTTTGACTGGGAATCGATAATTGGTGGCAATTGGTTAGCCAGAGTAGGGGTCCTGGCCGTAGTAATTGGGATGGGATTTTTTCTTAAATTAGTATTCGATCAGAACTGGGTCACACAAGAGGGTCGTATTATATTAGGAATCGTGACCGGTCTGGCATTCTTGGGAATTAGCGAATATTGGAAAAAATCGTATCCCTCTTACACTCAAGCGATTGCCGGCGGAGGAACTGGAATCCTATACGTCTCAATTTTCTCCTCTTTTGCTTTTTACGACTTGATAGGTTTCTACTCAGCGTTAGCACTTCTACTGCTCGTGAGTTGCACCTCCACCATATCTGCATTTTTCAGAGAATCCCGCTCCTTGGCCATCATAGGTATAGTTGGAGCCTTCTCAGCTCCTTTACTGCTAGAAAATTTTGGTCAGAATGTAGAATCTGCAAGTTTATATCATAACCTTGAAATAATAGTGTATATCGTAGTTTTAGACCTCGGAGTTATTGCATTATCAACAGTGCGTAATTGGTATTGGTTCAAATTAATTGCATTGACCGGGTCTATCTTGATATTTGGAATATGGCATGGAGAAAACGAAGATTTACTCAACCCCATAGTAGCTCAAGTAAGCCTAACCATCATATTTTTGATATTCGTTACTGGCACCACTGTGTTTCACTTAATCTGGAAAAAGATTCCAAAGACAAGTGACATGACCCTCTTAGTTTTCAACGCCACTGCATATTTCGCAATGAGTTACCTAATTCTGCAGGAAGATTATTCGATGTGGATTGGCACGTTAGCATTGGCGTTAGCAATATTTTATGGTGGACTTGCGTACTTGGCGCTGAAAACTAACGAACAATCCAATTTTTCTCTAATGTTACTCGGCACAGCAATTATATTCCTAGTAACCGCTGTTCCAGTACAAATGGGTGGCTCTTGGGTTGCAGTTACGTGGTCAATACAAGGTGTTATATTTATGTGGGCATCGTACAAGCTCAGCATATGGCAATTAAGAGTTTCAGCAATAATATTACTGTGCATATCTGTAATACGGTTGATATTTTTTGAAACAGCTATTTCTAGTCTAGAAAACTTCAGAATTATCTTAAACCTCCGTGTCCTTGCATTCGTTATAGGAATTATTTCTTTGTATTTGGCATCTTTCCTCTCCATCAGAAATGTCTCAGAATCAACCAAATCTTCAACAACTAATCCTGTAGATTTGTCAAATGAATTTTTTGTATCCAGACTAGCTTCTTCAGCATCAATTTTGTTGAAAGGTTTTTCTAATTCCATTTATTTAGTACATCTATTTCTGATAACGGCAAATCTACTTACCATATGGATATTGAGCGCCGAAATAATAACAACTGTTGATAGCGATATTGTTAAGTTGGACTCGCAAAGTGAAAAACACATCACAAGTTTGTCCCTCAGTGTATTATGGGCAATTTACGCTGGATGCCTGCTGGCTCTTGGGATGTTAAAAAACTGGCAAATGGTCAGGCTGGGCGGGTTGGTACTTTTAGTTGTACCTATAGTTAAGCTATTTCTTGTGGACACTTTTGAATTGGACCAAGGATATCGTGTAGTCGCCTATATGTCTTTGGGGCTAATTATGTTGGTGGGGGGATTTTTCTATCAAAAACACCGGTCAGCCATCAAGGAATTCCTTTTTTGACTCTCTTCTTTAAATTGCCTATCAAGTATTTTATTTTCGGGACAGCCGGATCACTATTGCTAGCCAGCCAGACAATTTTTGCATATTTTTCATTGGACGAATGGGAATATTACAAAGAAATATTTGTACCTGAAACCTTTAATTCCTCCAATCTGATATCAATCCATCCTGATGTTGATATTTTTTCAAATAGCTCAGAGAAATTGAAGGATGTCCGGATAATAGACAACAATGGGCTTGAAATACCATACATTCTAAATGTAGGTGTTGGAGAATATCAGGAAAGACTTCTTCACGCGGATTTTGAACACAATAGAGACGTGGGTGGTAAATACACTTCTTTAACGGCCGACTTAGGAAGTCAAGAGAGCTTACATAATCGGATTGAAATTGATACTCCAATACTAGATTTTAATCGGTTAAGTGTAGTTGAAACGAGTAATGACCATAAGAACTGGAGTAGAGTTTCTGAACAAAAACTGTACAGTATCCAATTTGATGATTTGGGTCACGCTGATCACCAGAATGGCATTGATTACCCACCTACAACATCTCGTTACGTCAGGGTTCGAGTATCTGACGAGGATGATGGACCTCTGCAAATTACAGGAGGACAAGTACTATTTGTAACAAGTACTTCTCCGCAGAAAAAATCCAATGACATTTTTAAATTTTTGTCCAGTCAAAATGATAACGGCAAAACAACGGCTGTAGAAATCGATATTGGTTCCAACGGATTACCCTCACACCAAGTAGTTCTTGAAGTCTCTGATAACAATTTTTCTAGAAAAGTAAAAGTTCAAGTAAGTGAAGACTCCGAGTCTTGGACTACTATACAAGACGCCTCGATAATCTACTCCATCAGCGTGCCCAATTTTACCGCCCACCGTTTGGGGATTTCGTACAAAGTGCAAACATCACGATATATTAGATTAATTATTGATAATCGCGATAACCTAGCATTAAACATAAAAGGGGCTGACGTGTTGAGCTATGAAAGAAAATTTCTTTTCAGCGCAAACCCCGAAAACAATTACAGGATATATTACGGGAACCAGTTAACCGATGCACCTTCTTATGATATTAAACATCTCCGGCATTATTTAAATCTTGGTGAGTTACCTATTGTTAGTATTGGACCAGAGTTTAACAATCCACATTTTGACAGAAAATCACTGGATACCCATAATTGGCTTACCCCTGTAGTAATCAGTGTAACTACAGTATCTTTGGGATTATTACTGCTAAATATGTTTCGGAAGGCCAGTTCTCGATTGAAGCCTCCAAGTGACAATAATTAATCTTTGAGCCAAACTCTATTCCAGTGAGAATACTCAAAACCCGCAAAGTTAGGGTGAAAGTTCATAACTCGTGAACTCCAGGTCCATATAGAAAGTTTCGCAGCTGGCATAAATCTATAAGCATCCTCCAACAATTTATACTGTATCAGTTTAATTAATTGAGTTCTTGCATTTGTATCGAGTTCTCGTGACTGCTTTTCTATTAAATCATCCAAGTCTTGATCGTGAATCCCACTGCTATTTAAACTGCCTGAACTGTGCAAAACAGGGAACAAGTAACCGTTAGGAGTGGCGGAATAAGCTGGAGGGCCAACAAGTATTTGATAGTTACCTTCAGCCCAGGCATCATTAGCATAAGTCCTTTTGTTTACCAGATTAATATCAGCAGTCAATCCCACATTCTTTAACTCATCCAATATTCTAAGGGCATGCGTATGAAAAAGTTTTCCAAAATCACCAACAGTTATCTCGATCGGGCTAATTTGGCTTACTCCTATTTCATCCAAAAGTTCCCGTGCTCTGTCAGGGTTATCAAAATATTTCCTTAAATCTTTTTCCGGAACCAACCAATCTGAAGAGGCAATAGGGAACCCCGGTGAGAGGTAAGCCCGACCATGCCAAATAGAATCGATCGCACTCCATGGGTCAATTGATTGGAACACTGCTCTACGAACTCTCACATCAGTAAAAGGGCCCATACTTGCATTAAGACTGATTTCAAGACCCATAGTTGTGTCAGGTATAGCTAAAAATTTAGATGAAGGATTGTCTTCATAGTACGAAACCCACTGTACTTCATCCATTTGCTCTATATCTAACGATCCGACCCTAAAGGCAGCATTCCTAGTATCTTGGTCAGAAATTATATGAATATCCAGTCCATCGACCAGAGGAACCTCCGGTTCAAAATAAGAAGAATTTGCTTGGAACGAATGCATCACATCCTGACTGGTTTCAACCAATACCCATGGACCCGTGCCTATCGTCGGTCCATCACGCAAGTCACCATTCTTTGCAACAGATTCAGGCGCAACTATTTTAGAATGCCCGTGAGCAACAGACAGTAGAAAATCTGAATCTGGAGCGGATAAGGAAATATTTATACCATCATCGCCGACAGCTTGTATTGATGCTATCCCACCGAGCAGTGGGGCATTGGGGCGATCAGATTGCGCCTGCCTAGAATAACTGAAGATGACATCTTCGGAATTAGCTTCCCTGCCATTTACTGGATCTATATTTTGCCACTGCGAATTCTCTCTAAGCTTGAATACAAAAACATTGTTTCCTTCCATATCCCAACTCTGACAAAGATCGCACTCCACTTCCATGCTTGGCAAGTTCACATCTGGTCCTGTGCTATATCTCATTAACCTGCTATAAACAATTCCAGGCCCCCATGTAGACAAGACAGGTGAAGCTTCATCGTGTACGTCCATGTGAGCAATGTTTGACCTAGAAGATAAATTTAACAATCCACCTCTACTCATGTTGTCTACATTTGGGGATTGGGATATTTCAACCACCGGGGAAAGTGCTACTTGATTGGGGACTCTAGTGGGATTTTGATTTGAAGAAACATTGGAGCCCAATGCAGTTGGGCTAGGAGTCCCATATTCTCTGTGAATAACAATCTTTTCTTTTTCTAGTTCAGCACTACTTTGAAGCCTTGAACTTGTAGGTTGGACTTGCGGGAGATCATTCTGGAAGGTAGGATTTTGGATTGTTTTTTCAGGTACTGAGTCTATCATTGACTGTCTTGGTCTGGAACAGCCTATCCCCAATATGACAATAACAGTTAGAAATAATACGAAGCACGATTGAGCTTTACAAGGACCTGAATTTTTTTTCTCTGGTTTATTCATAACTGAACGCCCGCTGTTAGAATTGCTATTATTTGACTCGATGTCGTATTTCCATGACTTACTACTTATTATTGTATAATCCAACAGCCGGACTTAATGATAGTGAATCCCCTGAGCTCCCGCCAGTAATATGTAACCAAACAAATATCCAATTTTAAGGAATGATTTGCTCGTTGATTGCCACACACATATAGAGTCTTTTGACGACAGCGAAATTTCAGGCTTGTTAAATCGAGCCCACGATTCAAATGTTGGACTAATAATTACAGCAGGTACAACGATGTCTTCTTCGCTTCGGTCAGTGGAATTGTCCAACGCATTTCCAACAATATTTGCGGGCATTGGACTCCACCCAATGGACCTGGAGAAAGAGCCTGACGATTCAGCCATGGAGCAGCTCACAAATCTCGCTGCTTCTTCACCAAAAATCCTAGTACTAAGCGAGGTAGGATTAGATTTTATGGAAGGAGCTCCAGACCGGGCGTTTCAGTTCAGCGCCTTCCGAAAACAGATTGGTATAGCACGCGAAGTTGGGCTACCTATTGTATTTCACAGTAGAGAATCTCACAGTGAAGTCCTTAGGGTGCTACGTGAAGAACGAGCTTATGAAGTTGGAGGAATTATGCATTATTTTCAAGCTGATAAAAGGATTGCGAACGAAGTCATTGACTTAGGTTTTCATATCTCGCTTGCAAGACCACTGCTACGAATTCCAGAACTACAGAAATTGGCACATGATCTACCTCTTGAAACAATCGTGTTGGAAACTGACTCGGCACCGCAGCCATTCAAAAACAACCGTGACAACTGGACAGAGCCCAGACACCTTGAATCTATAGCTCAGAAACTGGCCGATATTCAAGGCCTCTCGGTCAGTGAAGTTGAAAGAATTACAACTTCAAACATCAAGAAATTACTAGGTGACCGCTGGGAAATAGTTAAAGGTTATATAGATGAATAAAATCCTGCATTTTATGTTCAAGCGGAATTGGGACCAAAAACAAAAGCTTGAAGTATTATATGGCCAAGAATCCAGCCTATAACAGTCGGTGAAATGGTTCTCATTAGTCCTTGCCCTTGTGCCTCGCTAACGGCCACAACACCCCCGGCCAATATCCAAATATTGACTAGCCAGGTCAACAATGCGCCAACTGCTGGTAATCCATAAAAAATTAAAAGCACACCCGGACCATAAACCAAACCCAAATGTCTCATCAAATCTCTGTGACTAGCTTTACCCCCAAGCAGGAAACTACCTAAAATATATACAACTACGGTCCATACCATCCAGCCGATGAGCATCGTACTCAGTGCCAGCATCATTTGAAATTCAGGGCTTACCTCGCTATTGGGTATTGGAGCTGCGCGAACTCCCAATCCAAATGAAATACCCGCGACCATAACAACAGCAAGCGAGCGAAACATCGCTTCCGGAGTATCTCCAACAGTACTATAAATACGACGGTTCAATAGGGAAGATTGTAGTGCCTGCGATAGAAATAACATGCGTTACTCGTTATTAATATTATTTATGAGTTCATACATCTTATCAGTAATGTAACATCGGGTAATCAAGACTCCAAGATTATCCGATGTTATACTTCAGCCTGCAATTCTTGTGGACCAGAGGCTTTCTCTTAATTTTTTCCTTCGTCCTAAAGAATATGTGATCTTCAATACATATACTTCACCTTGTCCATGCTAGGTTTAATTATCGTTTTATGAAGGAAGCTAAATTGGACACAAATTTTCATCAATTAAAGATTTTTGACACAGTAGCCAAGCTAGCTAGTTTTTCTAAAGCTGCGCATGCACTATCAATTAGTCAACCAGCAGTATCTATACAGATACGGAAACTAGAATCGGACTTGCACACCATATTGATCAACCGTAATTCATCAGGCATTACATTGACTGAAGAAGGAAAGATGGTCTACAACTACACAAAACGTATCTTTGAACTCGCTGAAGACATGAGCCAGACTATGACGGATATGGCAGGATTAAAATTTGGTAGATTGTCAATAGGATCGTCCACAACTCCAGGTGAATATTTACTACCATCTATCATTGGAAAGTTTCGAAATAAATTCCCGATGATAGAAATCTCGGTTGAGATAACCAACACACAAACTATTATTGAGAGAATACAGCAAAAAGAGATCCATTTGGGATTCGCAGGTGCTCATATCAGAAGTGAAAATATAGAATCTTTTGAATATATATCTGACAATATAGTACTGATTGCATCGCCAAACCATCCCTTGTCCACAAAAACAGGTTTGTACATGCAGAATTTGATAAATCACGATTTTGTACTCCGGGAATCTGGTTCAGCTACACGTGATATCGCTGAAAAGTCACTTGCCAAGCATGGTTTTCCGGTTAAAGTATCCATGGAACTCGGTAGTAATGAGGCAGTCAAAAGAGCAGTGGAATCTGGTTTGGGAATCGGCATGATATCCGAGCTTGGGATTGTTCCTGAACTTGCCTCTGGCCTGATCAAGGTTTTGGATGTAGTGGATTGGAAGTGTACGAGACCGTTAACAGTCTTTTACAGGAATGATCTTAGATTGAGTCCTACCCAAAACGCGTTTTTGCAATTCTTGATCGAAGAAACTGAGATTATTAAAGAAAAATACCGTTGTAATGATATTTTATGACTATCAATATTTTATTTACCACAATTGTAAGCCATTATGATTTTGATCAACTTGTAAATTATAACTCTGTTATCTATACGTGACTTCCTGAGTAACTTGATTTGACTGCCCTTAAACACTTCATGAGAAAAATCTTTATTTCTTTTCTCTTTTTGGCATACCGTATAGGCAACACAAGCATGCTACCTACCATCTCACCAGGTGACCTCATATTGATCAAACTTAAACCACGATCAATTAAAAGAGGAGATGTAATTGTTATAAAACCTCATAGCGTTCAAAAAGCTCACCAAATCAAGCGAATCATAGGAATGCCAGGAGATGAAATTCTAATAGATAAAGGGGCAATTGTAGTTAACAACCACTTAATTACAGAAACATATCTCAAAGGACGCCCTGTAACAGTATTCAGTGATGACTCTAGAAAATGGATCCTCGGTAAAAATGATTACTTTGTGATGGGTGATAATAGAATAATTAGCAAAGACAGCAGAACCCAAGGACCAATATCCGAACAACAAATAATTGGGAAAGCTATTTATAGACTTTGGCCTCTTGGTAAAAGAGAGAGAATTTATTAATTAGGGTTCCAACAACCGCGCCACTTCTTTAGCATGGTAGGTTATGATTATATCTGCTCCGGCTCTCTTAATACCGATAAGTATCTCTTGCATTACTCGTTCTTCATCTATCCAGCCATTTTGTGATGCCGCTTTAACCATTGAATACTCACCACTCACATTGTAAGCAGCTACTGGATGATTAAACATCCTCTTAGCAAGGGCAATCATATCCAAATATGCCAACGCTGGTTTCACCATCACAATGTCCGCGCCTTCATCTATGTCTGACTTGATTTCTCGAATAGCCTCGTTAGAATTCGAAACATCCATTTGATAAGCTTTCCGGTCACCGTATTGTGGCGTAGAATCGGCCGCCACTCTAAACGGGCCATAGAAAGCCGAAGCATACTTGGCTGAATATGACATTATTGGAACATCGATGAAGCCATTGATATCTAATGAATTCCTTATCGCAGAAACTTGACCATCCATCATTGCCGAAGGCGCAACCATATCGGCTCCAGCCGCAGCATGAGATTCAGCGGTCATTGCTAGCAGGCTGAGTGTTTTATCGTTATCTACATTAAGTCCTGACACTATACCGCAATGGCCGTGATCGGTATATTCACATAGGCACACATCAGTTATCACAATTAATTCACTGGCAGTATCTTTGACCACTTTGATAGCTTGTTGCACAATTCCATCTTGTTTATAAGCTTCACTTCCTTCATGATCCTTTTTCCCAGGCAATCCGAACAGTAAAACCGCAGGTATTCCTAGCGCAGATATCTCCAAGATTTCCTGTCTCAATTTATCCAAAGATAGTTGGAAAATTCCTGGCATTGGTGCAATCGGATCATAAACCTGGTCACCTTGGGCTACGAATATTGGATAAACAAAGTCCGTTATCTCCAATTTCGTTTCCCGTATCATGTTACGCAAAGCTGGGGTTTTCCTAAGTCTACGCAATCTTGCCTCTGGAAATTTATTCATTTAGCTGTAATACTCCTCAATAGCTCTGACCAGCCCTGAAATAGTATGTTCTTTTGCAACAATTTCCACATCCAGTCCAAATTCTTTGGCAGTTGAAGCAGTCACAGGGCCTATGCAAGCGATCGTCACACCAGACAAAACACTGATGTCTTTATTGATTGAGAGGATTAGGTTTCTGACGGTGGAAGAACTGGTGAAAGTTGCAACATCTATCCCTTTATTGAATATATTTTTAACATATGCGGACGTTAAATTTGGTGTTACTGTGTTGTACGCCACTACTCGCTCGACCACGGCACCCAATTTATTAAATGCCTGAATTAAATTATCCGGGGATATATCCCCTTGTGGAAGCAAGATTCTTGATGAATCTATTCCCTGATCTTTCAATGCGTCAATCAAGCCTTGTGAATGAAATTCCCTGGGTACGACATCAGCAACGATTCCTTTGGTTCTTAAAATTTCCGCGGTCCCTTGACCAATAGCCACTACTTTGCTATTTGCCAGACATCGAGCATCCTGACCCATCTCGTACAATCTACCGAATACTGATTCCACAGCATTAACACTCGCAAATATTATCCATTGATACTTCTTCAAATCATAAAGCGCTTTGTCCAGATATGAATCATTCTCCACATGTCTAACTTCTATAGTAGGCAATTCAACCGTATTAGCACCAATTTGGTTCAGAAGTTCAGATAACCGGCTGGCCTGGTTACTCGCTCTAGTAATCAGAATTTTTCTACCCGATAGAATCTTGCGATCGAACCATCTTATATTCTCAATAAAATTTACGACATCTCCAATAACAATGATTACTGGCGAATGTATGGTCTCCCGTGAAACTATACTGACAATATCTGCCAGTGTCCCAACAACAGTCCTCTGGTTAGGCAACGTTCCATTTTCCGTAATTGCTATTGGAGTATTTGGTGACCGCCCATTTTTAATTAAAACCTCAACGATTCTGGATATATTTTGCAAGCCCATCATCACCACAATGGTTCCATTCTGTTGAGCTAGCAAATCCCACTTCACATCTGTGCTAATTTTCGACGGATCTTCGTTTCCAGTTACAACTGTAACCACAGATGCTATCCCTCTATAGGTGATGGGAATACCAGAATACGCCGGCACAGCAACGGCAGAAGTTATCCCCGGCACTATTTCAAAGGGAATACAATTTGCTCTGAGGAATTCTGCCTCCTCCCCACCTCTCCCAAACACGAATGGATCCCCTCCTTTAAGCCTAACCACAAATTTGCCCATAAGGGCATTTTTCAACATTAAGTCATTGATATAATCTTGGTCATTTTGATTTTCATTGGGGATTTTCCCTACGTTCAAAAGCTCAGCATTTGGTTTTGAAAAATCTAATATTTTCTCATTGACAAGCCTGTCAAACAAAATCACATCAGCCATCCCCAATCGGTTAGTAGCCGCTAGAGTAATTAAATTTGGATCACCAGGACCAGCACCTACAATAGATACGAAGCCTGGTTTCATTTTTCACCAGCCCAAGTTGATAATCTTACTGCGCCGGCAATTTCCAGAGATTCTTTTACTCCCAATGCCACAATCTCAGGATCTGTAGAAGGATATGATTCTAGTATCCTGATTATATCGCTACCGTCTATTTCTGATATCATGGCTGTCACTATCGATTTTCCATTTGAAATTTCTGCGTTAATACCTATTGGTGAATTACAATCTCCTCCTAGCAATCGAACCACTGCCCTCTCAATACTAACCGCTTGGTAAGTCGGGTTGTGATTAAATTTTTTTAACAATTTTATTATTTGATGAGAGTCAGTCCTTGTCTGAACAGCCAAAGCTCCTTGACCAGGATCAGGTGTACACACACTTGGCATCAAATATTCTGTTATCAACTCTTCGGAACCCAGTCGAATAAGGCCCGCAGCGGCTAGTAAGACGCCGTCGTAATTCTGGCCATCAATCATATTTAGACGAGTTCCAATATTGCCACGTATAGGAACAAACTGAATGTCTGGTCTAACAGCTTTAATTTGTGCGATCCGCCGTGGGCTACCTGAGCCGATCTTGGCGCCTGTAGGTAGTTTGGTCAATTCCAGATCCCATCGGTTTACAATTACATCTCTGGAATCAATCCTAGCTGCATAAGCAGCTATTTCAAGACTCTTCGGCAGAGCAGCAGAAAGGTCTTTTGCACTGTGTACTGCCGCATCTATTTCTCCAGATTGAATAGACCGCTCTATATCACTCGCAAACGCTCCTCGCCCAATTTCTGACAATGATTTGTTCTGTTCACGATCTCCTTTAGTGGTTATAGGAACTAACTCAAATGAAATATTGGGCTCGATTAGTTGTAAAGCTTTCAAAACATCACGAGTCTGGACAAGAGCTAATGGACTTGCTCTCGAGCCTATTTTTATTGATTGAATATTTTTCAAAATACTGACAACCAGTAACTCTCTAATTTAAATAGAAAGACTCAGTTCCGATCAGCCCAATCTAGGTGTTTTTAATTATTATCCAGTAAACCGTTCATAAGGATCTCTTTGGCTTCTTTTAGTGCACCTGATTGAACCATTCGAAGAAGATCCTCATCCAAACAAGACTGCCAACGCTCTCCATCAACGCTTTTGCCAATTTTTTTCAATTCCATTCTTACCTCAGAAAGTAGCGGGGCAAGGTCAGCGTACTCAATTAAGTTACTTTTCTCTAGCTCCTGCCTAAATTTGCGTGCTAGAGCCGGACTTGCTCCTCCCGTAGAGATAGCAACGGAAACAGCACCCCTGTCTACAATAGACGGGGCTATAAATGTACAGAGATGAGTGACATCCATAACATTCAAAAGAATATCTCTTTCTTGCGCTTCCAAAGCAACTTGTTGATTAATTGTCTCATCTGTTGTGTCCGCTACTACGACTAGTAAAGCTCCTTCCAAATCACCGCTTTTGTACTTTCGTCTGTACCAAGAAATTTTTTCAAGGCGGGCTATTTCCTTGATTTCTTCTTCTACTTCTGGACTTATAACAATGACGTTCGCGTCACAATCTAGAAGTTTGTGAACTTTTTCTGCACCTTGAGTTCCGCCCCCAATTACTATGCATCGACGTTTCTTCACATCTACAAATACCGGGTAGTAAGCTGACAATCGATCTCCTAATTTTTAGACCCGACCAGTTCCCGCTGGGATTATCACAAGATTGCTCTACGATCAAATGGGCCTGATATTGATTTGAAGTTTCAAGAATCGCTGAAAATCTTAGATTCCATCACCGATAATACAACATTAATACAAATTGAGTATGCACTTAAGGCCAACAAATCCATTTCGATCCTCGAAATTCCAACCAATACAGGTAAGTGTGCGGTTTTGGTTTTGAGCCAAGCATATATAAACAATAAATATCAGCAACCCTATCTCCATAAAATAGCGAGTTTGCCAATGTTATTTCGGTCCCATATACTCTAGATGCTCTAAAACATTGATTTTCAGACGAGCAGAAAAGATAGTGATAGCTATTGGACTACGAAGTAGTCATAGGACTTGAAGTACATTCACAGCTCATGACAAACAGTAAGATGTTTTGTTCTTGTGCTGCTTCATACCAAGAAATGGAACCGAACACTCTGGTATGTCCGGTCTGTATGGGCATGCCTGGATCATTGCCCGTAATAAACAGAGAAGCCGTGAGGCTAACCATACTTACCGGTCTTGCTTTGAACTGTAATATTGGAGAATTGACCAAATTTGATCGAAAAAATTATCCGTATCCAGATCTGATGAAAGGATATCAAATATCTCAATTTGACAGGCCAATAGCAAGCTTGGGACAACTATCCATAGGCATAGGAGAGGAACAAAAGACCGTCGGGATAACACGGGTACATCTTGAAGAAGATGTCGCGAAATTACTGCATCGATCCGAGGATCATGGGGAGAAATATAGCTTACTGGACATCAACCGTTCAGGCGTTCCACTCATGGAAATAGTTAGCGAACCGGATATGAGAAGCCCAGAAGAAGCTAGAAGTTATCTGACCAAACTCCATTCAATTCTTCAATATACTGGCGTCAGTACAGCTAACATGGAAGAAGGAAGTTTTCGTTGTGACGCAAATATTAGCATACGTACCAAGGGGTCCGATGAACTAGGGTCTAAAGTCGAGATAAAGAATATGAATAGCTTTCGGTCAGTATATCAGGCTCTTCATCACGAAACACAACGTCAAACACAAGCAGCCAAAGACGGACTTCGTATAGTACAGGAGACAAGAGGCTGGGTCGAAGATTCAGGGGTAACAGTCTCCCAAAGATCAAAAGAATATGCTTCGGATTACCGTTATTTTCCTGATCCCGATATACCACCCATACACTTGGACATTTCTTGGATAGAGCAAATTAGAAGCAGCTTGCCTGAGTTGCCTGAAGCCCTAAAAGCACGATTAATTGAACAATACCAGATTTCTGATTACGATTCAGAACAGTTGACGCAGGATAAATCTGTAACAAGTTTTTTCGAGAAAGTGATGGAATCTGGGACCAAAATTGCCATAGAAAAACCTACATTGGCAAAATCAGCTGTTAACTGGATTCTAGGTGAAATGACGAGACTGATGAACGCTAACGGAAGCGATATCCAAAAATTGTTGATCAAGCCTGCTGACTTAGTCAAATTAATCGATATGGTACGAGCCGGCATACTCAACTCGAATATGGCAAAAGAAGTTTTTGAGAAAATGTTTAAGACAGGCAAGGATCCTGAATCAATCATCCAAGAGTCCGGGGTGACCCAAATTAGCGATACAACCTCAATAGAAGCATTCGTAGATACTGCTATCATTAACAATCCGCAACCAGTGGAAGATTACATAAGCGGTAAAGATAGTGCGATGCAATTCCTCATGGGACAAGTTATGAAAATCACTTCCGGCAAGGCTAACCCGCAAATGGTAACCAAATTATTAAAGGCGAAACTTGACCCGAAGAAATCACCATGAAGAGTAACAAAGCTAGCCCGGAGAGTAACCCTAGGTGGCGGGGATTGATAAAATTGCTTTATCCAGGTATTGGAATAAAGAGGTGGTTACTCATCGGTGGTGCTGGAGTGGCAATTTGGTCTATTGGAGTGGCATTTTTACTTAGAAAAATTTTTGATGTTCGGTTCCCTGAATTTCTTCCGTCCCACTTAGAAGGTATCGCGCTAGTTATCTGCTCTATTGGACTGATATCGCTTTCCGTCGTGAAACTCTACAACTCTATTGGTCCTATAGTACTCTCACACGGTAACATCGATAGCTTGGCCGAGACTATCTATGCTCGAAGATCACGCGGACGCGGTCCTAAGATCGTGGCTATTGGAGGAGGCACCGGACTATCAGTGTTGCTGAGTGGACTGAAAGCATACACTGAAAACCTAACAGCAATAATCACTGTAGCTGATGACGGAGGTAGTTCAGGAAGATTACGGCGCGAATTGGGGGTACTGCCACCTGGGGATTTTAGGAACTGTATCGTTGCTATGTCCAATAGTGAATCGTTGTTACCTGAGCTATTCCAATACCGTTTTAGCGAAGGAGACGGACTGAAAGGGCATAGTTTTGGTAACTTGTTCATTGTTGCCATGTCAAACATCACCAAAAGTTTCGACCAGGCACTCATTGAATCAAGTAGAGTTCTTGCAGTCCACGGCCAGATTTTGCCTTCAACAGTGGATAATGTGAAATTATCTGCCCAATTGAGTGACGGGAATACTATTCATGGTGAATCAAAAATCACTGAGTATGGAGGGCAAATTGAACGTCTAACTATACATCCTTCTACCGTAGAAGTATTCGGGCCTTCAGCAGATGCAATTCTCGAAGCCCAGATGATCGTTATCGGTCCAGGCAGTCTTTACACAAGCATTTTGCCAAACCTTTGCGTTCCTGGAATTTCAGAAGCGTTGGGCAAGACTACTGCCAAAAAAGTCTATGTTTGCAATGTTGCTACACAACAGGGTGAGACCACCGGATATAGCGTGGCAGACCACTTGGAAGCCATACAACTACACACATCAGATACTCTGATTGATTTTGTGATAGCCAACAGCGATGTTAATTCAGATCAAACGAAATCACCTAACCACACAGTAATTAACGATGATAGACCTTTGGTCAATGCTGTTTTGGAAAGATCATCCTTGGTGGATCCAAACTATCCATTAAGGCATGATCCTAAAAGACTAGCCGAAGCGATAATATCCATGTACGATAGAAGTGTAAATTAAGAAGCTTTACAGTACATGTGGGTCAATCTTTATAATATTAACTTAAAATGAGCAATACATTATTAAATATATTACAACTGGTGATATCAGTTTTACTGATCGTCACAATATTGGTTCAAGTTCGTGGTCAAGGAGGAGGGCTTTTTGGTTCCGCAGAAAGTTCGTTTCGTACTCGAAGAGGATTAGACTTAACACTATTTAGGTTCACAATTTTTTTGGTGGTGGTATTTGTGGGTATATCGATTATTAGCGTAAGATTCTTCTGATCTATAAATCTTAATCGGTTTTCCTCCTCCATTCAGTTCCGCCCTGAGTATCTTCTATAAGGATTCCAAAATCGACTAATTTGTCTCTAATGTCATCGGCCATGTCAAATTGCTTATTGATTCTGAGGCGGTTACGTAAGTCCACAAGCAAATCTACGAATGGACTAATCTCTTCTGTCGTGGAATTATCAGAACCCTCTAATCTCAATCCTAAGACAGATGCTAGTTCTTTAAGTAAACCTTGCGCATCTGCTGCTGTTTGACCCAAATCACTGACCCGATTAATGTCTCTAACTAAATCAAACAGGACAGCCAATGCTTTCGGAGTATTAATATCGTCATCCATTGCTTCAATAAAGTTTTGTTTATACTGGGAGACATCTACCGAATAGTTTAGCTTTGAATGAGTTGCTCTAAGAGCATTACGCATTCGATCGACGGCGCGGTCCTGAGCAAGCACGTTCTGTTCAGAATATACCAGTTTGCTACGGTAGTGGGTGGCAAGAAAAAATAACCTTAATCCATCCGCTGTATATTTATTTAACGCATCGTGAATCGAAAGAACATTTCCTAAGGATTTACTCATCTTGTCATTACCCATTTGAACCAATCCGTGATGTACCCAAAACCTGACGAAAGGTGATTTCCCGGTATATGCTTCTGACTGAGCTATCTCATTCTCATGATGAGGGAAAATTAGCTCTGGTCCACCACCATGTATATCTATAGTATCTCCTAAATTTGATATAGACATGGCGCTACATTCTATATGCCACCCAGGCCTTCCACTGCCCCAAGGACTATCCCAAGAAGGCTCTCCTGGTTTTTCAGATTTCCATAAAGCAAAATCCATTTCATTTTGTTTTTTGGGATCTACTTCCACGCGAGCTCCAGCCTGCATACTGTCTAAGGTTCTCCGACTTAATTTCCCGTAACCAGCAAATTTACCAACTCTATAGTAAACATCGCCTTGCTCAACGTAGGCATGATCACTTTCTAAAAGGAAATCGATCATCGCAATAATCCTAGGTATTTCTTCTGTCGCTTTCGGATATGACTCTGCCTTTAATACATTTAATGCACTCAACCCTGCAAAATAATCGTTGATGTTTTGGTCGGCCAATTCGTCAGTTGTAATCCCTTTTGCAAAAGCCGCTTCAATCATTTTGTCATCGATGTCAGTGAAATTTTGGATAAGGCGTACTTTGTAACCGACATATTGAAGATACCTGTGTAAGGTATCAAATACGACCGCCGACATTGCATGGCCTATATGCGAAGGTGAATACGGAGTTATGCCACAAACATACATCTTGACAACATTGTCATCAGTAGTGAAATTCTCAATCGTTCTTGACAGTGTGTTGTAAAGTTTCATTTCATGGATTCCAGCATAACAATCGACAAACTTGAAATACCGTCACCTCTTCCGGTAAAACCAAGTCCATCAGTCGTAGTTGCCTTGATATTAACTTGAGAGCTATCTATCTCAATAGAATATGCAATAATCTGTTTCATCGGTTTTAGATAGTTTTTCAAAGATGGGCGTTCAGCAATAATTGTAGCATCCACATTGCACACACGCCATTTCTCACTTATGAGCTCATAAGTCTTAACTAATAAATCTATACTATTTATATCTTTATACTGAACATCAGAAGAAGGGAAATGCACACCTATATCTCCCATGCCTGCAGCACCTAAAACAGCATCTATAATCGAATGGATTAACACATCCCCATCGCTGTGGCCATCTAGTCCTTTTGAAAACGGAACTTCGACACCTCCAATGATCAACGGTCGGCCAGCCGTTAAAGGGTGACAGTCAATTCCTATCCCGGATCTGAAATTCATTATCTCTATGTCCTATCTTTCCATTTCCAAAATGGCTCTGACAACATCCAGGTCTTCCGGAGTGGTGATTTTGAAATTCTTTCTAGAGCCTTCAAATGTTCTGACACTCCCTCCCAACATCTCAATCATGGCAGCATCATCAGTAACATCAGTCGTTATCCTGAGATGAGCATCTTCCAAAATATTACGCCGGAAAATTTGTGGGGTTTGTATTGTGAAAAGCATATCTCTTGAAACTGTAGCCGAAACGACCGATGAATCATCAACTGACTTCACAGTATCTGTCACTGGAACAGCGGCAATCGCAGCACCAGTAGGCCGAGCCTCATCGAGTCCTTTCTCAATCATATCTGCTTCAATTAACGGTCTTGCCCCATCATGTACAACAACCCATTCAACATCAACAAGTTTTTGTAAACCACAGCGCACTGAGTCTTGACGCCGTTGCCCCCCTGTACACACGTCGCTACTTTTACTAGAAGCATATTTCGCCATAATGTCCCTACCAATTCTGACATTTTGACTAGAAACAACCAAAACTATCCGGTCAATAAAAGGTGAGTTGTCAAATACTTTAATGGCATATGATATTAACGGAATGCCATTAATTTGGGAAAACACCTTGTCTTCACCGCGCATCCTTTTCCCTTGACCTGATGCCAAAATTATCGCTCCGACAGGTTCTGAATTGTGAGGCAATGTCAATTATCCTTTCCGATAATGAGTGATCTAGTCAAGTGGAAGAATAAAATTGGGGCATTATGAACTACAAAACCAACTATCATTTGTCCTTAATTTACATTAGCATCCGTTGCAGATTACCACCAGATTTCTCACAGTGTCAAAATATCATTATTAGGTACATGAGATGCGTCATCACTCGGTCCGCTGGCTGTTAGGTACATTCATTCTTATATTTGCGCTAGTAATGTGGACCCCTCAAGGAAAGGGGTGGGTTAAAACATTTTTGTTCATTCCTCAAATATTAGAATCCTCCCCCGTTAAGCCACAAGAATTTGTCACAGGTACACCTGTTAGAGAGAAAATAAAATTCCCGATTGCGGTAGGAGAGTCTGAAGCAGATTTATATTTGCCACACGGGTCAGGAAAACATCCGGCAGTGTTGTTCTATATGGGTGTTGTGCCCCCAGATCGGGATGAGAAGCGCATTGTAGACCTTGGTAACGCCCTTGCGAGATCAGGTGTGATTGTAATGATTCCTTGGCTACGGACCCAAGCCGAAAATAAGATCATTGAGAGCGATATAGACTCACTAGTTAAGGCATTTGAGTATTTAAAAACTATGAATCGAGTTGATTCAAACAGAGTTGGTATGAGTGGAATATGTACTGGTGCATCAATGTTGGCGGTAGCTGCCCAAGATTCTAGGATAAGTTCAAATATCAAATTTCTTAATTTTTTCGCAGGATATTATGATGCTACGGACCTTGTCCGCGCAGTAAGTAGTCGTACAAGCTTCCAAAAAAATGAATATCGACTATGGGAACCTGACAAACTTACCCGCAGTGTCCTAAATCAACATTTGATTGAAGGTGTGTCCGACGTACGTGATCGCTCTATTCTCAACCGTATGTTTATTCAAAACAAAGATATGTCGAACATGCAGCCAATTAGACTCGGTCCCGAAGGTTTCGCAACATATCAATTGATTAGTGGAGTATCCCTAGCAGAAACATATGATTTGATAGAAAATCTATCGACTTCCACCACTAGGTTTTTGAAAGCAATATCGCCTTCGACAAATATTCATCTACTTAAAACAAAGATGTTTATTATGCATGATAGGAATGATCGTCTAGTTCCATATGAAGAATCGCTCCGATTTTTGGAAAATTACAATGATCCTGATAAGTACCACTACACAGAATTTTCCCTATTTCAAGACGCTGTACAAGTACACATGGATGAAGATTCTGAACTATCTGCGTTTAGATACAGTGTTGAACTGTTCAAGTTGATCCGTCATGTTTATCTAATCATGCGGGAGCTACAGTGATTGCGATCAACTATAATGATCAACAATGATTGATGATATTATTGCTCAGTTAATAATTGATCAAAGGACAATCACTTATGGGTAAAAACTACTGGATGGTAGTAGAGTCTCTCGAAAATCACCAAATCACTACTCAAATGGGGTTTGCCTTGATGGGATTTGGCAGACATCAAAAACGTCGAGTTCAGCGTATGCAACAAGATGATCGGGTCCTATTCTATGTTCCCGACCTGAAGAAATGGACCGCTACTGCATCAATTACATCTGAGTTTTTCACAGACGAAACAGCCTTGTGGAATCCATTCTCCAAACCTGATGACCACAAATACCGAGTCAAACTAAAGCCCAACATAGTTCTTGATGCAAAATTTCAAATAGACGCATTGATTTTGGGGCCTCGTCTAGAATACGTAAAGAGATGGGTACCGGAGGATTGGCCGCTAGCATTTTTGGATAGATTGCACTTGATTCCACAAAGAGACTTTAGGCTTATTGAGGGAGAGATGAAAAGACTATTACCAAAGAACAGCCGAAAGAGCTGAGGTATTTTAACTTTTTGTCATTGCTATAACGACTATTGTAGACATTTCAGTGTTGATTAATTAAATCCGTAATTTCACCTACAGTTTGGTAGTATTGTTTGTCGTCCAATACTGGATCCATTTTACCCAATCCAACTTGTTGACCCAAATCTACCCACGATTTGCAACCTTCGAATTCATCTAAAAATTCTATCGTTACAGGTTTTCGCAACTTGTATATTCTCATGAGCGCGACAGTTAATGGTTGCTTAGGTCTCCAATGTAACCTTTTCTCAGCGTATTCGTCCGTCCAGGCGTGATACGGTGCTAGCTTAACTAGAGTCTCTGGATGATCTATCTGGTAAAAATCTGTGACTTTGCACCAATACATCATCGAGATCGTGTTGGACGTTGCCGCATCCTCAAAAATTACATATGAGCCATCCCTATGTTCAGCCTTCAACAATGCTTGTCTCTGGTGTTCATATGTGGGATACAGCAGAAATTCTTTGTGGAGAACTCTGAAATTCTTATCTGAAGGGTGGATACCTCCTTTACGGAGCGTCAGTATTTGCCTACCATTACCCATAATTCCCACAACCACAGCCCATTCTTTCAATGCCATATAAGCGGTATTTGAATTGCCTGTGGTTTCCAAGTTAAACCTCCTCCTGATGCAACAAATCAAAATTTCGTCGAGACGTATCGCTCACCAATGTCTCGGAAATTTATAGTAACTAAAGATCTATTCATACTGGTATCCTTGCGCTAGTACAATAGTTATTGTATGTTCATAGTATATACAATACTCAGGAGTATGGCCTTATGAACATCCTAGCTATTTTACAAAAATGTATCCCTGTCCGATTTGCTGAGGCACACTGTGACATTCCATGCGGCATATACGATCCAATCTCAGCAAAGATTGCTGCTCAAACTGTCCTTAAAATGGCCGTTAGATTAGAAGCGGTTGAATTGCCTCCAAAAGATGTTTCAACTCCGAATTCAGTCGCGCGTTATGTGACTGTTAAAGAAGAGCATGCACAACTTGTCAAAAATGAACTAAATACTCTCTGGTCTGACTATTTCAAGCCTGAACATCTTGAAAAATATCCTAACCTACATGAGCTAGTATGGAAAGCTAACAAACTTGCTGGCACAAACAAACAAAACGTAAATTCAGAGTCAGCAGGGCAACTAGTTGAAGCTGTAGATGAAATTGCCAAAATATTCTGGGCAACTAAGGGCGTAGACTATGATGACGACGTGTCCACTATCAGGTTTGGAACCTAGACTAGAAAACTAGTTGGAAAATTGAGTGGATTTCGGTCGTTGTTGGTTTGTAGACAACATATGTTGAAATCCAAGTGTCTTGATGTAATTTACAAATAGCCGAACTGGTTCTTGTTATTGTTTGTACTCTTCTCTAGGAGGACTGAATATATCAAGAGCCAGTGCCCAACCATCCGAACCTACTAAGCTGTGTTCAACTCCGCCTGGAATAATGTAAGCCTCCCCAGGGCCCAGTGTCTTTGTTTCATCTCCAATGGTAAAATCGAATTCACCTTCCAATACCAATCCAGCTTGCTCATGAGGATGCTTATGAGGAGGTAAAACAGCTTTTGGAGCTATCTCTACCATACTCATCATTACCTTATCACCCCACATTATGCGAAGAGTTATACCAGGAACCAATTCGCGACGCTCAACTTTATTTGGTTGGAAAAAATTGGACATATTACGCTCCTTATAGTTCAACTAGTCAACCCTCTTGCTCTGTTATCGACTGTTGACAAGCAAGTATTTATAAAATCGTTTATTGGTGTCTTAATATAGTGTTTGAGTCCCTCTTTAACAACAGCCCCATTTAATACAGAAACCTCCAAAGGCTTGCCTGCTATCATGTCTAGGTACATAGAAGATGTCAACGTTTCTCTATTTTGATACATATTCTCGATTGTTCGGTCTACAATATCTGGGTCGAAATTAATCCCTCTGGCCAATCCGACTTCCTTCACTTCAGCTAAAATACCCCGGAGCATTTCCAAGCTATCAGTATTCTCCAGTACATGTTTGATAGGGCCTTGAGTAATACAAGACATGCCGCTTAATCCGCAAATATATAGCAATTTAGTCCACAGAGAATCGTTTATATTTACAGAAATTTCTGCATCAATACCAGATTCCAAAAACATCTCCTCAATGGATTTGGTTCTAGTGGTTTCATGATTTGACTCTTCTCCAAAAACTGTTTTGAAAGATTCACCCTGCTCAGCTACTATCCCGGGTGAATCAACCCAACCATCGATATATGTGGCGCCAAGAACAACTTTGCTTCCACCAAAATTATTAGCCAAATCATTCCCCGAACCAATTCCATTCTGCAGAGTCAATATGTTAGTTCCCTCAGCAATTGCCGGTGCCATATCAACCATAGCTCTGGGATTATGGTAGCTTTTCACACAAAAAAGCACCAAATCAGCTTTCCAGTCGGTGTTGAGTTTATCTGAAGCTTCAGGATATACAGTAAAAGTCCCTGAATTTTCACTCTTGAGAGATAGACCTTTCTCTCGGATTGCTGCAAGGTGAGTCCCTCTCGCCAAAATTCGCACCTCATTATGGCCTTTTGATAAAACTGCACCATAGTAGCCACCGACACCACCTGCACCAACAACAAGGATTTTCATATATTCCTCCACAAAACTATTTTCGAATTGGTAAATATTAGACTCAGTTTCAAATCTATTCAACTTACCATGCTGTATATATCCAAGCCTTTGCATTTCCCAGCTGTGTCATGTTAGCTTAAACTATCTGCTCTTTGAAAATGTAATATTTCAACATAGTTTGAGGTTTTAACTTCGTAATCAACGGCGTTGTATGTCCTGAGTACAAAAATATGCACCTTGACACCATAAAGTTCCCTCATACAATAAATTCTATACAGTATTTGGAGTAATTTATGATAAATCGTGAACGTCTCATAAAAACATTCTGTGACCTCGTACAGATCGATAGTCCGTCTTATGAAGAATCAGAAATCACAAAAGAACTGATCAACCGGCTTGAACAACTAGATCTCGTGACAGAACTGGATTCGTACGGTAACTTGATTGCTAAAAAGGAAGGGCGCGGAAACGAGTCGATTATATTATCTGCCCATATGGATACCGTGGAGCCGGGTCGTGGTATTAAGCCTTTGGTTAAACAAGACCGAATAGAATCTGACGGGACTACTATACTGGGTGGAGACTGCAAATGCGGATTATCAGCAATACTTGAAGCTTTAGAGTCAATTCAGGAAGATTCAAGTAATCACATCCCCATTGAAGTGGTCCTGACTCGGTCAGAAGAGACGGGGCTACAGGGCGCACGCAATCTCGATTATTCCAAGATCAATTCCAAACAGGCCATAGTTTTTGATGGCGAAGGTGCTCCTAGCCGTATAACACTGGCAGCACCTAAATACATCGGTTTTGAGATTGAAGTCACTGGACGTGCGGCACACGCAGGTTTCGAACCGGAGAAAGGCTTGTCCTCCATAAAAATAGCAAGTGAGATTATTGCCAGACTACCTCAAGGAAGGCTAGACTCAGAATCCACATTCAACACTGGTACTATAGAAGGCGGTTCAGTAAGAAATGCTGTACCCGAACAGACGATCTTGACAGGAGAGTTCAGGAGCATCAACATCGAAACCATGGATAATATGCAAGTTCAGATGGCTGATGCCATTAGTGAAGTTAGGTCTTTATTCCCTGAAGCTGAAATATCTGAACATTTTGAAACTGAATTTGAATCATATTCTCTTAATGAAGAAGATCCAGCAGTTCAGAGAGTGGTTCAAGCTTTGAATAAAATTGGGATGCAACCAACAATGGGCAAATCCGGAGGCGGATCTGATGGTAATATCTTCCGCCAGCGTGGAATACAGTCGGTTGTAGTAGGGATGGGGGATCACGGCATGCACACAGTTAGAGAATTCGTGACGATATCAGATTTGGTGGATGCTGCTCATTTGTGTGAAGAAATTATCAGGGATTAGAAGAGTCATTATCTATTAAACATCATTGTCAAAGCCAGAGATTTTACACTTGATTATAAAACTGAATTGTGGCGTCTGCCTGATATCAATTGTACCGTACAGAAACATATTTATATGAAGACTGAACTTGCATATGGTAAGAGTGGCTTATTGGTTGATCTTCCTGATAATGCTACAACCATAATTGAGCCTAAATTTATACCCGGGTTACCAGACACCGAGGGAGCTGTGCGTTCAGCTCTCAGAAATCCTATCGGCACAGCTCCACTTCGCCACTTGGTGACTCCTAGCAATACTATTGCAATTTCAGTTTGTGACATAACAAGACCCATACCCACATTCAAAATATTATCTGTTTTATTGAAAGAGTTGCAGCACGTACCACCAGAACAAATTGTGATACTAGTGGCAACTGGAACACATCGCAGTAACACAATTGAAGAATTAAATTTGATGCTAGGCGCGGATATCGTAAGTGAATTCCAAGTAATAAATCATGATGCTTTCAATGAGGCCAATACAAAGTATGTTGGTAGAACACAAGATGGAATACCTATATGGCTTAACAGTTATTGGCTAGATGCCCAAATCAGGATTACTTTGGGATTTGCTGAACCACATTTTTTCGCTGGGTTCAGTGGTGGTCCGAAGATGGTTGCTCCAGGTTTAGCTGGTATAGATACCATCATGGAGCTACATAGCCCAAAATTGATTGGTAACCCCAACTCCATATGGGGAAGAACATCGGATAACCCAATTCACCAATCAATTAGAGAAATTACTGATTTAACTGGCGTATCTTTTGGCATAGACGTAACGATTAACCGTCTCCATCAAATCACTAGTGTGTACGCTGGTGAAATTTTTGAAGAGCATGAGGCCGCTATGTCAGTTGCGAAAAGAACTGCTATGCAACCAGTGAAAAATAAATTCGACGTAGTAGTCACCACAAACAGCGGTTTCCCTTTGGACTTAAATTTGTACCAAACTGTTAAAGGACTATCAGCTGCAGCGCAAATAGTGAAAGATGGTGGTTCAATTATATGTGCGTCAGAATGTTCTGATGGTATTCCCGACCAAGGTGAATACGGGAAAATAATACAGGAATCAGAAAATATGGAACAACTCTCTAGCTTAGTAAATTGCCTGTCGTATAGACGACACGACCAATGGCAGGTTCAGCTTCAAGTGGCTATTCAGCAACAAGCCCAAGTATACCTGAAATCTGACTACTTGTCCGATCAACAAATACATGCAGCTTACATGAAGCCGGTTTCTGACATAGGAATCAAGGTTAGAGAACTGTTGAGTATATACGGTCCAAGTTCCGAAGTATGCGTACTTCCACAAGGACCGCAAACAATCCCTTTTGTGGCCTGACCACTCAAAACAATTCTAGATTACGGTCGACCTCATATTGCAAAGACTCGACATGAACTTCCAACGCAACTTTATTCTACAGAAACGGTTGCACCAGCTGCTTCAAGTTTCTCCTTAGCCTCGTCCGCATCAGATTTCCCGACACCTTCTTTGACTTTGGTCGGAGCACCTTCCACCAGCTCTTTAGCTTCTTTAAGTCCTAGAGTGGTCACCTCTCGTACCGCCTTAATAACCTGGATTTTGTTAGCTCCGACATCTTTCAGAGTAACGTCAAACTCTGTCTGTTCTTCTTCATCAGACCCGCCATCTGTTGAGCCTGACTGGGCTGGTGCTGCTGCTACCGCAACTGGAGCTGCTGCGCTGACTCCAAACTCCTCTTCTAAAGCTTTAACCAACTCGGCTAAATCTAAAACCGATAGTTCTTTGATACCTTCCAAAATTTCTTCTTTGTTAATTGCCATCTACCAATTTCCTTCCACAACTATATTTATTGCTCAATAACTAAGTATTTCTATATTTTACCTATTCGCGAATGGTTCCCATCACTATCAAAGCAACTGTTCCTTGAAAATTAGTCAGTATTTTCTTCTTTAGGCATGGACTCTATTCGCCTACTAAGAACACGCGCTAGGCCTTGAACCGGACCATTGAGCACGTATAGCAAACTCGTAATTGGAGCATTGAGTTGGCCCAATAGACGTGACACCAATTCTTCCTTCGAAGGGAGGTCGGCCAATGCTTGAACCTGATCAGCCGTGAGTACGCTTTGCCCCATTACTGCTCCACGGATAATCAACGGTGAACGTGTTGATTTAACAAATTCAGACAAAATTTTAGCAGGAGCAAGAGGGTCATCATAGCCAAATGCTATTCCAGTGGGCCCTGTTACTATTTCTTTAAACTCGGGTTTTGTAGAGTTATCGGCGGCTATGTGAGCCAACCTGTTTTTTATCACCCGATATTCAATTCCATTCTCTCTTAAGGATCTCCTAAGTAGATTCATATCAGTAACGTTCAGACCCGTGTGGTCCGTTGATATAGCTATGGTGCACTTGTCAATCCATCCCTGGATCGAGTTTACTTGATCTACCTTTTCTTGAGTTGGCAAAAAATCACCTCTAAATTAAAAAAACCCCAGACCGCGAAGGTTGGGGCTGACTATCTACCTTAGTCACTCACACTACCTCGGCAGGCTTCAATTTAATCCATTACACAGGAACCTACTGTCTGCGGCTACATCTATATCATTCTACCTTAAGTTCTACGGTACTTGCAATATTCATTGAAACACTTGGACCCATTGTTGAAGTAAGATAGGCTGACTTGATAAAATCTCCTTTGATTCCATTGGGCTTTGCCCTAATAATGTTATCAATCAGTGCCGTAAGATTTTCTAACAGCTGTATCTCCTCAAAGCTAGCTTTCCCTATTGTTACGTGTATCAGAGCTGTGCGATCCAGCCTAAATTCTACTCTACCTTTTTTGGCTTCTTCAATCGCATTTGACAAGGCATCTGGTTGAACAACTGTACCTGCTCTAGGGTTAGGCATCAATCCTTTGCGACCAAGAATAGGTCCCAATTTACCTACCTTACCCATCATATCTGGAGTGGCTATAGTCACATCGAAGTCGGTCCATCCTCCCTGAATTTTTGTTATAAGCTCATCTCCACCTACAAATTCAGCACCAGCTTTTTCCGCCACTGAAATACCTTCACCTTGAGTTAAAACTAAAACACGAGGCTCTTTACCAATGCCATGAGGAAGAACCGTCACTCCTCTGACCATCTGATCCGATTGTTTTGGATCAGCCCCAGTTCTTAAGTGAAGCTCGACAGTTTCATCAAATTTCGCTGTTGCAGTTCGCTTTGCCAAAGCCACTGCTTCTGAAGGCTCATACTGCCTATCCTCATCCAATTCAGCTACAGAACTCACATACCTTTTTCCACGATTAGTCATATTATTTACCTTTAGATATCTACTCTACAACAATACCCATACTCCGAGCTGTGCCCTCTACTATCCTCATGGCCCCCTCCACATCAGCAGCATTCAAGTCTTGGAGCTTCGTTTCAGCAATTTTGCGGACTGCATCTGATGTTACAGTGCCAACCTTTTCAGCCCTCGGGCTACCACTTCCTTTATCAATTCCCGCAGCTTTACGCAAAAGGTCAGATGCTGGCGGGCTCTTGATTATAAACGAAAAAGAACGATCCTCGAAAATAGTTAGTTCAGCCGGTACAATTGTCCCTGTTTGTGAAGACGTTCGTTCATTATATTCTTTTACAAAAGACATAATATTGACGCCATATTGCCCCAAAGCTGGACCCACAGGCCATGCAGGAGTCGCTTTACCTGCCTCTATCTGAAGCTTAAGGGTAGCCATTACCTTCTTTGCCATTTTTAACCTTCCCGCCTAAACATTCTCCACCTGAAGAAAATCCAATTCTACAGGAGTTTCTCTGCCGAAAAACGAAACCAACACTTTCAATTTGGAACGGTCTGCATAAACTTCATCTACAAATCCCATGAAATCAACAAACGGGCCATCAATTATCCTTATATTTTGACCTCTAGTATACCCAACCCTGACTTTTGGCTGATCAGATGCAATGTTGGCCAAAATAGTGTCCACTTCATGCTGTTCTAATGGTACGGGTTTGGGTCGAGAATCCGCATCACCCTCTGAAGAAACGAAGGCGGTGACACCAGGGGTATTTCTCACTAGATACCAAGTCTCATCATCCATAACCATTTGGACGAGTATGTAACCAGGGAACACTTTACGCGCAGTCGAAGTCCTACGGCCCCCTTTAATCTCCACCTGCTCTTCAGTAGGTATGACCACTTGGAGGACTTTGTCTTGGGCGTCCATGGTAGCTACGCGCTGGTCAAGGTTATTCTTAACTCTTTCTTCATGACCAGAATACGCATGAATTATGTACCAACGTGCTTCTGTCTCAGTACTCATTTAAATCTATTTCTCTTCTAGCCCAGTATTTGACCCAAAATCTTGGCAAACAAAATATCTATTACACCCAAGAACGCACCTATTACAGCCGAGACGGCTATAACCATAATCGTGAGCCTAATCGTTTCATCTCTTGTGGGCCAAGTCACCCTGCGTAATTCAGATACAGTCTCCGCTACCATACGAAAACTGAATCCCCGCCCACCGCTATCCGGACCGACTCGCCTAGGAACGCCTTGACTACTCGACATTAAGCCCTACCTAACCTCTCGATGTAGAGTATGGGAATCACACCTTGGACAATATTTCTTCAGCTCCAGTCGCTGCGGATCATTACGACGACTCTTATTAGTATTATAAGTGCGTTCTTTGCAATCTTGGCAGGACATTGTTGCCAATATTCTGTTTTCGCCTCTTCTAGCCATGCTTACCCTACGTCAGAACTTTCGTTATTACACCCGAACCCACGGTCCGACCACCTTCTCTGACGGCAAAACGCAACTGGTCTTCCATGGCCACTGGCATAATCAATTTGATCTTCATTTCTATATTGTCTCCAGGCATTACCATCTCTACTCCATCTGGGAGTTCGATTTCTCCGGTAACATCCGTCGTCCTGATATAAAACTGCGGTTTGTATCCATTGAAGAATGGCGTGTGCCTTCCTCCTTCATCTTTACTCAACACATATACCTGTGCATTGGCCTCTGTATGGGGAGTGATGCTACCTGGTTCAGATAACACCTGACCACGCTCAATCCCTTCTCTGTCTATTCCCCTCAGCAGAAGCCCGACGGCATCGCCAGGCTCTCCTTCATCGAGCGTCTTATGGAACATTTCCACACCAGTGACGGTAGTCTTAGAAGTATCCTTAATTCCTACAATCTCTATCTCTTGACCAACATTTACCATGCCTCTTTCAACACGACCAGTTACGACCGTACCTCTACCCTTAATGCCGAAAACGTCCTCAACTGGCATCAAGAAAGGTTGATCCTTAGGCCGATCTGGTATCGGTATATAAGAATCCACAGCATCCATAAGTTCCCATATACCTTTTGACCATTCGCCGTCTCGAGATGTGTCCTCAGCTTCTAATGCATTTAAGGCACTAACTCTTACTATGGGGATATCGTCTCCTGGGAAATCGTACTCTGAGAGGAGTTCTCGCAATTCTAACTCAACAAGCTCCAAAAGTTCCTCATCGTCCATAGCATCAACCTTGTTGAGTGCAATGACCAATTTTGGAACTTCTACCTGCCTTGCAAGCAAAATATGTTCTCTTGTCTGCGGCATTGGGCCATCTGGAGCACTCACTACCAAAATAGCACCATCCATTTGGGCAGCACCCGTGATCATGTTTTTAATGTAATCAGCATGACCAGGACAATCCACATGCGCATAATGACGGCCGTCAGTCTCATACTCTATATGGTTAATGGCTATCGTCACACCACGAGCTTTTTCTTCAGGAGCATTATCTATACTATCGAAGGGCCTGTAATCTGCCATACCGTTCTCAGAGAGAACCCTTGTAATCGCCGAAGTCAAAGTTGTTTTGCCATGATCGACGTGTCCAATAGTGCCGACATTTACATGTGGCTTAGTTCTCTCAAATTTTTGTTTTGCCATCAACCTCTCCTTAAATTTACTTTGGAGCCCACAAGCAGACTCGAACTGCTGACCTCGTTCTTACCAAGAACGTGCTCTGCCTACTGAGCTAAGTGGGCCCGCATCCGCTCGCCAGTTCCATTTATTAATAGTTTTTCTTCCACATATTGTGGTGGAGGGGGCAGGATTCGAACCTGCGTAGCCCTTCCGGGCGCCAGATTTACAGTCTGGTGGTATTAACCACTCACCCACCCCTCCTGACAATAACGCGAGTGATTTTAACACAGACCGACTACCTATCCAATCTATTTTTACTGCTTAAACAACTCCATATATTGGCACAGAAACTGTCAGCCAGTCAGATAAGCCCCAGAGGGGACTCGAACCCACTAACCTGTCGATTACAAATCGACTGCGCTACCGTTGCGCCACTGGGGCACTTGTCCAAACTAATCACTGACGACTGAGAAACTCCACTAATTCCACAAAATATGGTCAATCCAAGCACAAAAACAGGCTAGCAGTCCTAAGACTATATGCTAGCCCATCGTCCATAACATGATACCCAAGGAAGTATCGTTGGGTCAAGCTTCATTCAGACAGTTTGTTTACGATTCTATCAAACTCTCCGGAATAGCTCTATTGACAATTTGATAAACCTCTTTTAAAGGCATCCCTGTTTCGATAGCTATTTGACGACATGATTCATACTCAGGGATCACATCAATATTGCGGCCATCCAGTTTTTTCAACTTTACATCCACATCTCCTAGGGGAGTACCTATACTAATAATTTCTCTTCCAGCCTCATACCTCGTCAAAGGCCTGACTCGAACTCCGAAAGTAGATGATTCACGAATAATTAAGTCTACCGCATCACGTTCTATACTGGACGACACGATGGTACTTATCATTGTGCCAGGACGATTCTTCTTCATCTGAATTGGTGAGAACCAAACATCAGTGACACCTAATTTAAATAGCTTCTGTTGGAGGTAGCCCAAATTTTCTGCACTCATATCATCAACATTGGTTTCTATCAAAGTTGTATTGTTTGAGTAAGCAATATCAGGTTCTTCTCCTATCCATAATCCAAGAACATTGGGGAAATCAGGTGAATCTTTGCTTCCAAGCCCATAACCTATTTTTTCCAATACGAGATTTGGCTGTCTGAATTCAGACAAAGTTGTAAGAATAGCCGCTCCAGTTGGTGTAACCATCTCTCCAACGTGAAAAGTATTCCCTGGAGGAGGGACTAAACAAGCACCAGATTTAGCTATCAAATTTGCTACGGCTGGGACTGGAGTTGGGAGTGAACCATGATCGCTTTGGATGACACCAGAACCTGAAGGTAGCGGAGAACAATAGAGCCTATCTATTCCTAGCATTTCTATTGCAATAACACTACCAACCACATCGATCATAGTGTCCATGGTTCCAAGCTCATGAAGAGTAACTAGGTTGACGCTGGTACGATGAACTTCCGCTTCAGATTCTGCAAGTCGGTTAAATATATCAAGCGCTTTTGATGATATCGATGTGTCAATTGAGGAGGCTGAAATAATTGACTCAAAATCTTGCCAATTATATTTCTGGTCATCACAATCATGTAATTCCACAGAAACAGATATTCCTTTTACCCCGCCACGACTCTCGCATCTCGCATTTAAATTGAATTTACTGACTCCGAATTCTTCAATTTTTCGAGATAATTCGGCAACTGAAACACCTGCATCTACCACTGCTCCCAAAATCATGTCTCCACTTGCCCCACCAATGCAGTTGAAATAAGCGCTTTTCAATCTGTCACCTCCAACTCCGATAACATCTCATTGTTAACAATAAATCCCGTAGACACTATAACCAAGCCTCCAAAAAGTATCGCGAGAATAAGATCATTATACGGATTATGCTCATAATCATTGGCTTGGAACTGTAATTCCCATTATTTCCAGTAATGGAAGTTCCACACACTCTGACCATTTCCTATAAATTGCTAACATGTGCCGACCAAAGCACGAGGCCATTCGGAAATCAAATTTCCGAATGGCCTCGTGCTTTTAATGAGTATAGCTAAGCAGGTGCTACTTCAATAGGGGACTTAGTTATAACAGTGAGCTTACCATCATTTACATCTATAACAGCGGTATCACCTGGGTTAATGGTTCCATTCAAAACAACATCAGAAAGTTGGTCTTCAATATTGTCCTGTATTACTCGCCTTAGAGGTCGTGCTCCAAATTTAGGATCAAAGCCCTCTTCAACTAGCCAACTCTTAGCTTCTTCAGTCACTTCCATATCAACACCCTTTTGTATCAGGTTAGACGCAACATCTGCCAGCATCAATTCAACTATTTGCTGCATATGGTTTTGACTAAGTGCATGGAAAACAACTGTCCCGTCAATTCTATTCAAAAACTCAGGCCTGAAAAATCTCTTTACCTCGTCAAGAACGTTACTCTTCATTCTCTCGTAGGCTGCGGTTTCCTCTACATCTTCATTATGCTTGGCTAAAAATCCAATTGATCTATCTTGTCTGATCAAATCAGATCCTATATTGCTGGTCATAACTATTATCGTATTCCGAAAATCTACCTTCCTGCCTTTTGAATCCGTCAAATGTCCATCGTCAAAAATTTGAAGCAATATGTTAAAAACTTCGGGATTAGCCTTTTCTATTTCGTCCAAAAGAATCACGCAGTAAGATTTCCGTCGGACAGCTTCTGTCAATTGACCACCCTCGTCGTATCCTATATAACCTGGAGGTGCTCCAACCAATCTTGCCACAGAATGTCTTTCCATAAATTCAGACATGTCGATGCGAATCATTGCATCCTCGCCCCCAAACATAAATTCGGCGAGCTTCTTGACCAAAAAAGTTTTGCCCACACCAGTGGGTCCCAAGAATATGAACGCCCCTCCTGGACGCTTAGGATCCTTAAGTCCAGCGCGAGAACGCCGAACTGCTTTGGAAACCAAACTTATAGCCTCATTTTGACCTATAACTTGTTCGTGCAAAGCATCTTCCATATTAACCAGACGTTCACTCTCTTCAAACGCGAGCCTTGTCAGAGGTATTCCCGTCCACATACTTACTACTTCAGCTATGTTTTCCTCTCCTACTACAGGCTTTTCTTCACCCTTTTTATCCGACCACTCTTTCTCAAGCGTAGACAGTTTTTCAATCAGACTTGCCTCTCTGTCACGAAGCTCGGATGCATATTCGTAGTGCTTAGAAGAAATAGCTTCATCTTTATCTTTACGTACAGTGGCCAGCATCTTTGTAGCTTCTTTGATTGATAATGGAGGGCTTCCGAATTTTATCCTAACCCTTGAAGATGCTTCATCAATCAGATCGATCGCCTTGTCAGGCAAAAATCTATCAGTTATGAATCTTGCAGCCATACTGGCCGCAACTCCCAACGCTTCGTCAGTGATTTCTAATTCATGGTGCTCTTCGTATCGAGCTTTTATTCCCCGAAGTATCTCTACAGTATCATCCGTGCTTGGCTCGCCAACTTTTACAGTTTGAAACCGGCGCTCAAGGGCAGGGTCTCGCTCTACATATTTGCGATAATCATCCATTGTGGTCGCGCCTATAGTCTGCATTTCTCCTCTCGCAAGAGATGGCTTGAGGATATTTGCGGCATCCACGGCACCTTCAGCTGCTCCGGCACCAACCATTGTGTGTATTTCGTCAATAAACAGGATCGAGTTACCGGAGGTTTTTATCTCCTCTATAACTTTTTTCAAGCGTTCTTCAAATTCCCCCCTATATTTGGTACCAGCCACTAAGGAACCCATATCTAGGGTAACTAACCTCTTACCTTGCAATGTGACAGGAACATCATTGTCGGCTATACGTTGTGCTAATCCTTCAACGATTGCTGTCTTTCCAACTCCAGGTTCTCCAATGAGAACAGGATTGTTCTTTGTTCTTCGGCTTAATATCTGAGTGACCCGTTCAATTTCTTGTTCGCGGCCTACAGTCGGGTCTAACTTGCCCATCCGTGCTGCTTCTGTCAGATCGATACCCAGTTGATCAAGAGTAGGAGTTCTATTCGTTGCAGCCTGAGAAGAGCGGCCAGTTTCTTGGGTGGCAGCGTCTTCAGACAAAATCTTACCTGTTTCAGCCCTGACATTATCCAAAGTAACATCTAAGCTCTCTAGAACGCCTGCCGCTACACCTTCTCCCTCTCTCATAAGGCCAATGAGCAAATGTTCAGTGCCAATATAATTGTGGCCAAGTCTTCGCGCTTCGTCCACAGATAGCTCTATGACCTTCTTGGCTCTTGGCGTAAGACCAATATCTCCTTCGGGCTCTCGCTCCCCTCGACCGATAATAAACTCTACTGCGGATCTGATTTTTTTAAGTTCTATCCCTAGGCCGACAAGCACCTTAGATGCCGTCCCTTCAGTTTCCCTTACCACTCCCAGCAAAACATGCTCTGTGCCTATGTAGTTGTGGTTGAAACGCTGGGCCTCTTCTTGGGCCAGCGACAACACCCTGCGAGCTCTTTCTGAGAACTTCTCAAATCTACTTGTCATATACACCATCTCCTTGAGGGGCTTCCAGAATGAAAATCTGTTCCCTCTGAGAGTCATTCATCACTATTCAAATATTATCATTACCGAACCGAAAATATTTTCTACCCATTATCCTGATCACTTTCCTGATCTAATTCTGGCAGCCCATTATTTTCCAGAACTTCAACTTGCACATCATTCCCGGAGCCGCCTGATGAGCTGTACGATGTGTCGGAAATCAGTCCCTCATCGTCCAGCGCCTGCCTAAGACTAAGGCCTAACCGCTTACGGTCAGGTTCTATTCTTAGTATCTTGACCCTGATCGGCTGGCCTTCAATCACAATTTCTTTAGGATGTGTGATGATTTTGGTACTCAATTCCGATATGTGTATGAGGCCCTCTACTGCATCTTCTACACGCGCAAAGGCTCCGAAATTAGTCAATTTAGTTACAGTAGCATCGACTATATCGTCCACGCTGTAACGATCAGTGATATTTTCCCAGGGCTCAGGCTGCAATCTTTTTAGACTCAAAGCGATACGTTTATTTTCCACATCTACTCTAAGCACATATACATCTATCTCATCTCCTACATTGACCACGTCATGTGGAGTAGATACTTGACTCCACGAAAGCTCTGAGATATGTATCAAGCCATCTGCGCCACCTAAATCAACGAACGCTCCGAAATTACTTATCCCGGTAACGACACCACTTCGGCGTGCACCTTCCGCAAGTTCCTCAATTAACCGAGCTTTTTGTTCATCTCTTTGCTGCTGCACAGCCTGTCGTTCTGAAAAAATAGCCCTATTACGACTTCGGTTCACTTCAAGAACTTTTAATTGAAGAGACTTTCCAACATCTGCATCCATATCGTTTACTGCATTGAGTTTTTCCTCATCTGGATCACGATTTGAACCATTTCCTGCAGATTCATTTTCAGATTGTCCAGGATATTCTTCAGATTTTCCTGAACCATAGCTGTTGTCTATCCCTTGGTCATCTTGCTGTTCCCTACTTTTGAAATGTGCCTTGGAAATACTCACTAGCTGTGATACAGGGACAAATCCATGAACACCTTCAACTTCCACGATTGCCCCACCCCGATTAAAACCGACGATCTTCCCCAAAACCGTTTCATCTGATCCAAGTGCCAGCTCGATAGTATGCCATCCATGCTCGCCCACAGCCCGGTCAACCGATAGTATTGCACCTTCCTCTGCGGTTTCTGTGCGAATAACGAAGGTTACAATCTCATCTCCAACCTTGAGGCGGTTGAAAGTTTCAGTATCTATCGTTTTCATCTCCGCGGGCGGAACAACACCTTCTGCCTTAGCACCAATGTTTACAAAAATACCGTCGTGATCGGCAGTCATAACCACTCCCGTGACGATATCGCCTTTTCGGACAGGCTTTATCGGCTGAACAGAATCCAGAAGATCAGCCATGTTGTTGATAGAGTCGTTGTCACTTTTTGGGATATTCATTTGGCGGTCCAAAACAAGCAATAGTAGTGGGACTAATTATAGGTTCCCGAGAACTAACTGTAAAGGTATTATCCCTCATATACCTATTGTTCTATTTTTTATAGAAGTTTTATAGAAGATTGAATGCGAAAATCTGGCGCTAGAGCCCTGACCAAATTCAAGCAGAGATAAAGAAAATATCAAACGTAACAGTTACTTAATCAAAATAAGTCTAGTTATGAAGAGTCGGCCAAACAAAAAAAGCCCCCTGGCAGTGACCTATTTTCCCACTCCGTTACCAGAGCAGTATCGTGAGCGCAGAGGTGCTTAACTACCGTGTTCGGGATGGGAACGGGTGGGTCCACCTCGCAATAACCACCAAGGGACAATTTTCAGATACTAATTATGCAGTGTCTATCTTCAACTGTCAACGATCTCAGTCACAAAATAAGACTCTATTCAATAATTGTGCGCTCTATAATTTTTTTGATATTACCACCGAATTTGTGTGTCCGAACAATAAGAAAGATCAATTATACAAGAAGGTATGGGATACATATGGATTAAAGTGCCCCATCAATCAGCACCATACAAATTACAGTTGTTGTTTATTGTAGAATGTGGCCTTTCCTTCCGAAATAACCAAATATAAGCAACATTCCTATACAATGTACGAAACCACTCGCGGGGTAATATATGAACTACCATCTTGGGGTCGACGTAGGCGGTACCTTTACGGACCTAGTACTGTATGACGTAGATACAAATCACATTGAATTGACAAAAACTCCATCCACTCCTTCTAACCAAGCTGAAGGCGTGACCACTGGAATTGAAATGCTACTAAAAAGAGTTGCGGTCCCTGCTAGCAATATCAGTTTCCTTATTCACGGAACCACAGTGGCAACCAACACCCTTTTGGAACGTAAGGGAGCAAGCACCGCTCTAATTGTTACCGAGGGATTCAGAGACGTGCTTGAAGTCGGACGGCAGGATAGGCCTGATTTGTACGATTGGCGCATAAAGAAAACCACTCCATTGGTGCCACGGCACTTAAGGTTCGAGATCAAAGAGAGAATTTTATATACAGGAGAAATACACAAAGAGTTGGACCTCCAGGCTCTCCATAGATTGGTCGAAACAATCAGAGTCTCAGGGGCAGAATCAGTGGCTGTCTGCCTTATGCACTCATATGCTAATCCAAAGCATGAAATCGAGATCGGTCAAACTCTGCAGGAACATTTACCAAATCTGCCAGTATCTCTGTCTCACCAAATCCTCCCCGAATTTAAAGAGTTCGAGAGAATGAGTACGACAGTTATAAACTCTTATGTATCCCCCGTCATCGGAACATATGTTAACCAACTGACAAATAACATTGTTGAGGCTGGTATAAGTTCTAATCTATATATCATGCAATCAAATGGCGGAACTATGCTGGCAACTTCGGCGGTGGAACGGCCCGTAAATACAATTTTGTCTGGTCCTGCTGCTGGAGTCATTGGTAGCGTAGCCATATCAAAACAAGCCTCACAAATGAATGCTATTTGTGTCGACATGGGCGGTACTAGCTTCGATGTTACTCTTGCCCATAATGGCGAGGTGCGCCAAACCAGAGAAAGTGAAATAGAGAGACTGCCCATTAAAGTACCTATGGTAGACATCCACACACTAGGGGCTGGTGGAGGAAGCATAGCATGGATCGATCCTGGTGGAGCCTTGCGCGTTGGACCAAAAAGTTCGGGAGCCGATCCTGGCCCAGCTTGTTACGGCAAGGGAGGAAAGGAACCGACAGTTACGGACGCCAATCTGGTGCTTGGCAGGCTTAATCCTCGCCGTTTCTTGGGTGGCAGAATGTCATTAGATACAGACCTGGCGCGGAGCGTTATAGATGAACGCCTTGCCAAGCCCCTAGGCCTCAGTATTGAGGCATGCGCAGAAGGAATAATTCGAGTAGTTAACGCAAGTATGATAAAAGGTATCCGGGTTGTATCAGTAGCTAAGGGATTTGATCCTAGGGATTTTTGCCTTGTCGCATTTGGCGGAGCTGGTCCAGTGCACTCTTCCGAACTTGCCTCTGAGCTTGATATCCCAAAAGTTTTGGTACCCATTGCCCCAGGTGTAACTTCAGCCTTGGGCTTACTTATGGCAGACCTGAGGCATGATTTCGTTCAAACGGTGCTAAAATCCGGAGATTCACTAGACCACAATGAAATCAATTCTAAGTTTGCAACTATGGAAGATGAAGCCGTGCAACGCATGCAACAGGATGGTGTCCCGGCAGAACAAGTAACACTTCTCAGGATGGCAGATATCCGATATGCGGGGCAAGGATATGAGCTCGAAATACCAATTAATTCTGGCAAGCTGACTAAGCAATCAATGAAAAACACAGAAGATCAATTTCATATGGCACACGAACGCATGTATGGTTATTCTACGCCAGACCGACCAATTGAGGCAGTAAATTTACGTATTACTGCTCTAACAGAACTTCCTCGACCTAAATTTGTGCCACAAAAATTGGTTCAGCGGAAAAACCCAGAAGTAGCACGTGATAGTCAAAGGAATGTTTATTTCAACGGACGGTTTGTAGAAACTTTCATTTATTACAGACCGTTACTCCAACCTGGTGACTGTATAAACGGCCCTGCTGTCATCGAACAAGAGGATTCCACAACACTGGTATGGGAAGATCAAATTGCGAGAGTAGATGCTTTTTCGAATCTGTTGGTGGAGAGAGTTTAATGAAATCAGAAACCGACTTAAAAATGGATAACAATAAAATTGATCCGATTACGCTTGAAGTGATGAGGAATGCATTCTATTCAATATCTGAGGAAATGAATGCTGCACTAATAAGGGCAAGCTATTCCACAAACATAAAAGATCGTCGAGATGCTTCATGTGCTATATACACTGCAACTGGTGATATCGTGGTTGTAGCTCAAAGTGAAATGGGTACGCCTCTGCATCTTGGTACCATGCATTCAGCTGTACAAACAGCTTTGGATGCATTTCCATTTGGCGAACTGGAGCCTGGAGACGCAGTGGCAATGAACACTCCGTACCCAGGTGGACCAGGTCACCTAAATGATCTGTGCCTGATATCCCCAATTTTTCACGAAGATAGACTCGTAGCACTCACTGCCAACCAGGCGCATCATGTTGATATGGGCGGCTTCGCTCCTGGCTCCATGCCTTTTGGAGTAACAGAAATTTACCAAGAAGGAATGCAAATACCACCTGTACGACTTTTCAGAAAAGGAAATCTTGACAGAGACTTATGGAACCTCATCTCTCAAAATGTAAGAACTCCTGTAGAGGTGCGAGGTGATTTATTTGCTCAGCTGGCTGCTAACAGCGTTGGGGGGAGAAACATAGTTGGGTTAATGAAGAGGTACGGTACTAGAACCGTTCAGGACTACCTAGAGGAAATGCTCAATTATTCAGAAAGAAGAATGCGAGCCGCATTGCAGATCATTCCAAAGGGCAGATATGAAGCATCAGATGTAATAGAAGGAGATGGCATCGTCGACCAAGACTATTCGATCAGGGTAAAAATCGACGCGAACGGAGAATCCATTAAATGCGACTTTTCTGATACAGATCCATCCACCCTCGGTCCATTGAATTGTCGTTGGCCTTCAGTTGCTGCTTGCGTATACTATGTCCTCAAAGCTGTACTTGATCCTGAATTGCCCCCAAACGCCGGACTTTATAGACCAATAGAAATAATTGTCAAAGAAGGCACAGTTTTATCGGCCAAATATCCAGTCGCTGTTTGCAACGCAAATATCATCACCACCCAACGAATCGTTGATGTACTGATCTCTGCGCTCTCACAGGCTGTACCTGAACGTGTGCTTGCAGCATCTTCAGGAACTATGAACCTGCTCAACATAGGTGGCATAGATCCGCGGACCGGAATCTATTACAACTATGTTGAAACCTATGCTGGTGGCCAAGGAGCCATGAAAATACAAGATGGCATGGATGCAGTTCAGAATCATATGACAAACACTCGCAATGCACCAGTGGAATCCATAGAACAGGCCTATCCTCTACTTGTGGAAGCTTACTGCCTAGTAACCGATTCTGAGGGAGCAGGTGAACATCGAGGTGGAGTGGGCTTACGGCGATCTTTCCGGGTGATGGGTGATGAAATTCGAGTTACTTTAAGTTCTGATCGAGCACGCGTTGCTCCGTGGGGACTTTTTGGCGGAGGAAGTGCAAGCACGTCAAAATGCGAAGTCATAGGACTTGACAACACCAATCGTAGACTTCCATCCAAGGTCACCACAAGTGTGCAACATGGGTCCATCCTAGAGACTACCACTCCCGGTGGCGGAGGCTGGGGAAATCCCAGAAAACGTGATCCTGAACTGGTTCTGGAAGATGTTGTTGCCGGGTTGGTTAGCGTAGACAGGGCTAGAGAAATTTATTCAGTGGCAATAGATCTCAATGAAATGATTGTCAACATCCCAGAAACTGCTACGCTTAGAAATCAAATCGAGTGAATATATTCAATATGTGAAGTGCAAAGAAAATGCTGTTGTGTGGATAAAACTCTAGCGGGATGGTCGCTTGTTTCCAAGGATGGTTCAGGGTCTTCGCAATAAATGGTCAGTTTATATTTGTTGGACTCAATAAATCCACCGAGAATTCTGGCGCTATTCAGAAAGTAGTCTTAGATAATGAACAAAAATGCTGATGCTGTGATAGTAGGAGGCGGAATACTAGGAGCCAGTACCCTCTACTATCTGGCAAAGATGGGGTTACGCAATGCAATAATGCTAGAAAAAGGGGATCTAGCTTGTGGGTCATCAGGCGACTCGGCTGCTATGGTGCGACAGCATTATTCTAACGAAGTAAGCATTAGACTAGTCAAAGAAAGTCTGCGGTTTTTCCAAAATTTTGAGGACGAATTCAACGAGCAAGGCGTTTTTAAGCAAACTGGATGGATGTTTTTGTGTCCACCTGATGCCAAAGACAGCTTTGATCTCAATATGGATCGATTAATTAATTTAGGTGTGCGTACCAGAGAGATCTCACTGAACGACGCCAAGGAACTAATCCCTAGCCTCAACACAGACGGCATAGGCCCCATCGCCTTTGAACCAGATTCTGGTTATGCTGATCCGAAACGGACCATTCAAGCCTTAGTTAATAGAGCTGAAGACATGGGAGCAGCTGCTCATACTCAAACAACCGCCACCGGACTGATACTTAACAAAGGTAAAGTGTGTGGTATTTCAACGTCTAGTGGAACTATATCAACTCCAATAGTGGTCAATACAGCAGGTCCGTGGGCGTACCAGGTAGGACTTTGGGCAGGACTAGAATTGCCACTAACTATCTCGCGAGAACAAGACATAGTTATTGAACCACCTAAAGATGCAACTACTTTGGACCTTGTAGTGTCCAACATGGTGGACCGTACTTATTTTCGGCCTATTGGAAACCGATCTATTTTGGCAGGTGTTGGACACCCTAAGGAAAACGAGCCCGTTGATCCAAACAACTATAACCGTGAAGCCAACATGGATTTCATCTCAGATATAATGAATCGCATTGAATATAGATTCCCCAATTTGCGTGGATCCAAAGTGACTTCTAGTTGGGCCGGCCTATACACAATAACTCCTGACTGGAACACAATGGTTGGTCCAGCACCTGAAGTAGAAGGATTATTCCTCGGAGTAGGAGGCAGCGGGCACTCCTTCAAGCTGGGTCCAGCTATTGGAATGTGTTTGGCTGATCTAATAGTTAAAGGATCCTCTAGCCAGATCGACATCTCGCCGTTGAGCCCGGATAGATTCAGCAAAGGAACCCCTCTAAGATCGACGTATGGAGGAAATCGCGGATAAGTCATTAAAGATAAAAGGAGTTGATCAATATGCCAAGAATGACGGGTAAACATGCGGTCATGCAAATGCTCAGGGCTGAAGGTGTCGAATATATATTTGGTAATCCGGGTACCACAGAAACCCCTCTAATGGACGCCCTTGAAGATTATCCTGAAATAAAATACATGTTGACAGTCCAAGAAGGTGTCGCAATGGGTATGGCAGATGCGTACAGCCGCGCTCTAGGCCAACCTTCTTTCGTAAATCTCCATATTGAAACTGGACTCGCAAACGGTATCAGCCTACTCCAGAACGCGTATGACGGCGGTTCCCCAATTGTGCTAACAGCTTGTAACAAAGACATACGTGAACTTGCCCATGGACGTACTGATCTTCGTGAGATGGCCCGACAATTCACAAAATGGAGTGTGGAAGTAAGTCACCCGGATGCTATTCCTGTAGCAATGAGGAAAGCCTTTTATGAAGCCAAGACTCCTCCAACTGGACCAACATTTATTTCGTTTACAGCCAATGCTTTGGACGACGAAGCAGACATTGAAATACTACCTTCCTCTAGATCATTCAGCAGTGCCAGACCCGACAGTACTGCAATTGAATTAGCTGTTGATATACTATCCACTGCATCCAATCCAATCATTTTAGTAGGTGACAGCGTCGGAGAATCCGGAGCACTTGGGGAGGTGATCGAGCTTTCTGAAAAGCTTGGATCTAAAGTCTACTCAACCATGTTTTCAGGAGTAAATTTCCCTACCAGTCATCCGCACTACATGGGACCCATCCGACTGGGATATCGCGGGACAAGAGATATTTTAGAGACAGCTGACGTTATAGTTATGGCTGGTCGCATCGCTAGTAACTACTACATGTTCTCAGATCCTCCATTGAGATATTTCAGTGGAAAGAGCAAGCTTATTCACATCCACTGTGATTCATCCAACGTTGGCCAAACCGAACCCACGGATGTTGGAATAGTCGCGGATCCTAAGGCAGCGATCAGTGAGATAGTTCAAGGATTAGGCATCAATATGCACAAAGATGCTGTGACAGCATCCGCGGTAAGAAGCCAGTTGACAAGGTCAGAGAAGGAAGCAGCCTATTTAAAAGATACTGAGCGAACAAAACGCCTTTGGAAAAACGTTCCGATGAGTCCCGAAAGGATGATGGCTGAACTCTCCAAAAGTTTGCCGGAAAATGTGATCATTGCAAATGACTCTGTTACCAGTGGAGGAGCCTTGCATCACTCTGTTCAATTTGACAAAGCAGGCAGTCTATATGGAGGCCGTGGTGGAGCATTAGGATGGGGTATGGGAGGAACTTTGGGGATTAAACTTGCCAATCCAGACAGCCCGGTCGTAGGTGTAATAGGGGACGGTAGTGCCATGATGACTATTCAGGCTTTGTGGACAGCGGCAGCCGAAAATATACCCGTCGTATATGTGATTTGCAACAACGGTGTATACCGTGTGCTTAAGGTCAACATGAATATGTACAAAGAACTTGTTCTCAAAGGTGAGGCGCCTCCAAGCAAATATATCGGTATGGACTTCTCGCAGCCGTTCGATATGGCAGGCATAGCCAAATCTATGGGAGTTTATAGTCGTCGCATAGAAGATCCGAACCAAATCGCCCCTGCACTTGAAGAAGCGCTTAATCTAGATTCTCCTGCATTACTTGATGTAATAATAGATCCAGCTTTATAGAACTAAACCAAGTTTTGGGGAATAGAGTTACACTGATATTCCAGGTAACTAGATACCGTCTGGAAGACGGACTACAATGGTTTTTGTACTAGTATCAACGCTTCTAACTACCTCTTGTGTTGCAGGTATTAGGATCTCTCTGGAATTCGGGCTTCCAACGACATAGACATCATTAGCCCCCGTTTCAAGAATTTCAACAACTGCACCCAAGCGCATCCCATTTTCATCATAAACATCACTGTCAATAATTTCAAAATGATAAAAGTTACCATCAATTTGGCTGGGACGGACATAGCTCAAAGGAACTTCTAGAAATAACCCAACAATCGTCTCTGCTTCTGTTCTATCGTTCAAATTCTCTAAGCCAAGAATCAGTCCAGATTTTGTTGGACGCTCGCTTTCGATCTTGTGTGGATTGCCGGCAATAAAAACTACGCTTCCAACAGACAACCGACCACCAACACTTGTCAAAGATCGGACCTTAAGCAACCCTTCTATACCCCAAACGCCTACAATTTTACCTACTGTCACCCAATCTGATTTAGGAGAAACACTCTGTCTTCGTTCGTTCAAACTGAAGTTCGGCAATATTTATCCGTATTGGGAAATCAGACTATCTCCAACACTGCCCGAACTGAATGCTTTACAGCTGCAACCCTCAACAAAACACGTATCGCTTGAGCTACATGCCCTTGCCTGCCAATAATTTTCCCCTTGTCTTCTTCGGCAACTTCAAGTTGATAAAGGAGTCTTCCGTCACTATTGGTCTCGGTAACTTTTACCTCGTCGGGGTTAGCTACAATCTGTTTGGCGATATATTCGACCAGATCTTTCATTCTTCATCAGCCTTTTTGATAGTGCCCATGCTCTTCAACATCCGCTCAACCGATTCCGACGGCTTAGCACCTTGACTGATCCATTTTAAAGCTTTGGGTTCATCTATATTAATTGTCGGAGGTTCAGTCGTTGGATTGTAATGACCTAGTTGGTCAACAAAGGCGCCATCCCGAGCAGCCCTTGAGTCAGCCACCACAATTCTGTAGCTGGGTTGGTTTTTTGCGCCAACACGGCGCAACCGAATTCTTAACATTTCCTATTCACCTCCACCAGCGCAAGGCTTCTTTTGATTTATATGTTTATTTACCTTGCCTGTTAATATCATCTTATTTTTTTACTCGGCAGACCGATTCAGCATTTTTTCTAGCCGTGATTTGCGCCGGGCAGCATTATTCGGGTGAATCACTCCTTTTTGAGCAGCCTTGTCTAAGGCGATTACTCCCTCCGCAACAGCTCTCTTAGCAGCATCTTCATCATCTGACAAAACAAGTTTCCTTGCATTCTTCACTAGCGTTTTTGCTCTATTCCGTATAGGCGCATTACGCTGTTGCCTTCTGATACTCACTCTGGCCGATCTTTTACTTGGCACTTTTTCAACTACCTCCAAAGATACTCAATTTCCCATTCAACTAGATGAAACTCTACTTACGCTGACTATACCTTTTACACTTTCGAGCTTCGAAAACAAACGGCTAAGCTGATCTATTCCCTGTGTAAAAACAGTGAGGGAAATCACACTTAGATCATCAATTTCTTCTGAAACGCATGAAGCTATATTAACACCTTCTTCTGATACAAGCGAGGTTACGTCCATCAACAATCCCACTCTATCCCAGGCATCTAGCTTGATTCTGACAGGGTACAGAACCTGAGTGCGTCCCCAATTTACCGGCACCAAGCGTTCACGCTCAGTCTCGGATGCTATATTGACGCAATCCTCTTTGTGCACAGTAATGCCTCTGTTACGAGTTATATAGCCAATAATTGTTTCACCGTTTATTGGGTTGCAACATTTCGCCATCCTTGTAAGAAGGTCTCCTACTCCCAATACTTGAATACCTGAGGCTGGGCTAGTAGATGGAATGGGCTGAACATTATCGTATTCATTTTTCTTATCTTGGGGTGATAATCGGCTTATGAGTTGTGGTACAGTAATCGTTCCGCTACCAAGGGCGACAAAAAACTCATCGATGTTTTTGAAGTTTGCAGCCTCCGACAATTCTTCTTCTTTGATCGATACATGTAATCTACGTACTTGTTTTTGAAAAATCTCTTTACCACGATCGATATTGGTCCTTCGCTCCTGCTTGTTGAACCACTGGCGTACTTTTTCCCTAGCTGACGCAGTTTTCACATATCCAACATTGGAGTTAAGCCAATCCAAGCTAGGTCCCTTCATCTGCTTACTGGTCATTATGCTCACAGTGTCGCCATTATTAAGATTGTAATGGAGTGGTACGAGTTTGCCATTAACTTTTGCACCAATACACCTATGCCCAACATCTGTATGAATCCTATAGGCAAAATCAAGTGGAGTTGATCCAGAAGGAAGTTCCTTAAGATCACCTTTGGGAGTGTAAACAAACACTTGGTCCTGAAAAACATCTGTTTTGAAGGATTCCACAAATTCCTCAGCCCCTGTTACTTCACGTTGCCAATCCAACAGTTGCCTAAGCCACATCATTTTTTGATCAAATTTAGTATCAGTTTCTGAGTTTTCTTTATACAGCCAATGAGCTGCTATTCCATATTCTGAAACTCTGTGCATATCATGAGTTCTAATCTGTACCTCAACAGGGGATGCTCCCTCACACAAAACCGTCGTGTGTATGGACTGATACAAATTATCTTTAGGATTTGCTATATAGTCATCGAACTGACCTGGCAGTGGCCTCCATCTAGTGTGCACAACACCCAAAGCTGCATAACAGCCTGGCTCGTCGTCAACGATAATTCTAAGCGCAAATAAATCGTATATCTCCCCAATTTCCTTATTTTGGCTAGCGTAGTTCTTGATTTTCTTGTGGATGCTATAAATGTGTTTAGGCCTACCGGTAATTTCAGCATTGATCCCAGAACTATCTAAATCTCCAATCATGAGCTGTGCGGCATTCTGTATGTATTGCTCTCTATCAACTCTTTTGGTATTGAGTAGAGACGAAATAGAGCGGTAAGCATCGGGGTCCAAGTGCTGGAAAGCCAAGTCCTCAAGACGCCATTTTAATTCCCATATACCTAACCTGTGTGCCAAAGGGGCATAGATATCAAGAGTTTCCTGAGCTATAACTAGTCTTCTTTCTTTAGGCAGTGATTTAAGTGTCCTCATATTGTGCAATCGATCGGAAAGCTTAATGAGCACTACCCTTACGTCTTCAGCCATGGTCACTAGCATTTTCCTGACACTAGCCGCATGGGCAAGGCTGTCTGCCGAATCGGATAGTTCAAAATCGAATTTCTCTGTTAGGAGTTCTGTTTTGGTGAGTTTGGTTACTCCGTCAACGAGGCCTGCTATCTCTTGTCCAAACCTATGTTCTATTTCCTTAGTGCTGACTTGGCAATCCTCTATCACATCATGCAAAATCGCTGCTGAAAGGGCATTAGCATCGAGCTTTAACTCTGCCAAGAAAAGAGCAGTTTGCAGGGGGTGATCTATGAAAGGCTCGCCCGAAAGGCGCATCTGACCATAATGCGCTTTTTCGGCGAACCGATAAGCTTCATCTATCACACTAATTCGTTCTTCTGGTATATACTCTCGAGCTTTGGCTAATAATTCATCTACAACCATTTTGCCTGCACATCCCATTAGACTGCTTTAACAAAGTATATCTCTAGCTTGAACACGCCGCAATTAAAAATCAATCCGGCAAAACAGATCTCAATAAATCCTTTTATCTACTGCTACATAGTGGCAAGTGAACTTCTATAAAACACTCACGTACTGGAAATAATAAAAGCCGGCACACCTATTTATAACTCAAAGGTATATGGATTCGTTTGCAAAACAGAGGTTTTCTCAATTTCAGAATCTTTTCGCCTTACAATTCATTGAGTTATGATTAATACTAACATTTAATGAGATGTTGGGAGAATCTATTGCTTTTTAAGTCACCTAAAGGAACAACTGATATTCTTCCAGAAGAACAGCCCTATTGGCGTTTTCTGGAAACCACGGTTGAGGAAATCACAGAAATTTTCAACTACGACAGGATCGATACCCCCATGTTTGAAGATGCACGCTTATTTGTGCGAGGAGTAGGTCAAATAACCGATATAGTTGAAAAGGAAACTTATACTTTCGAAGATCGCGGAGGAGACTCTATAACCCTTCGCCCTGAAGGGACTGCCCCTGTTTGTAGAGCATACCTTGAAAACGGTATGCACAACCTTCCTCAACCAGTGCGACTATATTATCTTTGCCCCGTATTTCGTTACGAAAGGCCTCAAGCAGGAAGATACAGACAGCACCACCAATTTGGTGTCGAAGTATTTGGTGATGGAGACTCTGCTGTTGATGCAGAGGTAATTGAAATTGGATGGAGGTTTCTAGAAAAATTCGGTATATCAGAAAAATCCCTAGGGCTAAACAGTATAGGAGACTCTGCTTGCCGGCCTGATTATATAAAACAACTTGAAATTCACTATCGTCCAAATATCGACAGTGTCTGCAGTGATTGCCGCAGACGTTTTGACCAAAACCCACTCCGATTGTTGGATTGCAAGAAACCGATATGCTCTCCCATTATACAAGCAGCTCCCCGCAGTACAGAATATTTATGCACAGAATGCCGAAAACATTGGGACACTCTATTAGTTTATCTCGAGCAGGCCGGTATCCCCCATGAAATAGATCACACTCTTGTAAGGGGTTTTGATTACTACACTCGCACCGTATTTGAAATCAAGCCTCCTGGCAATGGGAGTCAGAGCACTATGATAGGGGGTGGTCGTTATGATGGCCTCATCGAACAAATTGGTGGCAAGCCAACACCAGGGATAGGATTCGGAATGGGACTAGAAAGAGCTATTTTAAACTTGAAAGCCCAACGATCGACCCTTCCAACAGTACCTTTCAGGAAAATGATAGTTGCCTACTTGGGAACGGCAGGAAAGAATGCAGCTGCTAAATTGGCATCAGAATTGAGACTATCTGGTAAAAGAGTTGTATTAGCGCCAGATCGCGGACTAAAAAGCCAGCTCAGATATGGGACTTCAATCAATGCAACTCATGCGATAATAATTGGAGACGATGAGATCAAAAAAAACGTGCTGACCATGAGAGATCTTGAGAATGGAGTGCAGGCTGAAATTGGACAACATGAATTGGGCAAAATATTTGAGAACAATGAAAATTAATCCTAGTTATATTGAAAAGATTGTCAACTACATCTGGATCCGCCCTGTTGCGGTAGCACGTTTGGAAATATTTTTATGATCGACCAACTTGAAAGCATTGAACAACGATACGAGGAACTGGAACAGGCTATGTCTAAACCTGACGTGGCCTCCGATCACTTGAAGTTTCAGGTTCTGGCCCAAGAATACTCAGCACTCAAAAATCTTGTGTCTCTAGGTCGAGAATACAGGGACGTGATCAATGAAATAGAGAGTGTTCAGACTTTGTCCCGTGACTCCTCAGACCAAGAGATTCTTTTACTGGCTAAAGAAGAGAGCTTGAGGCTTGAAGAATTGAAGGATGAATTACAGCAAAAACTTAAAGTAGCGCTTCTGCCAAAAGATCCCAACGATGATAAAAATATAGTTATGGAGGTACGTGCAGGCACTGGAGGGGATGAGGCTGGCCTGTTCGCTAATGACCTGTTCAGAATGTACACTCGGTACGCGCAAAGGCAAGAGTGGGAAATTGAAATAGTGGATGCTAACAGAACTGGTATTGGAGCGATAAAAGAAATCGTTTATCAGATTAGAGGAAAAGGAGCTTACAGCAGGCTTAAGCATGAAAGCGGTGTCCACCGTGTACAAAGAGTCCCCGTGACAGAATCTAGTGGACGGATTCATACTTCAGCAGCCACCGTGGCGGTCTTGCCAGAGGCGGAGGAAGTGGAAGTCGAAGTAGATCCTGACGACCTAGAAATCGACATTTTTCACTCAAGTGGACACGGTGGTCAAAATGTGCAAAAAGTAGCAACTGCAATACGAATAACGCACAAACCAACAGGTATCGTTGCAATATGCCAAGACGAGCGCTCTCAAGCGAAAAATAAGGACAAAGCAATGTCCGTGCTAAGAGCGCGGATATTAGCACAAGAAGTGGAAAAGCAACAAGCTCAGGAGCGACAAGCGAGGCGCAAGCAAGTGGGGACTGGTGACAGATCTGAGCGGGCAAGAACCTACAATTTCCCACAAAACCGTATAACTGATCATCGTATTGATTTAACTAGCCACGGACTGGAAAGTGTCTTGGACGGTGAACTCGATGAAATTATTGATGCACTGATTGAACGAGAGCAAGCCGATAAGCTATCTGAAATTATGGCGTGAAAATCTCTCAATTATTGTCATGGACTCAAGATCAGCTTAGGTTTTCCACCGATCATTATTCGATCGAGGCAGAAATATTATTAAAACATGCACTGCGGATTGATAAAGTCCTCCTTTACAGTTCTCTTGACTCAGCCATCGATGATCGAGATTTCCAAGCACTTGATGCTCTCGTGCAGAGACGATTATATGGGGAACCCATATCTTACATAACTGGCTACAGAGAATTTTATGGGCTAGAACTAAAGGTTACACCTTCGGTTCTTGTACCACGTCAAGAGACCGAGTCTCTTGTAGATAAGGCTATAGAACTCCTTCAAAATAACACCACTAATGGTGATCGGACCATTGTAGATGTAGGAACAGGTAGCGGAGCCATTGCCATAGCCATTTCTAGTCAACTGTCTTTTACAAAGATATACGCAACTGACAAATATGCTTCTGCTCTTCTAGTTGCACAAACTAATGTAAAAAGACATCGATTCAGGGCTAACGTCCATCTAGTACAATGTGACCTACTTAGAGGGTTACGTGAAAAATTCGACATGATTGTTTCCAATCTCCCATATATACCGACTGATGACATACCTGAATTGCCTCAGGAGGTACAGGCTGAACCAATACACGCATTGGATGGAGGATCTGATGGACTGGCGCTTATAGATCGGCTGATTAAACAAGCTCCACAATATCTAAAGCCTCATGGTTATTTATGCATTGAGGTATCGCCTCAACAAGTGCCTAACATCTTGTTAATGGCTTCTAATTCAATGCCGGAATGTACCACAGAGATAATCAAAGACCTTTACGGCAATACACGTATCGTTGCTATGAGAAATCCTTTTGGACACTAGATGAGAGGATGTAACGCGATCACGGAAGCGAAGACAAATTCTAGGTAATCTCAAAGTTTATAAAAATGTTAGCGTGGTCTGGTTATTGTAAGTTCAGCTCATGCCAAGCTGGTAATGCTTACCTTCTGTTTTTATTGACGGGGCTACCATGACCTCTGCATTGTGTAGTTCGCGTATGTCTTGAGCACCTACCATTCCCATACAGGCACGCAACGCACCCATTAAATTCTGGGTTCCATCGTTGAGGGCAGTAGGACCAAATAATATCTGTTCCAAACTACCCTTGACACCCACACTCACGCGGGTACCTCGGGGAAGTGCAGGGTGTGGATTGGCCATACCCCAATTATGACCCTTACCGGGAGCTTCGGATGCCTGTGCTAGCGGAGTGCCCAACATAACGGCATCAGCACCGCAAGCAAAGGCCTTGCACAAATCACCACCAGTCCTAATGCCTCCGTCAGTTATTATAGGAACATACCTGCCAGTTTCCGCATGGTAAGTATCACGCGCAGCCGCACATTCCAATGTTGCCGTCACCTGCGGCACGCCCACTCCGGTAACTTCTCTTGTAGTACAGGCCGCACCTGGCCCTACACCTACCAAAACACCGTGTATCCCCGTCCGCATCAACTCTAAAGTAACATCGTAAGAAACACAGTTACCAACTAGAACTGGGACACTTATTGTTTCTAGCAAATCAGAGAAAACGAGTCCTCTCTTGCTACTGGAAATATGTCTGGCAGTTGTAACTGTAGACTGTACTACCACAACATCTGCCCCAGCTTCAACGGCTAACGGAGCTAGATTTTTGGTACTTGCCGGAGTAACCGAAACCGCACAATTAGCCCCATGCCTTTTTATATCTTGAACACGGGATCCTATAAACTCTTCATTAACTGGAGGAGCGTATAGCTGCTGCAGCAGAGCAGTAACATCATTTTGCGGAGTTTCTGCTACCTGAGCTAGAACATCTTCTGGATTTGCATATCTTGATTGAACACCCTCCAAATTCATGACGGCCATTCCGCCCAAACGATCCATTTCACAGGCAAAACTGGGGGAAACTATTGCATCCATTGCGGAGGCAAGAACCGGAACACCCATGGTAAGACCATCAATCGAGAATTCAATGTTAGTCATTTCAGGGTTAACAGTAACAACCCCAGGGGCGATCGACACTTCATCAAAACCATAGGCCCTACGAATTTCTTTAACCTGGGTTTCTCCCATAGCTTCCTCTGACAGCATCTTATCCCAAGAATATATCAGACGCTCCCATAAGAGTTCAAGTCTACAAACAGCAGATTTCGCCGAAGTCATAATCTACTCATAAAATCAAATCCTCTTGTCTAAGGCGTTGTGCAGGGAGTCCCCACAGACATTTTTTAAGTTAAAATACGTACAACTTGATGATTAATAAACGGTGATTTGAAAACTCCGAATAGGCAAATCAATTGAAAATAGAGCAGTCCATCAAAAATTTGGGTACAAAGCTTGGTTTCGATCTTATAGGCATTACTACAGCTGAACCCTTTGTTAGGGACGAAAATGCGGCACTTAAAAGGGTCCGGCAGGGACTTATGGATGGGTTACCTTGGTACACTGAAGAAAGGGTCCAAAAAGCAAATCGGCCCACAACCCTGCTTCCAGAGGCTAAATCAATAGTTTCGCTCGCGATTAGTTACTTCACTGGTGAATCTGAAACAGATCACGATAGAGTGACCGGAAAAGTTGCCCGCTACGCATGGGGAGATGACTACCATCTCGTGATAAAAGAACGGTTAGATAAATTCGTAGATGGACTACCCGCTATAGCCGGAAGACCAGTAAAAACACGAAGATTCGTGGATGATGGCCCCATGAATGACCGCGCAGCCGCAGAAAGGGCCGGTATAGGTTTTTTTGGTAAGAATACCAACATACTGACACCCAGCCATGGTTCATGGGTGTTCCTCAGTCAAGTGATAACCGATTTGGAATTGAAGCCAGATCTACCCCTTTCCAAAAATTGCGGTGATTGCGTGAGATGTATTGATGCCTGCCCCACCAACGCAATTGTTGCACCCTACACAATAGACAATCGACGATGTATTTCTTTTTTCACTATTGAACTCAGGGGGCCTATACCAATTGAGATGAGGCCCCTGATTGGTGATTGGGTATTTGGTTGTGATATATGCCAAGATGTTTGCCCGGTCAATAGGGAAATCAAATTCAGTACAGAGGTTTATTTCCAAAAAAGACGTGGTTTCGCCGCCCCAGAATTACTTCCGTTGCTAGAGATGGATGACAACGCGTTCTCGCTGAAATTCAGAAATAGTGCAATTAAACGAGCCAAAAGAGTTGGGTTACAGAGAAATGTTTGTGTCGCCCTTGGGAATATTGGTGACCCCAGTGCAATTCCTGCTCTATCCAAAGCACTCAACGAAGCTGATCCTTTGGTGAAAATGCATGCCGCATGGGCTCTAGGGCGTATCGGCGGCAAACAATGCAACGACCTTCTTGAATGTGCGCTCATATCTGAATCTGAGTCAGATGTAATTACCGAAATAGAATCAGCATTGTTTAAGCTAAATGAAATACACAGCTAGGAAATATCATGATGGATCAAAGTAATTAGCAAGGAAATTATAGTGATTCAGTTACAAGCTTGACAAGATTACATGCAAGAACTAGCTTGTAGTATCTGTTCATTGTGCCTAAGCTTTCTGCAAAGGAGGGTTTGGTGTTTCCGAATTCAGTATTCCCTAAATCAAACAGGCCTGTCGCTGTAGGAGTGAATGGGATGGTGTCTTCTGCCCACCCACTAGCATCACAAGCCGGTCTCAAAATGTTGATGGATGGCGGTAATGCCATTGACGGCGCAATTGCAACAGCCGCGACGCTCAACGTTGTTGAACCATACATGTCCGGATTAGGTGGAATAGGTGTCGCACTCATATACATAAACAAAGACGATAAAGTCAAAGCACTCAATTTCTCAGGTAGAACAGCTAAAGCAGCCTATTCGGATCAATTCACTGAAGAATCCAAGGGATCTGGCATAAAATCAGCGTTAATACCAGGCAATGCGGCAGGGTGGTTAACTATGCATAAAGAATATGGTTCTTTAGACATTGAGCAAATATTTAAGCCTGCTATTAATTATGCCCAAAACGGATTTCCGATAACCAGCCTAAATAGCAAAATCATGAATTCTGCAATCCAAAAGCTTTCAGAATTCCCGTCTGCTTCTCTAATTCGTCGACATGACAACAAATTACCAGAGCCTGGCTCCAAACACTTTTTCCCTGAACTTGCAGAGTCGCTTAGAGCATTGACCAGAGGAGGGATGGAGTCTTTCTATCAAGGGGAAATGGCCGAAAAGATCGTAAATGGCAACAAAGACTTGGGGGGAATATTCACACTGCAAGACTTCGCTGAATACGAGGCTGAGTGGCAATCACCGATCAGTATCAATTACAAAGGCTATGAAATTTATACTACCAAGCCAAATTCCAGTGGGTTCCAGATCCTCCAAACGCTTAAAACCATTGAAGGATTCTCCGAGCCAATGGTTTTTCAGCACCCTGAAACACTACATCTAATGGCCGAATCAATAAAGCTGGCCGCAACTGACCGAATAGCGTATGGCGGCGACCCAGAACACACTGATATTCCCGTATCTGGTTTAGTATCTGAATCATATGCTGTTCATCAGCGAGCAAGAATATCCCCGGACAGGGCGTCTGGGGTGCCTGGAGAACATTATGCAAGAGAGGTAGCTGACGGTGCCTTGCAACCTGGTAATCCCAAAGATTACGACGGTGGTATGACAACTCATTTCTCTGTAGCAGACAGAGATGGTAACGTTGTCTCAGTGACTCAGACTCTTGGAGCAGGATTTGGTTGCGGTGCTGCTATTGGAGATACAGGGATATTCCTTAATAACATGTGTTACTGGTTCGACTTGGATGAGAATAGCCCAAACAGAATTGGCCCTTCAAAGCGAGTTGATTTCGTGGTGGCTCCTACTCAAACCTTCAGAGGCAGGGATTTTTTCCTTAGTATGGGGACTCCTGGAGGATGGGGAATATTGCAAACCACGCCTCAGTTCCTCACCAACGTATTGGATTACGGTATGAACGTACAAGAAGCTATTGAAGCTCCGAGAATGCGGTGTCCAGAAGGTACAAAACTTCACATGGAAGAACGCTTTCCCCCCCACGTTAGGCAGGCCCTGGAAATCAAAGGACATGACGTAGTTGTATTAGAACCCTGGTCAATGTCAGTTGGTGGTGCTCAGGGGATTGCAATCAATATGGAGTCTGGTGTTTATCAGGGTGGCGCAGACCCAAGACGGGATGGAGTAGCAATAGGTATATAATAGTTAATCATGTCAAAAAACACCGTGTTTATTACTCGCCGAAGAGTCCCCGATGCCGTCTCCATGCTCGAAAATTTCTGTGAAGTCAAAGTATGGGAGGAAAACTATCCGCCACCTAAAAATACTTTAATTGAGCATCTACAGGATTGTCAGGGTCTACTAGCGGAAGCTGACGATTTAATTGATGTTGACGTTCTCCAAGCAAGTAATTCTCTCAAAGTAGTGTCCAACAGAGCAGTAGGAGTAGACAATATAGATGTTGAAGCCGCAACTAAGATTGGCATTGCTGTCGGCAATACTCCGGGGGTATTGCACGAAACATGTGCGGATTTCACTTTCGGCCTCATATTATCCTGTGCACGTCGCATAGCCTTCGCAGATAGAAAAGTGCAAAGAAAAAACTGGAAAATATTTGATCAGATGCCTTATCTAGGGAGCGATGTGCACCACGCAACTCTGGGAATTGTGGGATTTGGTAGCATAGGCCAAGAAGTAGCAAAAAGAGCCTCTGGATTCGAGATGCGAGTCCTATACCATTCTCGCACAAGGAAAACTCAACCAGAAAAAGAATTAGGTGTGGAGTGGAGTCCTAGTATTAATTATTTACTTGCCGAATCAGACTTCGTTTCTCTTCATGTGCCACTCAACAACCAGACTCACCACCTGATAAGCGAGCGGCAATTCAAATTGATGAAGCGAGGATCTTTTCTAATCAACACCTCCCGTGGAAAAATCGTCGACTCAAAATCTTTAAAAACTGCGCTCTCAACTGGAATTCTTGCTGGAGCAGCTTTAGATGTAACTGATCCAGAACCAATTCCCTTTGAAGACGAACTACTCAGTATGGATAACGTTTTGATCACCCCGCACATATCGAGTGCTAGCACTGCCACCGTGGAAGCCATGGGAATAATGGCTGCACACAACATAATCTCTGCTCTAACTGGACAAAAAATGCCTTCTTGTCTTAACCCACAGGTATTTTAGACAGCCATTTATTTTACTCGATATACATTCACTTCATTTTCAACCATCAAGAGCAACATTTACTGTGTCTGAGGATAAATTGGTAAATGATAGAATCTTAAAGCTTGCGAAAAAAGCTATTTAGTCAACACTTGGATCGTTGTTTGAGCGGAAACCTAAATTCAAAACACAAAATATTCTACGGGTGGTGGATTGTACTGGCCGGTGGAATCGGAATGTCATTGTCTGCCGGTATAACATTCCACGGATTTGGAAATTTCGTAATACCACTTTCAAACGAATTTGGATGGAGCAGGACAACAATATCAACAGTAATTTCCATCGGGAAATTACAATCAGGGATTTTCGGACCTTTGGAAGGTTGGGCTGTTGACAAATTTGGCCCTAGGCGCCTGATGTTTATAGGTATTCCAATTCTAGGATTAGGATATGTTCTATTAAGTACTATCAACACTTTGGCTGCTTTTTACGTGGTATACCTTTTGCTTATTACCCTTGGGTCAAATTTAAGTATGGGCATGCCCATAATTGCCTCAGTGGCAAATTGGTTCAAAAAACGAAGAGGTTTGGCTTTTGGATTGGCATGGTCTGGGGTCGGGCTAGGAGGACTTTTTGTGCCTCTTATTGGTTGGATGGTAGACCAATTTGGATGGAGAGACACGTCGTTATACATAGGTATAGGGCTATCAATAATCGGGTTCCCCATTGCATCTGTAATACGGCACAAGCCTGAACAATATGGGTACCTTCCTGATGGTGAATCTCATCCAAATAGAGAAAATAAAACAGCCGCCGAAGCAGATATGCGCTTAGAACGAGAAGGTGATTTTAACGCTAAAGAAGCCCTAAAGTCTACCGCCTTCTGGCTTATTAGCCTTTCGATAGCTGCTCGTATGTTATCCAGTAGTGGGCTTGCCCTCCACATGATCCCATATCTTAGCGGATTGGGTGCATCTACCATTGGTGCGGCAACATTGGCAGGATCAGTCAGCTTAATGAGTATTCCTGGAAGGTTTGGTCTTGGTCTTCTTAGCGATCATATCAATTCTAGATATCTTATGGCAGTATGCCTTGCAGCTATAACTGCTTCATTCATGTTCATCTCTCAAGCATCCACCATTATCGGCACCATACCCGCATTGATGATTTATGCAGTTGCGCAAGGAGGTGTCGCTGTTATCCCTCAAACTATGCTCGCTGACTACTTCGGTCGTAATTCATATGCCACGATTCAGGGACTCAGAGGATCAATACAAATGGTTGGAGTGCTGGGAGGGCCTATACTGGCTGGTTATATTTTTGATAAGACCCAATCATATAAACATGCGTTTGAATTATTTGCTATTGCCACTGCGATTTCTATGGTACTAATGCTTATGGCAAGCCCTCCACAAAAAAGGAAAACCAATACTTCTCCGAAAAATTTAACTGGTCCCAATTTGTAATTGATTATCAAAACAACTCGACTAAACACATAAAAAATTGTTATCATGTAAGAGATTTAATACTTAGCAGGCCTAGTGTTATACTGGGTTTATCTAAAATTCGCTAGAAAGTTGACTTACTAGGGTCTATGCGTTAGTGGCCACGTGTGGTAGGCTCTTCTCGGACACTAACCTTCGGACTCGTATGTATTGTAGGAGGAAGACACGCAGCATGACCAAGCTAAAGCTAGGCATTCTAATTGCAGTGGTGTCGCTCGCAACGGTCCCATTTGCTCTGGCTCAGGCACAGACAGCTACCGATTCTGTCGGTACAGCAACAATATGGGATGACTCAGCGCTGAGCGATGCTGTAACTTACGCCTTGACAGATATTCCACAACCGCCCAATGGCACAGAATACGTGGGGTGGCTGGTGTCTGCCGATGGCAGCGCAACACTCAACACAGGCGCAATGACTGTTGACGACGAGGGAGCAGTCTCTCACGTGTTTGACAGTAGCAACGCTCGATACACAGGTGCTAACCTGATATCAAGCTATAATAAAGTTGTAATTACCACAGAGGTATCAGGCGCCAATGCTGATGCCATAGGTGGCACAAACGTTTATTCTAGCGAGATAGATGCCGATACGATCAAAAGTGTTCGGCACCTTATCTCCGCATCCCCATCCAACTCGAATGCAGGTTTGCTTACTGATCTGAAAACTCAACTAGATGTTGCAAGTGCCAGTGCAAATAGCGCTAATAATGCTACTTCTTTGGCTGATGTGTTAAAACACACTCAGGCAGTAATAAATGTTATCGAAGGCAGTGCAGGTTCGAATTATGACCTCTCTTACGACGCTGATGGTTTCGATGCAGACCCTGGTGACGGCGTGGGAATAATAGAGTATTCTTTGCAAAGTCAGACACATGGTGACCTAACAGGTTCGACGCTTGTAGGAGTTAACGCCGGGAATGTCGAAAGTTGGTCTGAAAGTGCTCGGGATGCAGCGTTAACTGTACTTACTCAAACAGATGTAGCCATCGCAAAACTTCCCCTCGCGAGTGCGATAGGATTTTTAAATTCAGCTAGATCTGGGTTGGACGCTGACTCTGACGGCTCAGTAGCATCTATATCTGGTGAGGGCGGTGCAGATCAAGCATATGTGGAAGCCCAATTGGCTGCCACCTTCAACCTTAGTGCTTCCGCTGCTGAAGAGCCCGCACCCACTGCTACTCCTAAACCTGATCCTACTCCACGGCCACGGGCGACAGCCACACCTGTTCCGACCGCGACGCCAGTACCAGTACCTCCTACGGCAACTCCTATGCCTGGTGTTGGTATAGCCCTGCCTAACGTTGGTGAACCAGCCGTTCCTTTGATTTCAAAGCTAGTGCTTATAGGTTCGGTCTTGCTATTAATTAGCGGCGGAGCATTGATAGTTCGCAGCAGAAGATCAGACTCAAGGGCGTAAAGAGACACAACGCACGAAAGCGTAAGACAAAAAGACCGCGCTATTACGATGGCGCGGTCTTTTTGTTTAGTCTATACCAATATAAAAAAGGCAACTAAAACAAAATCAGAACCACATAGAAACAACTTTGTCTCCTACAGATATTTCTAAATTACAGACTCTAATGGCTAATCGTGTAATTGGTCACCGCATTATCTATAGAGATATACTCGATTCCACTATGAACGAAGTTTCTAGACTAGCGGAAAGCGAGAAACCTGAAGGGACAGTAGTGATAGCAGGACTTCAGACCGCTGCAAGAGGCAGATTCAATAGAAAGTGGATATCACCAAAGGGAGTCAATTTGCTGTTTTCAGTGTTACTAAGGCCTAGTCAGGCACACCTATCTCAAATAAACATGGCAGCTACTATAGCAGTATCAAATACAGTTAGGAAGTTTACAAAGCTCCAACCGACCATTAAATGGCCCAATGATGTTCGGTTAAGACACAGAAAAGTGGCTGGGATTTTGATCGAATCTACGTTTAAAGGACAATCATTACAATATTCCGTATTAGGGATAGGTATAAATGTGAATTTTGTGACATCAGCGTCACTAGAAATATCTGATACTGCAACCAGTATGCTAATTGAATCGGGCCAACAATATGATCTTATAAAAATACTCGGTTCCACTATAGAAACTTTAGACGATCTGTATGCCAGAATATCTAAAAATGAATCGCTAGTGGAAGAATGGGCATCTGAATTGGATACATTAGGTCAGACAATACGATTAGAATCTCACGGCAACGTGATTGAGGGTACTGCTGAATCTGTTGATAGGCAGGGCAATTTAGTCCTCAGAAAAAGAGATGGTTCTGTTTTTACTGCTGTGGCTGGTGAGGTAACCCTGCAGATTAAAAACGATACATATTCGGAGAATACACGATGCTGAGTCAACTTAACTTAGATGGAAAAAACATCGTCATTACTGGAGCAGGCACCGGGCTGGGCAAGCAAATGGCTTTATCTATAGCAAAAGCCGGTGGGAATTTAATGCTCGCAGCAAGAAGAATGGATCGGATCATGGAAGTAGCCGATCAAGCTAAGGACTCTGGAGTAAAAACACTAGCATATTCCGCAGATCTCACAGACACTGATCAAGTAGTCAGTTTATTTAAACATGCGCTTGACGAATTCGGCCATATAGATGTTCTTATAAACAATGCTGGGATAGTTAGAGGACAGGCTTCCGTTCCGATATGGGAGATCTCTGATACGGATTGGAATGTAGGTATTGAGACCAATCTGTCGACAGCATTTTATTGTTCCCGAGCAATAGCAAAGCACATGGTCGACAGAAACAAAGGTAAGATCATAAATGTTTCTTCCGGTTTCGGACTCCGAGGAGGTCGGGACAACTATATGTATTCGGCTGCTAAAGGTGCAATATTGCAACTGACTCGCACATTAGCCATCAGTCTGGGCAGGTATGGTGTAACTAGCACTTGCATAGTACCTGGCTTCATTCCAACTGAAGGAACCTCAACACTCAAAGAAACACAGCCGAAAAATGAATTTATTCCTGTTGGGAGAGTAGGCATGCCTCATGAAATTGGCCCCGTAGCTGTATTTTTAGCATCAGATAGCTCCAACTATATGAATGGTGAGATTTTCGCTATTGATGGTGGCGGACTAGCTGGAGGCTACGCTCCCACCGGTTACGCTCCTAATATAGATCTCCGTGCTTAATCAATTTTTGCTGAGTATACTTCCAACTACTAGGAGAACCAAATGCCTATACCTGATGAATGGAATCTCGATGGCAAAGTCGCTTTTTTAACTGCAGACAAGAGAGGTTGGACTCCATACTTGGCCATTGCACTGTCTGAAGCTGGCGCACAATTGGCAGTTGTTGGGAATACATCATCAGACGCGAATCAGGCTTACAACATGGTTATAGCGAATGGGGGAAATGCTTTGGAGATAAAGGCTGATATCACCAATACTAATGATATCGAATCTGCCATTAACCAAACAGTAACCAAATTTGGCTCGCTAGACATCCTTGTAAACAATGCACAACTTGAATTTGGCAAGTCATTTTCAGAAGTGTCCGAAGAAGAATGGCTAACATTGATGAATTTTAACGTTACATCTCTGTTCCGTTTATGCAAATCTGTAGGCGAAGTAATGAGTGAGAATGGCGGAGGCCGTATCATCAATATTAGTTCTGGTTTAGCGGTAAGAGGTCTTTGGAATTCAGTACCTTTGTGTACTGCATACGGTGCTGTAAATCAATTTACTTCAAGTCTTGCTTTGGAATGGGCTCATCGCAACATCCGTGTTAACGGAATTGGAGCTGGATGGTTTTCAACAAATCGCGCAACAGCTTCAGACGATTCAGAACTCCTCGTAAGATACCTGCCACTACGTAGGAAAGGCCATCCGGAAGACCTGTCTGGACTGTTGATTTACCTTTCTTCTGATGCTTCCGATTTTGTGACTGGCCAGACTATATTCATAGATGGTGGAGCACTTGCTCACGCATGAAAATATTCGCAGTACGAGTGGCCCTTGCTCTATCTACCTACATTGATTGGAATTACAGTGCTGACCTTAACATCTGCTGAATTAGGGTCATTAAAATAAGCGCAACCATGGGTGAAAGATCCAACATCCCCAAATTAGGTAATATCCTCCTAATGGGCCCAAGTACCGGTTCTGTTATACCGTGAACCAGTACAGCAATAGCATAGAACGGACTATCACGATTCACTGAAAACCAAGAAAGAATGACCCGAGCCAATATGGCTAACCAAAAAACTAGGATCAGTAAATTCACAAATTCAACAATCAAACGTGTCACTTCAGTCACCCAAAAGTTTAGTTTTTTGATAAGCTGAATTAACAGCATTTATCACTGTTCCTCTAAAACCTGCCTGCTCCAATGAGGATAGCCCTGCAATGGTTGCGCCAGCAGGAGAGGTAACAAGATCTTTCAGCTGGCCTGGATGCATTCCAGACTCTCTGAGTAATTCAGCACTGCCTAAAACTGTCTGCAAAACAAGTGTCCTCGACAGTTCTCGAGATAAACCAATATTAACTCCCGCATCAATCAATGCTTCTATAAACAAGAACACATATCCAGGGCCGCAACCACTTATTCCGGTGGCCATATCAATGGTTTTTTCGTCATCGACATAAATCTCTTCACCGAAGGAACCTATAATATTTTGAGCTTGCTTTAAAGATGAATTTATAACTTGAGGTGTTGCCGTCCATACGCTTACTCCAGATCCTATCTGAGCAGGAGTATTTGGCATAACACGAATAACGGCTTTATGATCCAAACTGGCCACAAGTGTTTCAATATTGATTCCTGCCATTATGGAAATTATCGCCTGCTGTGAATTAATCAATGATGACACGTCACTCATTACAATCTTTGCGGTTTGAGGCTTTACGGCCAATACCACTATTTTAACGGCAGAAAGTCCCTTGTACCCATCTACAGCTTTTACACCATATTGTTCACTCAAATATGAACGACGGCTCTCAATAAGTTCACTTACTCCAATTTCATCAGGAGACAAAATCTTGGCATTCAATATACCATTGATCATCGCCTCGGCCATCGCCCCCCCGCCAATAAACCAGATACTCATCGTGTCGCACCCTCCAGTAACTAATACTATATCAAATCCAGTTTATGGCAGCAGTGAATCACTTGCCAAAGAAATTGCCACTTTCGTAGCCTCTTTTAGACTTTCGGATTCCGCAATACCTTTACCTGCTATATCAAATGCAGTTCCATGATCGACTGAAGTCCTAACAAATGGAAGACCCAGATTTACGCTCACGCTTTTCGCCCAATCATGGACTTTAATAGGTATATGTCCTTGATCATGATACATCGCCAACACGGCATCAAATTTACCATCAATCGCTTGATTAAAAATGGTGTCCCCAGGGATCGGTCCTACTGCATCTATCCCCAATGAGATAGCTTCTTCAATGGCTGGTGTTATTTGGAGTTCTTCCTCATCTCCCAGTAAACCCCCATCACTAGCATGAGGATTCAATGCGGCAACCCCAATCCTAGGTTTCGGAAATCCCCACTCCTTAAAACTTTGTTCAGTCAGGCATATTTTTGCAAGAACATTTTGCTTTGTAACAAAATCAGCCACCGTTCTGATAGATTTATGAGTAGTTAGGTGCACAACTCTCAGTTGTCTAGCCATTAGCATTGTTGCAACTTGCTTAGCGTTAGTTTGACTCTGGAATATTTCCATGTGACCTATGTCTGAGAAACCTGCTAGCTTACAAGCTTCCTTGTTGATCGGAGCAGTAACCACAGCTTGTATTTGACCGGAGGCTGCGAGTTCACCCGCTTTCAAAATCCATTCGACTGAAGCTCTGCCACCTTCTTTGGACACACAACCATAGTTAATGCCCGAAAAATCTAAATTTTGGATGTCTAACACATCTATAGTGCCCGGTTCTCCAATTACATTGCTAATGTCTTGGACACTTCTCACAAGTAAATTGATCTTAGAAACTCTTATCGCATCATTGATCGCCTCTGTGTTTCCTACAACAAAGGGATTACATCGTTCGTAGACTTGAGCGTCTATAAATGATTTCGCTACAATTTCAGCTCCAATGCCAGCAGGATCGCCCATGGTGATAGCCAAAAACGGTCTGTCTTTCATAAAGCTATTCCAAACCAACCGGGCATCTTGTGCACCAAATCTTGGTTGAAGGCGAGCCTGAACTCCGAACACAGGGAGACGTATGGGTATATGACTGCAGACGAGGGAGCCCGAGGGATGCGGACCCCCTCAAGGATGCAGTACCCGTTGGAGGATACGGGTCTGTTATCATATGGTATTGGAAAAAATCATTCACACTTAGTGTACCCACAATCAAGGCAAGTAATACATCCTTCCTGGTGTATCAGAGACCCCGCACACTTAACACATTTATCGCCTGTGGTAGTCGATATGGCTCGTTTCTCAGTGTCAGAAGACTTAAACAGTCCAAGTTGTTCAGTACGTACAGATTTATCTATTGCCTGAACGGTACCACCATCTGACAGATGTTGCTTCAATACAAGAGAGACCGCGTCTTCAGCTGACCGGACTAAAGTACCTCCATCCCAAACTGGACAGCAAGTAATGCCCTGTAAATGCTCAACAACTTGATTAGGATCAACTCCTGACCTTAGAGCCATCGATACCAATCTAGATATCCCATCTAAGTGGGCTGCATCACAACCACCAGCTTTACCATGAGTGGTGAAAACCTCGAACGGTCGGCCATCCTCATCAAAATTTATGGTCACGAACATATTACCGTGACCAGTACGAACTCGATCAGTTACTCCCTGAATCGATGTAGGTCTTTGTCTCGGAACCAAGAAATCATTTTGTTCTTTTTGAGGTATCTCTGTCTTGCCAGTTTCCAAAACTTGCATAGACTTTGAACCGTCTCTATAGACTGTTACTGCTTTACAACCCGTCTCCCAAGCAGTTTTATATGCATCAGATACATCTTCTACCGTTGCAGTATTTGGAAGGTTTATCGTTTTTGACACAGAATTAGTTACATGTTTTTGCCATACAGCTTGCATTTTTACATGTGCTTCAGGACTAATACCCATGGACGTTCTAAAACCAGAAGAGTCCAGCCCATTTTCGCTAAATATTTTTTCAGCGTCTTCAGAATTATCTGCAAGCTTGGACAAAATCTCCTTAACAGAAGCTTCATCATTATCAAGCTTATCTTTGAGGACCTCCCACACAGAAGCAGGTGCATCTAGCAGCCTTGAGCTAGTACCTTCGTGATCCTCCCATAAAACATTGGACCACCAAGCTACGGCAAAATGAGGTTCTATACCGCTGGAGCAACCAGCCAATCTACTAATCGTGCCAGTTGGTGCTATTGTAACAACACTGGAATTCCGAACTGGTGGCAACCCACGACCAGGCAGAGCAGAATTTTCATATTCAGGAAATGCTCCCCTCTCCTTGGCTAATGACGCTGATTCATCCCATGCGGTTTCTTTTATAAATTTGGCTACCTTATCAGCCAACTCAAGTGCTTGTTCAGTATCGTAAGGTACGCCCAATTTCACCAAAGCATCTGCCCAACCCATCACGCCTAAACCTATACGTCTAGTAGCGAGGTTAACCTCTCGTAACTTAGGCAAAGGGAAGGTATTAACCTCGATGACATCATCCAAAAATCTGACAGCTGTGCGAGTCGTTAATTCCAGATCATCCCAATCAAAATCGCCACCAGATACATGCTTGTATAGATCTATGGAACCGAGGCAACAATTACCATAGTCTTCCAAAAATTCCTCTCCACAAGGGTTAGAAGTCTCTATCAAGCCTAACTGAGGATTAGGAGCAGTTTCCCAAACCCTGTCTATGAAGACAACTCCTGGGTCACCAGTTTTCCAGGCTGATTCAGTTATTTCATTCCATAATTCACGAGCAGACACGTGATCTACAACATCATTGGTTGGTCCATCTCCTGAGTCTCTCGGCGTGATTAGAGGCCACTGATCATCATTATTAACTGCCTCCATAAAAGCATCTGTTATCTGTATGGAGATATTGAAATTTTGAAGCGAATCGTCGTCGTCTTTACAATGAATGAATTCCTGTATATCCGGATGACTATCTCTAAGTTGGCCCATATGGGCACCTAGCCTGAAAGCACCTTGCGTGAGAGTAGCACCAACGGCAGAATACAACTTCATTACTGCTATTGGACCACAAGCTTGGCCATGAGTAGTTGATATAGGATCACTTTTAGGCCTCAGTTTGGAGAACCCAAACCCGATCCCACCACCCCATTTTTCTATCATAGCTGCGTCATGTGCTACTTCCATTATTGAATTCATGTCATCGTTGGGAGAAACTACGAAACAGGCTGAGAGACATCCACGACCGGTTCCTGCATTAACCAAGGTCGGAGAATTCGGCAAAAACTTTAGAGAAGATATCATTTCATAAAATCGTGCCTGCCATTCCTTTCTTACATCTTCCTTCTCAGCAATGGCCACGGCACCTGACACTCTGTGAAATAGCCCCTCGGCAGTTTCAATGACATTTCCTTCGTTATCTTTTCTGAGATAGCGTTTCTCTAAAATTACTTTTGCGTTATCTGAGAGCTGGGATTCTTGTGAAGACTCGCCTGCAAGACTTTCTCTGACTGCGGTCTTAAGTTGTTCCGGCATTCCAGAAGATTCAATCGCCTCAAACACATCTCCGAGTACGAATTGACGACTATCCGATTGTTCCGACTGGCCCGAATTTTTTGTGGTCACCATACTAGCCTCCTGGCTGTGACATTTTTTTATCCTCGGCAGTTACACTACTGAATACTGCACAAGAATGTATATTTTTGCTGATACCTCTAAGCCAATCCATGCTTAGTTCTCTTTCTTTTGACTCTAATATTACGACGAGAGTTGACTTCCTCAGATTGATCTTCCAAAAAGGATAATTGATTCCCATCCTTGATATCTTCTACTGGATCTAATAGAGAGTCGATCTCTGATTTAAAACTCTCAAGATCTTTGAAGTCTCTATACACACTGGTGAACCTAATATATGCAACCCAGTCTAGCCTCTTGAGCCTTTCCATAACCAATTCTCCGATGGATTTTGCCCTGACTTCTGTTTTACCAATGTCAAATATCTGAGCTTCGATATCATCGGTGATTTTATCTATAGCGCCAAGTTGAATAGGCCTTTTAGCGCAAGCCATCGACATACTAGACCACAGCTTATCCCTATCGAATTCCTCTCGCCTACCATCATTTTTTACTACCAATACCGAGACTGCTTGTGCACTTTCATAGGTGGTGTAGCGCAAGCCACATCTAAAACATTCTCGCCGGCGCCTAGTGCCTTCTGCGGCGTCTCTAGAATCAATAACCTTGGAATCTTTATCATTACAAAAAGGACAAATCAACTTTTACCACTCTCCACTTGTACAAACACAACCCATCGTGCAGGAGGACTACGATAGCACCACATATTGGGGGAAGTCAACAATCCAAATGGTCATTTATTTACAATTTTTCCTCCAATACTACACTCCATAACAGCTCATTAAAACGTTGGTGTCCATGAAAACTTGCTTAGTGAACACTAAGGCTATTAAATATGTATTGACATGCTTAAATGCTATCTTTATTGTTTGAGTAGAAACCATATCTATTGAAGATCGGAGATGGCCCATGACTAAAGCTGGAGGAGGAGGATTGGTATTTATCGGAATTCTGATAATCATAGCCGGTTTCATAATTCTGTCACCTTTCATAGACTGGCTAATAACAGTTATTGGCTGGATGATGATTATTGCTGGTTCTGCAGTAGGTATCTCTGGACTCATAAAAATGTTTTCAGGAAACAAAACATGAATCTATTAGTGCCAGTTTCATTGGATAGGAGGTAGATGCTATGGGTGTACTTTCAAGAATGTCCACCGTGGTTAAATCAAAGATGAATAGAATTCTCGATAACGCTGAGGACCCTCGAGAAACTCTAGATTTTGCTTACGAGAAGCAGATGGAAATGCTTAAGAAAGTAAAACGTGGAGTTGTAGAGATGGTCACTACAAAACGACGTATTGAACAACAAGCATCTAAAGTACGAGAAAATATATCAATGCTCGACAAGCAAGCTTCACAAGCTCTTAATGCTGACCGGGAAGACTTGGCGAGAGTGGCACTGCAACGGAAACAAGCTTCGCTCATCGAATTGGAAGGGCTTGATGAACAAATCTCGAATTTGGAATTGGAACAACAAAAGTTGACCCAGTCTGAACAACGGCTCCAGGCGAAAGTTCAGGCTTTCAGGACCAAAAAAGAGATTACGAAAGCTCAATACAATGCTGCTCAAGCGCAGGTCAAGATTGGTGCAGCATTGTCTGGGCTTTCAGAAGAGATGGGAGACGTATCAATAGCAATTGAACGAGCTGAATCAAAGACTGAAAATATGAGGGCAAAAGCTGGTGCAATAGATGAATTAGCAGAAGCTGGGGTCCTTGATGACTTTTCTGGTCGAGATGATCCAGTGGGAAGCGAGCTTGCCCAGCTCACAGCAGATCAAAATGTGGAAGATGAGTTGGCTACTCTTAGAAAATCTTTGACATCTGGTGAAAAGAAATCACTATCGGAGGGAGATTTATGATAGTAAGAATTTTAACTGAAGGTCAATACAATCTCCCCAGTGAATATTTAGACGAATTAAATACGATAGATAACCAAATAGTGGATCTAGTAGCAAAAAATTCTCGTAGTGAATTTGGGTCTATGATCGCAAGTATGCTGAATTTGGTGCGGGAAAAAGGCACACCCGTACCAATTGACGAGATGGTCGAGTCAGATATAGTGCTACCCGAACCAGATATAACACTGGATGAAGCAGCAGAATTATTCACTGGCGAAGGCATAGTGCCTGACTAACACATATATTTAACTATTCTCC
>CAZMZE010000004.1:0-34279 GCA_964570875.1 uncultured Dehalococcoidia bacterium
ACCCATCACGATAGTTACGATAAATGCGGTTTCTTTGCTCGCAAACAAGAATGCCAATAGACCTGAGCTGATGTACAAATATCGGTTTCGGCCACTATCAAAATATCTCCACATACAAATTACCAGTCCAAAAGTCCAAACCGCCACTAAGATATCGTTCCGTGCGAATCTACTAAAATAGAGCATACAAGGAGAAATCATAAGTCCTAAAGAAATCAAGACCGTGCTAATTCTACCAAGGTGGCTTCTCAAACATATTGGTAAAGCGACCAGAACGGTTCCCATAATCGCATATAACACTCTGGCTGTATAATCACTGTCACCGAATGTGAAAAATATAGTTGCATTGAGTATGAATTGGAGAGGACCATGCATCATGGGATTGTGTTCATTTCCATCTCCAATTGCTAGATAGTATGAGTACATGGCATGCAAACTTTCGTCATGGTGCATCGCTCTTGAACCTAAGTCCCAAAGACGTAATGAAGCTCCAGTTAAAACCAATAAGCAATAACATGAAAATTCAAACCAAGTTATTGGCTGAGCAGTGTTTTTGAAAAACACATTTTCATTTAGTTTCGATATAATTTTTGATATATTTTGGTTATTGGTAAACAATATTTTTCAATTCATGCAATTTAAAACCATTTTTAGAAAGAGGTTTTCACTTCTAAATCACCGTGCTTTGTAGAGAGTAGCATCGTCACTAGAAATTACGGTGTCCATGTTCTGTTTGAATTTAGACATGCTGTCCTCACCGTATTTAGCGATTTCTCTAGGGCCAACGTATACGTATGTAACATTGTACTTATCCATTATTGTAGTAGCGTGAAGGATATTATTAGTTGTATAAAGTTTTTCAATATCGCCTTGTCGATCAGCAATATTTAGATTACTTGCTCTCCATTGCGCTTGATGACCAGGCCAATTTAGAACACTAGGGATACCTGTACTGCGTGACAAAAGTCCAGCATCTGACCATTCTCCGACTGATTCAACTATCACGTCTTTAGTGCTTAATGAAGATCGTATATATTCAATTATTTCTCGTTCGCTTGATTGTACATAGGCCAAACCGTCAAGATTTTGTTTCACGGAAAATGAATTGCTTTTAGAAAATGCAGCCGCCGCAGGGTAGTAAAGTGTGGAGATAAAAAGAGCAATTACCACAAATGCCCATCCATTAGAGATGGTCCTTAATACTGAAGATAATGTTCCCCTAATATTTAGAAGATAGTAAACAGCGAATCCTGAAGAAATCGATAGAAGTATCCAAACTTGATAGTAAAGTTTGAAAACTGTATTCATCCGTGAGTTAAAAGAGTCTTTAACAAAAAGCAATTCGGGACCCATTAGTAATATTAGCGCGAGAGCTGAGATCATCAGTACGAATGTTTCAGAGTGCAAATCTCCTTCTCTTGCGCACGAAAATGTGGTGTATATCGACATGGCTACCAAGATGGCTAATGGCCAAATATGGAAAAGTCGATTAACAATATCATTACTAGTTCCACCTAATTCCATGTGCAAAAAAGACCAAGTCATGAAAGGTATAAATGCAATGATCAGCCCCAAAAAACATATTTTAGCCCAGTCAGTTTTAAGTGTGGTTTTCCAAAACATAACCGAAATAAATGGGATGACTATAGATAGTGGCAATCCCCAAATAATAAAAAAATGAATTGGCCGAGTGGTGATTTCTTGCTGTGGGCCGATACCGTCCACTGACATGTTCAAACTTGTGTAGTATGGACTGAAAAGTAAGAAACTGACAGTGGTGGATAATGCTGCAATGATCATCCAAATCAAGGCATCTCGTTTCTGAAGTGTTAGCGAGGAATATCCTTTGATTATGCAGGTACCAAATAGTAAACATACATAAGTAGGTAGGTCCCACATATTAGTGAAGCCCACTCCCCCTAATACCGTAGCTAACACGGCTATGAATCCCCAAGTCCTGGAATTGGTCAGTGTCCACATTTTCGGATCACTTTTTAAAATGCTCCAGCAAAAAGTGACAAAAACCAATGTGAAAGGGATAGATAAAACGTGAGGATGGAGGTCTCCCAGTATGAAGCTGAAAAAAGGAAATTCTTGGATCGTATAGTCTAGACTTTCACCACCTTGAAAAGTATTAATTACTCTACTTGCTCTGAACCACCACCAAAATTCTGTTGGCGCCCAGCTTTCAGAAACAGAATTAAGAGGTTCGGTCAATCCTGATATTCCCAACCATTGCCAGAAATTTCCAGAACCCATAATATTCGCTCTCATGAATTCTAAAATGCCTTCTAAATTACTGGATATCCCTAAAAAGACCATTGCGAATAGTGAGACCAGATAAATATTCTTCAGGGAATTCGTACCCGGATATATAATTGAGAAAACTAGGCCAAACGAGCATTGAGCTGCCATAGCTGCTACAAGTGACAATGACAGATTGTAGGAGATATATGATGGTACAGAAGTCATTTCACTTAGAATCCCCATCATCCAATATCCGAAATAGTAGTAGCTTACCGATTCACCGCTAAACCATGGGTCACTAGGGCTTCCTGTCGTTGTCTCTATTGATGCATTGAGGAATGCTAGATCCATGGGTTGTTCGGTGTGATTGATTGACGGATCGAATATTCTGTAGATAGTCCATGCTATAAAAAACGAAAGAAAGATCAATTCGGTCGCTAATAAGAATTTCCAACGTTCGGAAAGGAATAATCTAAGGGCTGAAAAATTGAGCTTGATGAATACGGCAAAAAAGGCAATTGCCATTACAATCATGATTAACAAGCTCAGTTGATTTATCGGGACGATTTTTAGTTGACTTACTGCCCATGTTAAATATCCAAAAATCAAGAGACCCAGAGGCTTTGTAATGTAAAACCCATGATCTTTTAAGGTTGGCAGAAAGTAAAACCCCACTGGGAATGTAACAGCTCCAATTAATTCAATAGCTATTAACCACAGGAGAATGTCACTCATAAAAAACCCTTTATAGGTGGTCCCCTAAAATACCAGAAGTGAAATCGACTGAGTTGAATGATGTAAAGTCTTCAATATGTTCCCCAGTGCCCACAAACAGTATTGGTAGTTTAAGTTCATCTGCAATTGCGAGTACGATACCTCCTTTTGCGGTGCCGTCTAGTTTAGTGAGGAAACTTCCGTCGCAATTAACGAATTCACAAAATGATTTTGCCTGTACTAGACCATTTTGGCCGGTTGTAGCGTCAATTGTTAGTATGCATCTTTGTGAGTCACCCATGCCTTGCTTACGAATCACATTTTGCACTTTTTTCAATTCTTCCATCAAATTTGATCGATTATGTAGCCTGCCTGCTGTATCAATAATTACTACTTCAGAACTCCGAGACCTTGCTGCTTGGATCGTATCGAATGCTACAGATCCGGGATCAGCGCCTGGTTGCTGTGATACAACTTCTAGCCCAAGTCTGTCTCCCCAAATTTGCAATTGATCTATGGCGGCCGCTCTAAAAGTATCCGCTGCGCCTAATATCACTGTACGTCCATCATTAAGAAAAAAATTGGCTAATTTCGCGATACTCGTAGTTTTCCCAACTCCGTTGACTCCCACAGTTAGTAATATTAGTGGTAATTCATTGACGCTCATCACATCATCAACATTACCAGTTTGTAAAATTGATTCTATGTGATTCCGAAGAACAGTATATACTTCGTCCGATTTGACGATGTTACGTTCTTTCACTTGAGATTGAAGATGAGATATTATTTTTTGAGTGGTATGTACACCTACATCTGAAGAAATCAGGATTTCTTCCAACTCGTCCCATGTCGACTCATCGAGTTCAGTGTTATCGAACAAAGATCTGATGTTCGAAAACCACTTTTGATTAGTTTTACCAACTGCGTTAATTAAACGTGTCGAGTCTCTTCTAGTCAGAAATTTGAACAAATTTTCACACCTGAAAACTTTAGTAGTTTATTAGTACCTGTTATAAGCATTCTTTCAAGGGGAAGGCAAGATTTTCACGCCGACCAATTCTGCTGTTACAACAAACCTGTGATCATAGACTAGCCTAGGGACACATGAAACCAGACTGATTGTGACTTTGTCAGCGCCGTACAGTTGTAACTGATCTTTATGAATAACAGAGGTCGATTTGACCTGGTATAGATGGATTACGAGATCACTCTCGATGCTTACAAAAATAGGCTCACCATCGCGCAGATAGTTGGCTAATTCAGGTAAGCGCCTGAAAACGTTCCCTTCTCCTTTCAATGGACTCTCTAAATGCCCGAAAAACCAAGTATTTCCTATTGCTCCTGGTGTTGAAGAAGTTGGGATTTTCCCAACGATATTATTTGGATTAGAATATGCTTTATTATCACCTATATCTAATATCTCCAAATCTTCAACAACAGAATCTACATTGATAATTGGTATCTGTATCCTTCTGGTTTTGCCAGCTGTTACGGGGAAATGTTCCTCGTTCGGGGAGACTCGCGTAAACCCGTTTGGTAGCTCGTTTGACAAATTAATGAAAGATTCAGGACCTGCCCAAATGGGATATCCCCAATATTTCGGATGAATACTGAATGCAGGATAAACGCTGTAATAAAGCTTGTTGTCTAATATTGCCGTATTAAATTGTTCGGACGGTTCCGGATTAATAAGGGATTCATCTGGTGATCCTGTAGGAGAAATGTTTAATTCATCATCTGGAACTTGGCTTTCTCTAGTGGATAGTTTTTCTATGTTGTATGTTTCAATGGCATCATCGGGTTTTGAAAAAACGTCCTGCTCCAGAGTATGCAATATCTGCCCTATCTCTAAATGCTTGTTTTGTATCAAGGCATCTTGGGCTTCATCTCTAGTGACAATCAGTTCATTAAGATGGTTGGCAGCGAAAGAGCTATAGCTGTGATATGCAGCAAATACGGCCATCAATACTGCGCCAAATATCAACATAGTTATACCGGTAAAGAGACTTTTATTCATTCGGATAAAATTACTGCCCTACCTATGTACCACAGAGCTTGAAAAATGCTTTTCGAATTGTTGAGTTACTATCTGCTGTTGGATACAGTTCCAATAGTTAAATTTGGGATTATCTTACCCTGGGAGAATGTGATTCCCCGCTAGCGATTGGTTCGTTTCTGTATACGTCACCGTTACGGATTTTAATATTGAACCCACATTCCGGATTACTGCATACCCAAGCCTTATAGTGTATCGGTGCGCCTTGGCTGCCAAAATCAGACAACGGTAATAGATCACCGTCTAAACACTTGCGACATTTTGGTGTGTTGGCTAACTCCACTTAATTCCTCCTCTATACCACATCCCAGTGCTGACTAAAGTAGTGAAATTATATCATTGAGACTAAATACTGTACAATTTTATGACCAACTTAATTGCTAGGTTTATTAGGAGATAGTTGGATCCGCTTTACGGTTCTGTAGTTTGGTCCAGATTGACTTAGATGGCTTGACATAATACTAAAATTAGACACTAGCAAAGTTTTACGAAAGTCAGGAATCCCAGTTAAATGTTCCCCAACTAGACGTCTTTCGGACCGAGATTTGGTTCTCTGAATTCTTGCGATAGTTATATGAGGGAACCAGTTTCGAGTATCAGGCTTGGCGCCAAATATCTTACAAGCTTCACCTACTGATAAGTTTAATTCAGTAAGTTGGGGTGATCGACCAACATCAAAATATGCGAATCTGGGATCAGAGCTATTAGGATGTAATTTAAAGTTGTTGATTGAGACCTTAAATTCATTCATTCCGACAACATGGTCACGGATCAAATTGGTCAATAATGGAATATCGACTATTTTGATTTCCCCTAGAAATTTAATGGTGATGTGAGCGGATCCTTGTTTTATTGTTCGGAGCCTATCTATTTTTTTACTATTTATTAACTGGATAGATGTTGTTAGGTCATCATGGATATGTGAAGGCAACTCAATTGCTATGAAGATGCGATTTAACTCAATTTGCTTTGTCATATGGTGGATAACTAGGTCAATTTCAATAATGACATAGCGTTCGTGCCTGTGATGGCTTTAATCTCAGTTGATGAAAGCGTGGATTTTTGCAAATCTTTGATTATTCTTGATGGTGCTATCAAAGGATAATCACTCCCCATGAGTATTTTCTTTGATCCAACTAAGCTTGTCACAATTGAAAACACTTCATTTGAGTAGAGGTATGGCGAAGTTGCAGTGTCAAAATATACATTGGTAAAAGACTCCTTGACTTCCGGCATGAGTGAATAAAATGGAAGACCACCTCCCCAATGGGAACAAACTATTCTGGTGTCAGGATAGTTTGTTATAAAATCCCATAATGTTTTTGGACCTGTGTTTCCCTTACCTCGATAGTAGTGTCCAACTGGTTCAGATGAATGCGTGTTAAAAATCAAATCATAACTATTGACAACTTCCATCAACGGACTCATAGTTTTGCAATCGCTTAAATCGAAAAATTGAGTGTCTGGATGGAACTCACCTACGCCAATCAATCCTGAATTGAAGCATCGTTCAATTTCCTTGGATGATTGGCTTCCCCAAACAGGATTAGTACTTGCAAATCCTGCCAGCCGTGCAGGATATTTTTTTACTGATTCGATAATATAATCATTGAATTCTCTTGCTATTCCTGGATCTGACCACCCCATCCCCATTATTACAGACATGTCTATTCCGTTTAGATCCATGCTTTGAATCAGTTCCTCTACAGTAACGAATTTTGAATTAGGATCAGAAAACAATTCAGCAAAAGTTGCATCGATGCTTAATAAATATTCTCGACGAAGATTGAATTCAGGTGGAGCAATATGTGTGTGAAAATCTATTATCATATTAAATCAATTTGTGTAGAATCCAGATTATTATATCAATAGCTCTCTTAACATCGTACCTTCATAAAAGCTTATCGTTAAAATATAGTATTTCTGATGAGTTATTATATTGAGCTTGCAGTAATGGATCGTAATATGTGAGCAAAACTAGTTGAAGTGGAGAGTAGTTTAGATCCGACTTTTTTTAATAATAATCGCGCAAGTACCCGTGTACACTAGAAGTAGTTTTTAACTGTGAGGAGCTTTTAAATGAAAGCAGTCTATATGAAAGAACACGGTAGTTCAGATGTCCTTGAATACGGTGAGTTACTTGAACCCAGTATCACTGAAGGACAAATCAAGATTCAGGTGAGATCATGTGCACTTAACAGATTAGATATATTCACTAGATTGGGTGTACGAGGTACTAGGATAAAATTCGACGGTCCTCATGTGCTTGGTGGAGATTTGTCTGGAGACGTTGTAGAAGTTGGTAGTCAAGTTACACGTGTCAAGGTTGGGGATCGGGTAGTGATTAATCCTAAGTCAGTTTGTAGGCAATGTGACCAATGTTTGAATGCGGAGGATGAACTTTGTACAAAACCAAATATGCTTGGTTCTACTATGAACGGTGGTTATGCAGAATTCGTTGTAACTTCAGGGTCCACAGCTGTCAAAATACCTGACCAAATCACATATACTCAGGCGGCAGCAATTCCTACGGTATTTCTCCCTGCATGGTCAATTCTCATTAGGAGAGGAGCGTTGAAGCCATGGGAAACAGTACTAGTTGTTTCATCTTCTAGTGGAGTAGGTTCAGCTGCGTTACAAGTAGCTAAAAATGTAGTGGGAGCAACCGTTATTGCAACCACTAGTTCCGAAAAAAAGGCCAACCTTTCTAAGAGTCTTGGAGCGGATGAAGTTGTGAATTACAACTCTGAAGACGTTATTGAAAGGGTAAAGGAACTAACAGATGGTAGAGGAGTGGACGTGGTCATTGATCATGTAGGGACAGATGCGTGGGCATATTCTTTACCGTCTCTTGGAGTTGGTGGACGATATGGTATATGCGGAGTATCTTCAGGCTATAAAGCAGAGTTGCAGATGGGTTCACTATTTTTGAAGAACCAAACCATTTTCGGATCATTTATGGGCAAAATGGCAGATTTGCCTAGAATAGTAGAGTTAGTAGCTAGGGGAGTACTTAAACCAATGGTACATAAAACCTACCCACTACGCGACGCCGCGAAAGCTCATGAATTGATGGAATCCCGTGAATTTTTCGGGAAAATCATTCTGGAAGTTTAACAAATTTACTCCCCACAATTAATATTTCTGACAAATGAAAATCAATTGTGTCTTGAGTCGACTACCTCTTAGCTGGCAAACGAGTTTCGATTTGGTTTCTCACCTCATGGTTAACCAGGGACATAGGCCAGCTATCTTGTAATATACGTGCAGCTTCTTGCCCAACTCTTGTTAAGGAAGCAGATGAAGACAATGTGGAATGACCAGCTGAATGTGGAGTTAATATCACGTTGTTTAACTTAAATAGTGGATTGTTTGGATCAGGTGGTTCTTGTTCGAAAACATCTAAAGCTGCGCCAGCAATCTTACCTTGTTCCAATGTTTGGATCAAAGAATTTTCATCAACGGTTTGGCCGCGACATGTGTTGATGAAATAAGCTGATGATTTCATGGAGTCGAAAAAGGATTTATCTATCAAACCTTTAGTTTGTTTATTTAGAGGCACAAGTACAGAAACGTAATCTGAACGTGACGCTAGTTCTTCCAAAGATTGGACCATTTCTACTCGATATTCCTTTGATATCCAAGGAGGCAAATAAGGATCATACGATATAACATTAAGTCCAAAGACTTGGGCCTTTCTCGCTGTTGCCCTCCCAATGTTGCCCATCCCTACGATTCCAAAAGTCTGACCATCTATTGGAGGAAGTATAGGCATACCTGCGTCACGCCAATTTCCTTCTCTTACATGTTTATCTAATTGGACTAAACTTTTGGCACATGCCAGCAGAAATCCAATAGTATGATTTGACACTTCTTCAGTGCAAAATCCAGCGCTGTTGATCACCATAACACCATTATTGGTTGCCGCATCGTGGTCAATATGGTTAAACCCATGGCTCCCGACGATAATCGCGTTGGCAGTGTCTATTTCATCAATAATGGTTCGTGACATAGGAACTTGGAGATTAATAATGACGTCAACACCTTTGATGGCCTCAATAGTTTCACCTTCGCTCTGACATACAGAAACTTCGAGGTCATAGTTCAATCCTTCCAATCCTTCTTCAACTAAAGTTGTGTCGGGTGTCTCATTTGAAATTAATGCTATTTTCTTGCTAGGCATTAGAAACCTCCATATTAAGATGTTTTGAAAAGTACAAAAGCCTTGTTGTTATTATTTCAATGATCATTCAGGACTCTCGGCAAGGAAGTTTTACCTGTTAGGTATTTGTCTATTCCCCTCGCTACTTCCCTACCTTCAGCTATAGCCCAAACCACAAGTGATTGTCCTCGTGCCATATCTCCCGCGGAAAACACACCAGGCATGTTAGTCATTTTGTCTTGATTTGTTGCAACATTTCCTCTCGAATCTATCTCAACTTGCAGGTCTTTTATCATACCGGTATGTTCTGGGTGTAAGAATCCCATTGCTAACAGAATTAAATCAGCTGAAATCTCAAAATCACTTCCATTTATTTCTTTTAATTTCGGCCGAGAGTTACTATCATTTTGTTCCCAATCTACTTTTATACCATGCAACTTGCTGACAGTTCCATTTTCACCCGAAAATTTGGTCGAAGAAATATTATACTCCCGTGCCCCCCCTTCTTCGTGAGCTGCTGATGTCATCATAATGCGTGGCCATTCAGGCCAAGGATTATGATGATCTCTTGTAATTGGAGGTTCAGGCATTATTTCAAATTGCTTCACAGATCTCGCTCCCTGCCTATGAGCGGTTCCCAAACAATCGGCTCCAGTGTCACCTCCGCCAAGGATAATAACATCTTTATCTTTCGCACTAATTATGTCGTCCTTACGTATTTCTACACCATCAAGCAGTCTGTTTTGCTGGGTTAGGTATTCCATTGCGAAATGGATGCCATTTAAATCTCGACCTGGAATATTCAAGTCTCTAGGGACGGTACTCCCTCCTGTCAGGCATATAGCGTCGTAATTGTTAATTAGTTCAGATGTAGGAAAGTTCTGCCCAACAAATGTAGAAGTCTTGAACACCACTCCTTCTTCGCTTAATTGATCGACACGCCGTTGGACAATATGTTTTTCAAGCTTGAAATTAGGGATTCCAAATCTTAAAAGACCACCTGCTGATTCATTACGTTCAAAAACAGTGATTGAATGGCCTTGCCGATTTAAAAGTTGAGCAGCTGCCAATCCGGCTGGGCCAGAACCGACAATAGCAACATTTTTCCCTGACCGGAAATTAGGCGTGATCGGATGTATCCAACCTTCCTCCCAACCGGTGTCAGCGATTGCCTTTTCAATGTGTTCAATTGTTACGGGATCTTGGTTGATGGCCAAGACACATGAGGCTTCGCATGGTGCAGGACATATTCGTCCTGTGAATTCCGGGAAATTATTAGTTGAATGTAATGCTTGAAGTGCTTTTTCCCATTCGCCCCGATATACTAAGTCGTTCCAATCAGGTATTAAATTACCTAAAGGACACCCCATGTGGCAAAATGGGACAGCGCAGTTCATGCAACGTGCCCCCTGGGCGCTGGCTTCATCAGCGGACCATTCAAGATAGATCTCTTGGTAGTTCTCAATTCTTTCATGAACAGGTTTCCGATTGGGAGTAATCCTGTTCTCCTCGATAAATCCTGTTGGTTTGCCCATATCTAATTTACCATTGAATTAGCTTCGGATTGTTTTTTCGATTCCAATATTCTTTTGTAGTCAGTTGGCATCACTTTCACAAAACTCTTTAAGAAACTCTCAAAATTTTCGAGCACTTCTTTCGCCTTCGGACTTTCCGTTATTGTGTAGTGTGACTCAAGCAGGTCTTTGAGGATTTGTTTATCCTGAGAAGATTCGACAGTTTCCAGTTCGACGAAATCTTTATTGCATAATTCATCAAATTTAGATTCTTCATCCAAAACAAATGCCTCTCCTCCGGTCATGCCTGACGCGAAATTCCTTCCGGTAGGACCTAGTATTACTACCACACCTCTAGTCATATATTCGCAACCGTGATCTCCAACTCCTTCAACAACCGCCATGGCCCCACTATTCCTAACAGCAAATCTTTCCCCAGCTACTCCTCGAATAAATACGCTACCGCTAGTAGCACCATATAAAGCTACATTACCTACGATTATATTTTGTAGAAAGTTGTGTGCAGAACTCATTGGCGGCTTAAGAGATACTTTACCGCCAGAAAGACCTTTACAGAAATAATCATTAGCATCTCCTGTTAAGTTAAAGCTTATGCCGGGAGCCAGAAAGGCTCCGAAACTTTGACCTGCTGACCCGTTGAAAGCAATTTTGATGCAATCAACTGGTAGCCCAGCGGCACCGTGCTTTTTCGTAACAGCGTTACTGAGCATTGTGCCGACAGTTCTGTTTTTGTTACTTATTTTCATGTCAAACGAAACAGCTTTGGCCATATTGAGAGCTTCATCTGATAATTTGATTAAACGATTGTCAATTGCTTGATCTAAACCGTGGTCTTGTTTTTCGGAATTATGAACATGAACTCCCTTTGGAGGTTCTAATTTGTATAACAACTTAGAAAAATCCAATCCATCGGTTTTCCAGTGGGTATTTATTTTCCGTTTATCCAACATGTCGGTACGACCAACCATTTCATTAATAGACTTCAAGCCCAATTCAGCCATGATTGTTCTAACCTGTTCGGCAACGAAAAAGAAATAGTTAATTACATGTTCTGGTTGACCGGAAAATTGTTTTCTTAACTCAGCATCTTGTGTGGCTATTCCAACCGAACATGTGTTCAAATGGCATTTCCTTAGCATTATGCAACCCATCGATATAAGTGGTGCCGTGGCGAAACCGAATTCTTCAGCTCCTAACAAACATGCAATTGCAACGTCTCTACCTGTTTTCAACTGGCCATCTGTCTGAACAACAATTCTCCCTCTGAGATTGTTTGCTACTAATACCTGTTGTGTTTCAGCAACTCCAAGTTCCCATGGTAACCCGGCATTTTTTATAGATGATTCAGGTGAAGCACCGGTACCTCCACTATCTCCACTAATCAAAACTACATCAGCCTTTGCTTTTGATACCCCGGCTGCGATCGTTCCTACTCCTGCTTCAGCTACTAATTTGACATGAATTCTGGCTTGAGGGTTTGCATTCTTGAGGTCGTGGATCAATTGGGCCAAGTCTTCAATAGAGTAGATATCATGGTGGGGTGGTGGAGAAATTAATTCAACTCCAGGAGTTGAATTTCGGACCCAGCCGATGTATTCATCAACTTTGTGTCCTGGTAGTTGTCCTCCTTCTCCTGGTTTGGATCCCTGCGCCATTTTGATTTGTAGATCATGGGCATTCGATAAGTAATCTATAGTTACGCCGAATCGACCAGATGCTACTTGTTTTATTGCGCTGTTACGCGAATCTCCATTGTCGCTTTTAACATAGCGATGATAATCTTCCCCACCTTCCCCGGTATTACTCCTAGCTCCAATGCGGTTGGCTGCTATAGCTAATGTTTCATGAGCTTCACGGCTGATGGAACCTAGTGATATAGCACCACTAGCGAAACGTTTAACTATTTCTTTAGCAGGCTCCACTTCATCAATTGGGATGGATTCCCGAATTTTTTTAAAATCAAGTAATCCCCTGATGGTGCAAAGTTTCTCATTTTGATCATCAACATGAGTTGCGAATTGTTCGAAAGTAGAAAAATCGCCTGTTCTGACGGCTTTTTGAAGATTAGCTATAGTATCCGGATTCCACATATGATACTCACCGTTACGTCGCCATTGATATATTCCACCTTCGTCAAGGACTTGGAGACCGTTATCCTTCGAGGTTTCAAAACCAAAATGATGCTTGGTAAGCGATTCATGTTCGATGTCTTCGATTCCGATTCCACCGATTCTTGATGACGTCCATGTGAAATATTTATCGACTAAATTTTGTCTCAACCCGACGGCTTCGAAAATTTGGGCTCCTCTGTATGCTTGGAGTGTAGATATACCCATCTTCGACATTATTTTTAGGATCCCTTTGTTAGCAGCCTTAATGTAATTTCCACTTGTTAGCTTCGTTTGTCTGGCCAATCTACTTTTGTTAATCGAGTCTAATGATTCGAATACCATATACGGGTTGATAGCTGCTGCACCGTACCCGATTAAAAGCGCAAAATGAGCAACTTCTCGAGGTTCCCCAGATTGAACAACCAATCCAACCTGAGAACGAGATCCTTCTCGGATAAGATGATGGTGAACTCCAGCAGTTGCCAATAAACTTGGCACCGGGGCGTTGGCCGAATTAACCCCTTTGTCAGATAAAATCAGGATTTCATATCCTTGTTTTATTGCCTCAGATGCTTCTTTACATATCCGGTCCATAGAGTTTTCTAATGAACCTCGGCCTGCTTTCACCTTGAACAGAGTAGATATCGTCTTCGATTTTATACCACTAACGTCAATGTCTCTGATTTTAGTCAATTGCTCATTGGTTATGATTGGGCTTGCAAGTCTTAATTGTGCACAATGTTCTGGTGTTTGGTCGAATAGATTACGTTCGCGACCGCATGTCAATTCTAAAGAGGTAACTAGTTTCTCTCGAATAGCATCTAAAGGTGGATTACTAACTTGTGCAAATAATTGTTTAAAATAACTGAAAAGAGGTGGGTTTTTATCAGAAAGTACTGCTAGTGGTGCATCATTACCCATTGAACCAATGGCCTCTTCTCCAAATTCTGCCATCGGTTGGATAATGAGATTTATATCTTCAATGGTATATCCAAATGATCCTTGTCTTTTTTCGATATCTATCAAATTAGTTTTTACAGCTTGATTAGTGGAAGCAAGATCATCGAGGTGGATGGAATTTGTTTCTAACCATTCCCCATATGGATGTTGCGAAGAAAGTCTACTTTTTATTTCGCTGTCGCCAATCAATTTACCTTCATTCAGATCCAACAGAAACATTTTCCCTGGGTAAATCCTGTCTTTAAGAACTATGTTTTCTGTTGGAATATCGAAAACTCCAGTTTCAGATGCCATCACTAAGACGTTATCTGTGGTCACCATATACCTGCATGGCCTTAGTCCATTTCTGTCCAAAACTGCACATATTTTGTTTCCGTCTGTACCAATCAACAACGCTGGTCCATCCCAAGGTTCCATCATCGAAGAATGATATTTGTAGAAGTTTTGTTTTTCAGGATCCATTGGTATGTGGTCACCCCATGCTTCAGGCACCAACATCATCATTGCATGTTCTATCGGTCTCCCTGTGGCAATTAAGAGTTCCAGAGCGTTGTCTAAAGCGGCGGTATCGCTTTGGTTTGGTAAAATGACAGGGAGTAATTGTTTTACATCATGCTCAAGTTTTGTAGAGGTAAACATTGGTTCTCGTGCAGTCATCCAGTTAATGTTTCCTCTCAGAGTATTAATTTCACCGTTATGGATAAGCAATCTGTAGGGATGAGCCAAATTCCACGTTCCAAGTGTGTTTGTACTGAATCTTGAATGGACCAACGCGAATGGGGTTTCCATTGAAGAATTACCCAGGTCTTCGTAAAATGACTCTAATTGATCAGACTTAAGCAATCCTTTGTACACTAAACGGTTAGAAGAAAAACTTGGTATATAGAAATCTGAACCAATTGCTATTCCTTCGTTGTTTATAGCGCTCTCAATTTGTTTTCTAAGAAAATATAAATAGAGTTCGAATTGTGTTTCATTGGATATGTTTTTAGGACGTTCAACAAAAAAATGTCTTATAAGAGGCATTACACTCTGAGCGAGTTGGCCGATTGCTGAGGGATTAACTGGTACATCTCTCCATCCGATAAAGTTGATGCCGTTTTCTACAATTGTATCTCTAAGAATTTGCTCACAAATATTTCTTTTCCCAGATTCTTGTGGAAGAAATACAACCCCGACAGCATATTCACCTTTTCTCCCAAGAAGTTCTCCCACGGAACCGGAATGATTTGTGAGAAATTCATGTGGCATTTGTAGAAGTACTCCAGCACCATCACCAGTATCTGGGTCAGCGCCTGATGCTCCTCTGTGACCTAATTTCCGTAGAACTTCAATCCCTCTACTAAGAATAGAATGTGATGGTTTCCCATCAATATTCGCTACTAGACCAACGCCGCAAGAATCATGTTCGTAATCCTGACTATACAAACCATGTTGTTGAATACTATCTATTAAAGGGATGTTATTGGATTTCATTATTAGTTTTGTCTGGCAAATTTATACTACGGATATGTATTTTTGGCGTTCAGTTTCTGATACCTCGTCATGATACCGGTCCCATTCAATTTTCTTATTTTCGATGAAGCTGTTTGTTACAGTTTCCCCAAGTGCATTCCGTACTAAATCACTTTCCTCAGTTAATTGTAATGCTTCCCAAAGATTTCCTGGAAGTTTTTTCGGAGAATTTTCTAAATTGTGGTTCGATAGGGGATTTAGTTTATGGTCTGTAACTGGTGGCGGTGTATGATTATTTTCAATTCCATTAAGTCCTGCTGCTAGCATCACACTGAAAGCAAGATACGGATTACAAGCTGAATCTGGTGCTCTGTATTCTATTCGCCGCGAAGCTTCTCTTCCTTCTTTATACGCTGGTATTCTGATTAAATCTGAACTGTTAACAATGGACCATGAGGCATAAATGGGTGCTTCGAAATGAGGCACTAATCGTTTATATGAATTAACCCATTGGTTTGTAACAGAGGTGATTTCCCTTGAATGAATTAGTTGGCCTGCTATGAATTGCATGGCAATCTCTGACAACAAATACGGACTTTTAGCATCGAAAAACGCGTTCGTATCCCCCGAAAACAATGATTGGTGAGTATGCATACCGCTTCCGTTCACTCCTGAGATTGGTTTCGGGATGAATGTTGCATAATATCCATTACTCATTGCAATTTCTTTTACTACATGCCTATAGGTCATTACGGAATCTGCCATGGTAAGTGCGTCCGTATGCCTGAGATCGATCTCGTGTTGACTGGGTGCCACTTCATGGTGACTGGATTCCACTGGAATTCCAAGTTCTTCCAGAGTGAGCACTGTCTCTCTTCTCAAATCTGTCGATGGATCACTCGATTCTTGATCAAAATATCCGCCTTGATCTAGTGCAGAAATATCCGCCGAATTCTTGAAATAAAAATATTCCAATTCTGTCGCTACATAATAAGTGAATCCCATGGATGAAGCTCGTTCCAAATTTTGCCTGAGGACAAATCTGGGATCCCCGGAGAAGGGTTGATTGCTAGGAGTAACGATATCGCAAAACATTTTTGCCACCGCTTTAGTTCTAGGTCTCCACGGTAAAATACTAAATGTATTTGGATCAGGCACTGCATACAGATCATGTTCATCTGTTCTCGCAAAACCTTCTATTGCAGAACCGTCAAATGCCATACCTCTGGTCATAGCACTTTCTAGTTCTTCGATCGTAATTGCGAAACCTTTGAGACCACCTAATATATCGGTGAACCAAAGACGAATAAACTTCACGTCATTTTCACGACATTCATGAAGTACATAGTCTATCGCTTCTTCATTATTTGTAATCACTGATGAGAATCCCGATATCCATAAAATTATTAAAATATGCGTTGTATTCCGAACTGATAGAGTGGCAGAGTTCCGAACCATAAATATGATCCGATTGCCTATTGTATTTTTTATGATTTACTAAAAACTAAGGCGCTCTGTTGTGACAGAGCGCCCCAGTGCTAGTTCGATTATTATGCGAACTTAGAAATAAGCTCGTTAATATTTAGTCTCTGTGAGAAACATCCATGATACTCCCTATCATGACTCGTTGTCATCTTTCACACTCAACTACAAGTTGTTTGAAGCAACAGTCTAGTAACCAGATATGGATCCATGTTTGAAGCCGGTCGTCTGTCTTCCAGATACCCTTTTTGGTCCACTTCAACTTGCCAAGGAATTCTTATAGATGCTCCTCTGTCCGAAACTCCATAGCTAAACTGATCTATCCTCTGAGTTTCGTGAAGTCCAGTAAGTCTGTTCTCGTTCCCAGATCCGTAATTAGAGATATGTTCAGTGATATTTTTACCAAGAGCCTCGCACGCATCAACGATAGGCTGATAAGATTCTCTCATGGCTTTCGTTGAGTAGTTTGTATGGCAACCTGCTCCATTCCAGTCTCCACCCACTGGCTTAGGCTCTATTGATACCACTACTCCATATTCCTCCGCCACTCTATGTAACAACCATCTTGCTACCCAAAGTTGATCAGAAACTTCCAACGGGCCTAGGGGACCAACTTGAAATTCCCACTGGCCAGGCATGACTTCTGCGTTAGTTCCTGCTATACCTATCCCTGCGTCTATACAGGCTGAAGCATGTTCTTCAGATATTTCTCTCCCAAATATTAAACCAGTTCCAACACCACAATAGTAAGGACCTTGAGGTTCGGGGAATCCTCCTTCAGGGAATCCTAATGGTTGTATCCCATCTGATTCAAACAAGGTATATTCCTGCTCTATTCCGAACCAAGCTTCTTCTTCCTTATGTTTCTGAGCGATTTGTGCACAAGCAGCACGCGTGTTTGTAGGATGAGGTGTCATATCCGGTAGTAACACTTCACACATGACCAGCACGTTATCTCCACCACGTATAGGATCAGGACAAGAATATACAGGATTTAATACGCAATCAGAGTTATCACCAGGAGCCTGATTGGTACTTGATCCATCGAATCCCCATATGGGAAATTCCTTCGTCCCTTCCGGCACCACCTTAGTTTTTGATCGTATCGATGGAGTAGGTTCTGTGCCGTCTATCCATAAGTATTCAGCTTTGAATGCCATTTGTTCACCTTCGTTTTATTAAATTGAATCAGCCAGGGCAAGTTAATCAAAAATTATTATCAAGACGGAATATTACTGGATTGTTGCGTAAATGTTAAGTTCTTGTTACAAAATCCATTCTCTACAACTTTGACTGGAATATACAAGGGGACTAAAATGGTTCAATCGAAAATTGGAAATCCTAAATTCATAAAGGGGATTTAATGGCCTCTGTAAAATTGACAATTTATGCCGACTACGCATGACCGTATGTTTATAATGTCGCCGTGTGGCTGGACACAGTAAACAGAGAATCCAACGATAAACTAGATATTTGTTGGAAGTATTTCCAACTTGATCAGGTTAATGGGAATAGTAGCCTTGAATTGAGGTATTGGGATCAATGTGCTATTGACCTGATTGAGGACTCACGTTCATTGTTAGCTGCTATAGCAGGGGAGTCAGTGAGAAAACATCAACCCGAGCTTTTCGATGTTTTTCATACAACTCTACTTGAGAAACGCCATGCCTCGACTGGGACTAGGATTCCTTTAAATGATAAAAGTACTTTGATTGAAATCGCACGAGATATTGGTATCGATATAGACGTCCTTAGTCGGGATTTAGAGGATTGTTCTCTTATCGAATTAATTAGCCAAAGTCACTACGAAGCAATCGAAACTCACGGTGTTTTTGGTACTCCCACCTTTGTGTTTGAAAATAGTAACTCAGTTTATCTAAAAACATTTATTCCCCCAGTAGAGGACTCTGTACAGTTCTTCAATGAATTTTCTTCAATGATGGGTAATCGATCATACATTGGTGAACTGAAAAGACCGCAACCACCATGGCCTAGAGGGATCGTAAATTAACAATGTCTGTGAAACGAATTTGAATAAAACATATTCGAATCAATTAAAAGACTTTGCTAAGAACAACCTTCAAGTGCATTTTGCTGACATTACAGTATTAGAAGAAGCTTTTACCCATAGTTCATATTTGAATGAACATAAATACCAGTGTTTGTCATCCAATGAAAGGCTTGAATTTCTGGGTGATGCAGTAATTAACATGGCCGTTGCCGAAGAACTTTTCATCAAATATCCAGACCAAAATGAAGGCGGCCTATCAAAAATGAGATCATTGCTCATTAATGGTTCCACGTTAGCAACGGTCGCGAAAAACATTGGAATAGCACCTTATATTAGGGTCGGGAAAGGAGAAATCCCTGTCAAAAGTCAGTTCAAAGAAACGATTTTGGAAAACGCCTTAGAAGCGATAATAGGTGCCATTGTAATAGATAGGGGTTACCTGATTGCGAAAAGTTTTACATTGAGAGTGCTTAGTGAATATTTGGAGGGAGTGACAGATTCATTGGTGTCCCGAAATCCGAAAGTTGTACTACAAGAATGGCTCCAAAAAAACAGGAGAATTCTGCCAGAATACAAACTCGTTAGAGAAATTGGTAAAGATCCTCACAAAACATTCGAGATTCATGTATCTGTATCAGGGAAAGTCGAAGGGATCGGAACAGGTCATTCAAAAATAGATGCAGAGAAACAGGCGGCTCAATCTGCTATCAATAAACTATCTATAGTTATTTGAATTGACTAGATACAAGTTTTTATATATCAATTCCTGGCACAGCAAATTGAGTTGAAAGATTAACGATTTTCTCCTTAGCAGATGTCAAAGTCGTCTCATTTTCTATATCATGCAGCACTTCTAAAATTTGATGTGATATTACCTGCATTTCTTCCTCAGCCATCCCTCTAGATGATACTGCAGGAGTACCAAGTCGAATGCCACTTCCAATTCTTGGTGGATTAGTGTCATAAGGGATAGTGTTACGGTTAACTACAATGTTCGCTTTTACAAGGGCTTCTTCTGCTTGTTTTCCATTTATCCCCAAAGGAGTTACATCGGCTAGGACCATATGGTTGTCAGTACCCCCAGAAACTAATCTTAATCCTCCATGCGCTAACCCTTGAGCTAAAGCTTTGGCGTTTGATTTTATTAGTTGTTGATAGATGATAAATTCCGGTTGTAATGCCTCTCCGAAAGCAACTGCTTTCGCTGCAATAGTATTTTCTAGAGGCCCTCCCTGAGAATTTGGAAAAACCGCTCGATCAATCTTTTTTGCAAATTTTGAGTCGCATAGAATCATTCCTCCCCTAGGACCTCTCAGAGTTTTGTGGGTAGTCGAAGTAACTATTTGTGCATGGCCGATTGGGGAAGGGTGCTCTCCTGCAGCAATCAAACCTGATATATGGGCTACATCTGCCATCAATATTGCTCCGACAGAGTCAGCAATAGATCGAAGTCTCTCGAATTCAAAAACCCTAGGGTATGCAGTGGCCCCCGTAACAATCAATTTCGGTTTAGTGGTTACTGCTATTCTTTCTAATGCATCGTAATCAATTAATTCGGATTCTTTTTCAACACCATAGGGAATGAAATTGTACAGTTTAGAAGAAAAATTAACCGGACTTCCATGAGTAAGATGTCCTCCATGATCCAGACTCAACCCCATTACTGAGTCACCAGGGTCCAACAGTGCAAAGTAAGCTGCCATGTTCGCTTGGGCACCGCTATGAGGTTGAACATTCGCATGTTCAACACCAAATAAGCTTTTCACTCTATCAATAGCTAATGTTTCAATTACATCAATAAATTCGCATCCAGCATAATAACGCCTCCCGGGATATCCTTCCGCATATTTGTTTGTGAAAATCGAACCTTGAGCCTCCATCACTGCCTTGCTAGCATAATTTTCGGATGCGATAAGATTAATATTTTCACGTTGCCGTGTTTTCTCTGATTCCAAAACACTATTGATATCCGGATCTTGTTGTTCTAGGACCATTAAATATCTCCCTTCATAGCGTAAACATTATTAATGAGAATAGGGACTTCACTACGCGATTCCATTCACTATTCTTTTAACTTGAATCTTGCTGCCAATCATCATTTCCTTGGATTAATGGTTCAATAAAACAGTATTGAATTCCTTATTGGCTTTGGAGAATTGTAGGCCCTTGTCATCCCAATATTCAACATGATTGAACATCAAAATGGACTAGATACAGGTTTGTCCTATATGCTGTAATCTGGACAATGTGCGATACATAATGTGTGAGCGTTCAGACATGAGTCCTGTTAATGTTAAATGGATATGGGTTCAATATTTCGTTCATTGTTGATAGCTGGCCCCTATGGAGAGGAACCTTTGATAAACAAGCAAAAGATCATCGAAGCATCTACCGATATAATCCACGCTATTGGAGAAGACCCTACGAGAGAAGGATTGCTGGATACCCCGAAAAGAATAGCAAAAATGTATGAAGAATTTTTTTCAGGACTAGGTCAAAATCCAAATGATGTTCTGGATACCAGCTTTAACGAAGGCTTCCAAGAGGTAGTATTGGTTAAAGACATCCCATTTTTTTCAATTTGCGAACATCATTTTTTGCCGATGTTCGGTTCTGCCCATGTTGCATATATTCCTAACGGAAAGGTACTAGGAGCCAGTAAATTCGCCAGAGCCCTAGATATATTGGCAAAAAGGCCACAAATTCAAGAAAGGCTCTGTAGTCAATTTGTAGAAGCTATTCACAATGCCGTGGGACCCGATGGAACAGCTGTAACATTGGACGCTGAACATATGTGTATGGCTTTGCGAGGAATAAAGAAACCTGGTAGTAGGATCGTAACTTTTTCCAGCAGAGGGGAATTCTCGAAAGGGGTCGCTTCTAAAACTGAACTGATCGATTTGCTGAGGCAAAACTGATTTGCATGCAACCTGGACATCTTACACATTTGACCAAATATTGGTTGAATGGAACGAATTGTTATCATACTCATTCGTCAATGAGATATTCTTAACTCACGTTTGGCAACATAATTGGTGGAAGAAATTCGGAAGTAGTCATCCCAATGTTCTATTTGGATTGAAAGAGAATTCACAATTAATTGGTATAGCTCCCCTCATCAAAACCAATGAAACCATTACATTCATAGGAGGAAGTGATTTATTTGACTACCATGATTTTGTAGTAATGCGTGGTAAAGAAGATTTATTCTATGGTAAATTGGTTGAATTGATACAAGAGATAGGTTTTAGCGATTTGGACCTAACCTCTATTCCAGAACATTCTCCGACATTAGAGTTATTCTCCCAGAAGTTAAGATCGATAGGAATATATGTTAACCAGCGGGAGGAAGATGTCGCTCCAGTTCTTAAATTGCAAAATACATGGGAAGAATACCTTCAACATCTAAATAAAAAAAACAGGCATGAAATAAAAAGGAAAATACGTAAATTAGACTCGGCAGGATCATACACGCATGATATTTGTAGTCATCTAAATGCGCAATGTGATTGCATGGATGACTTTATTAGATTGATGAAATTAAGCAACCCTGTCAAATCTAATTTTCTAACTCCAATACGGGAAGAGTTCTTTAGGACTCTCCCACATGCCTTGTCGGAAACTGGCTTCTTCAAGTTGAATTTTTTGAAATTTGAAAATGCCAGGGTAGCTTCATGTATTTCATTTGAATACAATAATACTGTCTATTTATACAATAGCGGATATGATCCTGACCTTTCCCATCTAAGCATCGGTTTAATAAACACCATCATGTGCATTAAGCATGCCATCCAATCAAAGCACTCTACTTTTGATTTCCTAAGGGGCTCTGAACGATATAAATACCATCTAGGCGCATCAAACCGCCACTTATACCATCTCAGGGCAACAAGACAGTCATCTTAGAGCCATATAGAAAGCTGTGAATACGAAAATTCCAAGGTCTACCGAAAATTGTTGAAAATACAAATTATAAGTTTCCATGCTTGTCCATATGCTAATTTAGGAGACCGATACTCCGGCGGGATGAACGTATACGTATTGCAAACTGCAAAAGAGTTGGCTGCAAGAGGAATCCATATAGATATATTTACCAGGAGCCACGATAAAAACGATCCGAAAATAGTGGAATTGCAAGATAACCTCAGGATAATACATATAGACGCAGGGGCATATGATTGTCCTAAAAATGATTTGTACAATCACATTCCTGAATTCACTAGTAGAATTAGTTTGATTAGTGAAGAATGGAAATTACAATACGATGTAATTCACAGCCATTACTGGCTTTCCGCTATTGTGGGTAAATTACTAGGTGAGCGTTACAAAATCCCTCATGTAGTAACGTTTCATACTTTAGCAAAGAGCAAAAATCGGGCGAGGGTTGGAGAAGATGAATCAGAACAAAGAATTGAAGTAGAAAAACTATCGATTGATTCTGCAGATGCTGTCGTTGTATCCACCGTAGACGAGCAACAAGATATCGCTCGGCTTTATAAAAAATCATTAAATACAATAAGTGTAATTAATGCGGGGGTTGACCCTGATTTATTCAAACCATCGCCACAGTCCAAGGCCAGAGAATGCTTAGGTATTAAAGAAAAACATATTGTTCTCTACGTCGGGAGGATAGAACCACTAAAAGGAGTAGATATTCTGCTGAAAGCATTTTCCTTGATGGGAAACAATGCTGACACCAGATTGATTATTGTAGGGGGTAACGTCAATCAGACATCTGAAATATCTAAGTTGAGACTATTAAGTAAAGAACTTTCTATTAACGATAAAGTTACTTTCACTGGAGCAGTTAATCATAGCGAACTGCCACTTTATTATAATGCAACTGATGTGTTCGCGCTTCCGTCGTATTACGAAAGTTTCGGACTAGTGGCCTTAGAAGCGATGGCATGTGGTAAACCTGTTGTAGCTTCTAGAGTGGGTGGATTAAAAACATTGGTTCAACATGGCGTGACTGGTTATCTGATTCCTTGGAGATGTCCCGAACCCTTTGCGAATAAACTCGATATCCTCTTGACAAATAAATCTTTGAATATAAATATGGGTGAAGCGGCGAGGGCTGCTGCTGTTACTCTAAGTTGGTCGAAGACTGCAGACTCACTCTCGGACTTGTATAATGACTTCACTATCCCACAATCCCTCAGGATTCCAGAATATAAAAAATAGCAAAACTGGAAAAATCAGTCATAAAGTGTAAAGCCCTTATGAAAATAAAATTCAATGCTAAATGGGAAAACTTCCAATCACATATTATTGGAAGGACTATCGCCGGGTTTTTAGCTTTGATCCCATTGTTGGTAACGGCGATAATCCTTTTATTTATAGTTGATAAAATTGATCAACTAATTCGACCGATGGCTTTTGTGGATGGGCGCCCTTGGGACTTTAAAGGCATTGGAGTTTTCGTCACCATAGTAGCATTCTACGCAGTCGGGTTGTTGATATCTACTGGGTTTGGGAGACGGGCGATCGGTTGGAAAAGCGCGATTTTTCGCCACATACCTGTTGTCAAGACCATTTTTGGTATTGCTGAGCAGGCGACTAGCGCTTTAACATCCCCTAAAGGGCATAGTTTTAGTCGAGTGGTATTTCTTGAATGGCCTAGGGAAGGGATGATAGCAATGGGATTTGTTACAGGTCATACGTTGGCACATGAAAGAGATGATCCACTAGTTGTGGTTTACATACCAACCGTACCTAATCCTACATCAGGAAACATGGCATTTGTTACAGAAGATAAAGTTATGGAAACTGATATGAGTGTTGAAGATGCTATGAAACTGATATTCTCTGGGGGAATAGTTCTTCCAAAAGACTTGAACATCAAATCGAAATCGCAATTACCGGAAGACTGATAGTCATCAAAAGAGCTGATTGATCGGAAGACATTTTTACAATGTTTTCTCAAACCATAGCGTGTCGGATATGAATTTAAAGCCTAAATTTCTGTAGAGTTCAATTGCTGGTTTATTGCGGGCAGCGACTTCTAATTCTATCTCGTCTACTCCCTGTTCAGCCAAATAATTGATCCCGGCTACAGTGGCAATGCGACCAACTCCTTTCCCTCGGTTCTGGGGTGTGCATCCTACCATAGATATCCAACCTACATGTCCGTGGGGATTTTGTGATCTCAACGTCCAGCAGTAAGCAACGACGCTTTTGGACTGGTGCTGTACTTTCCTGACAAAAAGAACTCCTTGCGGTTCAGCTCTATCTAAGTTCATTCGAGCAGATATCTCGTCAATAGTGTTAGGTGCAAATCCCCAAGAACCTCTAAAAACATCATTTTGGATATCTGTCAATAATTTTTCATCTTCCCCTTGTTGGAACGTTTCAATAATATAATCAGATGTATTATTCATCTTCACCAATTCAGGTTTTTTCAAAATCATTTTTAAATATTCATTAACTGGGTGGAATTCCAAATTGGCCAACAATTCGATCAAACCAGTTTCATGTTTTCCGGCTTGGACGTGGCATACATAACCACTATAGGAACGTAGTTCTTCTAAAGCTCTAGTCAGTAATAACTTACCGATTCCTCTTCGTTGGTATTGCTTGATGACTCCGCCTGTAAAAACAATCCGGTTTATGTGATTTTCGTGTTGTATGTAGTTAAACCCGATTGGGTTGTCATTCCAGTAAGCTATGTTCAAGTTTGATTCAGGATCAACCCCGGGTAAATTCAATATCTTTTTAATTGAATTTTGATCATAACACCTAGCTGTGGAATTTAAAGAATTGATTTGATTGTATAGGTTGGTATAATCCTTCAGGTTTGACCAATTGAATTTATTAAGGTTTAGCATATTGCAGGAAATTTAACACAAATTTAGGAATGATATTCAATTCATAATCAATTTTAACATCAATCTGGGTTCCAATCTCTTAAAAACAGTGTTCTGCAGTATTGCATATTGTGTAGGAGCGATTACACTGAACTAACTTATTGTGCGTGGATATCTCAATGTACGACTTACATTCCCATATTTTGCCAAATGTAGATGATGGGTCCAAAAGCCACAAAATGACAATGGAAATGCTGAAAGTGGCTGATTTGGATGGAACCAAAACTATTTTAGCTACTCCGCATCGAAAAGATATTACTGAACAATGGTCGATTCCACATATTGAGGAACTGACTATCAGTATCAATAAAGCTATTAAAGAAGAAGGATTGAGTATTTCTTTAGCTTTAGGAATGGAGAACCATCTGGATGTTGACCTACCCAGAGATGTCGCTAGCGGTATAGCACTTCCAATCAACGGTTCCAAATACATCTTAGTAGAATTGCCATTCTTTGGTAGACCAATCTATATAGAACAAATCCTTTTTGAAATTCAAGCAATGGGCCTTATTCCAATATTAGCTCATCCTGAACGACTTGAAGTATTCGATTCTGAACCAGAATTCTTGGTGGATCTTGTTGAAAGGGGAATGATAACCCAGGTCACTTCTGGGAGTTTGTTAGGATACTTTGGGAGGAATACGCGTCGCTTTACAATTCAATTGTTCAAGAACAACTTAGTTCACATATTAGCGTCAGATTGTCACTTTCCTGGCGGAACACGTTCACCCAAACTGAGTCCAGGCTTTACTGCTGCTGCAAAATTGGTTGGTTATGAGAGGGCTATAAATATGGTTGATGCCTTACCAAAAGCTATTTTGGCTAATCAAACAGTCAGCGTGCCATTACCTGAACCCAAAATAAGTTGGAACAAAGGTTGGTGGAAATTCTGGCTATAGACAATAACCAATTGAAGAATCCGTTATACCCGTTAATTTAATTGGTTGAGGATAACGCATCAATCATAAATGAAGCTTTTTCTGTGTTTTTTAGTTTATTAGGTATAGCATTCCATATTGATTCAGACACATCTTTGATTTCCATTGCGCCATCAACTACATGCCATCTAGCTGGTTCAGCCTGAGCCATTTCTTGGTAACCGGACCTAATCCTTTTGTGGAAATCAATAGATTCTTGTTCAAATCTTCGGGTTCCTACTTGATCAATTCTGTTTGGAGTATCTATAGACTTATTCGAATCACTTTCAATCGGCAATGTAAGTTGGACGCTACCTATCCTATCCAATGCTATTTGAGGATCGCAGTCTAACAAAAAAGTAAGATCTGGTTTTACTCCTTGCATGGCTACATGATTAATTTGAGTGATTTTATCAAATGATAATTTCCTACCGTATCCTTGATATGCGGTGGTAGAATCTGCGAATCGATCAGTTATAATCACCATGCCGGGTAATTTCAATGCAGGTTTTATAATTTTTTGAACGACCTCGGCTCTAGCTGCAGCAAACACAAATAGTTCAGCAATAGAAGACATCTCTTCTTTTGGGGAAGTCTCCCTTTTTAACCATTCTCTTAGATATTTTCCCAGTGGAGTGGAACCAGGTTCTCTTATAAGAAGGGTTTGCAATCCAATATTGTTCAGGCGTTCACCCAAAATTTGGCTTTGTACTGATTTACCAGACCCTTCCCCACCTTCAAACGAAATAAATATTGCCATGATGTTAACTAGTTAAGAATTATTGTTTGTAAAAGACTACTCTTCTGTTAGGTTCTTTACCTGTGCTAGTGGATACTACCGAACTATTTTGAGCAATTTGGTGTTGAATTTTTCTGATGAATGAACCCTGAGGCATCAATTCTATCTGAGATTCTCCACCTACGATTTTCTTTACAGCCTGTTCAGCTTCTACAACAACGTTTTTAATTTGTGGAGTATCGGCTCTTATTCCACTTTTACGCATGATGGCTTTAATAAATTGTTGTATTTGAACTAATGTATTTTTACGTAAAACGTATACGGGACAACCTTTAGTTTGCGCTATTTGTAATCCCTTTGTTTGTCGACGGTAATAACTTTTCGTAGTCAGTAAAATGTCAGCTTGCTCTATGTTTTTCACTACTTCCATAGGGAATTCTAAATCTTCAATCGCTTGTAATAGCTTACCTCTATTAACCCCATAAGCAAGAATTCTCAACAATTTGGTTTCAGGAAAGTGATCGATAGTTTGGAAAGAAGCATCTTGTTGAGGTTGTATATTATGATCTACAGTAACATTGGTAGATGAGGAATTCTTCACTACTTCGCCATTGGTAGCTATAGAACGGATTTCAGGTTGCGCATTTATGCCTCTTAAAATTTTGTCTACAACCGAAGCAACATCCGAGTGAATAGCAACTTCATCCCAGCTTCTTATTTCAACTAAAATATCAAATGTGGGAGGAGCTTTTCGTTCTCTGACTGTTTTTTGTGTCCTGCGTTTTTGAGCCTCTATGTCACCCAATGTAACTGATTCTATTCCACCAACTAAGTCGCTAAGAGTCGGATTCAGAATCAAATTATCGAGTGTATTTCCATGAGCAGTTGCTATTAGTTGTACTCCACGTTCGGCTATAGTTCGAGCTGCTGCTGCATCATCTTCATTTCCGATCTCATCAATTACTATTACTTCTGGCATGTGATTTTCGACAGCTTCAATCATTACGGAATGTTGGTTTGAAGGTGATGGCACTTGCATACGCCTCGCCCCACCAATACCATCGTGAGGAATATCTCCATCTCCTGCAATTTCGTTAGATGTGTCAACAACTATAACTCGCTTTAGGTCTTTTTCAGCCAGAACACGAGCGACTTCTCGCAACATAGTTGTTTTACCAACTCCAGGTCTCCCTAAAAGCAAAACACTTTTCCCTGACATAATTAAATCGTCAATGATTTTTATTGTGCCATATATCGCCCGACCCACTCTCAGGGTCAAGCCTATCACGCTGCCCGAACGATTTTTGATCGCCGAAATTCTATGAAGAGTTCTCTGTATTCCTGCACGGTTATCCCCACCAAAATCTCCAATCGCAGTACAAATATTGTCAATATCTTTCTGAGCAATCTCATCTTGACCCAATTGAACTGTATGATCTACATAACGAGCCTGAGGAAATCGACCTACATCAAAAATGATTTCAAGCAATTCAGGAGCATTGTCTATACTTAGAATTTGATGGGCTATTTCTTGAGGTAAGACCTTTAACAGATCAACTAAATTATCTTGTACAAGTGATCGTATAGGAGTAATGCTATTGTTGGACAAGTTGTTCATGCAAAATCAATGTGAAGATGGAAGGAAGGCGATCCACCCATATGTGAATTTAGTTGATCCATAATTGAGATAGGTCTCCCAAATATAGTAGAGTCAAAAAGGTTCGAAATCAACATTGTTAATTTAAATCTACCCGTACAGAACACAAATAAACAATCGTGAATTTCAAATAATATTCAAAAAATATTCATGCACTCTTGTATCTTCTGTTAATTCTGGATGAAATGATGTTGCAAGTAATTTGTCTTGTTGCACGGCCACTGGCGTACCATTATCAAGCTTAGCAAGAATTGATACATCTGATCCAATTGAATCAACGGCTGGTGCTCTAATAAATACTGCGTGGAATGCTTCTCCAGGGATTCCGATGAACTCAATGTCCGTTTCAAAACTATCAACTTGTCGACCGAACGCGTTTCGGGTAACTGATATATCCATTAAACCTAGAGGCGTAGGGCGTTCATCTTTGAGTTTACTGGCCACAACAATCATGCCAGCACAAGTTCCCCAGACAGCCAAACCTTCATTAACTCTATTTGCCAGGTGCTTTCTAAAGCCATAGATGTCTATCAACTGAACTATTGTGGTGCTTTCACCCCCTGGAATGATCAGACCATCTAAGTTATCGAGTTGTTCAGGTAATCTGACTTCGGTAGCTTCGACACCAATTCTACTTAAAATTTGGGAATGTTCGGAAAAGTCTCCCTGTACCGATAACACACCTATTTTTGGCAAATTACCAGCCCCGACTAGCTAATTGCTCTTCTTCTGGCATAGTCCTGACATCTAATCCAGGCATAGCATCGCCCAAGCCTCTTGATATGTCTGCAATAATTTTAGCGTCATTGTAATGAGTAGTTGCTTTAACGATTGCCTGAGCCATCAAATCTGGTTTTTCAGATTTAAAAATCCCCGATCCTACAAATACTCCGTCTACACCCAATTGCATCATTAAAGCAGCATCTGCCGGAGATGCGATTCCGCCGGCAGCAAAATTCACCACGGGAAGTTTCCCCGTATCATGAATTTCTTTAACCAATTCATATGGGGCTCTCAAATCCCTTGCTGTTGCCATTAGTTCATCAGGTCCCATACTTTGAATTTTCCTCATTTCCCCCAAGACCTGCCGAGCATGCCTCACAGCCTCTACTATGTTACCCGTACCAGCTTCTCCCTTAGTACGAATCATTGCAGCGCCTTCTCCAATACGCCTAAGCGCTTCACCTAAGTCTCTACACCCACAAACGAAAGGAACTTTAAAGTCGTGCTTATTAACATGGTTATTTTCATCGGCCGGAGTCAATACTTCCGATTCATCTATATAATCAACTCCCAGAGCTTCTAACACTTGGGCTTCTACAAAATGGCCTATTCTGCATTTTGCCATTACGGGTATAGTCACTGCGCCAATAATTTCATCAATAATCGTCGGATCAGACATCCGAGCGACGCCGCCAGCTTTTCTTATATCCGAAGGTACTCTTTCAAGAGCCATGACAGCCACTGCTCCGGCGTCTTCAGCAATTTTGGCCTGTTCTGCAGTAACAACGTCCATGATAACGCCACCTTTAACCATCTGAGCCAGCCCTGATTTTACTCTCCAAGTACCTGTTTGATTTTTGGTATCAGTTGCCATTTATGGCCTCCAGAATTTCATCTAGTTAATCGTTAGATACGATTATACCTGTGGTAAGGAATGTTAGCAATTTGGCTTTGCATCTAAAATCCTTTGTCTGTTAGGTAAGATGCCAAATCTGCGGTCCTACAACTATAGCCCCACTCGTTGTCATACCAACCCACTACCTTTACCATCTTGCCTGAAATAGCCATTGTCGACTCGCCGTCGATTATAGAGCTATGAGGATTACCTTTAAAATCAACACTCACAAGTGGTTCATCAGTGAATGATAAAATGCCCTCTAAGTTGCCTGAACTTGCCTCAGAATATGCTTGATTCACATCCTCAGCAGTAGCTTCTTGGGACAATGTTGCTACGAAATCTGTGACAGAGACCGTGGAAGTCGGTACTCGGTAGGCTAACCCGTGTATCTTACCGTTTAATTCAGGGAGTACAAGTCCCACGGCCCGCGCAGCACCGGTAGTGGTAGGGATGATGTTCATTGCTGCGGAACGTGCTCTTCTCATGTCAGAGTGAGATCGGTCTAAAATTTGCTGATCCCCTGTATAGCTATGAATAGTACTCATCAGGCCATGCTCGACGTTGAAAGTGTCATGTAAAACTTTGACCATCGTTGCAAGGCAATTGGTTGTACAGGAAGCATTGGAAAGTACATGATCATTTGCTGGGTTATATTGATCTTCATTAACACCTAGAACCACCGTGAAAACATCACCTTTCGCCGGTGCTGAGATGATAACTTTTTTTGCACCCGCTGTTAGGTGTGACGAAGCCTTATCATAATCATCGAAAATTCCAGTTGATTCGATCACTACATCAACACCTAAATCATCCCAAGGAAGATCCGTTGGATCCCGTTTTGACAAAACGTCTATCGATGCTCCATCTACTTGAATACCCGTTTTTGTAGGAGACACTTGACCCGGGTAAATTCCATAGTTGCTATCATATTTGAGCAGATGAGCATTTGTTTGGTTATCCGCCAGATCATTTATGGCAATTACTTGCAATTTATCCGGATAACGTTCATTTATTGCTCGTAAAACCTGTCTGCCAATTCTGCCGAATCCATTAATGCCTATGCGTGTGACCATCAAAACACCTTTCCATTATTGTTTTTGGGAATCAAAGTATCGAGTCTCGCAGTATACCAACTGGTAACACATCGAGCCAAGTGCGGACATATGTAAAGATCAAAAGTAAGCATCTAATCCAGGGAAAATCGCTTTACTACCAAGTTCTTGTTCTATACGAATTAATCTATTGTATTTTGCAGTTCTTTCGCTCCTTGCTGGAGCTCCTGCTTTTATTTGACCAGCAGATGTACCTACTGCTAAGTCTGCGATCGTGGTATCTTCAGTTTCTCCAGACCTATGGCTAATCACGTTACGCCAACCAGCTTGTTTAGAAATTTGGATCGCCTGTATAGTTTCAGTCAAGGTTCCTACTTGGTTAGGTTTGATTAACACAGCATTAGCTGCTTTATAATTTATCCCGTTTTCAATATTTACTACGTTTGTTGTGAATAGATCATCGCCCACTATCTGGATTTGGTTACCTAAATGTTCAGTCAATTTGGTCCAGTTATCCCAATCATCTTCAACTAATCCATCTTCAATACTAATAATGGGATAGTCCTTGATCCAAGAACGATATAAATTGATCATATCTGAAGCTGTCAGTGTTTCATTTTCGCTTTTCAGGTGATAGGTGATGCCAGCATCTGAGGTTAATTCTGAGGCAGCTACATCTAGAGCGATGAAACAGTCTTTCCCTGGAGAGTAACCTGCGTTATATATAGCTTGCACAAGTAGTGTCAGTGCGGCTTGATTTCGATCAAGAGTTGGTGCAAAACCGCCCTCGTCTCCCACAGCGGAATGATGACCACCACGAATAATTAATTCATGTAATGAATGATAGATTTCTACACCAGCCCGAACAGATTGACTGAAAGATTCAAATCTGGCAGGAATCAGCATGAATTCTTGAATGTCAGTAGAATTCAGTGCGTGACGTCCACCGTTTATAAGATTAAACATTGGCACAGGCAACTGATAATCGGTTTCAGCCGTCAAATCCCTATACAAAGGGGTACCTTTGAATTTAGCCGTTGCATGTGCAAAGGCTAATGATATTGCCAAAATACCGTTTGCTCCTAAATTGGATTTGTCCTTAGTACCATCTAAATCTATGAGAATATCATCAAGTTGGTTTTGATCGATGTTCTGGCGTCCGATCAACTCCGGGGCGATAATCGAGTCAATTTTGGAAATTGCACTGAGTGTTCCCAAACCGTTATATCTTTTAGGGTCATGGTCCCGGAGCTCTTTGGCTTCTTTTTTGCCAGTACTAGCACCAGAGGGGACGGAAGCCCTCCCTAAAACACTGTCGTCGAGGGTGACATCCACCTCTAAAGTAGGTTTAGAACGAGAATCTATTATTTCTCTAGCTGTTATTTTTGTGATTTTAGGCGAATTATTCATACCAGTGTAATTAGTCAACAGTCCCTCAGGGAACATGATGTCTACGATTTGATTTTAATGTAGTCTCCCAATTTGGGTTTCCTAGATTATATCACTGCTATCTAAGCCTAAATGTTGTTGGAGAACACTTTGTTAGCCTCGACAATTAAGTTAGATATATACGGTATTCACCAACAATTTCATGGTTCAATATTCTGTAAACAGGTTTACCCGAACCTGTTATCGTTTTTTGATAAAACATAGACCCCCCCGATAATTCTGATATGATCACAGTTAATGACTGTTGGAACAATGAAAATCAAACTTCATTTATCTACATCTACTTCATTAAAAGATAAACGTAGTGTTTTGCAATCCTCAATGAGCCAGATCAGGAACCGGTTTCAAGTGGCCGTGGCTGAAGTAGACGAATCAGAACTTTGGCAAATTGCGGTGATCGGTGTCGTGTGTGTTAGCAACTCAAATAAGCATTCAAGTCAAATATTAGACTCAGTTATGAAATTTGTTGAATCACTGCCGTTGGAAATAATAGAAAGCCAACAAGAGGTCATTTCTGGGTTTTGATTGTAACTTAAGAAAAGATAAGTATATTCATCTCCAAATCACTATTTTGGAAGTGGCTTGACCTCAATATTTGGAAGTGATAGTGTCCCAATAAATCTGCATATGGAGTTTGTTATGCCATATAAAGCTAAAGTAAACGTAGAAATAATATATTGCGTGCCTTGAAGCCATCATGGTACGGCGGCCTGGATGGCCGCTGAATTTTTCGCTGAAGGCGGAAGTAATTTGGGAATAACACTCACACCTGCTGATAGTGGAGTTTTCCAAGTTTATTTAGACGGATCGAAGATTTTTGACAAGAAAGAAGAAGATGCCGAAGCAACATTGTCTCGAGTAAAACAAATGAGGGCACTAATAAAAGAAAAATTATGATCCGTAAAGAATGTTCAAGTTTATGGATCACACTTTTGATCCAACTGAGATTTTGCATCTCCAAGCTGTGTTGAAAAATTGTTGACTCGCTTAACTCTTCTGTTAGGAACTCGTAGTTCAATAAATGAAAATGATGTTTTACGCCACCATTTATCTAAAATGTGAGTCTGCATTTTGACTGGGGAGTGGGGCTGGGACCAACTTCTCGTATCTGCTGTTAGCATATTAACTGGATCGGTTGTTCTGGGAACAGTTGGTTTCGGCATGGGCCTAACTGCTGCTCCCGTGATGCTCACACTAATAGATCCTGTTACAGTCGTTGTTAGTCTAAACACGCTTGGATTGATG
>CAZMZE010000005.1:0-19313 GCA_964570875.1 uncultured Dehalococcoidia bacterium
CCTGGGGCTGAAGAAGGTCCCAAGGGTCCGTCTGTTCGCCGGTAAAAGCGGCACGCGAGCTGGGTTCAGAACGTCGTGAGACAGTTCGGTCTCTATCCGTCGTGGGCGTAGGAGATTTGAGGGGAGTCATCCTTAGTACGAGAGGACCGGGATGAACAGACCTCTGGTGTACCGGTTGTTCCGCCAGGAGCATCGCCGGGTAGCCATGTCTGGATGCGATAAGCGCTGAAAGCATCTAAGCGCGAAGCCAACCTCAAGATTAGATCTCTATCTCTTTTCGATTCGTCGATTAAGAGCAAGGCCCCCTGTAGACTACAGGGTTGATAGGCCGCAGGTGTAAGTTCAGTAAGGAATTTAGCTGAGCGGTACTAATAGGCCGGGTATTTGACCCACATTGAGGTTCATCTATCAAAGACAGGTATTCAGAAAAATGATTAATTAACGCGGGGTGGAGCAGCGGCAGCTCGTTGGGCTCATAACCCAAAGGTCGCAGGTTCGAGTCCTGCCCCCGCTACCACTCAGTGGACAGAAAAACCCCCCCAGTTTGATTACTGGGGGGGTTTTTCTGTATCTATTCTACATCACAATGACATAAGCGAATTGTATCAAGTTGCCCTGTGCCGAAATGCTATGGGGTTTGTCTGATGCATGAATATAAATCAGATCAAACTATTTACCTTTTTGTTTTTGCATTGCAGATAAAATGGATTCGGGATTCATCGGGAGTTTGTGCATTCGCACGCCTGTAGCATCATATATAGCATTTGCCAAAGCAGCTAACGGTGGAACCAGAGAAACCTCCCCAACCCCTCGTACTCCATATGGGTGTCCTGGGTTAGGCACTTCTACGATTGCAGTGTCAATCATTGGTATGTCTAATGAAGTTGGCATCCGATAGTCCAAAAAACTTGAGTTGAGCATGCCACCGTCAGTGCTCATAGCATAGTGTTCGTTCAATGCCCACCCTATACCTTGGACTACGCCTCCTTGAATTTGCCCTTCCACGTAACTGGGATGAACTGCTTTGCCTGCATCTTGAACAGCTGTATATCGTAAAATAGTTACTTTCCCTGTTTCTGGATCCACTTCCACATCAACTATATTTGTGGCGAATGCGGCGCCAGACTTTGTTGGGTTAACATTGCCATGACCAAAGACGGGGCCCCCTGTGTCAGGTAGTTTGGATGCGACTTCTGCAAAAGTCGCAGTAAGGCCGGGATCCTTCACATATTTAAAAACCCCATCGATTAGTTCTACGTCTCCCTCATCTGTTTCCCAAAGGATTGCTGCTCGCTCAATCATTTGTTTTTTTACGTCTTGAGCCGCTTCATAGCATGCCCATCCAGTTTTATAAGCTGCTCCGCTGCCTCCAGTCATTGAAGTGTATCCTATGGATTCTGTATCACCGACTTGAGGGCTGATCCTCTCTACCGGGATACCCAATACTTCTGCAAACTGTTGAGCCGCAGCGGGTCTAGTACCACCTATGTCCATTGAGCCAATAACTAGGTTAATTGACCCATCATAATTGACGTGGGCAGTAGCGCAAGCGGCTCCACTACCGTTTAACCAGAATCCTGTGGCAACTCCACGACCTTTGTGAGGTCCAGATATTGTAGAAGAATAGTGTTCATGAGATTTTGCAGCTTCATTGGTCTCAATTGCTCCGATGGGAGGGTTTACCACGCCTGTAACCCGTTTGGTTCCAGCATGTGCTCCGTTCATGATGCGGATGTCTAATGGATCCATAGACAGGCGTTCAGCAAGTTCGTCAATAATAGTTTCAACAGCGAAAGATGCACCTGGTGCACCAGGTGCTCTGTACGCTGCGACTTTAGGCTTATTGTTGATCACGTCATAAGTATCAACGACTATATTCTCTATGTCATATGGAGAGAAGAGGCAGTTCGCAGCTCCTCCTACTGATGAGCCAGGGAAGGCTCCCGCTTCGTATTTGAGTTCTGCAGTAGCTGCTTTAAATTTGCCACTATTGTCTGCTGCTATTTGCACTGTCATATAACTTCCGCCAGTTGGTCCTGTTGCCTCTAGCACATCGGATCGGCTCATTGTGATTTTTACTGGTTGGCCTGATTTCAGCGAAAGTAGAGATGCGACTGGCTCTAGGTAAATCGTTGTCTTGCCACCAAATCCTCCACCAATTTCCATCGGGATTACTTTGACTTGTGATGATGGAAGCTCAAGAGATTTCGCCGTCATTTCACCTATTTGAAAATGACCTTGGGAACTAGTCCAGAGTGTTATTTTGTCTGTTGCCCATAACGCGGTAACACTGTGTGGTTCTATGTACCCCTGATGAACTGTATCCGTCTCATATGATCTTGTGATTTGAATGTCTGATGCCGCTAGGCCAGATTCTACGTCGCCCAACACATATCTGTTGTGATTGGTAATATTACTGCCTATTTGTTTGTGTACCAAAGGTGCACTCGGGGCTAAAGCTTGAACGACGTTGGTGACCGATGGAAGGATTTCGTATTTCACTTTTATTAGTGAAAGTGCTTCTTCAGCCGCATGGTTGCTTGTTGCAGCCACTGCTGCTATTGCATGTCCTTTGTAGAGTGCTTTTTGTTGAGCAAGGATGTTTTCGGATATTTTTGGTTCTTTGTCGACAGATGAAGGAAGGTCGGCACTAGTAACGACAGCTCTAACATCCGGGTGGGCTTCGGCTTCAGACGTGTCGACAGATATGATTTGTGCGTGAGCGTGTGGGCTACGCAACACTTTACCGACTAGAAGGCCAGGTAAAGATACGTCTGCTCCGTACCTAGCCCTCCCAGTGACTTTGTCATAGCCATCGTGCCTAATGGGCCGTTTCCCGACTACTTTATATTCTTTTGTTGAGTGCACTATGCTGGATGCCATCTTTATAACTCTCCCTGGACCAATTTGTAATCAATATTATAGTGTTGTTTTACCTCAGGTAAAAGTGGGTCCTGAATGATTGGGAGCATGATTTGATGCATTGGCGATCACCAATTCACTCATAGGGTCTTCAGTTCGTGTCTATGCTATAATTTCCCCTATCTGATTTGTAACTATGTTTACTATGTAGTTGCACCTATACAACCAAGTTTCAATGAATAGGATGAATTTGTCATGATAGAGCTGATCCAGAATGGCGGAGTCACATCTCCAAAAGGATTTATAGCCGGAGGGACTTTCGCTGGACTCAAAACCAGAGAGCAAGATACATTGGATCTGGGGATACTATTGTCGGACAGGCAGTCTAGCATAGCTGGCACATTCACATCCAACAAAGTAGTTTCACCTTCTGTAACGCTTAGCCGTGATCGTTCAAGGCAAGGGATAGGACGTGGAGTGATAGCCAATAGCGGGTGTGCGAACTGTTGTGTTGGCGGTCAAGGCCTTGATGATGCAAAAGAGATGACGGCGTTAGCGGCCAGACACGTAGATTGCTCAGAAGATGATATCTTGGTTTGCTCAACCGGGATGATTGGTGTGGAACTGCCTATGGCACTGATACGTCAGCATGTTAGCAACATTAAGTTGTCTAAGGATGGTGGCTCAAGTTTTGCTAAAGCTATTATGACTACAGATACTCGTCCTAAGGAAGTGGCTGTTTCAATAGATATTGGGGGGACAAAAATTACTATTGGCGGAGCAGCCAAAGGCGTGGGTATGATACATCCCAACATGGCTACAATGCTCGGGTTTTTAACAACAGATGCATCGATAGACCCTGATGTGTTGCAGCAAATGCTTAGTAAATCTGTCGATGTTTCCTTCAATATGATTGATGTTGACGGAGATCAAAGTACTAACGACAGTGTACTGCTTATAGCTAATGGTGCTTCAGAAAGTACATTGATTGAATTAGACTCAGGCGATGCTAATGAATTTAATGATGCTCTGACATACGTATGTACTGAACTTGCCAAAGAACTCGTTCGTGATGGTGAGGGAGCTCAACGCTTAATTGAGGTAATGGTGGAAGGGGCAAAGGACGAGGAGGATGCGCGCAAAGCTGCACGCTCAGTTTCTAGTTCCAATCTTGTAAAGGCTATGGTCCATGGTCGGGATCCAAATTGGGGCAGGATTATGATGGCGATTGGTAAAAGCAGTGTCATGCTGGAAGAGTCGAGGATAGATATATATATAAATGACATACACATAGTTCATGAAGGTGTTTCTATTCCATTTTTTAAAGATGCAGTGATAAGTGCTATGTCTGCACCTGAAGTTAAGTTCAGGATGAATCTCAACCTGGGCGAATGTAGTGCTACTGCATGGAGCTGTGATTTGACAGAAGAATACGTTACTTTCAATTCTGCGTATAGCACGTGAACAGGTTCAATTATGGTTAGGCCTCGTCAATTGGATAACTATTCAAATGAACAACTAGATCAAGGTCATTGCGGTGCATCTGGACAGATTGACCAAAATCCTCCAGAGGATCTTGGCATCGAGCCAGGAAAAATTATTGTTGCCAAAATTGGTGGTAGTACATTAGGTGACCATGACACCACGCTCAGAGATATAGTTGATATTCAGAGAGCCGGATCATATCCAGTGGTTGTACACGGCGGCGGGAAAATTGTTACTGAATGGATGATCAAGGCAGGCGTAAGGCCAAAGTTTGTTGGGGGATTACGCGTAACTGATAAATCTGTATTGGACATTGTAGTAGCAGTTCTCACTGGAGTAGTCAATAAATATCTGGTGGCTTCTTTGCAGTCATATGGTGGTAAATCCATCGGGATCAGTGGTGTAGATGGCCAGATGTTATTGGCTCGTCAGGGTAAACCAGAATTAGGATTGGTTGGTGATACAGTATCCGCGTCCCCTCAACCGATTAGAGCCTTATTGGACTCTGGATATATACCTGTTATAGCTCCGGTAGCTTTATGTGTTTCCGAAGATGGCGAATTGGTCGGATCTATGTTGAATGTTAACGCGGATACTGCAGCTGGAGAGATCGCAGCATCTTTGGATGCAGACAACTTAGTTTTTCTAACTGATGTTGAGGGAGTTTTGGATTCGTCTAGAAGACTCATACCAAGATTGACTAAGAGACAAGCCCAGAGGCTAATGAAGTCAAATGTTGTTGAAGGGGGTATGATTCCTAAACTTGAAGCCTGCCTGACGGCTTTGCAACAAGTTGACTATGCTCAGATAGTAGATGGCAGGAAACCAAGTGCTCTTTTGGATTTGATTGCAGGTAAAGAACGAGGAACCCGTGTTGGCTAGTGATTGGAATGACGCTAGAGAGGTGATTAAGTGAATATCAATTGGAAACAGATTGAAAGCAAGTACTACATGTATGCTGTTCGAAGACAACCAGTAGTAATTGTAAGGGGGAAAGGGACAAAGGTATGGGATGATGAGGGCAAGGAATATTTGGATTTCACGTCTGGTTGGGCAGTCAATAACGTTGGTCATGCTAATTCTGTTGTAGCCGAGGCGATTGCCGGTCAAGCAGAGACATTGCTGCAGACATCAAATCAATTTTATACTGTGCCGCAGTTACAATTGGCACAGTTACTTGTAGACAATAGTTGTCTTGATAAAGTATTCATTTGCAATAGTGGAGCCGAGGCTAATGAGGGTGCTGTAAAGCTCGCACGCAAGTATGGCAAAGTTCATTTAAATGGTGCCTATCAAGTGATTACTGCATTGAACTCGTTTCATGGCAGAACATTAGCAATGACTGCAGCCACCGGCCAAGCTCACTATCAAGAGCCTTATCAACCAGTCCCAGAAGGATTTCCGCACGTACCCTACGGTGATATCGATGCATTGAAGTTGGCTACGACGGATAAAACTGCCGCTATAATGCTTGAACCGGTCCAAGGGGAAGGTGGTGTCAACGTCCCATCATTAGAATATCTTGCAGAGGTTCGTGCATGGTGTGACGAAAAAAATATTTTGTTAATTTTTGATGAGGTTCAGACTGGGATAGGTAGGCTAGGTACTCTTTTTGGGTACCAAATCTTTGGGGTCGAGCCTGACGTAATGACGTTAGCTAAAGGGCTTGGGGGGGGAGTGCCCATAGGAGCATTTTTGGCAAAAGAACAGGCATCAGTGTTTGAGCCTAAAGGAGAGCATGGATCTACATTTGGTGGTAATGCCTTAACTTCCGCTGCGGCCTATGCATCTACAAAATATGTGCTAGACAACGATTTATGTCAAAAAGCAAAAGATGATGGAGAATACTTGGGACGAGTTCTGAATGATATGAAAGCTCGTTTAGATGGTGTGAAAGACGTTAGGGGTATTGGGCTGCTATGGGCCATGGAATTCCAATCTGATCTTGCTTCAGAGCTGTACTCAGTGTGTATTGATGATGGTTTGTTGTTAGGACTGTTAGGATCAAATTCAATACGATTGATGCCTCCCTTAACGGTTGAATCAGAAGAAATAGACCAAGCAGTTCAAATTCTAGAAAGAGGCATAACCAAGGTATATAAATAAGGGTTAATTACAAAATCTGACATTGACCCTTTTGTCTGCATTTTCGTGAATAAAGTGGAAATAGGTGTGACATATTGAAATGGCATGAACTAAAAGATAAAGATCTTGTTTTGTTAAGTGGTGCAGTATCTGGTGGACTGGATAGTTGTACAGTTACGCATTGGCTAAATAGTAATGGTTTCAACGTGCATTGTTACACCGTTGATTTGGGACAGCCCGATGAGACTAGCTTGGAGCATGTAGCAGACAGGATGGTCAAATGTGGAGCTCAAAAGGCTAGTGTTGTTATTGGTAGCCAGAAACTTGCTGAGGCAGGATTGACTGTAATTCAGTCTCAAGCCAGATATGAAGGAGGGTACTGGAACACTACAGGTATCGCAAGGCCTATAACCGTTAGTGCAATACTCCCAGAGTTGGAATCACAACAGTCCAAAGTATTGTTTCATGGAGCTACTGGACGAGGGAATGATCAAGTCAGATTTCAAATAGCATCTAATATTCTAGACCCATCAATCATAGTCTATGCTCCATGGCGAGATCCTGGATTTGTTCAGCAATTTCCAGGTAGGCAGCAGATGCTTGATTATTGTGCGAGCAATAATTTGCCAATAAAGCCTGCTAGTGAATCCCGGTATTCTACTGATTCTAATTTGCTTGGTTTGACACATGAAGCAGGAGATCTTGAAGATTTGACCATATCTCCTGATTTCGTTAATCCTGGCATGGGTGTTTGGCCATGGGATGCGCCAGAACAAAAAGAGGTTGTGGTTGTCAAATGGGAAGAAGGAGAACCGGTTGAAATAAATGGGGTTCAACTGGATTTAGTAGGGATATTTGAAAGATCCAACCAAATTGCTGGCCGGCATGGAGTAGGTATTGGGACGCACGTGGTGGAGAATCGTTACGTAGGCACAAAATCTAGAGGCATATACGAATCTCCCGGAATGGAATTACTGGGGAGGTCTTACGAGTATTTATTGCAGCTAATTATGGATAGAAGAGCCAGAGAAATTTTTGAAACTCTGTCTAGTATTATTAGTGTTCAAATTTACCAGGGATACTGGCTAGATTTAGCTACAAGTGTTGCGCTTGCTGGATTGAGACCGATTACCAAATTAGTTTCAGGCACGGTGAATATAGTGTTGTATAAAGGGGAAATATATTTTGATTCAGTTGATGAATCCACGCAAAAGATAAACCATTCGTTATACACAGACGACTCTTCGATGGAAGCTTTGGGTAACTATGATCATGCAGATGCAGAAGGTTTTCTGAAGATACTTGGAGTATCTGCAAAAAATTTTGGCGAGAGGCAATTTCCATCTATTGACCGCTAGTGAAGGTGTTGAATGATAATAGACGGCAAAGATAAATTTGGTGGTTATCTTGAGGATTTTGAGGTTGGTCAACTATTCAAACACTGGCCAGGCAAAACTATTACGGAATCCGACAATAACATGTTCTGCCTGCTTACTATGAATGACAACCCGATTCACACTGATCGGAACTATATGGAAGGCCATCAATACGGGAAGATATTGGTTGTTGGTCCTCTTGTTATAAGTTTGTTGGTAGGGATGAGCGTACGGGATACGTCCGGTAAAGCTGTTGCAAATTTGGAGTACGAAAAGATTACTCATGAAAAACCCGTGTTTGAAGGAGATACTATATACGGGGAGAGCGAAATATTGGAGAAGCGTACTACCAGTCGTGGAGACAGAGGTGTTGTTTATACGGAGAGTAGAGCGTTTAATCAAAACGGTGATAAAGTTTTAACATTGAGGCGTAGATTTTTAGTGCCTCGGAGGGGAGAGTAGGGTCAATTGAACCTAGATTCACAAAACTATACTGCCTCTATTCACTATGACAAACGCCTGTACGATCAAGATATAGTGGGATCCATAGCCCATGTTAAGATGTTGGCCCGCCAGGACATTGTGAATGGGGATGATGCAGATAAAATTGAAGCCGCATTATTAGAAATCAAAACGGAAATCGAACAAGGATCTTTCCCGTGGCGTGTAGAACTCGAAGATATCCATATGAACATAGAGGCACGTTTGTTCGAAAAAATTGGTGACATAGCTGGTCGGTTGCACACTGGTAGATCAAGGAACGATCAGGTAGCTTTGGACATACGGATGTATACCAAAGAAATGGTTGACCGAACTGTAGAATTGATCAATGAACTAAGATTAGTACTAGTCACAAAGGCTGAAGAGAACCCAAGAGTTGTGATGCCAGGTTATACCCATGTTCAACGTGCTCAACCTGTTTTGTTTGCTCATCACATGCTGGCTTATTTCGAAATGTTCGGTCGTGATGTGAAAAGATTTAAACAGGTAAAGGACAACGCGGATGTAATGCCATTGGGCAGTGGTGCAATCGCGGGTGTTCCATATCACATAGATCGAGATTGGGTCGCCGAGTACCTCGGTTTTGAATCGATCTCTCGTAATAGTATGGACGCGGTATCAGATAGAGATTTCTTAGTTGAATATCAAGCAGCTTCAGCCCTATGTATGATGCATCTTTCTCGCTTGGGGGAAGAACTCATATTCTGGTCTTCCGATGAGTTTAAGTTTGCTAGACTTGACGATGAACACACTACTGGAAGTAGTATGATGCCTCAAAAAAGGAACCCTGATTTTGCTGAAATTGCTAGAGGGAAGACTGGTCGAGTATATGGCAATTTGATGTCTATACTGACTGTTTTGAAAGGCTTGCCTCTGGCCTACAATCGAGATATGCAGGAAGATAAAGAAGGTTTTTTTGACACGATCGATACCATTCTACTTACGACGAATGTATTTAAGGGAATGATTAGCAAAATGCAAATCTATCCTGATAGGATGAGAGATGCTGCCCGAGGGAGTTATTTGTTAGCTACTGATGTAGCAGATTATTTGGTGGATAAAGGGATCCCGTTTCGAGAAGCCCACTCGATAGTTGCTGACTTGTCATCTTACGCTCTTTCAGAAGGGAAACATTTTGATGAACTTTCTTTAGATGTGTACCGGCGGTTTTCAGATGTTTTCGATATGGATGTATTTGAGATTACTGTGGATACTTCTGTAGCGGATAGAGATGTTGTAGGCGGGACAGCTTTTGGTAGAGTGTCGATAGCTGTTGGAGCCGCAAAAGAAGAATTGGACGCTGAAAGAGATGAAAATGTCTGAAATTAAGTTAGCACCTTCGATTCTATCTGCTGATTTTGCCAGGCTAGGCGAGCAGGTACATGAAGCGACTGAAGCTGGTGCTGACTACATCCATGTAGACATAATGGACGGACATTTCGTACCCAATATTACGATTGGTCCGGATATTGTGAGATCGATAAGACCATGGACTGATATACCGATTGATGTTCACATGATGGTACAAGAACCTGGTCGTTACATAAGTCAAGTTGTTGATGCAGGCGCGGACATAATAACTGTTCATGCAGAAGCATGCGTACATCTGCATAAAACTGTTCATCAAATTATTGAAGCCAATGTCAAGCCTAGTGTCGCGATTAATCCGGGAACTCCGGTGTCGATTTTAGAGGATGTTATAAGCGACTTGAGTCAGGTTCTGGTAATGAGTGTTAATCCTGGTTTGGGAGGACAATCGTTTATCGAAAATTCGTTAGATAAAATTTCTCGAATGCAAAAATTGATACTAGAAACTGGCTCGAATACCGAAATAGAGGTAGACGGAGGAATCAAAGCCGATACCGTTGCTCGCGTTGTTTCTGCTGGTGCCAATGTTTTGGTAGCTGGGTCGGCTGTTTTTAATGACAATGTCACTGTAGCGGAATCTATAAGAGATATACGCAGTAGGTTTTAAATAAAAATTAAGAAGGACTGAGTTCTTTAATAGCAGTATTGTTCAATCGAAAATTGACATGGCGGAACTGACGGTTTTTTCAATGTCAGACGGAGAATGCGTGCTTGATACGAACATTGCTTCAAATGGCGATGGAGGTATGTATACACCAGCTTTAAGCATGCCGATGAAGAATTCTTCGAATTGATTCTGGTTGCATTCTGAAACGGATTTCCAATCGGTCACCTCTTTGTCATTGAAAAAAACAGTCATCATGGAACCTACTCGGTTAATTGTAACTGGTACGTTCGATTTCGCCATAATGTCTGTCAATCCAAGCTCCAATTTGGATGAAACATTTTCTAGGTCTTGATAGATCTGGGACCCTTTCAATAATTCAAGTGTTTTAAGACCGGCGGTCATTGTCACAGGATTTCCAGATAATGTACCTGCTTGATACATCGGTCCGAGTGGTGACACCTTTTGCATTATTTCTTTCTTGCCACCATAGGCTCCTACTGGCATACCACCACCTATTATCTTGCCAAGACAGGTGAGATCAGGCTCGATGGAGTAAAGCGTTTGGGCTCCTCCATAGTCTACGCGGAAACCCGTAATGATTTCGTCGAAAAGTAGTAGAGTGTTGTTTTGTGAAGTGATGGATCTTAATTCTTCAAGGAAGCCACTTGCGGGTGGAATTACACCCATGTTCCCTGCTATTGGTTCCACCATGACACATGCAATTTCTTCGGGGTGCCGTTCAAAATGTATTTTTACCGATTCAATGTCATTGTACTGAGCCACTAGTGTTTTGCTAGCTGAATCTGAATCTACTCCAGCGCTGTTCGGCACGCTGTGTGAAGCAGCTCCCGATCCGGCAGCTACCAGCAATCCATCTACATGACCGTGGTAAGCTCCTTGGAACTTCAGGATTTTGTCACGACCGGTGTAGGCTCTTGCCAGCCTCATAGCACTCATAGTGGCCTCGGTACCGGAGCTGACGAATCTTAACATTTGGATAGATGGGATTGCTTCTATAATCAGATCAGCTAGTTGATTTTCAACTTCAGTGGGTGCACCGAAACTTGTGCCTTTTGCCAACATGCCTTGGATTGATTTTAGGACTCGTTGGTCAGCGTGTCCTAAAATCAATGGTCCCCATGAGCAAACGTAGTCTACAAAGGAATTGCCGTCAACGTCATAAATATGTGAGCCTGAACCTTTCGATACAAAAAAAGGATCGTATTCTATAGAATTCCATGCTCTAGCAGGACTGTTTACTCCGCCGGGGAAGTATGACTTTGCTTTGGAAAAAAGATATTCGGATCTTCCCTGATTCACTGAATCTACCTCAGATTGAAAAAGATTGTAGATGTTATCATATCAGTTGGCGTAGAACATACATATGCTACACCAAAACATTTTCCTTAGACTAATACAGATGATACTAATGGATTTATAAATAATATGAAAATACTAGGAATTGAGACTTCTTGTGATGAAACTGCGGTGGCGATTATTGAAGATGGACGTCATATTGTTTCAAATGTAGTGTTCTCACAAACTGATATGCATTCAATTTATGGTGGTATAGTGCCAGAATTGGCTTCTAGAGAGCATATGTTGACCATATTGCCTGCTATAGATCAAGCTATGACCGAAGCGAATGTCACTTACTCTAATTTGGATGCAGTTGCTGTTACGCATGGACCTGGATTAGCAGGCTCACTATTGATAGGAGTTAATTCTGCCAAAGGTATTGCTTTGGGAAGGAATTTACCGTTGGTTGGCATAAATCATCTTGAGGGGCATATATATGCAGCATGGTTGGAAGACTCTGACCCGGAATCAGAGATAGGCTTCCCTGCTATATGTGTGATTGCATCTGGCGGTCACACGGATTTAATTTTAATGAAGGGCCATGGAGATTATCAGCTCGTCGGGAGGACTAGGGATGATGCGGCAGGCGAAGCTTTTGATAAAGGTGCTCGAGTACTTGGCCTTGGATTTCCGGGAGGTCCAGCTATTCAATCAATCTCCGAAAAAGGCGATAGTGATTCAGAGAAATTCCCAAGACCAAATATCAAAGATTCTTTAGATTTTTCGTTTAGCGGTCTTAAGACAGCTGTCCTGAGGAGGGCTGAGCAGAAGGGGATTTATCCTCAATCCGAAGGGGAACCTGTCAACCATCAAGATATAGCAAATGTAGCTTCTGGGTTTCAATCTGCAATAGTTGAATTCATAGTTAGAAGAACGGTTCAGGCCGTAAAAAAATATAATGCTAAAGGAGTGCTATTGGGGGGTGGGGTTGCGGCTAATGCACTGCTCAGGAAAGAAATTAAAGCCAAGTGTCCCGTTTCTGTAATTGTACCAAAACCGTCATTGTGCACTGACAATGGAGCGATGATAGGTGCCGCGGCATATTTTCATTTAAGGCATGGAATGAGATATGAATTTAATCTCGACGTGGTCCCCAATTTGAGACTTGGCTAGTAGATTAACTATCTAGGAGCAAATTTTGAAGCCCGATACCCGTGTAAACGGTCGGCCGATATTTTTGTAGAGTGGACCCGATTGATAAACTTATGAATCTCTTCAACATCGGTGTCGTAAGGTAGATCAACGCGGAAGTACTGGTCACCGATGTGAAGCGCTAGAATTGGTGTGGGCGAGGTGGAGAACCGGTCAAATAAAAGATAACAGGACATTGCTGCAACGGTCACTGAGCTTGAAAATCTCAAGATAGAATTGTCCAAATAAAATAGGAGTATTAGAGCAACCAAAAATCCCAGAATTGGCCATATTAAATTGCCTTCTGTATTTTGCTCGAATCTTAAGCTTACGCTTTTTACCTCTGTAATAGAGCAAACGTACAGTTCTTGGTTTTTTGATGGACTAGTCACTCCAATGACTCGTTGATTGGTCAACATTACATAACTTTGGTTCAGTCCGTTACTGTTTACTGAACCGATTGTAGAATCTACAATTTCGTTATCGTCCAACTCAAAAGTACTTATCATGGCGTTCCTAGAGCCCTATTTGCGATTTATTATTGTTAGTCGATACTCATCATATCAGACTTGTACCTATGAATCGGTATGGACTATGGGTTGATTACTATGGTAGCCTACAGTACGGTTTAGCTGGTTCTGGTTTTAGATGAATAGTTCTAGACAGGATCATTAACTTCACTAATTTGGAGGTACGATGGAACGCCCGATATATAAGCCTATAGGCTCACCGGTGGAGGAATTGGACACGCCTGCATTGATTGTTGATGCAGATATCCTTAACAGAAACATAAATAGAGTCCATTCATTTTTTGAAGGTAGTTCTGCGCTAATTAGGCCTAGCGTCGGTGTTCATGGATGCCCAGCCCTTGCTCATATGCAATTAAGTGCTCCTGGTACAGTAGGCGGGATATCCGTAGAGACACTTGGACAAGCAGAATCATTCAACTCATCTGGGATAAAGGACATATCGATAAATGGTCTTATTGTCACGGATCAAAAAATCACAAGATTGTGTGCCCTTGCACAGAATTCCACAGTGACTGTCTCTGTGGACAGCGCTAGCAATGTTCAAGATATATCCAATTCGGCCAGCGCTCTAGGAGTCACCGTAAGAGTATTGGTTGCTGTAGCCACTAGACCAGACAGGCTTGGAATTCAGCCAGGTAATCCCGCAGTAGAGTTAGCGAAATTGATTTGTAATTCTGAAGGACTCGAATTTCAAGGTTTCCGAACTCACGAAGGCACGCTTCAGATTGATAATTTGAGTGGACTTTCTCAGGACTCCATGGAGTGGATTAACCAAGTATTAGAGACAAGAAATCTGAGCGAATCGGCTGGGATCAACGTTAAAACGGTTAGTGCCGGAGGTACTTACAATTATGAAGTGGCGGGCAATACGGATGGAGTCACCGAAGTTACGGCTGGAGCCTATGCATTGATGGATGCGAAGTACCAAGGGAAGAGAGATGGTTTAGAGCCAGCCTGTAAAGTAATTACCACTGTAACAAGCTTTCCAGAAGAGTTGAAAATAATAACAGATGGTGGGAATAAAGCAATTGGTATGGATAGAGGCGCTCCAGTTTGCAATGAATTTCCTGATGCAGTGATAGCGCTTAGTGCGGAGCATGGCAACGTGAATTTGGCAAATCCCACCAGTCGTGAAGTTGTCATACGGGATAAACTCTGGTTTACTCCATGGGATATGGGAGTGACTGCGAATTTGTATGATTATATGAATGTCGTCCGCGATGGCAGGTTAGAATCTGTATGGGATCTTCCTGCTCGGGGTCGTTATAGATAGGAGTAGATGAAAGAATGGATAACTATCGTCCGGCCATTGGAACGCCAATTGAGCAGTTGGATACGCCGTGTTTATTGATAGACCTCGATGCTTTAGATAACAATCATGCGGTTGTTGCCGATACTTATGAAGGTAAGATTTGTAAAATGAGGCAACACACGAAGAATATTAAAAGCCCTAGGTTGGCGAGTCTGCAAATTCGGGCTGGAGGTACTTTGAATGGAGTATGTACGGCGAAATTGTCTGAAGCAGAAACTATGATTGAAGGCGGGATACATGACGTGTTAATCCCAAATCAAATTGTCACTGATGACAAATTGAAGAGACTGGCCGCTCTCAATAAACAGGGGGATGTAAAGGTTACTGTTGATAGTACAGAGAACATTGAGGATATATCCAGGGTAGCTGTTGATCAAGGCGTGACCATTGGAGTATTGATCGAAGTGGATACCATGATGAAGCGTGGTGGTGTGCGTAGTCCCGAGCAAGGAGTTGTTTTGGCTAAACTGGCCGAAAAACTGCCTGGAATTAGGTTCATGGGAGTGATGAGTCATCAGTCAGCCGATGGTTGGCCTGATTCTGATGAATTAATGAGGCTTTCACAATATTACATAGGTATATGTTTAGAAGTAAAAGAGGCTATTGAGGCCGAGGGAATAAATGTGGAGATGGTTTCAAGCGGAGAAACTTTTTCATACGCCACAGCTACTGAGATAGATGGGGTCACCGAGGTTGAGGGTGGGAGTTATGCATTGATGTCAAATATATATGGGTATTTGGACGAATTTCAAATATCCAATAAAGTATTGGGCACCATAGTTAGCACGGTTGGATCAGATATAGGAATTGGTGATTTGGGGATGAAAACTCTTTCTACTGCTGCAGCAACAGACGCAAGTATCGAAGGCATTCCCGGGGCCTCTATATTGGAAGTTCAGGATGAACATATCTATCTGAAATCAAACGAGCACAAATTTGAGGTGGGTCAACAATTTATGGTATTGCCAGGATATCAGGACCATTTGATCAATCGCTGGGATCAATACATTGGGGTCCGCAATGGTGTCGTTGAGCAGGTTCTGGATATACCCGGCCGAGGATGCCATCATTAATCCGTTATAGATCGTTGTGATGGACTTATATGAACAGGGTCACTCAGTGGAAATAACGTCCCGCGTCAATTACTAGTGTCTGCCCTGTTACACTGTCGGTTTCGCAAAAACTAACTACTTGATTTGCTATGTCATCCTTGTCTGCAGATCGTTTCAATAGAGATCCTTCTCTAGCAGATTTACTGAATCCGGGGTCTAGATTTGCGGTTGCTCTAGTTCCTTCAAGGTGCCCGGGCGCTATGCAGTTAACTAGTATGTGTGGTGCAAGGCCTACTGCCATACATCTTGTTAGGTGATTTAACCCTGCCTTTGATACTGCGTAAGCTATTGATGACCCTGAAGGAGCAAGTCCAGCAACGGACGAAATATTGACTATTCGTCCATTGCTGCGCTTCATCATACTTGGCGCTACTGCCTTAGTAGTAAGCATTGGGCCGGTTAAATTAATGTCCAGAATTTTTGTCCATTCTTCATGAGTTAAACTGTCGAGATCATTGAAAGCAATCATTTTATTGTAGGCAGCATCGTTTATCAGTATATCTACTCTACTAAAATGTTCTTCTACATTAGTAACAAGATTTTCCACCTGAATAGGGGATGACACGTCGCATTGAAAAGCTTTTGCTTCAAATCCGGATGATCTAAGTTCATCTGAAAAATTTTCAGCACTAGTTTTACTAGCTGCGTATACAACGGCAATTTGGCTGCCCTTTTTTGCCAAAGCTAAACAAATTCTCTGGCCAAGGCCTCCGTTGCCGCCTGTGACTATAGAAACAGTACCGCGTAAATCCATTGTTTTAATCCTTAGGGTATTATTAGATAGGGTTTGTTACTGTGATTGTAGCATTGTCATCTCTAATGAGGGGGCGTTTCCTGTTGAATAATAATATGACCTTTGTTAAAAGATCACTGTTATCTCTATGGCAGGAAGGATCTATATGGGACTGAGTGCATGGATGTTCGCTGCTTTTTACGACTTTTTGAATTCAGTGGTGGAAGAGAGAGTTAAACCTTACAGATTAGAAACAGCAGGGAAAGCATGGGGTGATGTTATAGAAATAGGAGGAGGGACTGGAGCAAATCTTGCTTATTATAACAGGAATGTACGACTCACTATTTCTGAGCCAAATCCTCATATGGTTAGTAGATTATCTAAGCATGCGAAAGCTTTGGGAGTTAGTCCCCAAATAGTTTCAGACCCCGGAGAGGACCTGCCTTTTGATGATGACAGTTTCGATTGCGTTGTTACAACCCTAGTGCTTTGCATGGTAGAAGATCATGAATCAGTTATCAAAGAAGTTAAAAGGATAATACGGCCAGGGGGGCATTTTCTTTTTTATGAGCATGTTATTTCCCAAAATGCAGGAATGCGTAGGTTCCAAAGATGTTTGAATCCTGCATGGAGATTTTGTACCACAGGCTGTAATTTAGATAGGGATATCGGTCTGGCAGTGCTAAATGGTGGCTTCAAAAAAGTAGAAATGAAATCATTTGACCTGTCGGTTGGATTACCGTTGACTATACCCAACATTGTAGGGATTGCTAAAGCATGAATATTGATTCAGAATGTGTTTCGTATTGAAAATACTCCTCCAAGAGATGCTTTGTGCAAAGCTTTACGGACATTGACTAAAGTAGGACCGTTGCGTGTGAGGGTAATTCCCAAGGTAGCATCACCTTTGAAATTAAGAGTTCTTTCACCATCTAAAGCAACTGTCCCAGAAGGATACTTGCATTTTATCTGTTCCCCAAATTTGATTGGCGTACATTCTTGCACTCCAATTGTAGAAATTAATCCAGGGACCATAGGGGCTTTGACACTTATACCTCCATGTCCTAGTTTTAAATGAAGGCCGGTATCTTCTTCTGGAGTTGTAGGCATAAGTGCAGCACCAATTGCTGATATACCTGTATTTCCTGGCACGGCCTGCGACAGCACAATTTCTATGATACTTTCAGGTTCCCACAACGCCCTGGATCCTATGAAGTCACGATTGGAGATTGCAAGATCAATGAGTGCAGTATCAATTTCATTTGAGGATTGTTTTGGTTGAATTTCAATCAATTTGCGACGAGAAGAAACTTCATTCGGGTCTATAAATCCCCTTGCTATTGCTGCCGCTGCCTGCCCGGCCGTTGTTCCTTCTATCATCTCTGGGAATACATTGTTTGTTCCGGTTGAAACTGCGATTAAAGGGGTGCTTCGTGATCCTTTAGCCACTGATCGGTTGGTTCCATCCCCTCCGAGAGTGATAATGCATGCCACACCAATGTCAACCATAGCCTTAGATGCTTCTACAGAGTCTAGATCAGAAGCGTATGTGTGCATTGAGACTTTTTCGCATTTGAAATCGAACGGGGTTGATTTGAACGCATTCCAGCACAAGTCATATGGATCTGGCATAAATAAAACTTGATCTATACCAATTGAGTCTAGCCCTGCGTATATACGTCTAACTATGTTGATTTTTTCATGATTAGGGATCACTCTGCCTTGTGCAACAAGTCTCCTTATGTCTTTTCCGGCAGCAGGATTTGCAATAATACCAACAACAGCATTATTCATTGTTTTGGTTGGAACCGACATTGTCATTGGGCCAATTATCTATTTCAACAAGAGCGTTAGCGATCCTTTTGCGCAAAGTTTCTTCAGAATCAGATGACCATTTGTAGAAACCTTCCCCAGTTTTGACACCCAATTTTTCGGATTGGATTTTTTGTTGGAGTACTGGAGGTATTTTCGAGGAATTCTCAAGTTGGGGGAATAACCATTGCCCTATAGATTCAATGAGATCCCACCCAGCTAAATCAAATACTTCAAATACTCCAGCAACAGACCATCGCCTGCCTATCCCTGTTTTGATTATAGTATCCACATCAGATGGATTTAGTACACCTTTTTCTACAAGCCAAAGTGCCTCGCGCAATAAAGCACCCTGTAATCTCATTGCAGCAAATCCAGGTATTTCTTTTTTCAAAACGACTGGTTGCTTGCCCATATCTGTCAATAAATTAACGGTAGTTTGAATCGAGTTCTCTGAGCACTCTTTCGCACCGATGATTTCTACGAATGGCAATAAATATGGTGGATTCGCATAATGGGCTGCAAGTACTTTATCGGGGCGAGTTGTTGCTGTTGAAATGTCACTAGGCATTAAACTAGATGTGCCTGTAATCAATATTGTGTGGACGGGACAATATTGATCAAGTTGCGCAAAGATATTTCTCTTGACGCTAAGATCTTCTGCCACGTATTCCATGACCATGTCAACTCCATCTACGGCCTCTTCTATAGATGTGGTAGTTGTGACATTATCGATAGCCAGTTGGACTTGGCTACTATCTACTTTGCCCATTGAAAATAGGCGTTCTGTATTCGATTCGATATTAGCTACTGCCCTGTTCAGGCTTGATTCAGATCTAGCGGTAAGCCTAACATCAAACCCTGCGATAGCGAATTCTTGTGCAATACCATGTCCCATCACCCCGGCACCAATTACTGCAATTTTTTCTATTCCATGTCTATTTTTCATGAGATTTTACACCAATGGAGAAGATTCGATGATTTGAGGCATGAGCTTATGATCCAAGTGGGCACCAGTAATGATCATTGCGACCTTCCTT
>CAZMZE010000006.1:0-18919 GCA_964570875.1 uncultured Dehalococcoidia bacterium
GTTTTTGACATGCTCACAACCATGTCTAAATTCCTATACCTAGGACTATCACTGCCCGAAGTGATCCGTCTGACAACTAGCCGTACAGCAGAAATTATAGGAAAGGATGATATGCTCGGCACTCTAAAGGTTGGAGCTGAAGGTGACGCCGCAATCCTACAAATTGTTGAGGGTAGCTTCCCATTAGTAGACCGGCTGGGAACCGCCACCACATTTCACAATTTGAAATGGGAGGCACCTGTTCAAGTAGAAGCTACCCGGAAGCTTAAACACATCCTAACAATCCGAGGGGGCAAGACATATCGGCCATGGATAAATTGAAACTAATGCCCTGTCAATCTCAGGGATTTACGAATTCGAATTAATTTAGTTTGGAGAAGATAGAAATGACAGTGGTTAATACAGTATTAGGCCCCGTCAAAAGTTCAGAATTAGGCCTTACACTTTGTCATGAACATGTTATATCAAGCTCACCTGACATCAGGCTAACTTTCCCAAAAGTAATCGACCGAAAAGCCACTATAGAGAAGGCTATTATGGACCTTACAAATGCCAAGTCAGATGGTTTGAAAACCATCATGGATCCAACGACTCATGACCAGGGAAGAGACATAGAAGCACTTATAGAAGTGTCTGAGAAAACAGAAATCAACATAATCATCTGTACCGGTACATGGCTTGATGTACCGAGGCTTTTTTGGGAAACAGACCCGGAATTAGTGGCTGAACTGTACATTAACGAAATAGAAAAAGGGATAGAAGATACAGGGGTTAAAGCAGGTTTCATTAAAGTAGCTACAGATGTTGGCGGCATTACCCCTCCACAGGAAATAGTCCTGAGAGGTGCTGCCCGAGCGCAGAAAGGCACAGGTATTCCAATTCTCACACACACTTTCGCGGCAGAAAGAATTGGTGATCAACAAATTGAGATCCTGAACGATGAAAGTGCGGACATGAATTTAGTGTCAATTGGGCATAGTAGCGACACAACTGATATGGAGTATCTGGAAGGGATACTCAAATCTGGTGCATGGCTCGGAATGGACCGTAATCCTGAAGGTATTCCGGGAACCGCTACCGCGTCTGAAAGAGTACAGACTGTTAAAACGCTCATCGATTTAGGATGGGGAAACAGGGTTATGCTCGGTCACGACTGGGATTCAAACGTAATTCCTCACCGTCAACAACAAAGAATTGAACGTGAATCTAAGAACCCAGATTCTTATTCCTATATTATGAGAAAATTTATACCTGAATTACACAAACTAGGTTCCGACGCAAACGATACAAAAAAACTACTAGTAGATAATCCCAGGATTTTTTTTGAAAATCCATGAATTGGCTACCACAATGTGTAGCCCCCGTCCACCATTAACGTGTGGCCAGTGATGAATTTAGATGCCGACGATGCAAGGAACACCACTGCCCCCTGGAGATCATCAATATTTCCCAGTCTTCCAGTGGGATTCATGTCTGCCCATTTTTGAAGCCATGGCTTGATTTCAGGACGCTCTGCAGCAGGAGTTAATATATTGCCAGGGGCGATAGCGTTTACCCTGACTCCGTGAGGAGCCCATTCCACTGCTAAGCTACGAGTCATATGGATCACTCCAGCTTTCGCAGTATTGTAGGCAGCATGCATTGTCCCCCTGTTAACGATAACTCCTGAAATCGAGGCTGTATTTATAATATTTCCTCCGTTACTTTCTAACATCGCCTTGAACTCTTGTTGAGCGCACATAAATACACTTTTTAAATTTAGAGACATCTGTGCATCCCAGGAATCTTCCGTGTAGTCCACAGCATCCATAAATCCACCGGCTCCGGCATTATTGACTCCTATATCAAGCCTTCCCCATTTAGAAGTAATGCTATTGATGATTTCACTGATATCTCCATGATTTGTAACATCGGCCTCAAAATACATAGACCGTTTATTCAATTTAGAGATTTCATTCGCAGTATCTTTAACTGTATCTCCATTAATATCTATCACGGCCACATCAGCTCCGGCCTCGGCAAGTGCCAAGGCAAAACCTCTCCCTATTCCCTGGCCCGCACCCGTAACTACTGCAACTTGCCCATCAATCCTAAAACTATCTATTATTCCCAATTTTCACCAACCTATTCCCACTAAATTTATAGCGAATTTAGCACCACGGTATCCTATCAATTCCGGACCGTAACAAAACGTCCAGTTTCAGATGATTCCAAGGCAGCTTCAACAATATCTAAAACATGGATCGCGTCTTCGATCGGAGCGGGTGCATTTATTCCATCTCGCGATGCTTTCAAAAAATCTGATACAAAATCCTCTCCTACTTTACCCCCATATGCGTCAGAAGGTATTGACGCGAATTCCCTGGTTTCTAGTTTTTCAGTAACCCAGCCGTCAACTTCAGTGTATATTTCATATGAATCACTAGTAGCGGAAGGCACTCTGATGTAACCTCCAACACCTCTTATTCCGAGGAAATTGTCGTATGATCCTCCCGCGTAGCCTGGATTACTGCCTGCCATGTGATATCCCGCGTGCATGGACCCAATCACTCCACTATCAAATTTCAAATTCAGTACCGCCGTATCTTCAACAGTGATTTCTTCAGGGTTCAAATTAGACACCATGGCAGAAACTTCCACAACACGGTTACCCAAAATATGGCACATTAGATCAAGTTGATGACAGGCCAGCCAAGACAATATGCCACTTCCCGAATATTCTTTTTTGAACAACCAGTGATCTGGATCTCGATATCTCACCTGCGATGTGACTGTACGGGCTTCTATTGCCATAATGGTTCCGAGCGCGCCCGAAGAAACTAGATCTCTCACCTGTTTCATAGATTTCTTCCACCTGTTTTGATACATAGCACCAAAAATCAAGTTGTTCACACTTGCAGCATTTGATATCTTACGCAGTTCCGTTGAACTTACAGCACCAGGTTTTTCAAATAACACGGGAAGATTGAATGCAATTGCTTTAGCCAAAACATCAGGGCACAAATCATTTCTGACACTAACGATCACGGCATCTATGGATTTATTTGCAAAAAATGTACTCAGGTCAGTGGTTGAGGATTGTACTTTAGATGAATTAGCTCCAAGTGCATTCAAATCTTCTCCGCCGATCCCACACAAATGTATCTCGGATATTTCAGGCATTACTTCCAATGTTTTCATATGCATTGGGGAATGCGGATGCGGTGAGGATATGAATCCGACCCTGAAATCGTCTTTTTTAGTCATTTACAATATCTCCAATCAATCTTGAAATCTCCCACGAGAATATTTGATAAGATTGTACTCGATCGAGTCTATAAGCATTTATCGCTACGACATCATTTTGATACATGTGTTTTTAGGATGTAAAGAATTTATATGAGTGTGATTAAGTAACATTCTACAAAAGCACTATTGTGCAAATGCCTCATCCGAGTCTTGATACAAAGTAGGATTCCTTGAACACGAAAAACTAAGAATCACCTCTGGATGTCAATGTCAATAAGACTTAAATCCTCTAACAGATTATCATCTCCAGTTCACTGGATTGGGATAATAACCGCCTTTTTCTTGACTTTTTATCCCAACATGAGTTCTTCCGTATTAGCAGATAGCTCAAATAGCACTTCAACCTCAACTATGGTCGTTACATCCAAATCAGATTATCCGAAATTAGATTCATACCTAAGCAAGTTGGTATCGCTGGTTAACCAACAAAATCAATTTACAGTCGAGGACCATGGAGTGATATCGGTTGGTGAACTTGTGGCTGTTACAACTCGTATAAACGAAGAACAATCCCAGTTAATCACATATTTGAAATCCATCGGAGCAATAATTTCCAACGTAGGGACAGACTACATCGAATCCTATACACCAGTAAAATCCCTAATATCATTGTCCAGCCAGAAAAACGTCCTAAAAGTCTCCGCAATTATCGAACCAAAAACGGAAATAGTTAGCCAAGGTACCTCCATCCACCGTTCTTCTCTATGGAACCACTACGGTTACAGTGGTTCATCAGTCAAAGTAGGAATTATTGATGCAGGTTTCATGGGTTATTCAGCACTTATGGGAAGTGAATTGCCGACACAGGTAATCCGAAGATGTTATGTGTGGGTGGGGATATACAGTTCTAATTTACCTGATTGCGAAACCGATACAGTCCATGGCACCGCAGTAGCTGAAGCGTTAACTGATATAGCCCCGCAAGTACAGCTCTACATAGCCAATCCGTTCTCAAAAGGCGATCTGAAAGAGACTGCTGAATGGATGACTTCGCAGGGAGTAGATATCATAAACATGTCAATGAGTTGGACATGGGATGGTCCTGGCAATGGTACTTCTCTACATAATAATAGTCCTCTAAATACGGTGGACCAGGCAATAGCTAACGGAGCAGTTTGGGTTAATTCAGCCGGCAATCAAGCAGAAGACAGTTGGTACGGTTCATATTCTGATTTCGATTCTGACAAGTGGATTGAATTTCAATCTGGTTCAGATTATCAATCCATAGCAGTGAATGCTGGTGATAAGATCAATATTCAATTGAGATGGGACGATCAGTGGGGTCAGGCAACTTCAGACTTAGATCTCTACTTATATTCACCTTCATTAACTGTAGTCGATAGCAGTACAGATAGCCAACAAGGATACAGTGGAGAAGATCCGTACGAGTTTCTTTCATACACGGCGCCAACTGCAGGATCCTATCGAATAAAAGTAAAGCATTACTCGGGTCCAGTACTTGATTGGGTACAACTTAACGTTTTCTCAAACCATAATTTATCTATCCCAGTTTCAGATCGAAGCGTCTCGAGTCCTAGTGAAAGTGCCAACCCAGGGCTGTTATCTGTAGGAGCGACAGCCTGGAATACACCCTCAATAATCGAGACATTTAGCGGTCGTGGACCTACGATTGATGGAAGAATTAAGCCTGATATAGTAGGTGCCGACAGAGGCGATTCAATTTCTTATGGAGCGTTTGCCGGTACAAGCCAAGCGTCTCCTCATGTAGCTGGATTAGCAGCACTAGTTAAAGAAAGATGGTCTGTTCTGCCACCAATCCAAATTGCAGAATATCTGAAAAACAATGCTCTTCCCAGCGGAAGTAGCAGTCCCAATAATGATTGGGGATATGGTCTTGCCTATTTGCCTGGATTCCCTCCAGATGTACCAACTTCCGTATCAGCAAGTGAGCACATGGGGCAGGCTCGTGTTTCCTGGTCTGAGCCATCTTCTGATGGAGGTAGCCCAATTACTCTATATACGGTCAAATCAAATCCTGGGAACATCACCGCCACGACAACTTCTACTTACGTTGTTGTTGCTGGACTTACACACGGAGTTACTTATACTTTCACCGTAACCGCAGTTAATGGAGTTGGTGAAAGTGATCCCTCTGAGTCTTCAAATACTATAACCCTTGTCACAGTGCCTAGCTCTCCAACTGGTCTGTTAGCAGTTGCAGGTAACGCGAAAGCATCAGTATCATGGACCGCACCATCGGATGATGGCGGAACTCCTATTACAGCCTACACAGTGACATCTCTCCCCGGAAATATCACATCCACCACAACCGATCATTCCATATCAATAACAGGACTAAACAATGGTGTCTCTTACACTTTTACGGTCACTGCTTCCAATAGTGTTGGTGAAAGTGACCCATCTATTGCATCTAACTCAATCACTCCCAGTTCGATACCTATAGCAATCTCTCAATCGGTGACCATGATTGAAGATGACACTCTTAGCATTTTTCTCGAAGGACAGGACCCGGACGGTAACAATTTAACTTTTTTAATATCCTCACACCCTTCAGACGGCACTCTATCATCCATGACCTTAACAGGAACCAATACTGCCAGTATCCTATACGTGCCTGCGGAAAATTTTAACGGCAGTACCTCCTTCACATTCACAGTTAACAACGGGTTCGAGACTAGCGCCGCAGCAACGGTTGATATTCAAATTACTGCTGTTAACGACCCTCCATCTGGACAACAATCATCTATTTCAACGGATGAAGATACATTGACAATGGTAACGTTAAATGGATCTGATCCGGAGGGTGATATTTTAAACTTTTTGATATCAGAATATCCAATCCATGGAACATTGGGTGCGATAACTTTCATAAGTCTTCAGTCCGTTTCAATTGAATACCTACCAGAAGAGAACTATTATGGTGTCGATTCTTTCAAATTCCAGGTACATGACGGTGAACAATACAGTACTTCTGCTACCATCTCTGTCAATATTAGTCCGGTTAACGACAAGCCAGTTAGCATTTCACAGAATTTGCTAACCTCTGAAGAAATCACTATTACGATCAACTTATCTGCGACAGATGAAGAAGAAGACGGATTAGTGTTCGGCATAGTATCTCCACCAGCACATGGTGTTCTGAGTAGTATTCAATCCACAGGAGCCAGTACTGCGAGATTGTCGTATACACCTGAAACAGATTTTTATGGAGCAGACTCTTTCATTTTTATTGCTTCAGACGGCCTCTCTGCCGGGCAGCCTAGCACCATATTTTTAGAGATCTCCAATGTCAATGATTTACCGGTAATGTCCAATTCTGAAGCAGAAGGGACGGAAGGTACCCCGGTGTCAATATCCGTACCATTCACTGATCCAGACCAACAGGATGTGGACACTCATACTGCTACTGTGTTTTGGGGAGATGGAACATCTGATTTAGCTATCATAATTCGCGATGGTATCTCAGGGACAATTAACAGCACCCATAATTACAACTCTCGCGGTGTATATGAAGCAAAGATTGCTTTAACGGAATTAGTTGGAAATGAAGTTCTAAAGACAGTGATTGTAACAGTTGAAAATGGAATACCAGTCGTTGATGCAGGATATGGATCAGATATATATTCAGGCTCCCACAATGTGATTCAGGCTGCCACTTTCAGCGATCCAGGATTATCTACCGACCATGCAGCAACCATAGACTGGGGTGATGGTTTTTCATCAAATGCTTCAATCGACCACACCACAAAAACAATCACTGCCAACCATATCTATCGGGACTCAGGCAGCTACGATGTAGTCATAAAAGTCACTGATGATGATGGTGCCACCGGGTCGGATTCTATAACTATTGATGTGATATCCACTCCATCATTTGTAGCTATACCATCAATAAACTTATTAGGCCTTATTGTTTTGTCGTTTGCAATGTACGCCTTGAACACTTATATCCACCGGCGCCACAGCAAATTTAATTCGTCCTAAATCAAACTCAGTTAGTTGCATTATTTGGTTTATGTTCTGTAAATTTGATATCTGAGACAATATCGTAGATATTCTCACTATCAATTAATAGGAGAAATTTTGTTCCAGAAAATAGCAGTACTCGGTTCCGGAACCATGGGATCTCAAATAGCAGTTTTATTGGCCAGTCATGGGTTTCCTTGCCTTTTATTCGACATCAAATCAGAAAATGGCTTAGACTCTTTGGCTCAAGATAATATCTCTCGCCTTTTTGACCTCAATCCCTCGCTGGCTTCTGAATCTTCTGTAGTCAATCTAATCTCACCACTAAACTACGACGAACATCTTGAGAAATTGTCACAGGCCAACTGGGTGATAGAAGCTGTCTCTGAAGATTTAACCACAAAAATTGATTTGTGGAAGAAAGTTTCACCTCATCTCAACAGTCAAGCAATCATCTCCACTAATACGTCTGGATTGTCTATTGATAATCTCGTCTATTCACTTCCCAGAAACCAACGTTCCAGATTTTTGGGTACGCATTTTTTTAATCCTCCAAAACATTTAAAACTTTTAGAATTAATTCCCTCAAAATACACTGATAAACAAGTAGTCTCTGAAATAAAATCGTTTTGTGAAAATTCCCTTAATCGAGGAATCGTATTCGCTAACGACGTTCCCGGATTTGTGGCTAATAGGATTGGTTGCTACGGTTTATTGTCTGCGATAAAAGCAATTGATCGTTTTGATTTCGGTTTCGACCAAGCTGATTTGGTGACTGGCCCACTAATTGGCAGACCCAAAAGCGCTACTTTTCGCACATTAGATTTGATTGGCCTCGACATATTCCAAAACATTTGCCAAAACATCATCGAAAACGTAGCAAATGTTTGGGAGAAACAGGCTTTCAAGTTACCGGAATATATTTTTAACATGATTGATTCAGGCATGATTGGACAAAAATGTGGACAGGGGTTTTTCAAAAAAATTGAAGATGGAAATGGTCAGAAACAGATTCTTTGCCTAGATAAATCACACATGGAATATGTACCCACAAGCAAATTAAATTCAGCATTTCTAACTTCGACAAAACAACAAGATAGCACTGTCACCAAAATTTCATCAGTTCTGAATTCTGATGATCCTTCGGCTCAATTTGCGAAACAGGTCGTTTTGGAAACTTTGTGGTACTCAGCAAATAAGGTTGGGGAAACCACCAATGATATCTCCGGCATCGATAACGCCATGAAATGGGGATTTGGATGGGAACTAGGTCCTTTCGAGATTTGGGATTCAATTGGAGTGGAAAAAATCGGGTCGTTGATCAGTGAATCAATAGGCAATCTGCCAGAATGGGTCCAACAATCTACAAAACAGGGAAGATATTTTTATTTAAGATCGGACGGCAAAACTTCCATTCTTGGCCCGTCCGGATACAGGGAACTGTAAATTGCTAACCCAAAAGTCATATCAAGACAGCTTCGTTTTTGACTGTACTCTTGTGAGATTTCAAAATCAGCAATATATCAACACTTAGGTACCAATACAAACTGTTCCACTTCAGACATTGTCGGCATTGCTGAGGTATCCCCTCTCTTTGTACAGGTAATCGCTCCGCAGACATTAGCAATTTTGATAGCTTCTTCCAGTATTAAATATCTTTCTGTCTTATCTATTTCCATAAATTGTCTCGGTGTATACCTACGGATAATGCCAGCAATAAATCCGGCAACAAATGCATCCCCTGCACCAACAGGATCAATCACTTTAACTTCAAATCCGCTATGTGAAATCATAGATTCTCCGTCAAATACAATTGCCCCTTCTGCTCCCATGGTTAATATGACAATCCCGCTATTAATCTTTTGGAAATGCCTAATATATTGTGATGGTGTCCATCCTTTACCCCATACAGCTTCAGCTTCATCGTACCCCAATTTAAAAATCGTTGATGTCCTGATCATTGTGTCGAAAACCCTAATCGCATCATCAATTTTATCCCAAAGTTGTTCCCTGAAATTCAGGTCAAAGCTCACTGGTAGAGAGATTGACTGGGCATGTTGGAGGGCCCGTAATGTACTGTCTCTGCATTGATCACTTAAAGCTGGTGTGATACCGGTTACATGCAATAAATCCGTACCTCTAAGATGCGATTGTATCTCTTGGAAAGTTAACTTCGAAGCTGCACTGCCCTTACGTTGATAGGTCTTTGTGTGTTGGTCATTGTCAAGGTGATTAAGATATGAAACACCAGTACGTTCACCTAAGCACTTTGGTGCAATTACTGTGATTTCATCCAGAAGCGTGTCTAATATAAACTGACCTGCACTGTCATCACCAAGCCTACTCACCCACTTCGCACTGATGTCGTCAATTCCTAGCCTACATAAATCAAGTGCGAAATTAGATTCTGCACCCGCACAATCTTCAAGATAATCACCGTCAATACGATACGGACCATTATATTTGGCGTTGTATTGAACCATTGTTTCCCCGAAAGTCACTATGTTCATAGGAAATCTATCAAAACCTCAGATAGAGTCGTCTACAAAGTTTACAGGTTTGCAAATGGACTTAGTTTGAAATACTGGCTCGATAATTTTCCAATTTTTGTTTAAACCTAGAATCGCTCAGTACAATTGGATTCACAACATTGGAAGGCACCTTTCCGGAAGCTACATCCAGAATTTTACTAAATGCACTTTTACCCATTCCGGAATAGCTTTGATCTGTCATTCCCATTGTATGCGGGGTAAGAATCACATTATCCAGCGATAGAATTGGGTCATTGGGATCGGTGGGTTCCGGGTCAAATACGTCTAGAGCAGCTCCTTGTATTCGTTTTTCTCTAAGCACTTCCGTTAGAGCAGACTGATCTACTATAGGCCCCCTTGCAGCGTTTATTAAAAATGCACTATTTTTCATCAATGCAAGTTTATTCGAATCGATCAAATGGTGTGTTTCATCATTTAACATACAACAAATGCACACAAAATCTGCCTCGCCCATCACGGTGTCCAATTCGACCAAATTCACTCCCAACTGCACTGCCTGATCATGATTCATATAAGGATCATATGCTATATGTTCCATTTCAAATGGTCTAATAAGATTGAAAACTTCGCTGCCAATATTTCCCATCCCAACCAAACCTAGAACTCTACCCTTGAGACCAACACCAATTTGTTCATTTTTTAAATCCCACCTGCCAGTTCTTGTAATCTGATCCTTCCACATCATCTTGTGTCCAAGCGCAAGAATAAATGCAACATACGTAGAAGCCATCGGGCGTCTCACTCCTTCTGGAGTTATGGCAAGAGCTATTCCCTTTTGAGTACAAGCATCTACATCTACAGTGTCATATCCAACTCCGAATCTAACTATCAAAGCCGGAGGGTTATTGCCTTCCAAGGTACTTTTCTCAACTCGGCTACCAAATACCAACAGTGCATCATATTCATCGACTTGTTCTGCAGTAAGAACCTTGTTGTCCTCTTCCAAATATTCCCATTGGATGTCTTCACGCCCATCAAGGGTAGAAAGACCTATATCATCCACCGGCAATTTGCCGCTGTCACCTAAAACATCTCTGGTTAAACCAATTTTGAATTTACCCATTATCCACTTCTCCTAATACAATCACTTTGTTAACTAGATCAAAATCGTTTGGAAAGATCATAAAAAATCCATTTACCTTGCCGTACGCACCAGCCGTAAGTATAATCGCTCCATTCTCTCAATCAATACCATGTTAAGAGGAAAGCAATATGAATAAATTAGATTTCGTAGACACTCATTTTCATTTGTGGGACCTAGACGACCCAAATCTGTATTACGAAATATTTGAAGAAGATTACGGGCACCCTGTGATTGGAGATGCTTGGGACCGTTTAAAGGGATCCAATTACTTGATCGAAAATTTTTTATCGGACATCAGCAATTCCAACGTGACCAAAGCCATACACGTCCAAGCAGCAATAGGTATTTCAGATCCAGTTAACGAATCTGCCTGGCTGCAAGGCTTAGCGGATCGTACCGGTTTCCCTAACGCCATAGTAGCTTACAGCAATCTCAAAGACCCTAATGTAGAAAAAGAACTTGAACGACATTTGGAACATCCAAAGGTCAAGGGGATTAGAGATTTTTCTGATGGAGACTATTTGATGGACCCTATATTTCACAGAGGTTATGCACTTCTAGAAAAATTCAATCTCATTGCCAGTGTGGACGTAGCTTGGGAAAATATGGATAAATTGAAGAATCTCGCAAAAAAATACCCCAATATTACATGCGTGCTTGATCATTGCGGATTCCCAACATCCAGAACAGACGACTATTTCCAAAACTGGAAAAATGAGTTGTCTACACTCGCTGAAGCTGAAAATGTAATTTGCAAAATTTCGGGTCTGGGTATGGCAGACCAACAATGGACCATAGACAGCATAAGACCCTGGGTATTAAGTTGTATAGAAGCTTTCGGCCCTGACCGCTGCGTGTTCGCGACAAATTGGCCAGTTGACAAACTGTTCAGCGACTACAACACCGTGATAAACGCGTATACCGAGATCATCTCTGAATTCAGTGAGTCCGAACAGATAGCCATGTTCTCAGCCAACGCTGAAAAACTGTACCGCATATAAAAAGTAGCAACCAAAATACGAATCCGGTCTTGCTATCAAGAATTGGCTTATATAGTTTTTGCCTCAATGGTGACTTCAGACTCGCTAGAACTGTATTATCTTATTCTAGGAAAAACACGTGTTCTAGCTGGACCATAGACTCGTCTGGACGCCCTGACAGATGTTCAAAATACTCTTTCATGAATTCCTGCCATCGCATATTCACGTCTTCATTGGCCATCCCATCAAGGCTCTTTTTGATCGTATCTTCAGCCTCAACATATCCAAACAACTGCCCGTCATCTGCTAAAAACAAAGAATAGTTTTTCCACCCATTCCTACTCAATGCTTCAAGCATATCTGGCCAAACTTCCTTGTGCTTTTCTTTATATTCATCAATTTTATCTTGTCTAACTTTCAGCAAAAACCCAGCTCGTTCCATATCACTCACCCCCGTAAAGATTTTTGATTTGTACAGGCATCCTCATAGATGCAGATTTGTAGGATGCTTCTAAGAATTCGACTGTGCGAGCAGCGATGGCTCCAGGTGCAAGATTTTCCCCAATTCCAACAGTTAAATCAGCCAAAACCCTTGACGGTAAATCAGCAGGGTAAATTTGATCTCCTTCAAGATTTGCTATCACTTCCGAGGTTCCATCGTTAAACATGGCATCAGCTCTTCCATGGATCAAATCTTGTCTGACCTGCCCTTCGGTGCCGTAGTAACGGAATTCTTGATTTTGATCTTGATTCATCCCTACACTACCGGTAGCGGCCATAGTTCCAACCGCTCCATTATCTAACCGGTAACTTATCGCATCTACCAAATCCACTTGGAGATCAAAATTCTCCATATATGCAAAAGTCTCCACCACATGCCGGCCGGTCACCCATAAAACCATCCCCATCGCATGTGAAAGTTGAGTTTGACCTTGACCTCCCCCAGAAATTTTGGGGTCTGAGTAAGAATCAAGCTCCGGACCGGTTACGGGATAATCAAACATCACTCCATAATCCTGTGGTCGGCTCCTTAAAAACGACTCTACCATTGAGGCAAACAACCCTGATACATGTATCAAGTTACCTATCTTGCCTGATTGGACAATTTCTCTAACTCTTTGAGCTTGTGGAGTGAACTGGAATGTGGTCCCAACCATAAGCTCAACATTTTGCTTATTTGCACGTTCAACAAGATCCCATGCATGCTCTGAAGTCAACACCATAGGCTTTTCAACTAGAACATGGACTCCCGCATCCAAAGCATCTTTAGCTATTTCATAATGATAGGCATGAGGCACCGCAATGACCACACCATCTACTTTCCCGAGAAGTTCCCTATAGTCTTGAAATGTCTGGTCAATTTCATAATATGATGCTGCAGCATCCAACTTATCCTGATTTGGATCGGCTATGCCTATCAAATTTGTTTTTTCGTAAGTTCTAAGGCTTGGAATGTGGTGCTGTGTGGCCCACCATCCTGCCCCTATGACTCCCGTTTTGCTGATATGCATTCCGTTGTGCCTCCTGCAGTAGAATCAAGCCCATAATCAAATTAAAGTCAGCATAAGGGGCAACCACACCACGGTCAAGAAATTGTTCCGATCATGATATAATACCCAGCACTGAAGATGGTCAACCAACCGTCTCTTTTATACAAATCCTGATGAAAATCGGATAGGAAGGTACGACATTACTTAATGGCCCTGTTTGAAGACTTAAAAATCTTTTCGGGTAACGCTCACCCATCTCTTGCAGCAGACGTATGCTCCTATCTTGGAATTACTATCGGCAAATTAGAAGCATTTAAATTCAGCAATGACAACACTTTCGTAAGAATCAACGAAAACATTCGTGAACGAGACGTATTTCTAATACAGCCAATCGCAGCTCCTGTTAATGACAATTTAATGGAGCTCTTGATAATGATCGACGCAGCAAAAAGAGCTTCCGCTGGGCGAGTTACGGCAGTAGTGCCCTATTATGGTTATGGCCGAAGTGACAAAAAAGACCAGCCCAGAGTGCCAATAACGGCCCGTTTGGTCGCAAACCTATTTGAGGTCTCTGGGGCCGATAGAGTATTGACTGTTGACCTGCACGCAGGGCAGATCCAAGGCTTCTTCAACATACCACTGGATGAACTTTCAGCCGTAGGATTGCTCGCAAAGCACTTTAGGGACAGAAATATACCAGACTTAGTGATAACGGCCACAGATGTAGGCGGAGGCAAACACGCAAGAGACACCGCCCGGGTACTAGATGCGCCTATAGCAATAGTTGAGAAAATGCGTATAGGTAACAATGACAAGGTGGAAGCTGTAAATTTGATAGGTAATGTGGAAGGGAAAAATGCCCTGATCGTTGATGACGAAATTGGTACTGGGGGGACAGTAGCGGCAACAGCCTCGGCCCTGATTGAACATGGAGCAAAGGATATCTACTGTGCAGCAACTCACCCTGTATACGCTGGAGCAGCTGCAGAAGCCATTGAACAAAGTGCTATAAAAGAGGTTGTAGTAACTGACACATTGCCATTGTCCAAGGAATCAAAAGGAACAAAAACCAGTATCGTGACTGTTGCTTCAATACTTGGTGAAGCTATCCATCGTATACATAGTGGCCTGTCGGTAGGAGCTATGTTCGAACAATAGTGCCCTAGTTTCTCTCGTAGGAAACAGAGCTGAAATCGGGAGTAATCCAACGAGAGATGTTTAAATCTCTAGTAAAAATACTCGGCGGATCAGATGAGCGAGTGATCCGTAAAATGCAGCCCGATATCGAGGATATCAATGCCCTCGAAACTGGCTACTCGCATTTATCTGATGATGAACTTGGTGCAATGTCTGGGGAATTTCGACAACGCATTGAGTCAGGTATTGACCTTGATGAACTCATACACGAAGCTTTTGCAGTTGTAAGAGAATCTGCGAAAAGAACGCTCGGACAACGCCATTTCGACGTCCAGCTAATTGGCGGCCTAGTGCTGCATCAAGGCCAAATAGCTGAGATGAGGACTGGTGAAGGAAAGACTCTTGTCGCTACATTACCCGCATATCTAAACGCTCTAACAGGCCTCGGTGTACACGTGGTCACTGTAAACGATTATCTCGCGCGCAGAGATGCACAATGGATGGGATCCGTTTACCACAAATTAGGACTATCCGTAGGAGTCCTTCAACACGAATCCGCTTATATTTACGATCCCTCTCCAATAAATCCTGCCACAGGGATGGAAAAACTCAGCAAAGTTAGCCGAAGTGAAGCATATGGGGCTGATATAACTTACGGTACAAATAACGAATTCGGTTTTGATTATCTACGGGACAACATGGTAATCGATAAATCACAAAGGGTACAGAGGGAACTAAATCATGCTATTGTCGATGAAGTAGACAACATTCTTATTGATGAGGCCAGAACACCTCTAATAATTAGTGGACCTGGTGAAAAGCCTCCTTCCGAATATCAGAAATTCGCTAAATTAGTGCCGAATCTGGAACTAGACGTCGACTACACCATCGAAGAAAAGCACAAAGCTGTTTCCCTTACATCTGAGGGCATTACAAAGATAGAGTCGATTTTAAGACTAGAGAATCTGTACGCTCCTTCCAATTTTGAAACAGTGCACTTAATAGAAAATGCCTTAAAGGCCAAGGCAATTTTCACCAAAGATCAAGAATACGTTGTTAGAAATGGCGAGGTGATAATTGTCGATGAATTCACCGGGAGATTGATGCAGGGCAGAAGATATTCAGATGGACTTCATCAAGCACTGGAAGCCAAGGAAAGTGTCAGAATACAACGTGAGAGTATTACTTACGCAACAATCACTCTACAAAATTACTTTCGATTGTATAGCAAGTTATCAGGCATGACCGGTACAGCAGAAACAGAAGCTGAAGAATTCCACAAGATATACAAACTTGAAGTTGTAGCGATCCCAACGAACAAGCCGATGGTCAGAGTTGATCACCCTGATTTGGTATTCAAGGATCAAAAAGCAAAATTGAATGCAGTAATTTCTGAGATTGAATCCCGGCATAAGTCCGGACAGCCTGTCCTAGTAGGTACAACGGACATCGACAAGTCTGAAGAATTGTCGGCCATGCTTAGGCGTAAAGGACTTCCCCATGAAATACTCAACGCGAAACAACATGAGCGTGAAGCTCTAGTTGTGGCTCAAGCTGGTAGACCAGGTTCTATCACAGTAGCCACCAACATGGCTGGCCGAGGAACTGACATTGTGTTGGGCGGAAACTCGGAGTCACTTGAACTGGAGGAAAAACAATGGATTGATGACCAAAAAACGGTCATCGATCAAGGTGGATTATTTATTTTAGGTACAGAACGCCATGAGGCAAGACGAATAGATAATCAACTACGGGGGCGAGCAGGGCGCCAAGGCGACCCCGGTGAATCACGCTTTTACGTAGCTCTAGACGATGAACTTATGAGGCGTTTCGGCGGAGACAGAATTGCATCTGTAATGGAATGGGCGGGTCTAGACGAAGACACTCCAATAGAAAACAAGATGATTGGACGTGCTATTGAAGGAGCTCAAGTTAAAGTAGAAGCTTACCACTTCGACATTCGAAAGCATTTGGTTGAATACGACGATGTGGTAAATACTCACAGGGACGTAATATATGGTGAACGGGAAAAAGTTCTATCCGAAACCGACTTGAAATCCAACATTCAATCGATGATAGAAACTGAGCTTTCAAGAATAGTCAATGAATACACTAGCGACAACGTAAGAGAAAATTGGCACGTAGATTCTCTTATACAAGAACTATTAGCTATCATGCCTCCACATCAGGATTTTTCTGATCCTGACAGAATATTACAACTAGACACCGAAGATCTTGAATCTGGATTGATTGACTATTCTAGCGAATTGTATCAAGTCATGGAAACAAAAATTACTGAAGATATTATGAGACAAGCCGAGCGTCAGATAATTTTACAAGTAACTGATACTGCATGGGTTCAGCATCTAACATCAATGGAATCTCTCAGGCAAGGAATCGGTCTGCACGCATACGGCCAAAGGGATCCGTTAGTCATGTACAAACGAGAAGGGCACCAACGCTTCCAAGATCTGAGACAACGTATTCAAAATGATATAGTTCGTTCAATTTTCCACATAGGGGCTACTCCAAGCCGTAACGGCCAAAATAGCAAACCTAAAAGATCCGTCACAAAAGACACCATGATTTCCAAAGTCGGGCGCCAAAAGGAGACCGTTTCTACAGGTTCTAGTAAAACTGGTAGAAATGAAATTTGCCCATGCGGAAGCGGTAAGAAATTCAAAAAATGCCACGGGTCCTAATCCTAGATATTAACAAATAGTTTTCTTTCAAACACTGCATTATCCAGCCCATCACTTACTTACGGAATCATTAATGATTTTCATAAGGTATTTACCGTTATCAAAATATCAAATTTATTGTCTTAGGAAATTTGATTTTATTTGAGAAAATGTAGATCATGACAGTATTTAAATATCCAAAACATGAATGATTTTCAATGGAATTATGACCTCTAACCAAATTAATCATAAAGATCAGGAATCAGTTCATTCTCAAGAAATCATACACGGAATGAGAGTCCAGATCTCCCTCGGAGATGATTGGGAGGAGGCGCTTCTTAAAGCTATCGCCATTTGGCCTAATCCAGAAAGTACAGTAAGGAAAAGGAAATACCGTTATCTAATAGCAGGTGAAGCATTAGATTGGTTGCTTTTAGCAGAGAGACTATGTTTAGAAATTAAAGATTTGGTAGACAGTCAAAACATTAAAGACCTGATTTTCTACGGACATCTTCCCAAAACTTTTAAACAATCTAAATTCAAACAAATACTCGGCGGGCAAAAATACAGCGCTTATATGAACTATTTCTACGGAGTGACTGTTGAAGAAGCCCTACAACTCTCTGTAGAAAATGAACTATTCAAGCAACTGATGAGCAACGGGAAATTATATAAAGTTGACGTATCTGACGATGTTTATCTGAGACTTTATGGTAGTCCATTGAAAAAACTTCTAGAAAAATTCAGGACTCAAGTAGGCACAAGGCACAAAAGTCAGTTGACGCTCTATGAGAACAAGGAATTCACATACTGGCTATTCAAACTCCGAATAAACAACTCTGATAAAGCAAGAACCGCCAGTGACACAGTTAGGGGCCTACAGCAACTCTCCTCAATGAATCCCAACCATAAATCGTTAAATGTGAGCTTAACCCAGGCCAAGAATATTCGCCAGGTAAAACCAATAGTAAAAAGCACGAATTAGTTAATATCCTGTATAAAGCAACAAAAACCATTACACCATGGACACCAAGACATTAGTCTGACTATAATTGAAGTGTTGTGGGGCTTCTTCAGCCTATGGCTCCTCAGCTTTTTAAAGCGCCGAGGTGGTGGAATTGGTAGACACGCAGCGTTGAGGGCGCTGTGGCCGTATAGGCTGTAGGAGTTCGAGTCTCCTCCTCGGCACCACAAACAACCTCTGAGGCGACGTAGCCAAGCGGTCTAAGGCGGGGGTCTGCAAAACCTCTATTCGGGAGTTCGAATCTCCCCGTCGCCTCCACGGTTTCAGATACGAAACCGTGGAGTTAGCCTGATAAGCCCCTACCCCATTCATGCTCCATGTCATCAGTCATGTCATCAATGGTCGATTTTCGGGGGGATTTCTAGGTAGTATTTCTCCTCTACTGATCTACTCAATACACGCTTAGTCGTCTATCCCTGCATCACGCTACGTTGGTTATAGAGATACATGCGCTGGTCTATATATGTAAAGTGTTACAGGTGATGGGCTATTGCTATTGGTAATGAGCTATTTGTAATGCGTTGTAGAGGCTCATAGATGGCGTGTAACAGGTATTAAGTGTGCGGTTGGTAGTTCAGTAGATAGATAGAGTGTGTGCTGGTCTGAGGTCGTTGGAGGGGGGTATGGCTTAGCCGTTCTTATAAATACAAGCAAGATACCCATGACAGACTTTTGTAATTAAAAGGGGCTTGTTACCAAGAGAACTCACGCAGTGCCCATTCTTCAAAAAGCGAG
>CAZMZE010000007.1:0-12177 GCA_964570875.1 uncultured Dehalococcoidia bacterium
TGGGCTGATGAATCAATGTTCATCTACTTCAGTTGATCAACACTGGCCCACTGACTCGGTGTGCCAACCAGCGGTGTATGTTCCATTGATTTTAATTGAAGCACCTGTTAATCCAGTAAAAAAACTGAGCCGGGTTACTTCTGGACCACGGTTGTAATCAATTCCCCATTGAGGATCTTTCCATACGAAATCTCCACTATCGGAGAAAGGAGCGGAAGGCTGAGTTGCTTCCGGATTCCAAAGGGTAGGTTTAGCTTTACCTGATCTGGACCATCGACCGACACCTAGAAGCCTGTATTCCAATCCTCCTTTTTCCAAAATGAAATCTATTTCACCATCCCATGCGTAGGTGTTAAGATTTCGTATGAACAGCTTGGAGTCTTTTCCGTTACCCTCAATGCATATTTCAGCATTCATCGGAACTGGTGGAGGCTGGGCAATATTGTCAGTTTGGCTGCCACAACCCCAAAAACACACTAAAGCTAATAGCATGATTAGGTGAATTGGCCTCATCGCGAATTTTGACTAACGCCTTCCCCGTAATCTGGGATCAAGGGTGTCCCGCAACCAGTCACCAAACAAGTTTCCTGCCAAAACGACCAACACAATGGCAACTCCAGGTGCTATAGATGGAGCCCAGGCGAAAGTTATGCTTTCCCTCGCATCAGATAGCATCCTACCCCACGATGGTTCATCCGGATTAGCTCCGAATCCAAGGTAACTCAATCCTGCTTCTGCTAGGATAATGCCACCAAATCCAAGGGTTAGGCCAATGATCAAAGGAGCTGTAACATTTGGGAATATATGCCTGATCATTATTCGGATATCTTTACATCCGATTGCTTTTGCAGCCATGACATATTCCATGTTTTTGGCACGGAATACCTCGCCTCGTGTAACTCTCCCCGCCGATAGGGCGGCACTGATTCCAAAGAAGATTATAAGGTTCATTACCCCTTGACCAAGAAAAGCCATCACCGCAAGTAACAGCACCAATGGAGGTAGTGCTGCATTCATATCAGAAATTCGCATGATCACATCATCAACCCAACCACCATAATAAGCAGCGACCAAACCAGGGCCCGTAGCTAATATAACGTTCATAAGAGTCACGGTTATGCCAATAAACATGGAAATTCTCGCTCCGAGAATAATTCCAGTGAATATGTCTCTTCCAATACCATCTGTACCCAATAAACCCATTCCGTTGTCTTGGTCCATCCATGATGGAGACGCATGGCGATGGTCTAAGTTGATAGTGTTGTAATCAGCGGGAACAATCCATGGCCCTATAATTGCCAATATGCAGAATCCAAAAAACATTCCACCACCGACAATTCCTAAGCGGTGTTTAAGCACGGTTTCCCAGAACGTTAATTCTCCGGTCCATTCCAGTTCCCGTTGAGAAAGGGTGGTACGCTTGCTAGTAACTATTTTATTGCCTCCGCCTTAATGGCTGCCACGTGTTTTATCCAAATCGAATTCTTGGGTCTGCCCATGCATATGTTAGATCTAAAACTAGGTACAAAAATACGCTAATAGTGCCTAGAAGGATGGTTAGCATAAACACCACGGGGTAGTCTCTGACTCCCATAGATGCTACAAACAACTGGCCGATTCCAGGCCACGCAAATACGTTTTCGATCACTATAGATCCACCCAATATTCCCGCGATAGCCGGGACGGTGATTGTAATTAAGGTAATCATGCCGTTTCTGAACGCATGTCTAAGTATTACTACACGTTCGCTCAATCCCTTTGATCTGGCTGTTCTTATATAGTCTTGTGCCAACACCTCAAGCATTCCTGAGCGTGCATACCTTGCAAGGACTGCTGTAGTAGTAGTTCCACCTGTGATGGTTGGCAATATGTAATGTTTCCAACTGTCATAGCCTGAGCTAGGCAGCCATCCTAAAATAACTGCAAACAATATTATTAAAAGTATTCCCAACCAGAAGTTGGGTATCACGTAACCGACGACCGATATGGACGTTGCAGCAGTATCAAATAGTGAGCCTCTTTTAAGAGCTGCCAGTACCCCAAGCGGCAGTCCTGTGACAAGCGCGAATATATACTGGGCAATACCTAAATTTATTGTTCTTGGCAGTCTTTCAAATACAACCTCTCTAGTGGGAGCCTGGTATCTGAAAGAATCTCTGAAATCCAGTTGGACCGATCTCCACAAGAACGATACGTATTGGATAGGTAAAGGCTGGTCGAACCCAAGTCTTTTCCTCGCATAATCCAGTTCCAGTTCAATCCTGTCTTCGTCCCATTCTAGGTCGATGTCAACAAAATAAGCAGCGGGATCTCCTGAAAGTCGAATAAGGAAAAATGTGATGGTCATTACCCCAAACATCACTATCACCGCTTGGATTGATCTCCTAATCACATATCTTGTCAATGGTTTCCCCTGTTATATGTTCTTTCTGTTTAACAATTGTTATTACTGATTTTGGAACAAGTTCACAATTTTGAGATGTTTTCAATAGTTTTCCACAGATTTAGCTGTTCTACAGCATGGCTTCGATATACCCCCACAGCATCAGCTCCGTTATCCAAAGCCACTTTAGCTGCCTCCAGCAAAGCATCGGATTCTTGGAAGCTACCTGGATGATAGCACGAGAGTTCAGCAATCAAAGGTACTCTATCTGAATTGATATTTGCAACATGTGACATATGTTTAGCTAGATCATTAAGATCTGAGTTGGTTCTAAACCAAAGGTAGAATTCATCTACAAGGCCTTGGTCAAGCCATGATGGCCAGTCGTGGAAAAGTTTTATATATTCATCTGGTTCTTGCGCAATCAGAGTGGTTGAAACTACGGCTGCAGAATTACTCGCTTTAATCTTTTGCTGTAATTCACTGAGAAACAGAGTAGTGTAATCAGCTCTGTGTTGAATCCAGTCAGAGTCATCACTGCCTATAATGCGAGGGTCTTTGCCAAATTTATTTATGAACCCATTAACCATTTTATCTTCGTAGCCATATATGCCTACTCCGTGTTCATCTTCATTTCCTCTGACAAATTCAACCTGAATTCCATCTCCGCCAGTTTCTTCAAGCATATCAAGATATATTTGGATTTCATACTCTCGGACTGCTTCATGAGCCAGGCTTAGCCAAAGAATTTGTCCAGGGAACATCTCGTCGGGCGTATTTTTTTTACGCGACCAATATTCAGGATGCTTTTGGGCGAATTCAGAAATCTTTAAACTTGCAAACGGACCAGCGTAGATTGGCCTGTGTTTATCAAGCAATGGACGGCTTTCTGGGGCCTCTATTCCTGGGCTCGGATAAATAGTGGACCACTGCTGGTACTCGATATTTAATCCGCCATGCCCCGGGAATGCGTTGTACGGTTCGACAAGGAGACCGTTCTCGTGGGCTTCATCAACTAAATTCTTAGAGCCACCGCCAGGGATGAGTTTTGTGACCCCCGAATCCACGCATTTTTTTACGTACTCTCGGTCGATTTTTTCAACAGATGACTTTGATTGGTCTAGGGGGTATTGCGGTGGGCCCCAGACAGGTAATTGCCTAACCATGTATTGTCCAGTTTAATCGAATTAAATTTAAGTTTGGCTAGTCATTTTGTCACGTTTAACGTTCAAAGACCCGCCGGGACTATATGTTTGCACTGTTCACATGTTTTAGTCAACAGTTTTGAGGACTTTTTGTTGCCTGTTGACTAAAACATGTGTTGAAGTACTAACTAATCAATTGAGTATTTACGTAGAAATGGATCTTTAAGCTTACAGGTTGCAGCCGGATCTAATTTATCTATACAAAGTGTCGTTTCAGGCAACCCCGGCAGAATACCTGATGTCTTTCCAGTGACGTATACACTATCTGCCGACACTGCGATTCCAAGTCCTTCGTCAGCCTCATCAGATCCAAATTGATATGTCCATACTTCTGAACCTTCCGGATCGTATTTTCTGATCCAGACATCAGAGAGTCGGAAGGAAGTCATTCCTGGAAGATGGCCAATGGTTGCCCCTGAGACATAAATGTTTCCTGATGAATCAGTGGCCAATCCATACGCATCATCATCATCAAGTAAGCCTTGGTCGGAACCAAATTGTTTGGTCCATATTTCTGTACCACTACTATCGTATTTACGGACAAATGCGTCGAAACTACCCCATGTTGATTTTTCAGGTAGTTCACCCGAAGTTCGTCCTGCAACTATTACGTTACCATCTTGATCGGCGGTCACAGCAAATGCAGCATCACTTTGTGCTTCACCACTGCCGAACTGGCGGACCCAATTCTGGTTTCCGTCAGGGTCGAATTTGACAATGTAGGCATCATTGTCGGTCGAGGTTTTGCCTAGCGAAGTATCCATTTCACCAAGCGTAGTACCTGCAAGATATATTGAACCATCCGATCCCACAAAGATATCCTCTGCGGTATCAGTTTCCGGACTCCCAAGTTGTTTAGACCAGCCTATTTGACCTTCAGAGTCGAACTGGATCAAAAAGACATCTTGTTTACCCAAAGATGATTGTCCTTCAATTGTTCCTCGTGTTTCTCCAAAGGCGTAGACGGATCCCTGGTCTGATACTTGTACGCCAATTGCTTGATCACGACCACTGGTACCAAATTGTTTTGTGAACAATTCACTACCATCAGGGGAGTATTTTTTGAGAAACGCGTCAAAGCTACCTAGGGATTCAGCACTAGTTAATGTTTTTGCTGTTCTTCCAACTACATACAAATTACCTTCACCGTCAGTGTCTCCAGAGTACGCAGCATCTGCTCCTTCGGAGCCAAACTGATTGGTCCATAGATCATTTCCATCAGAGTCATACTTCCTAACCCATGCATCCGAATAACCAAAAGCTGTTTGCCCAGATAATTCTCCGGATGTGGTACCTAAAATATAGATATTTCCATCTTTATCTACTGCGATTCCCTCAGATTGGTCATCTTGTTCAGTACCAAACTGCCTGGTCCATATAGCTCCTTCTGTGCCAGGTGCGCCGCCATCTTCGGATCTGATACCTAATGCTGGAGCACTAATAGCTGGAGCACTACGGACATTACTACCCGATTTTGAGGAATCCTCATCGCTCCCGCCACATGCGGTTATCACAAGGAGTAATGCTATTGAAAGGATTGTGAGTTTCAACTGGTTTGCCTCCTGTGGCATAAATTAATTTCCCAAATAAATATAAAGTCGAAGTCAACTGACGTCAACAATGCCATTTACTTCGATGTATTTCTGCAGTCAAAATAGACTCGAAGACGCGTAGTGAAATTCAAACATATTGATCAGATTTTCCTCATTTTCTCTACCGCGCTCCAAAGGTTCAATTGCTCAACGGCATGACTCCGGTAAAGCCCCACAGCATCTGCGCCATTGTCTCTAGCAACCCTAGCTGCTTCTACCAAAATCTCTGGTTCTTGAAAACTACCAGGATGATAACAAGATAATTCAACAATGAAAGGAGTTCTTCCGTTTATTATATCAGCGGCATATTTAGTTTGTCTTTTTACTTCTTCCAGATCATTGGTTGTTCTAAACCATATATAAAATTCATCCACTAAATTTTCGTCAATCCATGTAGGCCAGTCCTGGAAGACTTTGATGTATTGACTGAAGTCTCTGGCTATCAGTGTAGATGTTAACCTTGCTCCGGGCGACTCTATAGATAACTGTCTTCTAATGTCTCTTACAAATTGTGTTGTGTACCCAGCCCTGTGTTGCAACCAGTCTGGATCGTCGTTACAAATTTGAAAAGGATCTTTGGAATATTTGTTTTTGAATGTTTCAACGATAGGATCTTCATACCCGTAATTATTAATTCCAAACTCGTCCATATTCATGAGTACGAATTCTAATTGAGTTCCATCACTTTGTGATTCTTTGTGTGCGTTGATAAAAAGGCTAGATTCGTGCTGTCGTACTTCTTCAAACCCAAAACTTAAACTGACTCTTTCGTTGTAGTTGGGATCAATTCTTCCATCTTGTGTTTTGTTCCAGAAATGACGATTGTCTATTGCGAAAGGATCTTGAATATTCAGATTATATTCACGAACCGCATGCATTGGTCGGTGCTTATCGAGAGTTTCTCTTGCTTCTGGGGAGCCGAGGTATGGAAGGACATATTCCATAGACATCTCGTAAGATCCTTGGTAGAGACCATATGTGTTTACACCTCTGTAGGTATCTACTTCCAATCCGTTTTCGTGAGCGATCTGGACGAGTAGGGGAGGATTGCCACCCGGTATAAGGCGAGTTACCCCGTGATCGACACAATGTTGTACGTATTCTCTGGTCTTTTTTTCATCTTCCGGGAAAGCGGGAGTAAGTCCATCTCCTTGAGCCCATATCGCAAACATATCAGCCATCGTGTATCCTTTCGAATTTATGTTTCACTGATTTTTTTTTGAAGTGAATAAAGTATATTTATAGATTCCATAGGTGTTAGCGATGAAATGTCCAAATCTAACAATTCTTGGGCAATAGTTGGAATCTGGTCAAACATAACGAGTTGGTGGTGTGCAGGATTATCTTTATGTTGAGGATGTGATCTATTATTGTGGCCACTTGACACAATATTTTCTAATTCAAATAAAATCTCCCAGGCTCTGTTAACAATGGTGTTTGGAATACCTGCCATTCTAGCGACGTGGATACCGTAACTCTTATCCGCTCCCCCTTCTACGATTTTTCTCAGGAAAATGACATCTCCTTTGTTTTCTGATACAAGAACGTTGTAATTTTTTGCTTTTGGGAGGGTATCCGCTAGTTCGGTGAGCTCGTGATAATGAGTCGCAAACAAAGTCTTGCAACCTAGGTTTGGATTGTTATGAATATACTCAGCAGTAGCTCTCGCGATTGCTAGGCCATCATACGTACTAGTTCCACGACCGATTTCATCAAGAATTATCAATGATTTATTAGTAGCCTGATTAATTATAGACGCTGTTTCCACCATTTCTACCATGAAGGTCGATTGACCAACTGATAGATCATCTTGTAAACCGATCCTAGTGTAAATGCGATCAACAATTCCGATATTGGCTGTTTTCGCAGGGATAAAACTGCCTATTTGAGCCATTAAAACCATCAATCCTACTTGCCTTATGTAAGTAGATTTGCCTGACATGTTTGGCCCTGTGAGAATAATCAATTGATTGTTGGTCTCGTCTAATTTGGTTTCATTTGGAACAAATTCTCCACTTGGGACATTATTTTCAACAATAGGATGCCTGCCTTCAGAAATTTCGATGACGCTACCATTATTGATGTCGGGACATTCGTATCTATTGATTGTCGCTATTTCACCAAATGAGCACAACACGTCAAGCTGAGCTAATGCTTTTGCAGTATCCATGATTTCCGTGGAAAAACCACTCAATTGTTGACAGACTTGCCTGAAAAGTGAAGATTCTATTTCACTTATTCGTTCCTGAGCATTCAGTATTAAAGATTCGTGTTCTTTCATCTCTGGAGTTATGAAGCGTTCGGCCGAGACAAGTGATTGGCGACGTATATATTCCTCGGGAACTGCTCCCAAGTGTGGTCTGGTAATTTCTATGTAATAACCAAATACGCGGTTGTATCCAATCTTTAATGTCTTAATCCCGGTACGTTCCCGCTCAGAACGTTCAAGTTCAGCTATGTATTGTTGTGCGGTTTTTGCTGAAGTTCTTAGTTGATCTAGCTCCGGAGAGAAGCCAGATTTTATTACTTGGTCGGTTCCAATTGAAACGGGTGGATTTTCTACTATTGATGATTTGATCAATTCAATCGGGTCTTGGTTAGTTTTGATGCGCGAGGTAATAGAGGAAAGCTGTGTTGAATCGTCCGAATGTTCGATAGCTGTTTTTATACTAGGAGCTATAGAGAGACTCATTGAAAGACCGATTAGATCCCGAGGATTCGCAGAGCCGCCACGAATCCTGTTGATGAGTCTTTCTATATCTGAGACATCAGTGAATTTTTGAATCAATAGATTTCTTTTGATTCCATTGTTTTTAAACCAAGATACTCCCATTTGTCTTTGTTTAATGCGCTTGATTGATAGTAACGGCTGCGAGAGCCATCTCTTTAACAACCTTGCTCCCATTGGGGTATGAGTATGGTCTAGTACTTCCAATAAAGAATTTTTTGCACCTCCCCATCTGCCTCCTTCAAACAACTCTAAATTTCTACTTGTTTGGCGATCCAATACCATATGATTTTCAGTAGAATAGGTTGACAAAGTCGATAGTTGAGCTAAAGCAAGTTTTTGATTGTGTTGTAAATAGTCAATGATTGCCCCGGCTGTTCTAGAAGCCAAATCTAAGCCGTCGCAGCCAAAAGCCTCCAATGTCAACACATTGAAATGTTTCAATAGAATGTCTTTGGTATCATCCAAATTGAAGGAGGCGTCATTAATTTTGGTAATCATAACGCTTTGCATTTCAGGCAAAAAATTATCAGATTCACTAATTAGAATTTCTGAAGGGTTTAAGCTATCCAAAACCATAGGGAGTTGCGAGAGACTGACTTGAGTTGTAAAGAACTCACTTGTCGTGATATCAACGTGTGAAATTCCGGCCGAATTTCCATCCACATAGATTGCAGCGAGATAGTTGTTTGAATTTTGGTTGAGTATTGACTCTTCTGTGATCGTACCGGCGGTTACCACTCGAACAACATCCCTATCAACAATGCCTTTACTTTGCTTTGGATCACTGGTTTGCTCACAAATTGCCACCCGGTGTCCTCTTTTGATTAATTTGGATAGATAGGGTTCTAGAGAATGGTAGGGTATTCCTGCGAGTGGGATACGCTGTCCCTTGCCCATTTCTCTTGATGTGAGTGCGATGTCCAGTTCTTTTGAAAGTAATTTAGCATCGTCATCAAAAGTTTCGTAAAAATCTCCCATACGGAACAGAAGAATTTCTTCTTTATGATCAGCTTTAATACGCAGATATTGCTTTCTGGCCGGAGTAGTCATAGCAGTAACCTATGTTAGCAGTATTAGAGATAACACATCCACATCACATGACAAATGTTTGATGCATCGGGTCCACTGCACATAAATCTGTTAGTTGCTGGAGAAATGTTTTGAATAAGTCTGTTTGGATCAATCTTCTTTCCAAAAACGTTCTTCGTCTACTTTGAAACCAGATGGAATGAGACGGCTTTTTACGTCAGATATCATTCCAGGATGGCCGCAGGCATATACCAAAGTGTTTTGTGGTGTTAAATTTAGTTCGTTCAAATATTTTTCAATTATTGTATTGACCCTGCCAACTTCTCCTGGCCAACCTTCATTTCTTATTTCATTCGGTCTACTAATGGTAGGGATGAAAGTTAATACTCCTGGGTGATTATTTGATATCGATAAAAGTTCCTTGTCGTATGCGAATTCATCCACATAACTGGCTCCATAAAGGATAAAGAAACGAAGCCCTTCTTTCTTAGTGTGGAGATAGTCTCGGATGAAGCTAATATATGGGACTATGCCAGTTACGGTAGCCACCAATACTTGATTAGAAAGACCAGGGTTCATGGTGAAAATACCTTTAGCTCTTGGCCTTATAGTTAAGATCTCTCCAGGTTCTAGTTCCCATAATTTGGGTGTGAGAACGCCTTCAGGAAGTGGCACTAATTCGACAAAAAGTTCCAATTCATCTTCATGAGGAGCTGATGCAATGGAATAAGCCCGTTCCACGCCATCTCTACCGATTGTACAATATTGGCCAGGCTTAAAACTAAATCCATCTGGCTTTTCAATCCAAATAAATTTTAAATCATCTGTTAGTTCTGTTTTCTTAAGGACTTTAGTTTCTAAAAGTTTAGGGCGCACCCTTCGATTGTTCATAGTTCAATTAACTAACTTTTATTATTGAGGCGGGCAGTAATGGAAGGGTGGGAACTTTCATCATAGGGTCAGGATATTCTGAGTGTTCCAAGGATCTAACCATCTCCCCGAAAAGTGATGTGTAACAAACTAGCGATCTTTGTTTACCAATCAATTTCGCGGTCCCCTGTACTTTTCCTCTGTCAGAAACTATTTCAATTTGATCTCCCTCGGAGATATCTAATTCAGAGGCATCATCTGGATGTATTTCAATGAATTCTTCTTTTTGTATTTCGTTCAATCCGTCCCTTACCTCAACGCTGAGGTCAAGCTCTGGATTTGCTAAAACTCTCCCTTGTGCTAGGAAGAATGGTTGGTTTGAGTCTAGTGGTTCCTCAAAACGGGGAGGTTCCATTAAGGCAAGGCTGGCTTTAGTGGAGTCGAATCCTCCTTCGTATAATATCCTTGTATCCGCCATATCAGGTGCTAGGCATGGCCATTGGATCCCTTGCGTACCTATTCGGTCTTTCACAACTCCTGCATAAATAGGAATTGTCTGAGTGATTTCTTTGAGGATTTCATTAGAATCACTATATGAAAAATTGTCCGAACCCATCTTGGATGCTAATTGGCTAATTGTTAACCAATCTGGTTGATCCATATTCCGGATTGATAATGCTGGAGAGAACTGCTGGATTCTTCTCTCCATGTTGGTATAGGTTCCTTCTTTCTCTGCAAAGGTTGAAGATGGTAAAACTACATCAGCTATGTTAGTTATCTGATTAGCAAAGGTTGCATGTACAGCTAGAAATTCAAGTTTACTAAATGATTCAATCAAATTTCCCAGTTCACCGTTGGTGAAATTTGGACTGTCTCCAATAACCAACAATGCTTTAATATCTCCATTATCGATGTGTTTCTTTAATTCTGTTACTTTTATCCCAACATCCGATGGTATTGTAGAATTCCAGTGGTTTTCCAATCGGTCTTTAGCGTTGGTATCTGTTAAGTCAAAATGACCCGGCAATAGGTCAGGTACGCATCCCATATCGATTGATCCTTGATCATTTCCACCAGTATGCAAAGGATAGAGTCCCGTAGATTCTTTGCCGATGTTACCGGTGACCAGAGAAAGGTTTACCAATGCGGTCACGCAATCACTTCTCAAATGTGGCGATATTGTTTCAAGCCCGTAGATAATTGAAGCTGTGTCAAGTGCTGCAAAGCAACGAGCAGCCTCACGTATATCAGCTTGAGATATACCTGTAAGGGCTTCAACTTGTAGTAAATCGAACTTCCAAAGGGAATATTTCAACTCTTCTAAACCAGTGCAATTTTCATCCAAAAAATCGTGATCATCAATAGATTCTTCTATAATTGTTCTGATCATTCCTCCCAAAAGTGCATATTCGCTTCCTGGAATCGGACGAAGCCATATGTCTGCATGTCTGGTCAATTCGGTCTCTCGCTGATCTATAACGATCGCCTTTGCACCATTATTAATTGCAGATTTGATTGGTATCCCTACGACGTTTTGTTCTTCAGTGAGATTACTTGAAACAATCAAAAATCCTTTGGAATTATAGAGCTCTTCAATTGTGTTAGTAGCTCCATTGTAACCAAGCATACGCCGTACAGGTGGCAAAAGCTCTGACCGAATGTTTGAAGATATATCTACATTATTCGTATTCATAACGGTCCTAGCAAATTTTTGTACTAGGTAATTCTCTTCATTGGTGCCTTGGGGAGAAGCTATAGCAAAAAATCCACCATTCAGGTACTTTGATAGACTATTAGCGACGGTGTCTATCGCTGTTTCCCAGTCGCTGCCGACAAGATCATTGTCTTGGCGCACAAGCGGGCGTTTTAACCGTTGCTTGCTGTTGACAAAGTCTAATCCAAACTTTCCCTTGTAACATATTTGACCGGCATTGACGGAGCTATCGGTTTTTCCAACTGACCTGATAAGGCGATCCCTTTTGTCAACATCTAAAGTGATTTCACATCCTACTGGGCAAAGAGGGCAAACTGAGTCAATGGTTTTCTCAGCTTTGTCCCACTTGTACTTTCTTTCAACCAATGCTCCGGTTGGACAGACATCGATACAAGAACCACAAAATTCACAACCGGATTCCAGTAAGGAATTGCCTTGAGATGTACCTATCAAACTCCTCCCTGAACGTTGTTGGAGTGTTAAAGCGTAGTCTCCTCGAACCTCATCGCACACTCGTACACACCTCGCACAGACAATACACAAATTCATATCCATTTCCCAAAACGGATCGGAAACCGATAGTGGTAAATGCCTGTTGTTATACGTGAGCGGAGTGTCCATGTCCATTTCTAGGTAACGAACTGTATCTTTCA
>CAZMZE010000008.1:0-4296 GCA_964570875.1 uncultured Dehalococcoidia bacterium
ATAGAAGTGTTCCCGAGTATTAGGGGAGCTCTGACTCTCGAGAAAGGTAGTGAATATCATTGGCCAACGGCAGATGACTGGAAGGATGGGACTCTCTCTGTTGATGGAGTCATCTTGATAGGAGAGCATGGGGATTATCCACACAATGAACGTGATAGACGCCTATATCCTCGCAGGAATATGTTTGAGCAAATTTGTGGCGTGTTTTCTGCTTCTGGGAAATCAGTACCAGTTTTTAATGATAAACATCTCTCATACAGTTGGGATGATGCCGTGTGGATGTATAACCGGACCAAGGAACTGAAGATACCCTTCATGGCTGGTTCGTCACTACCTGTGATCAGGCGTCAGCCTGAGATTGAACATGAACTAGATACAAATATAGTAGAGGCTTTGCAAATAGGATATATAAATTCATATAAGACTGGATTAGACTCTTACGGATTTCATGGTTTAGAGGCACTACAGTGTATGGTTGAACGTAGGTTTGGTGCTGAAACTGGCATTGCATCTGTACAGTGTTTAGAAGGCGAAGATGTATGGAGAGCCGGAGAAGATGGACTTTGGTCAATTGAATTGGCAGATGCTGCAGAGGCCGTTGTCGCGGATAAGCAAGCAGGCTCCAGAACTGACAATTGCCCCAATCCTACGGTATTCATATTAGAATATCTTGATGGATTGCGCGCCGCTTCTTTAATCCTTCCTGGCCATCTCCAGGGATGGGGATACGCAGCTAAAGTAGGCGATCGTGTTGATGTCACAAATTTCAATACTGATGGGGGGTTGGATTTTTCATTTGGATATTTGGGATTGAACATACAGGAAATGTTTTTAAAAGGGATTCCCCAATATCCTGTGGAAAGAACGTTGTTGGTCACTGGTGCTCTGGAGGCGCTGATGGAATCTCGCTATCTTGGGCATGTGAGGTTAGAAACTCCACACCTCGATGTCAAATATAAACCGTATGAAAGACAATGCATTAGGCCAAGAAATCCAAGATAAGACCTCATGCATTGGTTAATTATCACCAAATTTGGCATCTATAATATGACAGGAGTCTTATAAGTCTGACTATTCTTGATCTTTAATAGGGAACTTGATTGGAATATTACCCATCGATTGAGATTGCAAAGTAGCCAGTATTACGGCGAGTGATTTTCGTGCTTCCTCAGGTGGAGAACAGGTTTTGGTGCCATTTTCGATTGAATTGATTAAGTCTGCAATTGCAGCAGGAGTGTCAGTCCTGAGTGTCATTGGAACAGCTAATGTGCGGTGAGTTAATGTGATAGGAACACCTTCGCTGATTGGATGCCAAACCTCAGCTGACTGGTTATTGATCCTAAGTCTGCCCTTCTCGGTAAATATGTCCAATTCCATCTCTGCACTGGTACCTTTGGAAATATTTATGAAAGCTCTCACACCGTTTTTGAATTGAACTAATACGCTTCCTCCGGGGTCAAAATCAGGGTTTTTGCCTCCGTCACCAATATATTTAGGTCCGTAGTTGCCATGTTCCTCGTCTAGAACGCCAATGACCCAATCTGGTTCGCTTTGGGCGTACCAGCAAACAGCATCAATCATGTGTGAGCCGTTTCTAAAAAGCATAGATCTTGGACCACCGTAGCTGGCAATTATTCTCCTCACATTTCCTAATGGACCTGCCCATAATTCTCTGAAAGCTCGATTCCAGTGTGGCCGGTATCTTCTGAAATGGTCTACAGTTATTGCTACACCTGCTTTTTCACATGCTTCTATCATACGGTCGGCGTCTGATAATGTAGTTGATAGGGGTTTCTCACAAAGGATTCCGGATACACCCGCATCAACTGCATCAATCACGATTTGTGCATGCAGATGGTCTGGTGTAGCTACTCCCAGCAAATCAATGGACTCTTTTCGAAGCATTTCTTTATAGTCAGAATAAGTTTTGACACCTGGCCACATATCACCGTAGTTTTCTAAGAATGCATGAGTGGATTGTTGGTTGATTTCAGATACTGCGGTAACTGTTACGTCTGGAGTTACGGCAAATGCAGATGCATGTGATACTGACGCAGCTATTGAATCTTCAGACCATTCTATGCCCATACCTGTATGCGGTATTCCTTCAGGAAGTGCACCTGCTCCCATAGGAGAAAGTCCTATTATAGCTGCTTTATATTTAGTCATTTCGATACCCTTTCTATCAATTTGACACGAAAGATTTGATTGTGTTTGCTCTTTGTCCTAGATTAGACGATTGATGTGCTGTGTCTATAATTTCTAGGACCCTTAGTACATCTTCGATTGACATTGCAGGAGGTCTGTTTTCCCTGAAAGATGATATGAAACGTTTTAGGATAGCTACGCCGTCACCCATTTCGTACCCGCCAACAGTGTCTGTGTCAAAGACAAGGGTTTGGTCTAATCCTGAGGACCAATCTGGTTTTGCACGACGCAAATGTATTTTTGAACTCATATAATCCCAGTTGAGCCATCCTTCAGTGCCTCGGAGTCCGAACAGAAGTTGGTGGGGCATACGATCAATCACATAAGAACAGTTTAGAGTGCCAATCATTCCGTTGTCGAACCTCATAGAAAGGGCAGCAGTGTCCTCTACGTCTATGGGTTCATTACTAACGGTACCTAATATAGATGCTACTTCCTTGACTTCTGCAGAGGTGGACCATCTCATAAAGTCAAGCCAATGGCATCCAAGCCAATGTAATATGCCACCACCATTTCTCTTCAAGCTGAACATTGGGTGATTTGTACCACGTGATTGAACACTGGTTGTGATCCAACTGGCCTCAATAGAAACTAAACGACCGAGGAATCCTTGGTCTATGATGTTTTTTATTTCCATTCCAGCGGGTGAGACTCGGCGAGTGTACCCTGTTGAGAATTGTACGCCGTTGGTTCTAATTGCTTCAATTGCAGGTAGGAATTCATCAGCATTTCTTGCGCAAGGTTTTTCAGCAAATACATGAATCCCTCTCGATGCTGCGTTCACTATAATTGAAGGAGTTATGTCGTTTGGTTGAGTGACAACCACTGCTTCAGGATTGTGTTCGTCAAGAAGCTTGTCTATGTTGTCGTAAACTGGTAATGACTGGAGTGGTGTGGGCAACTCAGCTATTGATGTAACCGGCTGTGAGTCGTAGAGAGCTACTATCTGAACGTCTGGCATTAGCAACATGCTTTCGATGTAACCAATCCCATGCGGATAATTTATGCCTATGTGGGCAATTCGCACTGGATTACTCATGGAATAGCTCCGATATGAAAATTTTGATATGGTAACTTGAATGATGTTTGATTGATCGAATACATCTTAATTTATATGATGATCTTATGTAAGTTTTGTTGGTAATGATATACACGCTGAGTGCCATTTTTTATGGAACAATGAAACATTACTGCGAGATAATTGGAATTTTAACGGAAGGTTGTATAAATCAGTCATAATACAGATTAGAAGATAGCCATATTCGCCATTAAGTTGAATCTAAATGCCAAATTGTAAAGGAGATTATCATGAGTTCTAATGGTAAAGTAGCGATTGTTACCGGAGGTGGTTCCGGAATAGGGAAATACTCCGCACTGGCTTTATTAAAAGATGGATATTCAGTCACCATAGCTGGCCGGAGGGCGGAGGCATTAGATACAGTGATAGAGGAAGCTGGAGATCATGGATCTCAAGCTTTGTCTGTACCAACCGATGTATCAGACCCAGAGCAGGTGAAAAATCTTTTCACTAAAACGTCGGAAAAATTTGGCAGATTGGATGTGCTGTTCAATAACGCTGGTCACGGAGCACCTGCAGTAATGTTGGAAGACTTGAGTTTTGAGGATTGGTCCAATGTAGTAGGTACGAATTTAACAGGCACATTTTTATGTACACAAGAAGCTATAAAAATGATGAAAAGTCAAAATCCAATGGGTGGAAGGATAATAAATAACGGATCTATATCTGCTCATACACCTAGGCCTAATTCATCTCCGTACACAGCAACCAAACACGCCGTGACGGGACTTACTAAGGCAACGGCTCTTGACGGTCGTAAATATAATATTGCTTGCGGGCAAATAGACATTGGCAATGCCGCTACAGATATGACACAACGAATGGAAAATGGTCTTTTACAAGCACATGGCGAAGTTGAAGTGGAGCCTAGATTCGATGTTGAACACGTTGCTAGTTCAATACTTTATATGGCAAATCTTCCATTGGACACCAACATATTGACTCTTACAATAATGGCTACCAAGATGCCTTATGTGGGCCGAGGGTAATTCAAAACCCTTGAATAGAAA
>CAZMZE010000009.1:0-8213 GCA_964570875.1 uncultured Dehalococcoidia bacterium
GTGTAAAGAAAAAAAACTTACCAACATGCGATCATCTACGGCGGATATTACCAAACGATTGAGTCCTCCTCTTACTTTCAGTCTAGAAGAGTCTCTTGATTTCATATCTGATGACGAACTTCTTGAAGCTACTCCTAAAAATCTGAGAATGCGTAAAATAGAGCTGTCGTCAACAGTTAGACAACGTAAAAAAGGGCAGAATACTCAAGTTGACAGAGCGCGAAAAAAACACTCTGTATAGATTCACACACCACAATTACCACAAATCCAACAATATCCTCGACTGGCTCGTTGATTAAATTTATCGTTGGTCAAGTCTATCACTTGTAGTTTATTCCTGAGTATGATTATCATCAAATAACAACAGGGTGATATACCATATAGATTACATAATTGTTCAACCTGGCGGGCATAACAATATCTACAAATTGCTCAAGTGTGACATGAATACATTAAGAAACGGAAGAATCATCGGCCTACCTATCCAGTTTGTCACTGTGTCAATTATTAGTATTATTGGTTTTATTTACATTAGTGGTTGGGCGGCTTACAGTAACGTAGAGTCAAGAGCGCAATCATATAGCCATTCATATAAAGGAGATCCATCAAGGTTGAAACTTAGTAATAATATTGATTCCGATTGGCCTAGCGAAATTGAAAAATACAACTGGGAGAAAGCAGCACTCTTAGTGTGCCCACTACATTGATGAAATCCGATCTGGTGATCACTCCAACAATCATATGATTATGGAAAGCTCTGCCAAGCCTCGCACATTCTACTGGCACTATGCTTGGGTTATTGTATCCATAGCGGCCATTGTACAAATGGTTGGAGCTTCCATCCGAATGGCATTTGGAGTATTTATAGATCCTCTGAGTGATTCATTCGGATGGAGTCAGGGTTCCATTACATTGGCATATGCGATCAACAGTATAGTTTCTGCTCTTTTTTCTCCAGTTGCTGGATGGATAGCTGATAAATACGGAACACGTAAGGCCCTCGCAATCGGTGGAATCATTTTTGTATTTGGCATGATTGTCACTGGAGTTATTGATCAACTGTGGCAATTTTATTTAGCCTTTGGTTTACTACTTGGGATAGCCCAGGCCATATTCCTCGTGCCTCTTGTGCCTGGTGTTATGCGTTGGTACAAACGGCAGTTAGGTTGGGGGATGGGAATCATGATGGCCGCCTGGGGAGTTGGTCCTGCAATATCTGCCCCACTTTTGGGTTACATGATGTTGCACCTAGACTGGAGGGGCACTTTCTGGGCTACGGCAATTGGTTCCGGCGTAATAATGGTCATTCTCATATATTTTTACAGAGATTCGCCTTCAGATATTGGCACAGATGCTTATGGGACTTTGCCCCAGGATCCAGTAGAAGAGGAATTGGTTGTAGATCAAGCCAGGAATAAGATTTTTGTAGGGCACATGAAAAAAACAGCAGCTTACTACAACATGAGTTCCATACACTTCCTTGGCTGTGTCGGTCACGCAATAATACTAGTCTATCTGATACCTATTGCCGTAATGCAAGGTCTATCAATACTTGAAGGCGCTGCTATATTAACAGCCATGTCAGCTATTAGCGTCCCGTCTCGCTTACTTGTACCAGTGTTGTCAGAGAAATTCGGCGTACGAACAGTAATGGCAATTTTCTTTTTTATGCAGGGCATAACTGTCATAATGCTTTATTGGACTCATGACCAATGGATGTTTTATGTCTTTGCAGTGGTTTTCGGGATAGGATATGGAGGTGAAAGTGGAGCCTTTCCAATATTGAATAGGATCTATTATGGACATGCCCCTCAGGGTTCCCCATACGGATTCCAAATGCTTGGCGCAGGTCTGGGAATGGCCCTAGGTGGCTGGATAGGAGGTGCGATTTTTGATATCACACAAGGTTACGGCATAGCACTTGCAATCTCAGTCGCAGCAAGTCTAGTGGGTATGGTGTCAATAATGTTCCTTGAAAATACAGACAAACTTTTAATTCCAGACTGGAAATTAAAGTCTTCAATCAACCGGTCTAACTGACAACCTAAACAATTAAAGGAGAAATATATGGCTATAAAAATCGTTACCGACAGTGGTGCTGATATACCTGATGATATGGTCAAAGAGCTAGACATAACCGTTGTACCTCTGACGGTCTCATTTGGAGAAGAAACCTACAAAGACGGCGTTGATCTATCCTCAGATGAGTTCTACAAAAAATTAATCAATGAAAATATAATGCCTAGTACTTCTCAACCATCAGTAGGCACGTTTTGTGAAACTTACAGTGATCTCAAAAATGACGAAGACCATATCCTGTCAATACATATATCCGGTAAATTAAGTGGAACCATAAATTCAGCAATGCAAGCAGTAAAAGAAGAAGATATGGAAACTATGGTTACTGTGTTTGACAGTAAGAGTGCCTCGATAGGACTTGGATTCAGTGTGATTGCAGCTGCTCAGGCATCAAAACGCGGGGAATCACTAGAGCAATGTAAAGCAGAAGCTCAGTCTGTGTTAGACAGGACAGAGGTTTTAATATTATTTGAAACTCTTGAATATCTGAAAAGAGGTGGCAGAATTGGAAACGCTAGTGCATTGTTGGGAGGAATTCTGCAATTGAAACCGATCCTAACATTGGATGACGGAGAGATTGCTACCAAACTAAAAATAAGAACCTTTCGAAAGGGATTGATGAGCCTTAAGCAACTTACAGAAGAATGTGGAGATTTATCTGACGCGGCAATTTTATATACCACAGATTCGACAGAAGCTAATAATCTAGCAAACTCAATTAGTAACAGATTCGTGGAGAATACAGCCGCGCAAATAATACGAATTAGCCCTGCAGTGGGTACACATGCCGGACCTGGTCTGATAGGGGTGATTTGCGTAAAAGCTGATTAATGGTCCTTGCAATTTATTGAAATGGCAGTACCTGAGTATTGATTAATTAAGGATAAGTATGGAAATCGGAATAATTGGCCTACCTCAATCTGGAAAAACTACAGTCTTTAATGCCCTGACCAAAGGGAAAGCTTCTGTAGCAAGTTACTCAGGTAAACCAAACATTGGCGTAGCGAAAGTACCGGACTATAGAATCGACAACTTGGCAGAATTATATCAACCCAGGAAAGTAGTACCTGCTGAAGTTACATACACTGATGTCCCCCCTCCTCCAGAGGGATTTGGTGAAACCAAGGGCATCGGTGGTGAGTACTTAAACGACCTTCAAAATTCTGAAGCGCTGGTTATTGTAATTAGGGCCTTTGAGGATCCATCAATCCCTCATGTAGATGAAACTATCGATCCATTCAGAGATGGAGAAAATTTATTGATGGAAATGACATTCTCCGATCTCGACATCCTAGACAGGCGAGTCACAAAGGTAAAAAGTGGCTTCAAAAGCGCCAAGGCCCAAGAAAGAGATTATCTCAATAAAGAATTAGCGACTCTGGAAAAATTCAGAGAAAAAATGGATGCCGGTATCGCTCTTAGGGACCAGACATTTACCACTGAAGAATCCAGGCAACTTTCTGGATTTGGATTCTTGTCAAACAAGCCCGTGATAATAGTACTGAACATCGATGAACAACAACTTTCAGAAACTGAATCCCTTGGAACAAAGTTGTCTAGCACATTTTCAGGAACTGAACTGAGAACAACAGTAATCTGTGCAAAGTTGGAAATGGAATTAGCGCAGATGGAACGAGAGGATGAACTGGTTTTCAGAAAAGACCTCGGGATGATTGAATCTAGTTTGAGCAAAATGATAAAAGTCTCTTACGACGTAGTAGGCCAGATAGCATTTTTCACCGTGGGAGAAGACGAAGTCAGAGCATGGGAAATTCGAGTTGACACGGCTGCTCAGAAAGCAGCGGGAAAAATCCACACTGACTTGGAACGAGGCTTCATCAGGGCAGAAGTAGTTCCTTACGAAGATTTGATCCAATGTCGTAGCCTTTCAGAATCCAGAAAAAGAGGGGTACTTAGGCAAGAAGGGAAAGATTACATCGTGAAAGACGGCGACATAATGCACGTATTATTCAACGTCTAATCAAATCTCAACCATCAGTTTATCTTATATGGAAACAAACCTAAACCATAACCCTGCTTTGGAGTGCACCAAGGGAATCAGATACAAAGCTCCAGTACCTGACACCTTAGATTTAGCGGATCGAGCTGCTAAATCGGTAAATGCCCTAACTAATGCATGGAACCCCGTTGAGGGATATGCATTAAATTTCATTGCGGACTTCTCCTCTAAATCACCAGCACTTTACCCAAATAATCATACTGATGCCTTCTTGAATATACCCCCGAAATTCATAGAATCATTGATTCTGACTCGATTGGCTTCTGGTTCAGATTTAAACATCGATATTGATAAAGAAGTTATACAAACTCAACTAAATCTAATTGGAGACGATGGATTAACCTATTCTCCTACGCATATACTCACCCAATTCAATGATTCCAACAGCCATTATTCGGAAATCTGGGGTGAGGGCAGATTACTCATAGCTCTTGCTATGTTAATGCAAGTTGATAAAAATCCGATCTGGGAAACTATCGCACTGAAGAAAATCGATCGCATATTATCACTTACCAAACAACAAGACGACTTTCTTTATTTGTGGCGGGGCAGATATTGGAACGGAGACATCCCACCTACGCATCACGCTGAACCAAAAGGCAGTCTGAAAAACGGTTCTCTACTAGACAGGTACTCAAACCCGGCAATGAGCATAATTTACTCAGTAGGCTCGACAGGTTATGGTGCCTCATTAATTTACAGGATCACCGGATACCAACCTGCATTGAAGCTATCTCAAGGCCTCGCCAAATGGGCACTAAGGAGGGTTTTCACCAATGCAGATGGACGCTGGAATATTTACCACTTCCACCATAGCCTTTTCGCTATTATGGCTATGTGCCAATATGGTTACACAAATTCTGATTCCGAAGTATTAGATCGAGTACACGCATGTTACAACTGGGCCAGACTGATGGGAGACCCATTGACAGGATACTATACGGAATGGATGCCCGGATCAGATCTGTACCTGTCTTCCGGACAAGGCAACAGTGTGGAAACATGCGAAATTTCCGACATGATTTTCCTTGGACTCTATATGACCAAAACCGGGCAGGGAGATTACTGGGATGATGTTGACCGCTGGACCCGTAACATGTTTGCAGAAAGTCAATTTTTGGACAGTAGCTTCCATGATAAAATCCCTGATTCATACCTTAATCATGACCTTGTCGACAGGCCGTATCAGGATACCTCTTTGATACTGGAAAAATCTGTAGGATCATTTTGGGGATGGATGAGGGCTAACGACGGCTTAAAAATAGACTATCAAAGCACACCTCCAAAACTAATTAAGACGAGCATTATGCATTGTTGCACAGCAAATGGAGCTAGGACTTTGTACTTCGTTTGGAATTCCATCATCACTGAGATGTCCGGAGAAATTCGAATCAATTTGTTGCTAAACAAGGCATCACCATGGGTAGATATAAACAGTTATATCCCCGTTACAGGGAAAGTCAATTTGCAAATTAAACAACCAAACAAATTCGCCGTTAGAATACCAAGCTGGTGCAATATGGCTGATGTCAGGCTAGAACTAGATAACAAACCTTTAAATTTTGATGTTGAAGGACGCTATGTAAAAACTGGTAAATTACCTGCTGGCTGCATTGTAAGTTTGAGTCTGCCAATACAAGAACATACAACTCATCGCGTGATCGGAGAGATTCCATACAAACTTACTACACGTGGAGCAAATGTAACGTCTATTGATCCAAGAGGTATCGGATATCCTCTTTTCCAGAACCAACCGACCGGATTGGACCAAATTACTGAACGATTTGTACCAGACATCCACAATATAGACTGGTAAAATTAATCAACACAATACCTCAATAACAGGCTCAATATTCATCCATCCTATATTATCATCGTATTTGCTAATACAATAAAGTATTGACAAACTGATGTTACATTCAGAAACTTATAGCAACCCTTTTGAACCTTTTTCGTTAACTTATTTAATGATTGAAATATCTAAACTAAGCAAGAATTATGGCCATGTTCAGGCTCTAAAGAGCGCATCATTCTCAGTGCGTAAAGGAGAGGTCGTTGGCCTTCTGGGACCAAACGGTGCTGGTAAAACAACATTGATGAAAATCATGACTGGTTTTTTAGGACCAGATTCCGGCAAGGCAGTGATTGACGGTAATAACATTGTTAAAGAAACTCTCTAAGTACAAAAAATCATAGGATATCTTCCTGAAAACGCTCCACTCTACCCTGAGTTATCTGTGCAATCATACCTAAAGATGATTGCGGAACTACGATGCATACCAAAGTCAAATCAACCAGCTCTCCTATCTAAAGCCATCAGAAATATTGGTTTAGAAAATCATTTAACCAGGCCAATTAGCCATTTGAGCAAGGGCTATCGGCAAAGAGTTGGCTTAGCGTCGGCCATTCTACACGAACCCAGAGTGTTAATACTGGATGAGCCAACCGCAGGACTGGATCCGACTCAAATAATAGGCGTCCGCAGTTTAATAAAAAAACTTTCTGAACACAGTACGATTCTGCTTTCTACTCACATACTATCTGAAGTGGAGGCTGTTTGTGACCGAGTCGTTATATTGCTAAACGGCGAGGTCAAAGCCGACGCTAAGCTTGATGAACTTGACAGCCATACCGAAATTGTATTGGTTTTGGAAAATCAGAATCAAAATGTTTTGGATGAGCTGAAAGCTGTAAATGACGTGGCTTCCGTTTCAATCTCAAACTCCCCTGACGGCCAAGAATATAGAATCCGACCTACCAATAATCAGGATTTGCGGAATTCCATATCATCTCTAGTGCAAAAGAATAAATGGCCATTGAGAGAACTACGTCGAGATGTGAGAACTTTAGAAACCGTATTTAATGAACTTGTTTCAAGATCTGAAACAACCACTCAATCTGAATCTGGAATACCTTCATGAGCATCGGCATATTCAGTCAAATATGGGCAATTTCACGGAAAGAATTGCATGCTTATTTCGGCTCCCCACTTGCGGTCATATTCATCGGTGTTTTTCTAGCTGCGAGCCTCTTTATTTTTTTCTGGGTGGAAACATTTTTCACAATGAATTTGGCCGAAGTCAGGCCACTGTTCCGATGGATGCCAATATTGATGATCTTCTTGGTTGGCACTCTCACAATGAGACAATGGAGTGAAGAAAAAAGATCTGGGACTTTCGAATTATTATTAACACTGCCAGTACGCAGATTTTGGCTGGTAATGGGGAAATTCTTGGCAGTCATGTTGCTTTTAATGGTTGCATTGTTCCTCACTTTAATCCTTCCAATAACAGTAGCAAATTTAGGCAATTTGGACTGGGGACCTGTGGCAGGGGGATACATAGCTTCAATTCTATTAGCTGCTGCATACGTATCTATAGGACTATTCGTATCTTCCCGAACTGACAACCAAATAGTATCTTTCATACTTACAACGTTGGTATGCGGCATACTCTACCTCATCGGAACCGCCGGAATAACAAACTTTGTCGACGAGATTTACTCAAATATTTTTGGTGCAATAAGTACCGGAAGCAGATTCGAAAGTATAGAGCGCGGGGTGCTAGACCTTAGAGACCTTATCTACTATGCCTCTCTAACAACCTTCTTCTTATTGTTGAATGTTACAGCACTGGACATAAATCGCTGGAGCAAGGGGCAGGATTCATCGGTTTATAAGCGGAACTCTATAATCACTGTTGCGTTAACTGCGTTACATCTGATCGCTTTAAACTGCTGGATGTTTCCCATGGCCGGATTGAGAGTGGATCTTACCGCCGATCGCCAATTCAGCCTCTCAAGTACTACCAGAGATGTCCTTGCCAATATTCAAGAACCTTTGCTTCTTAGGGGCTATTTAAGTGACCAACCTCATCCTCTACTGTCCCCTCTAGTACCAAACATCAAAGACATGATGCGTGAATACGAAATTGCAGGTAAGGGGAAAATTGTAGCTGAAGTGCTTGATCCTAAAGACGATGAAGAGATAGGAGACGAAGCAAGCCGTGCTTACGGAATACGCCCAACTTCTTTTGCAGTTGCAGAACGTCATCAGGCAGGAGTTGTAAACAGTTACTTTGACATCTTAGTCAGATACGGAGACCAGTTCGTAACA
>CAZMZE010000010.1:0-15330 GCA_964570875.1 uncultured Dehalococcoidia bacterium
AAGCCTAAATATATCAATCAGTCCATTACTTGCTGGATTTGGGATAGGAGGGTTGGCCGTTGCCCTAGCCGTGCAACCCACACTAGGCAATTTTTTCGCTGGCACTTATCTTGTCACAGAAGGGGAACTGAAAACAGGAGACTTTATAGAGATCCATGGAGGCCCGTCTGGATTTGTTGTCGATATTGGTTGGCGTAGCACCAAAATACGTAGTCGTTTTAACAATTTGGTTGTGGTCCCAAATTCCAAGATGGCAGACAGCGTCATAACTAATTTTTACAGTCCTGAACCAGCTCTGAATGTGATTGTAGATGGTGGAGTTAGTTATGATGCAGACTTGGTCAACGTGGAGAGAATAGTTAGAGAAGTTGCAGAAAATATAGTAATGAATTCCCCAGCCGCGGTTAAAGATGCTGAAACGTTTTTCGGTTTTAAAGAATTTGGAGATTCAAATATAAATTTTTGGGTATTCATACAGGCAAAGGACAGAGCAGCAAGCTTTACTCTAAAAAGCGAATTGATCAAAGATATCAAGAGCCGTTTTAACGAAGAAGGTATAGAAATCAACTACCCAGTACGAAAAATAATAAAGTGAATCCCACTGTTCAATCAGGTTATAAGACAATGCTGAACGCCGTAGACAATGTTGAAAAACATGTTTTCTGAACAAACTATATGAGTCAATTAGCTTTCTGAAGGTTTTGTAGGTGATTGACGCTTGATTCAATGAATTAATTACTGAGATGCAATCGACTTCCGAATCACCTGGAATACACTGGATAAATTACTAAAATTTACAAAAACGAGCGAGAGGCAATATGAGTGAAAGATCGGATGGTCGTAAACTAGATCAATTGAGGCCTATTAGTATCGAAATGGGATATCAGGCTTTTGCCGAGGGATCTGCTTTTATACGGATGGGCATGACTCATGTTTTGTGTTCCGTTAGTGTGGAGGATAAGGTTCCTTCGTTTTTGAACGGAACTGGCCAAGGATGGGTTACGGCTGAATATTCGATGTTGCCACGGTCCACGAATACGCGAACCCCTCGTCAGAATAAAGCTGGTGGCAGGGCTCAAGAGATACAAAGGTTGATTGGCAGGTCTCTAAGATCCGTTACAGATTTGGGTGCTCTAGGGCCGCGAACTTTGTCAGTAGATTGTGATGTGATACAAGCTGATGGAGGTACACGCACCGCGTCAATTACTGGAGCATACATTGCCTTGTATCAAGCTTTGGCTTCGTTGGTCGATGAAGGTAAGCTTGAATCTGTTCCACTGAAATCAGCAGTAGCTGCAACTAGTGCAGGTGTGCTTGGCGGGGAAGTTCTCTTGGATCTTTGTTATGAAGAAGACCATAGGGCCGACGTGGATTTTAACGTTGTGATGACTGAACGCTATGAGTTGGTTGAAATACAAGGAACATCGGAAGGCGAACTAATGTCCAGAGAGTATTTGGAACAATTGCTTTCAATAACATCAAAAGGGATAAGTGAATTAATTGAGGTCCAAAACCATGAAATTGCCAAGTTGAATCATCATGCAGCTAGATAAGGGTACCAGCTAATATTGTTGTAGCTCGAAAATCTACATCAACCTTGCCATCAAATTGACAGTTACAACTGGTGACTAGTATAATTTTCCAATGCCAAAGAGGACATATCAGCCAAGAAAACGAAGACGGATGAGGGTACATGGGTTCCGTGCTCGGATGAGTACTTCTGGGGGACGTAACGTGCTGCGTCGTCGTATTTTCAAAGGGCGTGCGAGACTTACGGTTTAGGTATCGGCTAGAATCGGTAAATCTGAGCTAGTATGCGAAAAGTCCGCCGTCTCACAAAGTCAAGTGAGTTCGCGTTAGTTAGGCGTAATGGAAATTCGTGGTCTAGTCCACTCCTGGTACTGATGACCAGACCCAACGGAATGGAATCGAGTCGTTTTGGGTTTTCGGTGAGCAGGGCAGTTGGCGGTGCTGTTGTCAGAAACAGAATAAAAAGGATACTCCGTGAGACAATCCGTTTAACCGATGTACGGGAAGGATTGGATGTAGTATTGATTGCAAGAAGGCCTTGCAATTTAGCGGGCTCTTATGAGCTGAGGGATTGTATGATTAATCTTATGAGATTGGCCAAAGTTTTGGATGGCAATTTAGCCAAGCTAGGTAAATCTTAATTGACCATGAGAAATATAGCGTTATTAGCAATTAAAGTTTACCAGCAGGTTTTATCCCCTTACTGGCCATCTCAATGTCGTTATGAGCCAACATGTTCTGATTATACATACCAGGCGATATCTAAGCACGGTATGTTGAAAGGCATTGGGTTTGGTTTCAAGAGAGTTGCTAGATGTAGGCCCAGAGGGTCGATGGGCTACGACCCAATCCCATGAATTGTTTCACAAGCCTGATAGCCTAGCGTCAGTATCTGAAAATTATGCTACATACATTTAAATATGCTTCAAATACGATCTGGTTAATACCAAGTACCGTTTTGTCTGTCTCTAACCTAAACTGGAATCGTATTGTAACTATGGTGACAGTGGTGATCATTACAGTAGTTTTGACTGCTTGTTCTGTAGTAAATAGACCGGAAGGCTGGTCGGGAGCAGTAGTTTTAGACGAAGTTCTGTACACCGGTACCAAAGAAGGTGAGCTAGTTGCTTTGAACCGGGTAAACGGCGAGAAGCTTTGGCATTTCGAATTACTTGGAGATAAAACCCATCAGGCAATATATGGCACGCCTACATTAAGCAGAGACATACTTTATATGAGCGGTTACGATGGATATTTCTATGTTTTCGATGTAAGCACAAGTAAGAATCCTGCGGATTGGCGTGATCCTAAACTACTGGATAGCAGAAAAATTGGAGACCCGCTTAGCGATGATATAACACCTATTGTGACAAGTCCTGCGGTTGTGGATGAGGATTGTTCTGATACTGTGGATGGAGATCTTCCATGTCAGGTATTAATGGTAGGTACTGATGATGGCAATGTTTACACATTGAAGGTCACACTGGATTCCAAAGGAGGGGCCTATATAGAGGAAGAGAATCAGTATCAGACTGATGGCAAAGTGTGGTCGGATCCAGTTATCCAAGACGGGGTAGCTTATTTTGGATCTCTCGATCATAAGCTATATGCAGTTGATGTAGAGACAGGTAGTTTAATTTGGAATCAACCCTTTGAAACCAAGGGAGGTGTTGTTGCATCTCCTACCTTACATCAAGGGAAGATACTATTCGGTTCTTTCGATGGAGAGTTTTACGCTTTGGATTTAGTTACTGGGCAAGAATTATGGAGGTTTTCTGGTGCCGATAATTGGTATTGGGGGGCTGCTAAAGTTACAGGTGGGCTTATTTTAGCTCCTTCGCTTGATGGGAAGCTGTACGCTCTAGACGTAAATACCGGATCACTTAAATGGGTTGTCAAGACAGACAAGCCAATAGTAAATTCACCAGCGATAATATCAGATTTTGCAGTATTTGCATCTGATGATGGAAGGCTCCGGGTAGTTAGTTTAACTGATGGTGATCTTGAAGGTGCATGTACGGTTGAAGAAAAAATCAGGACTCCTCTGACGGTTGATGATAGAGTTATATTTCTTGGAGCTGGTGATAATACGATTAGGTCATTTTCAGTTGGTTCATCAGGCGATGTGGATGAAGAGTGGATTTATTTTGCTGACGATGATAAGAGAAATGCGACTCGGGGCATAGCATGTTAGAAGGGAACATTTAGGTCGTGGAATTTCTTGGTACCATTTGGACTGGCGTAATCATCGAACCGATGATCAATAGCCTAGTGCTACTGTACAGTATATTTTTCAGTAATTTTGGTATAACGATTGTGGCTTTTACTGTGCTCATCAGGTTGGCAATGTTCCCATTGACTGTAAAGCAAAGTCGTTCTCTAAAAGCTATGACCACATTGCAGCCTAGATTGAAAGAAATTCAAACTAAATATGCTGATGATAGAGAACGAAGAGCCCAAGAAACTATGAAGGTTTACAAGACGGCAGGTGTTAACCCTATAGGTTGTCTAGGGCCAATGGTCATTCAATTTCCGATATGGATAGGACTATATAGAGCTATTTTACAAGTTCTCCCTGCCACTCCCGAAAGTTTGGTGGGTCTTTCTGAGCGGTTGTATTCCTGGTTGCCGATGGTTCATGAAGTTGTTCCATTGGCCAGTAGTTTTTTGTGGTTGGATTTGGCAGTTCCCGACCCATATCCTGTCTTACCGATTCTTGTTGGCGCTTCGATGTTCCTTATGCAGAAAATGACTACTATGCCTACTGCGGACCCTCGTCAACAATCCACTAACCAGATGATGCTTTGGATGATGCCATTGATGTTTGGATTTTTCACAACCACCTTCCCAAGTGGCTTGGCGTTATATTGGGTTGTGTCTAACATAGTTGGTGTTGTGATGCAGGGCTTTATCACTGGTTGGAGCCCATTGACTTCTATGTCTTTGTCTTTGTTTAAGCGTTCATCAGGCGAAACTGATATTAAGGTTGAGGATATTGCACCAGCGGAGGAAATAACTGATGGTGAAAGAGATACAGACGACGGCCGAAACAACGGACGAGGCGATCGAGCTCGCCTTAAGGCAACTAGGCGTCGAACGAGCAGACGTCGAAATAGACGTAATTAGTCGTGGTAAACCCGGATTATTTGGATTTGGCGGAGAGCCGGCAAAAGTTACGGTTAAAGTTCTAGATGAACCAAATGAAGCTGTTTCGGTTCCTGCGGATATCCTGAGCGAGCTTCTTTCAAAAATGGATGTTTCAGCCATGGCTAATTTAAGGTCTACACATAATGATGCCTATGACGGACCGGTTTTTGAAATTGAGGGTGATGATGCAGGATTACTAATAGGACGCAAAGGAGAAACACTTAGAGCTCTGCAATTCATTGTAAGGTACATTTCCAGTAAAACATTGGGATATAGGACCAATTTGATGATTGACGTGGAGAACTATCAGCAAAGACGCTATAGCTCTCTGGCTAAATTGACGGAAAGAGTGGCGAAAAATGTTATTGATTCTGGCAGGCCAGTCAAATTAGAACCCATGCCTTCAAACGAGCGTCGAGTGGTTCACATGACTTTGGCAGATCATCCTGAAGTGACTACAGAAAGCATGGGTTCAGGGGATTCACGCCAAGTGGTAGTTTATTTGAAGGATTTGTCTGAATAGTATTACAATCTTCCATTAAGTTTTTCACGAGTGGATTTGATATTGATTTGAAGTGTTTAGGATCGCACTCTTTCGTTTTTGGGATCGTAAGGGGGCTTCAGACTAACTGAAGCCGGATGCCTCTCTGTCGAAAGCTCCAACTCATATTCCCCCGACTTTACAAAGTCGGCTGTGATGTTCTCGGACTCTATGTAGCCAAGTCCTATAGATTTGCCTATGGTGTGGCCAAAAGATCCAGATGTGATGTGTCCAACAATTTCACCATCACGAAAAATTGGTTCGTTTCCCAAAATATACGGTTCTGACTTTAACATTGTAAAAACTGCCATGCGCTGATTTAATCCATTTTCAAGTTGTTTCATTAATGCATCACGTCCTATAAAATTGACCGGTTTCTCAAAATCTACTGCAAATCCCAGACCAGCTTCTAATGGGGTTTCAAGTGGAGTGATGTCGTGTCCCCAGGACTTATATGCTTTTTCTATTCGAAGTGACTCCATCGCGTGATATCCTGCGTGGCGCAAATTGAAATTTTCGCCTGCAGAGACAATGGATTCATACACATTTACCATGAATTCTGATGGGATTTGCAGTTCCCATCCAAGCTCTCCGACGTATGTAATACGAGTGGCACGCACTGTTGCATAACCTATTTCAAATTCAGATGATGACCTGAATGGGTATTGTTTGTTTGATAGTTCATCGCCCGTCAAATGTTTCAGTAGTGCTCGCGATTTAGGCCCCATAAGGCCGATAACCCCATAGGATGAAGTTATGTCGGATAAAAACACATTTGATTCAGGCGGGGTGTTGTTTTTAATCCAATTCAAGGTGCGATTGGATGTAGCAGCACCAGTAAATATCCAGAATTCCTCCTCAGAAATTCTGGTCACCGTAACATCTGCTTCTATGCCGCCGTTGCTGTTCAGCATTGCCGTATATATTACGGTACCAGGGTCAACATCCACATTGTTAGAACAGATCACCTGAAGTGTGTCCTTTGCATCTCTTCCCTTGAGAACAAATTTAGCAAACGATGATTGATCGAAAAGGCCAACATCCTCCCTTACCGCTTTATGTTCCTCAGCAGCATAGCCGAACCAGTTTTGCCGTCCATAACTATATTCGTAATCTGGAATGATATTAGCAGGTGCATACCAATTAGGTCGTTCCCATCCAGCCACACTGCCGAAACATGCCCCATTACTCTTTATGAGGTGATGTAAAGCTGACTGTCTCGCTCCTCGAGCACTTTGATATTGGCGTTCAGGCCAATGCATATCGTAGAGCACTCCTACCCCTTCGACTGTTCGGTCGTATAGATATTTTGAATTATTTTGGAAGGGTTGAAAACGTTTAATGTCCACTTCAGTTAGATCCATAGTTGGTTGACCATTGACTATCCACTCTGCTATTGCCTGTCCAGCCCCAGCAGCGGACGCTATTCCACTGGAATTAAACCCTGCGGCAATGAAGAAGTTCTTCAACTCTGGAGCCTCTCCTAATATGTAATGGTTATCTGGAGTGAAACTTTCAGGTCCTACCAAGAACCTAAGGATTTCTATGTCTTCCATACTAGGGACTCTTTCAAGCGCCTTCTCCAAAAAAACCATGTAGGGGCTCCAGTCTCGTTTGAGCATACCTGATGCGAAATCATCAGGTATGCCTTCCATGCCCCACGGATTAGCAACAGGTTCAAATCCACCCATCAATAATCCTCCCTGATCCTCAATGTCTCTTCTGAAATATATATATCCGTCAGGATCTCTTAGTGAAGGCATATCAACAGAGACTCCATTCATGGGCTTTGTAACAAGATAGGCATGGTCTGCAGCGTGAAGAGGTATATTCACCCCGCACAACAGTCCGATTTCTCTTGCCCACATACCAGCACAGTTAACAATGATTTCGCATTTTATGTTTCCTCTGTTTGTAGTTATGCTCGACACGGTCCCAGAAATCTGGTTGATATCAGAGACTTTTGTGTTTTCAACTATGGTTGCCCCTAAGTTACGAGCACCCGTCACCATTGCCATAGTAGTACTGTCGGGCACCGTCTGGCCATCGCCAGGGATGTGAACGGCTCCAACAAGGTCTTCGGTTCTCATCAATGGCCACATATGGCTGGCTTCTTGGGGGCTAATCATGTTCATTTCCACCCCAAAACTTTTGGCCATTGAAAACATATGTTTTAGCTCAGTCAGCCTTGATTCTGTGCGGGCGACAGTTATGCTGCCAGTTTGCCTGAATCCTGGATCATGTCCAGTTTCTTTTTTTAAATTACTGTACAGGTTAATAGCTTGCCTGGAGATATCAGTTAGTGATCTGGTGTGTCGGAGTTGTGTTACCAATCCAGCACCGTGTCCAGTGGTTCCGCTAGCCAATGTCTTTTGATCCAACAGAACTAAATCAACAAAGCCCAACTTGGTCAGATGGTAAGCTACACTAGCCCCAACTATACCTGCACCGATTACGACTACTCTTGCTTGAGTGGGCAATTTTTCTGCCATAAAAACTCTCTTTCCCAGCGTATTAATTCAAAATGCATTTTAGGTTGAGTGAATCGTGCGGTCAACCTAAAATGCATTACTTAAGATTGACACTGTTCCAACCTAACAAGTATTGTTTGGTCGGCAATCAATTCTCGGTAAACGGAGGTACAGTATGATCATTGGAGAAGGAAATTATCGATACGAATGGAGTGATACATGGGCCAACATCCCTAATCCTTCAAGCGCGAGAACTGGTTGGTCTCACAATGGAGTCGTAGTAACAGAGCAAGGGAAAATAATCACTCTTCATCACGGCGACTTAGTTATGTTGGAATATAGTGATCGTGGAGTTGTTGAGCGTTCATGGCAACTGGGATTAGAAGAAGCTCATGAAATAGTTTTGGTTAAAGAAAGGGATACAGAATTTTTGTGGATAGCCGATAATGGCAGAAAAAGATCACCGGACACTGGCTATGAATATCCGGATTTGGAAGGATTAGTTGAGGGTAAAGCAGTCAAGACAACGCTGAACGGCGACATAATATTAGAGTTACCCACGCCGGACGTATTACCTTACAAGTCAAGTGACTATATGCCTACATCAATTGCTGTGAACCAGGAAGTAAATGGAGGCAACGGTGACATTTGGGTATCGGATGGCTATGGGCAGAATTATGTACACAGATATGACAAAGAAGGCACATACCTGTCTAGTATTAACGGTGAAGAAGGCCAATTGGACAGATTTAATTGTCCTCATTCTGTTTTTTTGGATACCAGGAAACAAGATCCTGAAATATTAATTGCTGACAGGGGTAATGGTTATGTTCAAGTATATGATACCGATGGTAAATTCAAGAGAGGCTTTGGCTTTGATTATCTAAGTAGCCCTAGCGGGTTTGCCTTGGACGGGGATAATCTAATAATTACAGAGCTCAGAGCTAGGTTGACAATCGTAGACATTGAGGACAGGCTAGTATCGTATTTAGGAAATAACGAACAGGTTTGTGATTTACCAGGTTGGCCCAACGCCATCGACGACAGTGGTAATACTGTTGCAACCCAGAATTTGGAGACAGGTAAATTTAACAGCCCTCATGGTATTGCGGTGGATGCCCAGCATAATATATATGTTTCTGAGTGGCTGATTGGTGGTAGGTTGGTTAAGCTTACTAAGTCTTAGTATTTTATAAGTGGTGATTGTTAAATTAGATGTAGACTTTTGCTTGTTTTCCATCCGCGATACTTTGCAAATCTGTCTCTCCAGAAATTATTCTCTGTATCGTGTCTACTAGCAATGAGTGTTCACGTTTGAGTACACGAGCGCTGAGAGTAGATACTGTATCGTTTTGCAGTACTTCCACTTTAGATTGGGTTATGATGTGACCTCGGTCATATTCGCTATCAACAAGATGTACTGTAATACCTGTGATTTTCTCACCTGAAGCCAGTACGGCTTCGTGCACACGCTGACCATACATTGACTTACCACCATATTTCGGTAATAGAGATGGATGAATGTTAACTATTCTCGGTTTGTAGGCTGCGAGTACCTTAGGCCCAATTGGTTTCACATAGCCGGCAAGTACGATTAGTTCTGCTCCATGTTCCTGAAGGGTAAGTTTGATAGCATTGTCTAGATCGGCTGGTCTTGGGTGTGTATGTGAACTGAGATGTTCACCTGGTATTTTTGCTCTTGATGCTCTGCGTAGTACATGTGAGTCTGAGTTGTTGCTGATGACCACAACAACGTTAGCTGGCAAAATTCGAGAAGAGCAAGCATTAATTATTGCTTGAACATTAGTGCCGTTGTGGGATGCCAGGCACCCAATGCGTAACAATTTCATTTGAATAAATAGACTTTAATATTCAGCATCAAATGATTGAACGATTGTCCCGTGCAGATTTAAGCGGATTTCTTTTGAACTAGTTGCATTGGTATTACTGTTCCGTTCTTCATCACTAGTGTGACGCTTGATTTGCCGTGTATTGCATTTGCATCCACTACACAACTTACAACATCTGGCATACTTGGAATTTCATACATCACTTCAAGTAGGGTATGTTCCAGTATGGACCTTAGTCCACGCGCACCAGTTTTCCTCTTGACTGCCTCATCTGCAGCAGCTTCAAGAGCATCATCAGTGAATCTGATATCAACATTATCCATCTTGAAGAGTGATTCGTATTGCTTAACAAAAGAATTTTTTGGTTCTTTCAAGACTCTCACAAGATCATTTCTATCAAGGCTATTCAAATCCGATATGATTGGAAGACGGCCGACGAATTCAGGTATGAATCCGTATTCTAGTAAATCATCTGCGGTAACATGTTCCAGAATCAAGTCTCTTTTGCGTGTAGTTCTAGGATCATCACTAACGCTGAATCCGATATTTTGATTGTTTTTAAATACTCGCTTTTCAACTATTTCTTCAACACCAGCGAATGCTCCACCGCAAATAAACAAAATATTATCGGTGTTTATTTGCAGGAACTCTTGGTGTGGATGTTTTCTCCCTCCTTGTGGAGGTACATTCGCTACGCAGCCCTCAATGATTTTCAATAACCCTTGCTGGACACCTTCTCCAGATACATCCCTAGTGATGGATGGGTTAGGGCTCTTTCGAGCTATTTTGTCAATTTCATCTATATATATAATGCCGTGCTCAGCTTTACCCAAATCATAATCCGCCGAATGTATCAGTCGGAGTAAAATGTTTTCGACGTCCTCTCCCACATAACCTGCTTCAGTTAGTGATGTAGCGTCTGCTATTGCGAATGGTACATCGAGAATTTTTGCCAGAGTTTGAGCTAGATGAGTTTTCCCTGAGCCTGACGGCCCCAGAAGCAAGATATTGGCTTTCTGCAACTCCACTTCATCATCATGATCTGGGTTTGACCAAATTCTTTTATAGTGATTGTAGACGGCAACACTAACCACCTTCTTGGCTTTGTCTTGGCCGATCACGTATTCATTCAGGCGTTGAGATATCCATTTAGGATTGATATTCTCGTCCATTGTCTCTGATGAGTCTTTTGGCTGCGCAGGATTATCTTCGTCAATTATCTGGCTGCAAAGAGCAACGCATTCATCACAAATAAACACGCTGTCAGGACCAGCAATTAGTCTTTTGACCAGTGCCTGAGTTTTGTCGCAAAAAGAGCATTGATAGTCGTTAGGTTCACTCATTTCAACCTCGCTTAATGTTGTTAGCTTGGAGTATCTGAGTCTTCCGAAGTCGGTGCGTAAACATCATCTATTAGCCCGTATTCTTTGGCTTGGTCTGCACTCAAGTAGTAGTCCCGATCGCTATCTCTGGCCACTTTCTCGTACGACTGCCCTGTTGCATCAGATATGATTTTGTATAAACGTTCCTGTAGCCTAATAATCTCTCTGGCCTGAATCTCAATATCAGAAGCTTGACCCTGGGCTCCGCCCATTGGTTGATGCATGTGAATAGTGGAATTTGGAGTGGCAAAGCGCTTACCTTTGGCTCCGGCGCAAAGCAAAACTGTGCCGAAACTAGCTGCTCCACCCACGCATATTGTAGATATTTTGGGCCTGATAAGTTGCATTGAGTCATATATCGCAAGGCCAGCTGTGATTACGCCGCCAGGGCTATTAATATAAAGACTGATATCTCGTTCAGGATCTTCTCGGTCTAAAAATAAAAGTTGAGCAATTATGCTATTAGCTACTTGATCTACTATTGGAGTACCCAAGAAAATGATTCGTTCTTTTAGAAGCAACGAATAAATATCATATGCCCTCTCACCCCTCGCACCAGACTCGACTACCATAGGGATTATATTACTTGGCGTTATTTGCATCATAGTCTCCTTGTTTATCTTCTGCAGATGCTTGAGGATTAGATTCCTCAACAACATTCACATCTTCTTGACTTTTGGCCATCTCAGCTAGGCGGTCTATGGTTTTTTCAGTTAAGAGAGATTGCCTCACTGAGTCGACATTTATTTTTTGATTGCCTCTACTGGTTTTCAAAGCATCTACCCGCTTTTCCAGTTCTTCTTCTGAGACAGCTATATTTTCGAGTTCACCAATTTTCGAGATCAAAAAAGAACGTTTCAGCCTTTTGATGGCATCTTCTTTCATTTCTGAACGGGTTTCATCTGATGTTTTCCCCGTAGATTGCAGATAATCGTCCACACGAATATTCATTCTCTGGAGAAAAACATTTCTCTCCGCTTCCATATATGAAATTTCCTGATCGATGGTCACGGATGGCAATTCAACATTAGTGGAATCGATTAGGGCGTCTACAACTGATTCTCTATGGGAATTGGTGTTACGTTGTTCAGCTTCAGTTGTAAGTTCACTTTGGATAGATTCTTTGAGAGTTGGCAAATCCGGGTAGTCGTTTCCTACACTTTTTGCAAATTCATCATCTATTTCTGGTAACTTCTTCTCCTTTATATCGTCCACCGACACACTGAAATTTGCTTCTTGACCTGCCATGGTTGCATCAGGGTGATCGTCAGGAATGGATAAGGAGAACTTTCCGGATCCCCCACTAATTAACCCCACTAAATTCTCAGCGAAACCTGGCAATGGCCGAACTGAGTCTTTCTCCAACACATATGGAATATTTTCTTCTTTAAGTATAGTTTTCTGATCAACTTTACCTTCCGCTGTTAAAGTGACCATGTCTTCCATAGACACCGCTCTTTCAACAGGTTCCCAGGTGCTTGCTCTTTCACGCAACTGCTCAATACGGGTGTTCACATCATCGCCGCTTATTGATACGGGTTCAACTTCTAATCTCATATCGGTATAGTGTGACAAATCTACATCAGGCGTAAGGGGCACAGTTGCTTTCAGCGTGAAGGGAATCAATTCCACCAATTCAAGTTTTGCTTGACCGAATGTTTCCAGACCTTTTTCTTGGATTGCTTTATCAGTTACCTCAGATGCCATGGGGTCAAGTACTTCCTGAAGCAGGCTTTCTTGGCCAAAAAACTGTTCTACAATTCGGCGCGGAGCTTTCCCTTTCCTAAAACCTGGGATATTAGTTTTGGGCGCAAGACGTTTGTAGCCCCGATTGAGATAAGGCTCAAGCTCTGGTTCCTCCAATTCAATTTGAAGGACAGTTTGATAGTCAATAACTTCTTGTTGGGTGATTTTCACGAGTGCCTCTGCTTACAATTGACCGACACTCAATTATAACACGCCCATATTTGTTTCAATAGATAACTTAAATCAAATTCCCCGTTTTTTTCATTGCCCAACCAAAATTTATTCCAAATTGCTCAACAAGGATCGGTAATACTTCCGAAACAGTCACACTAGTGGGCATTTCGTTTTCCATGGTTGTGACTTTGGCTCCTGGCAGCCCGCAAGGCACTATGTGATCAAAATATGATTGATCAGGGTTAACGTTTAACGCGAAACCGTGCATGGTGACTCCTCTACTCACCCTAATACCAATTGCAGCGATTTTTTTTTCGCCGACCCATACTCCTGTCGGCCGGTCACTAGAACTAGATTTTATGCCAAATATAGATAATGTTGAGTTGATGATATTTTCGAGGGCTCTGACATATTTCAACGGCCCTAGTCCTGCCTGTTTCAAATTTATAATGGGGTATCCAACTAATTGTCCCGGGCCATGGTAGGTAGCTTGACCTCCACGGTCGGAATAATGGATAGATACTCCAAGGCTTGCTAGTTTGGATTTTGACGCTAGCACATCCGTATCTTGTCCCCGGCGCCCCAAAGTAAAAACATGAGGATGCTCAAGCAAAATCAGCGAGTTGGAAACCAGACCAGAAGACACTTTGCGATGAACAACTTGCTGCATTTTATAGGATTCTTGATATTCCAATTCACCGATATAAGTGTGAAGGCATTGGTTAATGTTGGGGGAATTCATGCGATTGTCTTATGATTGACTATCTCTAAATACAGTTGGATCTTTAACAATGATGTTAGGAAATGGAATCAATTAACTCGATACCGTCCTTCACTGATTGCATAAACTTGCCAGCCTCTGAACCATCAATAATACGATGATCAAATGTGATTCCCATATTCATTATGGGCTTTATAACGATCTGATCACCAACAACCACGGGTCTTTTATAAACAGCTTCTGTTGTAAGTATTGCCGCCTCTGGAGGGTTGACCAAAGCCCTAGAAATTATTGATCCCAGGACTCCCGTGTTGTTTACAGTGAATGTTCCTCCTTGCATATCCTCAACAGATAGCTTTCGGTTACGAGCTTTATCAGAGATCTCCGATATAGCATGTGCCAAATTTGAAACGTTCAACTTATCAGCTTCATGGATGACCGGTACCAGTAGTCCTTCGGAAGTTGCCACTGCAATTCCAATGTTGATTTGGTGTTTAAGGACTATCGTATCAACGTCCCATGATGAATTGAGTAGAGGGTTTTGGCGCAAACTTTTGGCAACGAAATTTAGAATGAAAGCTAGATAGGTTAATTTGGGTCCAGCGCCTCTTTGATTGTTCAAAGCCTCTCGTAATTTGATCAACTTAGTCATATCGACTTCCACTGAAGACCAGGCCTGTGGAATTTCAGAGGAACTTTTGATCATGTTATTTGCTATTGCACGCCTAACAGGACTCAAAGGAAGCCGTGTTTCTTGATGGTCTGGTTTGTGTGTATTTTGCTTGGGTTGAATCCTAGATTCCACAAACCGTTGAACATCTTCTCGAGTCACTCTGCCTCTTATACCAGTCCCTTTGAGTAGGGCTAAATCAATGTTGTGTTTCTTAGCCAATCTTCTTACAGCAGGAGAGTAACCGATTTCAGATTTCCCACTTATCTCAGGTTTTTGATTGGATAATGGGCCACCTGACCCGGTAGGTCCTACGGGAGCCTCATCATTATTTAGGACCCCCAATCTGCTAGATAAGGTAGATGATTCTTCAGTATGCTCAGTGTGCGATTTGTACCCGACATGAAATTCGTCTAACTGCGCGATCATGGTTCCAACTGGTACAGTATTACCTTCCGGTACAAGAATTTTGGATATGGTCCCTTTGGCGGGACTAGGAACCTCCATGGTTATCTTGTCAGTGGTCACTTCAACTATTGGATCGTATTTATTTACGATGTCTCCTGGGGATACAAGCCATTTACCAATAATGCCCTCAGTAATAGATTCGCCTACGTGTGGTAATTCTATGTTCATTATGACCTCAAGTACATTTAAAAAAGCTTGATTAATATAGTTTTATTACTTTAGTAATCAACAAGCTTTTGTACGGCATCTATAATTTTTTCGGTAGATAACATGAATTCTTGTTCTAGCGGTGGGCTGAATGGCATGGCAGGTATATCAGGGCCGCATAGCCTAGTTACCGGGCCATCCAAATATTCGAAAGCCTCACTCGATATCACAGCAGATATCTCCCCTCCCAAACCACCTGTTTTTGTGTCTTCGTGCACTATGATTACTTTGCCTGTTTTTTTGACTGATTCCAGTATTGTCTCCTGATCTATTGGGAATAGTGTTCTGAGATCTACTACTTCAACACTGATTCCATCATTGGCGAGATCTCTTGCTGCTTCAGCGCATAAATGGACCATCAAACCATAGGTTATCAGGCTGATATGTCGGCCTTCCATTTTGACCTCGGCTTTACCCAATGGG
>CAZMZE010000011.1:0-9028 GCA_964570875.1 uncultured Dehalococcoidia bacterium
GAGTGCCACTGCAATTCCTGTCGGAACTGCACCTATCAATGGTCTGAAACCAACCTCATACTCCGCTTCCATACCGTGCATTACTGCGTGAGCTAACGCATCTCCCATGAACCCCATTTCACGATTGATCACATGTGCTCCAAGGAATGGGCACATTACACCAACCAATACACATACGATCAGGGCACGAATCATGAATTTATATTGAAATGGTTCGATAATCAGATCAATCCACATGACCATGTCGTCCTATTTGGTGTCCTGCAAACATTCCCCCATGAGATCCGTAAAGTTCGGTCAATACATCTTTTGTAAATACTGTCTCCGGTCTCCCATGAGCGCATATATGTCTGTTTATACAAAGAACTTCATCAAACCTATCCGAAAGAGTATTCAAATCATGTGTAGCCATAAGTATTGTTTTCCCTTCATCTCGCAGGCTTCTCAAAACGCTTAGCACTCCTTCTTGAGATGAGATATCAACACCGCTGAACGCTTCGTCCAGAATCAAAATGTCAGCTTCCTGGGTTAATGCTCTAGCTATGAAAGTCCTTTGTCTTTGTCCTCCTGACAGGGTAGATACCAAGTCATCCCTGGTATTCCACATATCAACTTTTCTCAGGGATTCTTCGATTATGCTATCGGTCTTGAAACCCAGATTGTGCAACAGAGTTCCTTTACCAGATTGACCTAGACTGACCACATCACGCACTGATAATGGGAATCTCCAGTTGATACGGTCTGTTTGAGGTACATAACTTACTTCACCATTTGAGTTCCCTGGTGGAGATCCATTTATAAGGATAGTCCCGTGTGCTACAGGCTGTAATCCCACTAAAGCGTTAAATAAAGTGCTCTTACCTCCACCGTTTGGTCCGACAACTCCAGTCAGTACGCCTTGTGGAATTGCGAACGACACGTCATCTAATGCTAAAACATTAGAGAACTCAACGCATGCCCCGAAAACCTGAATGCAACAACTACAATTTTCCGTTAAACAGGGGCACTTAAGGGCCATGTTTTCCTCACTGGCTATTTATCGATTACCTATTCTACTAAATTCAAGACAATTATTTGAATATTTGTGTTCACAAAGTCAACATAAGTTTGGCCGTCTGTCAAAGTTTCTACACTTAATCCTGTTGCCACCCTTATACCTGTTTCTTCAGCAACACTATCAGACAATTTTTCACTGGATTCATTTTCAAGAAATATTACTTTAATATCATGTTCCTTTATCAGGTCAATGACAGCAACTAAATCTTTGGGAGTAGCCCCACTCTCGGTGCTGAGGCTAGGAATCAACGCTCTGAAAAGTTGCAGATCGTATCGGTCTCCCAGATATCCCAAAGATTCATGTTCTGTAATCAATTTCCGATTAGCGTTAGGGATTGTTCCCAATCTTTCCGACACACTCTTGTCCAATGTGATAAGGACCGATTGGTAATCCTCGGCTCTCGATTTGTAATATGAAGCGCCTTCTGGGTCAATATTAGACAGGTAATCTGAGATAGTACCGATCGCTTGCGACACTCTCAACGGGTCAAACCAAAAATGCGGATCGTAGGCACCGTGACCATGGTCATCGTCATGGCCGTCTTTGTGCTCGTCTTCATGCCCATCTTCATGGTCATCATCATGGCCTGTAAATTCAATTGGTGATATATAATCTCCCAAATTAACTACTTGAATTTCCTTGTGGCTATCCAAAAGTTTTGTCAGCCATGCTTCCTCGTAATTCAAACCTACAGCAAAAATATGCTGAGTTTCTGAAATCTCTGCAACATCTTTTGCTCCAGGTTGGTAACTGTGAGGATTAACAACATATGGCACGATGGAACCAACTGATATTCGAGTACCCGACACTTGATTTACCCAATCAGCTACCATCGGAGTTGTAGCCAATATTTTGATTTTTTTTGGTTCAATTTCAGGAGTGATTGAAACCACTTCTTTAACAGGTTGAGCATCGGTAGCAGACTGTCCGCAACCAAACAGCAATAATGCTGCAAATGACATATAGATCGCAAATATAATAGTTTTCAAATTCCCCCGACTCCTTGTGTTATCATAATTAAGAATGATTCTCATTCTCTGCATTTGTAAGGATATGTCTGCCATGCAATTTTGTCAACTTACCTTGTCGCCAGTATAATTCAGTTATGGTTTCAGTAAGAAAAAAATCACGAACCCTCCTGAGCTCCAAAAATGCATCTGTTACTAATCCCAGATTAATTGTTCTGGACTTATTGCTAGCGCAATCACGGCCTCTGACTATCGAACAAGTCCTGAAATTAGCCAAGGGAAAAATCGCTCAATCTACTTTATACAGAGTCATCAGTGACTTAAAAGAATTTGGACTGATCAGTGAATTCACCACTCCTGAAAACACTATAGTAGTTGAATTAGATACGGGTGATGGTAGTAGTCATCATCACCACCTGTTTTGTGAGAAATGCGGATCAATTATTGATATTGAGTTGGATGCCCACTTCGAGTTGAACCTAGATAACGAAGTTCGCCAGATAGAACAAAATTATTCATTTTCGATTCATTCTCACTCTCTTGAATTATTTGGAATGTGCACTTCTTGCAAAGATAATAGTTCCTAGGACTTTGTCCAATAGAAACGGCAGTCACTAGCTCAAGATACAAAACCACAAACATATCAGCGAAATATCCCGATACTGATAAAATTGTGTTAGACCTCTAGCATGTAATAATAAAGGAGAGTAGGATGCCAAAAAATAAAGTTGAAGTAACTTTAGAGATTGAGAACGAACATCTGGAATGGTTAAATTCCACAGCCGTCGAATACAACCTAGCTGATGAGTCGAAGGTAACTCGAGTTCTATTAGACTATATGATTCAAGACGCAGATGCCGATGAGGTATTTGGTCGCGACAATATGCGATGCAGACACTGCGGTTAGTACCACTATTCAATCCATTCCATAAAACACATAACAGTTGAACAGACCTCGCTATATCTGCCATTAATTAGATTCACGGGATTTGCCCCTTTAGCGCTTTTTGAAGTCTGGCGGTGTCTATGTTGCCGCCAGACACTATGCATACAACCTTACCATGTCCAGCCTTACCCGAGATCGCCGCTGCAACCGAAGCAGCTCCCGCACCTTCAGAGACAACACGATTTCGCTCAACCATGATTTTGACCGCAGAAGATATCTCTTCCAAAGATGACACTAACGCACCGTTCATCAAGTCCCTCGCAAGAGGCCACATTTCTTCAATAACCATAGTTCCGCTGATTCCATCCACGAACGTGGGGGTATGCTCTACAATTACTGGAGCTCCTTCTTTCATTGAGGCAGCAAATGGAGCTCCCGTATCGACTTCAGCTGAGTATAATCTGACTCCGTCACCTTTTAACGCTCTTATGGCCGACCCCACTCCACAACTTAGTCCGCCGCCAGCATATGCTATTACAACAGCTTCCGTTTCAGGCAAGTCCTCTAGAATTTCCAGTCCAATTGTTGCATTTCCTGCCATGACATCAGGGTCGCTGAATGGGTGAATCAATAACCCGTCTATATCCTTATGCGAACGCGTTATGAATGTCTCTTCAAATTCTGCGAAAGGAACCTTAACGTATTTGGCTCCCAATCTAGTTACGTTGTCCAATTTTGTATCCGGAACTTGTTCCGGAACCAATACCGTACATGAAACACCACGTTCCCTGGCACACCATGCGAGCCCCTGTGCCATATTCCCGGCACTAACAGTCCAAACCCCTTTTTTCATCGATTCAGGATCTAGTCGAGCCATCGCGTTGTAGGCCCCTCTGATCTTGAAGGAACCGACCGGTTGTAAATTTTCGAGTTTGAGATAAATTTCTGCTGGTAAACCATCATGATTTAATTTCACCAATGGTGTACGTACAACCGAATCTCGTATCCTATCCTGAGCTGCATATATTTCATCTATAGATATAGCTGAATATGGCTTCACTGTGCTGTATAACCTCCATCTACAGGCATCGCAATTCCAGTTACAAAAGATGATTCCTCACTGGCTAGAAATAGAGCCACATTTGCAACCTCATCAGGCCGGCCTAAACGACCTATCGGATGACGTTGACGTATTTTTTCTAATAGCTCCGGATTTTCTTGTAGAGGCCTTGTCATATTAGTGTCCACATAACCAGGGCAGAGGGCATTTACTCTTACTTTATGTTTCGCATATTCAATTGCTAAATTGCGTGTTAATTGGACCACTCCTCCTTTTGAGGAAACGTACGCGCTAAATCCTGAGACACCTGTGTATTCTGAACCTACCAAGCCCATTATTGAAGCCAGATTAATGATCGAACCTCCACCGCTTTTCAGCATCTCAGGTAACACATACCAACACATTAAATAGGTTCCCTTAAGATTCACACTCATAACTTGATCGAACTTCCGTACCTGTGAAGGCTCGTCCTGAATCTGCCGATCATTCACTCCGGCACAGTTGACCAAAACATCTATCCGCCCAAAAGCGTCTATAACTGTTCGGATCGAATTTTTAGCACTCTCCTCATTTGAAACATCGTTGATTATTCGAATCGCTGTGTTTTTCAAGGAATCCATGGTTTCATCAAGAGAGCTTACAGATATATCACTCGCGCAAATCTTTGCTCCTTCATTTTGAAATAATATTGAGGTGGCACGCCCTATACCGGATCCAGCCCCAGTCACTAAAACCACTTTGTCTTTCAATCTCATTTTCTTGCTCCGAATCATCTCTGTCCGTTAGGTTACCATATCCACACGCAACTTCAATGAAGGTGATTTTGCACTGTAGATGTTATAGTCTTGACCAACAAGATGTCACAAAATAACAAGTGGACGGTAAAACACTCATGCTAGATACCATCATAAAAAATGGAACCATAGTTGACGGAACAGGTCGACTAAGATACAAGGCCGACATAGGAATTCAAGACGGGCATATTCGAATCATAGGGAAAATCCAAGATGCGTCCGCAAAACACCTCATAGACGCATCGACACTAATAATTGCTCCAGGCTTTATAGATATGCATTCTCATTCCGACATGTCACTTTTTGACGACCCCGGAGGAGAAAGCAAAGCTTTTCAAGGAGTCACCACCGAAGTCACAGGTAACTGCAGTTATTCAGCATTCCCAATAGCAAAAGATCGCAAAGGAGATCTGGGAATGGGGAGTATGGATTGGCCTGTGGAATGGGAATGGAATGACTTGGATGGTTGGGCAAACGCTTTAGAATCGAAAGGCATCAGTATCAACATAGCTCCTCAGCTAGGCCAGGCAGCTCTACAAGTAGCGGTAGGCGCTGTAGAAGAAAGGCTCGTTACCAAAGATGAAATGAAAGAAATGCAAAAACTCGCGGAAGAATCCATCGAACAAGGAGCATTTGCACTATCCACAGGTCTGTCCTTATCACCATCAGGTTACATGCAAACAGCAGAAGTATCTGAATTGATGAAAGTCCTTTCTAAATATGAAGGAGTGTTCTACGTAACTCACTCAAGATTTGGCGCCGGGAAACACGTAAGTGCTATAGAAGAAGCCGTGGAAATTGGGAAGACAGCCTCCGTGCCTGTACATTACTCTCACCTTGCAATCATCGCACGTCCCGATTTGGGTGGTTGGAGACAACCTGAGGGCCTCCGTGGGCATGGTCCAGAAATGTTAGAAGTCTTCGAAAATGCCAAGGATAATGGGATGGATATAACTTACGATACATATCCATTCACAGCAGCAGGAGCAGGTGTAGATCAGTTAGTGCCAATCTGGGCACAAGCTGGTGGAACCGAAACTTACATGCAAAGGTTGAAAACCCAAACCACCAGAGACGCTATTAGAAAAGAAGTGGCCGCTGGTACAGGAGGTGTCCCGCCATGCTTCGACACATGGGTAATATCCGATGTAGAATCAGCTAAAAATCAAAGTTTGGTTGGTCAATCGATTGCGGAAATCGCTAAACAACGAGATGTTGACCCCGCAGAAGCCACTCTGCAACTCGAAGAAGAAGAACGCGGAGCTGTTTCAGCTGTAGTGCACGGTAGAGCAGAGCGTGATGTCGAGTATTTCTTATCTCATCCAATAGGTATGATTGGTTCTGACGGCAACGCCGTCTCACCCACCGGCTCTCAGTCTCAAAAGCAAATCCACCCAAGATTCTATGGCACGTATCCAAGAATATTAGGTCGTTACGTTCGGGAACGATCGTTGATTTCCCTTGAAACAGCCATCAGAAAAATGACCGGAATGCCGGCAGCTAGACTGGGTATGAATGATAGAGGTCAAGTGCTCGAGGGATTTGTCGCAGATTTGGTACTTTTCGACCAAAAGAAAATAATAGATCATTCCACATTTGATAAGCCTCACCAACTGTCTGAAGGGGTCCAGTATCTGCTCGTAAACGGAGAACATGTCATATCAAATGGAGTTCACACACAATCACGTGCAGGAAGGGTCTTGAGACGGAGTAAATAAACTGGCTAACCAGTTGCTACAAGATATCTCCGTGGAATTTCAGCTCCTACTGTGTACTGAATTCTTCCTATGCGTACCATTTGATAGACGTTAACCCTGAATTCCGGATTGATGCACGTATACATATACGCATCACGCTCAGCTACTCCGTATTCTGTTACCATCCATTCCATCAAGTTAACAATAGCCATTTCAACCGCGTCTTCCAAAGGACGATACGAATACAACGATACTATTGAATTATCTTTTTCCAACCTGACAAAAGGAATGCTCTTATTTTTGATTACACGACATTTCAGCTTCAGCTCAGATCTGGTTTCATCGGCAGTTCCGTAAAATTCAGTATCTCCCTGACTTCCATGTACATCTCCAACATACAAAAGTCCGCCATCATGGTAACAATTTAAATAACACCGAGTACCTTCTTTCATATCTCTAACATCGAGGTTGCCACCCCACGGACCCTGACCTACGGAACTGGTCTCCACTTCTCGTTCGGGTGCAACACCGATAGTTCCAATAAATGGCTGAAGATCCCAAGTTATCTTGTCGTTCAATATTCCCTTACCGTCTCTCATGGTCCCACTAGGTCCCGGCAGATGTTTGATAATGTGAACATATGGTCCTTGAAGGGATTGCCATTTTAATGAATCCGAGAGAGGGCCAACTCCAGGTCTCATGTTAGTAAATCCTTGGTTATCAACAACAATCTGTTCTATTGTGACCTCCAGCAAATCTCCTTTTTCAGCACCCTCAACAAATACAGGACCTCCCATAGGATTACTCTTAGCAGGTTCAGAATTCCTTGTAGGCAGTTCCATCAAAGTGGGTGTCACGTCTGCCGATCTTATTTGGCCGGATCCGGCATCCTCGGTTTCAACCACAAAGCTTTCTCCTTGAGCCACCCTCAACAGTGGTTCGTGGTGAAAGTCAAATTCATACTTCATGGCATGGTCTCTGGTAATACGTTGCATTAAAAACCCCTGATCTTTTCAAGGTAGTATATTTAGAGTCACCAGCTATGTGTGATGAAATAGATAGATATTATTACACGTAATCTGATCTATCTACCTTCGCTCCGTTTTGGAAAACATCCACAACATTTTTCAAATCGTTTATTTCCACCGACGGGTCTCCATCCACTACAAGCAAATCGGCCAGTTTACCGACTTCAAGAGAGCCAATCCTATCTTCGGCCCAACATGAACGAGCTGAGTCACTGGTGGCAGACACTATAGCCTCCATTGGGGTCATACCAATCTCAACATGGGCTTGGATTTCATCTTGGAAACCACCCATTTTGTATCTAGCCCAAGCTGCATCTGAACCTGACACAAGCTTTACACCACCAGACCTAAGCCTGGCTCCATGTTCCATACTAGATTCTACCCCTGCCGAGACTATGTCCAAATCACGCTGTTCTTCCATGGTCAAACCATCATCCTGTTTCTTTTTTTCCAGTTCCCATTGGTGCTCCCGAGCTTGATGCATAGTGAGATTTACAAACACTCCCTGTTCAGCAAGTCGTTCTGTTACTTCCGGCCTATATAGATACGATCCGTCAGGCTCTTTGTAGGCTCCGTGAATAACAGTATCTATCCCGGCGTCCAGAGCGTTGATGATCGCTTGCGTCGAAACACAGTGCGCAGCAGTGTGTTTCCCAAATTTATGAGCTTCATCAGATATCGCGATCAATTCCTGAAGTGTGAATGATGGCCTGAATGGAAAAGATGTGCGAGTACTTCCTCCAGTGGCCGTAACTTTAATAAAATCAGCCCCCTCTTTAATTAATTGCCTGACGGCTGCTCTGCACTCCACTTCACCAGTGGCCTCAATACCAAAATAGCTCAGATGTCCTCCAATAATTGATATCGGCCGCCCGGTCAAAAGTAGTCGAGGGGAGGGAGTGATTCCCATTTCAACGGCCTGACGCAACATGAAAGTTGTGTTATTTTTGGCTCCGCAGTCTCTGACTGTAGTAACTCCCGAATATAGATGGATGCGAGCATTCTTTGCTGCCTGAAGAGTTAAAACCTCATCAGGCAATTTTGTCAGTTCATCTCCAACTCTTCCATCGCCTATCCCAATCATATGTACATGACAATCAATCAATCCAGGAAGAACCGTCTTATTTTCATAGACAATCTCTTCTACACTGGCTCCTTCCGGCACAACTATTTCTTCCTCGGGTGCTACTTTAGAAATCTGGTCACCTTCTACTAAGACCGCACCCCTCTCAATAGCTGACCCTCCCAGTCCATCTATTACACGGGATGCTTTAATTAATGTGAAATGATTCTTAGCCTCGGTCATACATCCTCACTTTTTATAAAATTACCAACCCATTTCCGATTCGCGTCCATGGTCTTTTAGCATTCTCTCAATACCGTCCTTAGTCATGCTCGCTACATGCACCGTTTCAACATAGTCACCATACCAGAACTTACCGGCTGCTTTTAATTTTTTCTGCATATCATCATAAACTTTTTCCACCCTTGGATCTGCATGCCCACCTGGCAACCCCATAGACTGAGCCATATCTTCA
>CAZMZE010000012.1:0-169917 GCA_964570875.1 uncultured Dehalococcoidia bacterium
TCCGCTGATTTGCCTCATTACGCCGCCTCCAAATCAGCCGTGGTTAGCTGGACAAGATCCAACGCTCTCCAAATGGCTCCTCATAATATCAACGTTAATGCTATTTGTCCCGGCGTGCTCTGGACGCCCATGTGGGAACAAATAGCATTACTCCGATCCCGAATAGATGAGAACCCAGAATCACAGAATTTAACTGGTAGGGAATATTTTGAAAAGGCTGTTGATTCATTGATCCCGCTTAAGCGAGAACAGTTTCCAGAAGACATTGGGTCATTAGCAGCATTCTTGGCGTCTGACGATGCAAAAAATATAACCGGCCAAGCTATTCAGGTTGATGGCGGCAGAGTCATGGTTTGATATTCAGACAGGCATTTTTTATTCCAGCAAGCTAGTGAAAAACGGGTATTCATCAATCTCATAATCGATATGGAAAAGCCTCTCCTGACCAAGAGCCCAAAACTTGCTTAATATTTGGGTTTCTGAAAAGATACGAACTATGAAAATTGGATCATTTGAAATAAATGAACCTGTGCCTCAACTAGACAAACCCATAGTCGTAGCTATGCTCAAACCTTGGATTGATGTAGGTCGGGTTGGAACTTTAACACTTAGTAAGATCGAGCAATCCGTAGATGCGAAGGAACTCGGTAGGCTTGATCGACCTGGAATGTTTTTTGACTTTACACGATATAGGCCTCGAATCAAAATTACTGATGGCATACGGACATTTATAACTCCGAATAGCGAAATCAAATATGGTAAAGATGACCCAAGTGGCCAAGACTATATTTTCCTGCATTTACGAGAACCGCACTCAATGTCGGAGGATTATATAGACTCAATTATCTCTGTTGTAGAGCATTTCAACGTATCTGAATATTATAGAGTGGGAGGTATGTACGATACTGTTCCGCATTCTCGACCTTTACTAGTCACGGGAACTCTAAACCCTCAGAAAACCGAATTGGTAGGGGATCTGATTTCTAGTGGTAGTCCCAGCTATCAAGGCCCCACAAGTATAGTAAATTTGGTAGCTGAGTCATTAGAGCAATCAAGCATTGACTGTTCCAGCCTCATGGTCCATTTACCTCAGTATGCTCAGTTGCAAGAGGATCACATGGGTTCTTCAACGCTTCTAAATATATTGTGTACCCTTTGTGACCTTCCTAAAGCCCTCTGTGATTCAACCCGCGGAGACCAACAATATCAGGAAATTGGTCGTGCTGTGAAATTGAATCCCGAGCTACAAAAACTGATCAGTCAGTTCGAAGCCTACCATGATAGAATTTTGGCTGGACAAGAAACTCCATCTGGAGATTTCAGTCTATCCCCAGAAATAGAAGAGTTTCTGAAGTCCGTGTCAGAGAGACTTGATGACAAAAACACAACTATCGGCTAAGATTCCACACTGACTCGGAGCGGTGGTCAATTCGCTCTAGTACAACTGTTTTACTAAGAGCGACATAAACCTGATGCTTATGGTGCCAAAAAGGCACGTGTTATATCGGTACCTTCGGTCTTACCCAGCCATTCTGATTGTTCGAACGCAGTGCTAATTTGTTCCAAAGGATACCGGTGCGACATTACCTTAGTGAGAGGATACCTGTCTTTAGTACGCACCAGAAAATCTAATGCCGAAGGCAATATTTCCGGATTATAGTGAGCAGCAGGTATTATACGAGTTTGTCCCCATATCAACTTGGACATATCTAAACTGACATTACTATCGCCCCATATATTACCCACCTCAACAAAAGCGCCACCCTTCCTGAGCATCTGTAATCCTTCAGGTACCACGTGAGGATAACCCACTAATTCTAAACATACGTCGGCACCCCATCCTCCGGTTAGCTCTTTGACTCTATCAATACGTGATTCTGGAGTATCATATTCATTTATATCGATAGTATGATCTGCACCGCAATTGCGAGCCATTTCCAACCTGTTAGCCAAGCCATCAACCACAATAACCTGCGCTGCACCCATATCTCTGGCAGCCGCGGTGGCATAGAGACCTAAACCCCCAGCACCTTGAATTACTATATTGTCTCCCATTCGGGCACCACCAATTTCAAGCCCATATATTACTTGAGACACAGCACAGTTCACTGCCGTAACTGCTTCATCTGAAAGTTCACTAGGCACCTTAAAAACATCATGTCCGGGGTAAAGATAATAAAACTCTGCAAATCCTCCATTGCAATAAGGAGATTCTTTCACGGATGCGCGGAACCTAAATCTTTCTGGGCAGTGATTAGGTTCTCCACGCAAGCAGATATAGCAACGACGGCAAGGGAAAAAATATGGGAACACTACCCTATCACCCTCGGCAAGTGGCTTTCCCATAGAATCAGCAACTATATCTTTTCCCATACTGTATACAACGCCAGTCATCTCATGACCAAGTATCACTGGACCAGGTTCGCCCTTTAGCATAGGCTTCATTTCACCTCTCCAGTAATGTAAATCAGAACCGCATATTCCAGCGGAAGTTATTTTTATCAACATCCCACCTGTACCAACTTCGGGGGTTGGAAGCTCGGTCATTTCAAACCGATATGGTTCAACCAAAACCGCCGCTTTTCCCATGGGCATTGCAATCACCTCTTTTTTTATGATTTATTCTTCAAAACGTTTGAATACCAAGCATGCATTCTGACCGCCAAACCCAAAACTATTTGAAAGTATGGTGTCAACCTGGGTCTTCCGTGAAAAATTTGGAACGTAGTCTAAGTCACATTCAGGATCAGGTACGTCATAGTTGATTGTTGGGTGAATTTCGTTATGCATAATGGTTTTGATACAAGCAACTGCTTCCAGAGCACCAGCTCCACCCAAAGCATGGCCAATCATTGATTTTGTAGAACTAACAGGAACGCTATGGGCATACTCGCCAAAGGCAAGCCTAATCGCCAAAGTCTCCGACAAATCATTTTTAGGTGTTGATGTGCCATGTGCATTTACATAGTCAATTGATTCTGGTCCTGCCTGAGCATCCTTCAATGCCCATCTTATTGCCCTAGCTGCACCAGCTCCATCTCCATCAGGTTGAACTGGATGAAAGGCATCTGAAGAAACGCCGTAACCTGCAACTTCTGCCAATATATTGGCTCCTCTATCAAGCGCGTGCTCGATACTTTCCATTGTAAACATAGCGGCTCCTTCAGCCGGTACAAACCCATCCCTAGTGGCTTCAAATGGGCGACTTGCTTTTTCAGGATAATCATTGCTCCTTGTAAGTGCTTTTATTACATTAAATCCCCCTAGTCCAAGCTGACTGATACCAGCTTCACATCCTCCTCCCACAATAATGTCCGCTACGCCACGCCTAATTGCCTCAGTTGCTTCGCCAATCGCTTGGTTTCCCGCAGCACAGGCTGTAATAACTGTTGATGTATAACCTTTGAGTCCATAGATCCTGCTGATATTTGCTGCTGCCATATTGGGAAGAATCATTGGGATGAAAAATGGACTGATTTTCATTCCTCCTTTTGCAACCAATATCCTAGCGTTCTCCTCAGTAGTTGGAAAGCCACCGTTGCCATTCCCTACAACTACCCCCAATCTTTCTGAATTCTCCTTATCAAGATCAATACCAGAATCTTCCAGCGCCAATCCAGCAGCAGATACAGCTAATTGAGAAAATCTAGCCATCCTGCGGGCTTCTTTGGGATTAATATAAGTGGACGGGTCAAAATTAGAAACCTCACCCGAGATTTTACAGGGATATTCGGAAGAATCGGCCAAAGTCATAGGGCCAATACCTGACTTACCATTTACAAGCCCCTCCCAATATTCTTCAATAGTTTCACCAAGAGGAGTCATAGCTCCCATGCCTGTAATAACAACCCTTGTTCTTCTAGTCACTTTTAAATTCCTCCCTAAATTTTCGGTGTACAAGCCAGGGATAAGTTTCTGGTACGATGCCTTCAAGATTCTCTATAACCTCAGCTACCACAGTTATCGATCCGGTAGCAACAATCAGGTCATTAGAATTTGCTAAGCTCAATGCTAAATTGAATGATTCCGCCACACTTTCATATCCTCCGACGAAATCAAGTCCCAATGCTAATGACGCACTTGAAATTTTGTCGACTACAACTGATCTGGGATCTCTAGACTGAGTTCCCAAAACTCTTGGGTCGAATAATTTCAATTCGGCTAGCATGCCTCCCACGTCATGTTCTCCGGTAGCACCGAATACCAATACTACACGATCGAACGTTACGTGTTCACTAATTGCCTTTACCAATTTACCTACAGAATACGGATTATGTGCCCCGTCAGCCACGACAATCCGACCATCCATTGATTTTATATACATCCTACCCGGCCATTTAACAGAACCTATGCCAGCCTCAATTATTTTGTCCGAAATCCCTTCAATTGCATGACGAGGCAAATTTTCCACTGCGGTTATAGCAGTTGCTGTATTTTCTATCTGATGAGATCCAAGTAGCGGCAATTCAAATACAGATTTGCCCTGATGCCCTCTTATTTCTACAACTTGGCTTTTCAGATCTGATCTAATCATTTTCCAAGATTTCTCGTATGCTACATCTATAAGTCTCGCATTTCTTTGTACAGAAATATCTGTAAGAACTTCAAGTACAGGTGGTTCCTGTGGGCCAACAACCACAGGAACATTATTTTTTATTATTCCTGCCTTTTCCCCAGCAATTTGTTCCAATGAATTCCCTAGTGTATTTACATGATCTAAGCTTATATTTGTAATCACGCTTATTTCAGGCTTTACCACGTTAGTAGCATCAAGTCTACCGCCCAAACCGACTTCTATAACTTGAAAATCAAGATCGCAGTTATCAAAATGCACAAATGCCATTGCGGTGAGCATTTCAAAAAAAGTAATCTCACCGTGGACTCCCTTCTTTCCCACAGACTGCACTATTGGCCAAATGTTATGTACCAGACATGCAAAGTCTTTTTGTGAAATCGGCTCAAGGCCTATCCTGATTCGTTCTACAGTGCGATGAAGATGGGGTGAAGTATAGAGTCCTACCCTTAAGCCTTGAGCCGAAAGAATCGACGTAATTATCGCTGCGGTACTGCCTTTTCCTTTAGTTCCAGCGACATGTATAGTCGGTATTTTTATATGCGGGTTACCGAGGCACCCCATTAGTTCAGTCATCCGCTCTAAGTGGAAAGAGCGGTGATTGGGAAATGTTTTTGATCGTTCGAAATTCGCAAGGCTCATGAGTCTCTCAAGAGCTTCTTGATAATCCATAATTCTTTTCGTCACACCAAATCACTCATCTTTTAATTCACTGTTTTAGAGATTTCTCCCCTGCTATGACGCTACACAATTCAACCAGTGGCGTCGACAAATTCGAATTTCTCAGAGACTTATCAGTACTAGTGATACGAAAGCAGTACTATGAAATTGATTTTGTGGATTAGATAGAATCATTACTAGCGTTTCTTAGTTCTATCTCCCACTCTGATCTCAGAGTTTCCATCAATACAAATTTCAGCCCGCCACGACTGACCAGTTTGACTTCACGTAAACCAGCATTAGTGAAAGACTTCCTCGCTCTCTCATTCCATTCAAGAGTATGTAAATACAACCGTTTAAGTGTGGTTTGTGAAAAGAGATGGTTTCGGACTGCTCGAATAGCATCGCTGCCATAGCCTTTGCTCCAATATGAGCGGTCTCCTATCATGATCCCAAGTTCTGATTCTCCACGCCTCAAGTCGATGTCATAGTACATAAAATTCCCAATATGTTTCCCATAGATAGTATCAATAGCTAATCGCTTTGATCTGGGACTGGGAGAACGAATTTCTTCTTCAACGTAACTGCGAAAGTTACTGAAAGACATATTAATAGGACGAGTTGCATCCAGCTTAGCTAATTCTTCATCCGTACGCCATCTATAATCATCTTCGGCATCCTCAATGTTTTTTTCACGCAGGATCACCTTTTGACCTTTTATTAAGACATCCTCAGACATGGCAGACTGGCCTTCATTCTGCCGGGACCATGGAAACACCCTTGAGAACAATGTTAGCCTCACTTTTATAGGTCAGTACGGACGTAGCCTTTTTTACAGTAACCCACTCAACAAAATCATATTCATCATCATGACGGGACAGATCTCCGCCTGTTGGCCTCATCAAATAAAAATATACCTTCTTATCGTACTGGATGCCTAGTTTGGTGTTCATGAAAGAATAGCTAATGTCTCCAATAAGCCCCGTATCTTGAACTTCCAGTCCTGTTTCTTCTTGTACTTCACGCAGAGCTGTCTCTCTCTGTGTTTCCCCGGACTCAATTGTTCCTTTAGGCAATCCGCAAACGTTTGGGCTATAACGACGACAAACTACAATTTCTAATTCCCGACCGACGTTCCTGTATACCATGCCTCCAGCTGAAACAAGCGTTCGATTTTGGTAATGTTGCTTCATTCAGATCTAATCACGCTCTTCCCGAATTTACCAGACACATAATTTTATGGTCTGTTCTTGATAAGCGTCAAGAAGAATTTTTGTTGTGTTTTATAACTAAAGTGAAACACCAAATTTGTCTTGAATCTGTGGCTATATGAAAATTTCAGTAGATCATTAAGATCAGACAACAACATTTCCAAATTGTTACCCAAGTAATACAATGAAAATCAACACGTCAAATTAACTGCTCCCTTGTAAATCATCACATATTTATATAGAATGAAGACGTCGGGAACACGCCCTTTAACTCAGTCCTGAGAGGCTGGCAAGGGAGGTCCAAAGGTCCGTGTGGCCTTATGAATGGAGCTACTACCTCTTGCCTGTGGGCGAGAGGTATTTTTACGTATGGAGCTAATGGGACCATAGTGAAGTCTGAATCAAAAACGCATAGAGTACTAAGTGCTCAAAACATGTCCCGCGCTCTTACTCGTATAGCGCACGAAATTCTAGAAAGGAATGGCGGCGCTCAAGAGATTGCTCTGGTTGGCATGCATACTAGGGGAGTCCCTCTTGCGGAAAGGCTTGCAAAGTCAATTCAGAAATTTGAGGGGTTCCGTGTTCCCTTAGGTTCACTGGATATAGTTTTGTACCGAGACGATCTGTCAAGACTGGTACATCCTGTTATTAGGCCGTCAGATATTGATTTCCAAGTTGAAAACAAAAGGATAATTCTTATAGATGATGTACTGTTTACGGGCAGAACTATTCGCGCCGCTATGGATGCCCTCAATGATTTTGGCAGGCCAAGTCAAATCCAACTGGGCGTATTGATAGACAGGGGACACCGTGAGCTTCCCATCAGGCCCGATTATGTGGGTAAGAACGTACCGACTTCTTCAAATCAGGAAATTGATGTCCTCCTTCAAGAAACCGACGGCCTCGATGAAGTAGTAATAGTGGAAAGGCGGAAAACTTCTTGAGGAAAACGACGTGAATATCGATCAAACTATACTCAATTCTGGACTTGAACAACTTGCTCAGCGCAAGCATGTTCTTGATTTGGACGATTTTACTGTTGATGAAATCAATTTAATAATTGAGAATTCCGCCAGTATGAAGGAAATCTTGAGCAGAGATATAAAAAAGGTGCCTGCCCTACGAGGCAAAACCATCATCACTTTGTTTTACGAGCCTTCTACCAGAACTCGAGTATCTTTTGAGCAGGCTGGGAAAATATTGAGCGCCGATGTAATCAACATCACTGGTGGTGGCAGTAGCGTTGAGAAGGGAGAGACTTTATACAACACCGCTCGCACAATCGAAGCAATGAATGCAGATCTCATTGTTATTAGACACCCTCACTCTGGAGCAGCTAATTTTCTCTCAAGACGCATAGGTAGCTCTATTATCAATGCAGGTGATGGTACCCATGCTCACCCAACCCAATCTCTTGTTGATCTGTTTACCATTAAATCACATACTGGCTCGATTAAAAATCTAAAAGTTGTGATAGTAGGAGATCTACTGTACAGCAGAGTATCAAGATCCAACCTTTGGGGTCTCACTAAGATGGGTGCCCATGTGGTGCTATGCGGGCCTAGGACTCTTGTACCTATTGATTTCCAAAATAAGCTTTCAGAACAAACTCATCACCCTTTCTCAGAAGTTGAGATAGAAGATAATATAGAGCATGCTCTGAAAGATGCTGATGTTGTTATGGCACTTCGATTGCAGAAAGAACGACAGAGAGCTGGACATCTCCCTAGTCTTCGAGAATACTCACGCCTGTTTGGTATCAATGAACAAAGACTAGCTCTGGCCAAACCGGATGTACTACTAATGCATCCTGGCCCCATGAACGAAGGTATAGAAATCACTTCAGATGTTGCGCATGGCACCAATTCTGTAATAGAAGAGCAGGTTACCAATGGTGTTGCTGTAAGAATGGCCCTACTCTACATCTTGTCAAAATCTAGAAATGAATCGAGTCGACTTGAAAATGCCAGAACTGATTCTTGAGCCAATTGAGTCTTATGCTAAGTCACCACACAACCACACTGAACCATGGAGGCCTCTTATGAGACAAGAGAAGGATACTCTTTGAAACATATACTGGTAAAAAATGGCCGGATCGTTGACCCGAGTCAAGAATTAGATACATTATCAAATCTTCTTATTACCGATGGGGTTGTCTCCAAGATATCTAGCGACATTGACTCTCCAGATGGCGCCCATGTCATTGATGCTAAAGGATTGGTGATTACACCAGGGTTTATTGATATTCACTGTCATCTAAGACAGCCTGGTTTTGAAGACAAGGAAACTATCGCTACAGGAACCGAAGCTGCCGTGCGAGGTGGGTTTACCACTGTTTGTGCTATGCCTAACACCAATCCTCCAACTGATACCCGCGCTACTGTGGATTTCATTAATCGCGTATCACTTGAAACAGGGGTTGCCCAAGTATTGCCAATTGGGTGCATCACTAAAGGGAGTTTAGGATTGGAACTCTCCGAAATGGGAGAACTCGCTGAAGCTGGAGTTGTAGGATTCAGCGATGATGGACATCCTGTAGCAAATCCAAACATAATGCGCCAGGCTCTCAGCTATAGCTTGTCTCATGGTTTGCCTATTATTAATCACTGTGAATCCCTCTCATTATCTCAAGGAGGAGTGATGAATGAGGGATGGATATCGAATCGATTGGGGCTAAAAGGCATACCCACCTCGGCAGAAGCAACCATGGTATCAAGGGATATTGCACTCGCCAAATTAACTGGGGGTAGACTACATATAGCTCATATGAGCACAGAAGAATCCGTTGAGATAATCGCTTCGGCTAAATCACAGGGTATTAGAGTAACCTGTGAGGTAACCCCTCATCACTTAACATTGAGTGATGAATCAGTCTTAGGCAGGACGGGAAATATTGTGCCCAATAAATTCGATGCCTTAACCCAAACTGCCTATGACACCAATGCAAAAGTTAATCCTCCTTTGCGTACTGATGATGATGTCCAAGCGATGGTTCAAGCCCTTAAAAATGGAATCGTGGACTTTATAGCCACCGACCACGCACCCCACAACGAGGTCGGAAAATTATGCACATTTGACGAAGCCGATTTTGGAATAAGCGGGCTTGAAACTGCTTTCGGATCTGTAATGTCATTAGCGCAATCGGACAAGATTGGTCTTTCTTCCATCATAGAAAAATTGACCATAGCACCTGCTAAATTCCTTATAGAGTCGTCCAAAATTCTTGACAACAAACTAGGAACCTTGCAAGTAGGAGCTCCTGGTGACGTGGCTGTATTTGATCCGGATGAAAAATGGATTGTTGACCCAAATCAATTTGCCTCAAAAGGCAAGAATACTCCACTGGATGGGTCGACATTAACTGGCAAAATAAAGTTAACTATTGTGCGAGGCACAATACAATACTCTGATCTCAAAAATGATGATTGAGTTAAGTATGAATTTAAGAGACATATTGTGAATTACAAAAAAGCAATTTTAGCCCTTGAAGACGGTTCTGTATTCCATGGCAAGCTATTTGGTGCCGATACTAATACATACGGCGAAGTGGTATTCAATACGTCCATGACCGGATATCAGGAAATGTTGACCGATCCATCCTATGCGGGGCAAATATTGGTACCTACCTACCCACTAATTGGTAACTACGGTATCAATAATCACGATTCTGAGTCCAAAAAAGTACAGGCGGCTGGGTTCGTCGTAAGAGAGCACTCAATTAGTCCAAGCCATATAGACAGCACTTCTACACTGAATGAATTTCTTACTGAACAAGGTATCCCTGGAATTAGTGGTGTTGACACGCGTGCAATAACACGTCGCTTAAGAACTCGCGGTGTCATGATGGGAGTGATTTCTACGGAACTCAATCCTGCAAAAACACTCGCCAAAATAAGAAATTTACCCAGTTATGGTCAAGTAGATTTCGTTGATGAAGTATCTTCCAAGGAAAAATACCATTGGGAATCATCGAATCGGCTTGTCAATGCCCAATATCACATAGTGGTTTCTGATTTTGGTGTTAAATATAACATTCTCCGTATTTTGAATCTAAAAAATTGTTCGGTAACAGTTGTACCTTCAAATACCGAATCAAAAGAAATACTTTCGTTAAACCCAGACGGTGTTTTACTCTCACCCGGGCCTGGTGATCCAGAATTGCTCGACTACGCAGTAGAGTCAGTTAAGGGACTAATTGGTAAGGTACCAATCCTAGGAATTTGTTTGGGTAATCAAGTTTTAGGCAGAGCATTTGGCGCAAAAACATTCAAGCTAAAATTCGGTCACAGAGGAGGCAACCACCCTGTGAGAGACAACCAAACTAATCGCGTTCACATTACTGCGCAAAACCATGGTTACAGTGTTGATCCTGACAGTCTCCCTCCAGATGTGTCAGTGAGTCATACCAACCTTAATGACGGTACTGTTGAGGGATTACGGCACAATTCCCTACCAATAATGAGTATCCAGTACCATTCAGAGGCAGCTCCGGGTCCATATGACAACAAGCATCTTTTCGATGAATTTCTTGACGAAGTTTCCAAAGATTGTTTAGCAGGGAAAACCACATGAACTCCAAGCCTAAAAAGGTGTTAGTCATTGGCTCTGGACCAATCGTAATCGGCCAAGCTGCGGAATTTGATTACGCGGGAACTCAGGCTTGCAAATCACTCAAGGAAGAAGGGGTTACCACAGTATTGGTTAATTCAAACCCTGCCACCATCATGACGGATGAAGGAATAGCGGATGTGGTCTATATAGAACCTCTGACAGTTCCCGTTTTATCACGAATCATTGAATCTGAAAGACCGGACGGGATTCTACCTACATTAGGTGGGCAAACTGGACTAAATCTAGCTGTTGATCTGGCTGATGCAGGGGTGTTAGACAAATTTAACGTTCGTATGTTGGGCACACCATTAGAAACTATCAAAACAGCTGAAGACCGTGAACTTTTCAAGAGACTTCTTGAAAAAATTGGTGAGCCTTTACCCCCAAGTGAAACTGTACATTCAATTGAAGAAGCTCGTGCATCATCTAAAACGCTTGGCTTACCATTGGTAGTCAGGCCTGCTTTCACTTTAGGAGGAACGGGAGGCGGGATTGCAAAAACCGAAGCTGAACTAGAATCGATAGTCGAAGCAGGATTAGCGGCCAGTCCCATAAGTCAAGTTCTTTTAGAGAAATCATTGATTGGCTGGAAAGAACTAGAATATGAAGTCATGCGTGATGCTAATGATAATTGCATCACAATTTGCAATATGGAAAACCTTGACCCGATGGGAGTTCATACTGGAGATAGTATTGTCACTGCACCTAGCCAAACCCTGTCTGATAGAGAATACCAAACACTCAGGTCAGCAAGTATCAAAATAATCCGCGCGCTTGGCATTGAGGGCGGGTGCAACGTCCAATTTGCCTTGGCTCCTGGCGATATCGTACACAATAGTCTTCTTGAGAAAGGGTTGCTTGCTGAGCAAGACTGCAATCGTAGCAGTGATGACATCCCATACTATGTTATAGAAGTTAATCCAAGGGTTAGCCGAAGCTCCGCCCTAGCCAGTAAAGCGACCGGATATCCCATTGCTCGGGTAGCGGCTAAAATAGCTATTGGAAAAACCTTGGATCAAGTAGCTAATGCCGTCACTGAAAAAACTGTAGCTGCTTTCGAACCAGCGCTAGATTACTGTGTAGTAAAAATTCCTAGGTGGCCTTTTGACAAATTCCCAACTGGTGACAGGATACTTGGCACTCAAATGAAAGCCACTGGAGAGGTAATGGCCGTAGACCGTTCTTTTGAGGCTGCATTCCAAAAAGCAGTTCGGTCATTGGAAATCTCGAATAGATCTATTCTATGGGAAGATCCGAGTTGGAAAGAAAACAAAGACCATATTCTGGAAAATCTTCCGCTAGAACCAAGCGATCAGAGACTATGGGTGCTTATGGCGGCTCTTCGGGAAGACCTAGAACCAAACTTATTGGCTGAAATTACAGGGATAGATCCTTGGTTTATCAGGGGATTGAAGAACATCACAACAATGGAAACCAAACTCCTCTCTGGAACTCTAGATCAAGAAATACTCAGAGATGCGAAACGTCTAGGGTTCTCTGATGCAAAAGTCGCTGTTCTCACTGATAGGAGTGCAGAATCTGTTAGAAAATCAAGAATTGAGTGGGGAATTCGACCAGTCTACAAAATGGTAGATACTTGCGCCGCAGAATTCGAGGCCCAGACACCCTACTTCTACAGCACGTACGAAGAGGAAAATGAAGCTAGCCCAACCAAAAAACAATCTGCTTTAGTAATTGGTAGCGGTCCAATACGAATTGGGCAGGGAATAGAATTTGACTACTGCTCCGTGCATGCCGCTTGGGCCCTACAAGATGAAGGCATCAGGAGTGTCCTTGTAAATTCTAACCCAGAAACGGTATCAACAGATTTCGATACGAGCGATAGGCTATATTTTGAGCCACTGGACGAAGAGAGCATTCGAGACATATTGGACAATGAGACTTGTGAGCATGACTCTGGAAATTTAGTTGTTCCGCCCTCAGTCGTCCAATTTGGTGGTCAAACAGCAATTAATCTATCCCAAACTCTCAGTCATGCCAAACTACCTATTCTAGGCTCGACCGCCGAATCGATAGATACTGCATCGGACCGACACTTGTTCGAAGATTTCCTCTCTCGCATAGGAATACCCAATCCTCCAGGTGCTGCCGTGGCAAATCTGCAACAAGCTTTAAAAGTAGCTGAAGAAGTCGGATATCCAGTACTTGTGCGACCAAGCTACGTATTGGGAGGCAGGGCTATGGAAATAGTACAAAATGACAGTGAGTTAAAACACTACATGGCAATAGCATTGGAGGCTGGAAGTGGCCGCAAAGTACTTATTGATAAGTACTTTCAAGGCAGGGAAGTAGAAATTGATGCGGTTTGCGATGGTAAAGATGTGCTAATCCCAGGAATTATGGAACACATAGAAAGAGCTGGGGTGCACAGCGGAGATTCGATGGCTGTATATCCGGGTCTAAATTTATCGAAAAGAGAAGTTGAAACGATCGTAGACTACACTACTCGGATAGGTCAGTCACTTGAAATCAAGGGGCTCATGAACATTCAGTACGTTGTGGTGGGAGGAACAAACTACCGGAGCCCAAGTTCTCGCGACAACGTCAATTTATCTGAAGAAACATCCGTATTTGTGATAGAGGTCAATCCAAGATCCAGCCGTACAATTCCATTTATTTCCAAGATTACCGGTGTGCCAATGGTGCAACTAGCAGTTAAAACAATGCTAGGCAGAAGTCTCCGCGATCTTGGTTATCATAGTGGTCTTTATACAAAACAGAAATTGGTCGGCATCAAAGCACCTGTTTTTTCCATGTCCAAACTACCTAACGTCGACTCTTATTTGGGACCAGAGATGAAATCCACTGGTGAAGTTATGGGTATTGATAAAACATTCAATGGTGCCTTAGCTAAAGCGCTCATTGCATCCGGTTTGGCGCTCCCGCCAAATGGGTCTATATTGTTAAGCTTGGCCAACAGAGACAAGCCAGATGCCAAAAATTTGGTGACAGACCTTTCTAAATCAGGATACGAACTTTATGCAACTGATGGAACTGCCAAGATGGTGAGCAGCCTAGGCGTACCCGTTAAGGCGATTCCCAAAAAACTCAATGAAGGGCATCCGAACGTCGTGGACATTATTGTAGACGGCACTGTAGATGCCGTTGTTAACACCGTTACAGGTGATCGATCTGTTCTTCAAGATGGGTTCAAAATACGGAGAGCAGCCGTAGATAAACGGATACCTTGCTTCACATCACTTGATACGGCTCGAGCTGCTGCTGAAAGTTTAGCTAGTGGAGAAGAAGATTACAGTGTGCGGCCATTAAACCATTACAGGGTTTGATTTTGAATAACACTTTGATCAATTAATTTCTCAGTATGTATAGCTAAAATAATGATTCCCATAAATCTAGCAATCAAGAATTTCATGTGCTATCGGGAAAATGTACCCATTTTGGATTTGGAGCCAATACATGTGGCCTGCTTATCTGGCAATAACGGTCACGGCAAAACAGCCATATTTGATGCGATCACATGGGTTCTTTGGGGCCAGTCCAGATCAAGGACTCAGGATGCACTTGTCTATCAAGGGCAACTCGACATGTCTGTCGATATGGTGTTTCTGGCTCGGGGACAAAAATACCGTGTCAGCAGGCGGTACTCCCGATCCAGTACAGGCAGACCGGGCACAACGATACTTGAGCTCCAATTGGACTCTACCGGTTCCGTTACCCCGCTGACCGGTGGAGTCATGCGTGAAACGCAGCAGAAAATCAATGCTCTTATAAACATGGATTACGATACTTTTGTGAACACTGCATTCCTTAGGCAAGGTGATGCCGACAGGTTCACCACTAGTACACCAAGTGAACGAAAAGAAATATTATCGGAAGTTTTAGACTTAAGTTACTATCAAAGACTCGAGGATTTAGCTAAACAGAGAAGCAGACATGCACAAACTAAAATAATCTCTAAAGACACCGAAATTTCTTGGCGAAATCATGAGATAGATTTACATTCTGATCTTGAAGAGAACCTTCATAACATAAACACTTCTGTGGAAACCGTTATTAGCGATTCCGACCACCAGAGAAAAATAGTTGAGAATTTACATTCCTCCGTAGCAACTCTCCGCAGAAAAAAAGAGGAATTACAAACGATTGTCACTGGCATATCGTCGAAGCAGAGAGAGGTTCAGTTACTGGATATTCAGGTCACCGAGTATTCTGACCAAATACAAGAATATGAGACATTCACGTCACAGGAGGATGTAATACGGCAAGGGCATAAACAATACTTGGAATCTCGAGCTGAACAAGAAAGATTGAACACGGCTTTGGATCAGAAAACCCAGCTTGATACCAAAAAATTGATGCTCGAGAAAGAAATTGAGATGCAGAAAGAACGTTTGTCTATTAGGGCTGCAGAGCTGAATAGGCGGATATCAGATGAACTCGAACCTCAAGCATCAAGCTTAGAATTGATCTCGATTGAAATACAAAAAACAGATGCGGAAGAGACTGCTCTCGCCAAGAAACATGATTCAATAGAAGACCTTCGGCAACAATCTCAACAAATATCAGATACTATCAGAGATCGTGAAAAGGAAAATGAGTTACTTCGACTTTCTATGGTAGACACTCGAAAAAAATTTGACATGCTCGACCAAGATGGCAGTTTGTGTCCCATATGCAATCAGGCAGTTGGACCCGAAGGTAAACAGCATCTTAGAAATGAGTTTGAGGCTACTGGCCGACATAATAAGAAGATTTTCAATTCCAATACTGAAAAAATAACTGCCCTTTCTAAAAACAATGGCCATATCGTTAAGCAACTTACCGTAGAAAACGAGAAACTTGTTTTGGAACGTCAAAAATTAGCAAATATTAGAGCGTCCCTCCAAAAATCTTATTCAGATGCTACAAACGCAAAAGTGGAAATCGCCAATATTGATTCGGATTTACAGAAAATTGAGCATTCTATAAAAACTGGTAACTTCTCTCACAATGAAAAGAATTTGATGGTCGAAACAACAGCGGCGCTAGATGAGTTGAAATATGACCCGGAATTTCACCACCAAATACGAGAAGATGAGCGACGACTTTATCCCTATGCCGAACAACATCGAAAACTCATAGAAGGATTAGAACGCCTACCCAAAACATATGAATCGCTAGCAAGAACCAACGAAATGCTCAGTCTTAGAAAAGAGGAAATAGATCAGAATGCGCAACGCTCTGAAACATTAGAAAAAGATTTGATGTCCCTCGAGTCAACAGAGCAAAACTTATCGGTCGCCGAAACATTATTGATTAAGCTTGATAGCAACACAAAAGATCTGTTACGTCAGCAAGCTGTTTTGGAACAGCAAACTAAGAGGCTTGAAATCCTAAAGCAAGAAATTGGAGTGTATTCTGTCGAACGTAAAGGATTAGCCGACCAACAAGCCGTATATGATGAATTGGCAATTGCTTTTGGCAATAATGGGATCCAATCGTTGATAATAGAAACATCTATTCCTCAACTGGAATCGGATGCTAACGCAGTGCTGTTGCATTTGACCGAAAATCGCATGTCGCTCAAGCTGCAATTAACTGCAGGAAGAAAATCACGTGGAGGTCGTGCTAGCGAGGAATTGGACATCAAAGTAGCCGATGAAGTAGGCACTCGAAGTTACGAAACTTATAGCGGGGGTGAAGCTTTCCGGATCAATTTCGCAATTCGTATAGCTTTGTCAAAATTACTTGCCAGAAGGGCGGGCGCTCCTCTTCAAACCTTATTTATAGACGAAGGCTTTGGTTCTCAAGATAGTGAAGGACAGGAACGACTTATTGAAGCCATAGAATCAATTAAAGATGACTTTCACAAAATTATAGTCATTACTCACATCGAACGAATTAAAGAGGCTTTCCCAATACGTATAGATGTAGTTAAAACAGAGGCAGGATCGACCTTTAATATCGTTTAGGTATCGAGTATTACTAAGCTGAGGGCCACTACAACACAAAATCTTTAAGATCAGATGCAACCATAAACTCAACGGCAGTTTCTTTTTGTATGTCTTCAACTGTCCAGCCCGGGGCAACTTCTTTTAGCAAAAGGCCTTCCTTGCGAACATCGATCACTGCTATATCGGTAACGATCATGCTAACGCAACTACTCCCCGTCAGAGGAAATGTACATGCCTTCACGATTTTAGGGTTACCTTTCTTATCCACATGCTCCATTGCAACTATGGTCCGTTTAGCTCCTGAAGCCAAGTCCATAGCGCCTCCCACATTTCCAATACCACGCTGTGGTAGCATCCAATTTGCTAAGTCTCCATTTTCTGAAACTTGAAGAGCTCCCAAAACTGATACATCTATGTGTCCACCTCGAATCATCCCAAACGAATCGGCCGAATCAAAGAATGTCATTCCTGGCACCCATGCTAAAAACTGCCCTCCTGCATTGGTGAGATCAACATCTTCTTCACCTTCTTCTGCCATTGGCCCATAATTCAAAACACCGTTTTCTGCATGATAAACAACACTGTTTCCTTCAGGAACAAACTGGGAACAAAGTGTAGGTATTCCTAATCCAAGATTCACAACGTCGCCATCACCAAATTCGCGCGCCACTCGCATCGCAATTATCTCTCTGTGCAAACGTTCTTTAGTCATTGATTACCAACACCTTCGTCAATTTCTATTAGTAGAGTTTCTACGAAGTTGAAAATAGGACCCTTAATAGTAATTTATTTCTTGCTATTCTTAACTATCCGATCGACAAAAATAGCAGGTGTATGAACTCCTTCTGGTTCAATGCCTCCTAATTCCACTATTTCATCGACTTCCATTATGGTTACTTGTGCAGCTGTTGCCATAACTGCATTAAAGCTCTGTGACGTTCCTCTATACACAGTGTTACCCATAATATCCGATTTATGACCTCTTAACAGTGCAAAATCCGCCGTTAATGAATATTCAAGCAAATATTCACGACCGTTGAATTCTCTGGTCTCTTTCCCTTCCCCAATCATCGTATTCACACCTGTGGGTGTAAAAAATGCTGGTATTCCAGCGCCTCCAGCCCTTATCCGTTCAGCCAAAGTACCTTGTGGAACAACTTCAAGTTCAATTTGATCAGCTAAATAAGCTTTTTCAAAGGATGTAGGTTTGGATGGGGAAGGTGAAACTGGGAACGAAGCTATAACTTTTTTGACTTGTTGATTATCCACCAATATCCCCATATCTACAGGTTGGTCACCTGATATAGTGCCAAAGCCTACGGCACCGGCAAGCCCACCTGTATTACTCACTATAGTTAGCTCTCGTGTGCCATGATCTCTTAGTGCTGATATCAATCTTTGTGGTGTTCCGCCAGGTCCAGCGAATCCGCCTATCATTATCAACGCACCGTCAGGAATATCTTTTACCGCTTCACTAAAAGACGCGACAACCTTGTCGATCACAGTAAAACACCTTTGTCTAATTGTATATGGGTCATCCTATTGAGTGAACATACTTCCAATTTTCATATGCGCTTAGGTGATTTTAGGCCACTGGCATTGACAGCAATAACATGACTCGCCAGAATTACTCTAGACCACAAATCACTCAGCCTTTTAGGATAGTATATACGAAGGAGATAAAATGGGTGATTCTTCAGATAAAATCATTTCAGGACTCGAAGGGGTTCTTGCTTTCGAATCCAGCATAGCATATATAGATGGCTCAGCCCCTGAGCTATCTATCAGAGGTTATCAGATAAAAGACATCGTCAATTCTCTGACTTTTGAAGAAATGGTGTTTCTGTTATGGAACGATAAATTACCTGAATCAACTGAACTGACTGACTTCAAGAACAATTTGATACAACTAAGAGAAATTCCATCCTCAGTAATGAAATTCCTTAAATCAGTCCCGACTGACGCCAGCCCCATGGCCAGCTTAAGAACTGCGGTGTCCATGATTGGGGTTGAAGACATGAGTGCCGACGATATTAGTGAAACAAGCATCCTAAGAAAAGCTGCTAAGCTGACAGCTGTTTTACCCACATTGGTCGCAGCGCAGTCTAGAATCCAAGATGGCAAAGATCCTATAGAACCCAACCCGGATTTAGATCACGCAGCTAATTATTACTACATGTTGCAAGGTGAAGTCCCCACAGAAATGATCCGCAGAACTCTAGAGGTCACACTAATGTTGTACGCGGAACATGAAACCAATGCTTCGACGTTTGCGTGTCGAGTTGTTGTTGGTACTTTGTCGGATTTTTATTCCGCCATAGTAGCAGGGATAGGAGCGATAAAAGGTCCTCTTCACGGGGGAGCGATTGAAGATTCAATGAAGATGTTTGAAAAAATCGGTTCGCCCGAAGCAGCTCCCCAGTTTGTAGATCAAGCACTGGCTAGCAAACAAATGTTGCCTGGATTTGGCCACAGGGTGTACAAAAAAGGCGATCCACGAGCCACCGAACTTGGAGATATGGCTAAGAGTCTTGGAAAATCTATTGGCCAAGAAAAATGGTTTGATATTGCTCAATCATGTGAGACCCACATGCGCAATACCAAAGGTATAATCCCAAATGTTGATTATTTTGCAGCAATTGTTCTTTATCTATTAGGCTTCGAACTTAACATTATGCCTAATTTTGTCTCAAGCGCCCGTATAGCTGGATGGTCAGCTCATATAATGGAACAATACTCCAACAATCGCTTGATCCGTCCACGAGCAAAATACACAGGCGAGCGAGGTCTCAGGATAAAGGGAGAGGGAAACAATTTTGACTAATTTACCCATACTGCCAACCACTGTCGTAGGTTCTCACGCGAAACCTGGCTGGTGGCACAAATGCAAGGATAGCTATGCAAAAGGTGAATGGGGCTCAGAAGACCTTGAGGAGCTTCTAAGAGACGCCGTAGACATAGCAATCCTAGATCAAGCCAAGGCTGGTCTGGATATCATCACCGATGGAGAATCCAGAAGATTGGACGGATATGTAGACAGCTTTTACGAAGCCATAAGTGGTATCAAACCCCGGCCAACCACCAGGCTGGCAGGTCCGTGGGGTTATGATCAACAAACAAAGTATGTTGCTCAAGATAAAATCAGTGTCCCAAACGGCCTCGGAATTGTTGAAGAATTCAGGTACTTGAACAAAAACACTGCCAAGCCAACCAAAGTAACCTGTGCAGGACCACTAACATTCGGGTCTCGTATCCATCCATCTGACAAATACGACTCTTCTCTATCTCTTGCTTCTGAATTCGCTCAGGTCATCAACACCGAGCTGAAGGAATTAGTCTCAGCTGGAGCAACATTCATTCAAGTGGATGAACCTGCTCGAGGTAATATATCGGGAAAGAATATGGCAATGCTTTTTAATCAAGCCACTGATGGCGTTCATGCTAAACTCGCCTACCATATTTGTTTCGGCAATCGTTTTGGCCATGCACGCTTTAAAAGAGATTATCAAGAGTATTTTCCAGGGGTCTTAGATGCTAATGCCGACCAATTCGTTCTTGAGTTTGCTAACCGTGAAATGGCAGAAATTGAAATGTGGAAAGAGTGGAAAGATGATAGGGAGTTAGGGATAGGACTGATTGATGTGAAGTCTTTTTATCCTGAAACCCCCAGTGATATAGCAAAACGAATCCGGACGGCGTTAAAATTCGTACGAGTGGAAAAAGCATACATCAATCCAGACTGTGGCTTTGGGTGGTCTCCCAGATATATAGCGAATGCTAAACTCAAAGCAATGGTCGATGGAACAAAATTAGTCCGAGACGAACTTAACGGTTTCAAATAAACCTGTCAGAAATTACAACACTAGGATATTGTTATGACCATAGCTCAAAGTCTTGCCTCGTTCGTTGTCAGATCATCTTTCGACGACCTGACAGCCGCCGAAAAACAACAGCTTAAAATCTGTATATTAGATAGCTTAGGTTGTGCAATAGGAGCCTTAGAAGGCGAACCTATACGTTTTATTAGGCAACATATATTTGATTTTGGAGGAGGGGGGCATTCAACCCTTATTGGCGGTGGCCTAACTTCTCCAGATCGAGCGGCTTTTTATAACTCTGCGTTGACGCGGTACTTAGATTTTAATGATTTTTATCTCGCGAAGGGAGAAAGCTGCCATCCTAGTGACAATTTAGGACCTGTGCTTGCTGCTTTAGAATATGCGGGTGGAAATGGAAAAGATTTAATGACGGCTCTTGCTGTAGCATACCAAGTACAGGCCCGAATAAGCGATGAAGCTCCTGTCCGAGCCAAAGGGTTCGATCATACTACTCAGGGATCATATGCGGTTGCAGCGGGCGTATCCAAAGCTCTCCGACTCGATCCAGTAAAAACCGCCAACGCAATAGCTCTAAGTGGTACTGCATTTAATGCACTCCGAGTAACAAGAACTGGAGCACTATCTCATTGGAAAGGGCTTGCTTATCCAAACACTGCTTTTAGTTGTACCCATGCGACTTTCTTAGCCATGAGAGGAATTACCGGCCCGCCAGAAGTATTTGAAGGCAACAAAGGTTTTATGCACAGTATAGCTGGACAGTTCCATGTGGATTGGGATACTGAACATTTTGATCGTATTAATCGCATAGAAGTTAAAAAATACAATGCAGAAGGTCATTCTCAACAAACAGTGGAAGGTGTACTAGAACTCCAACAAGCACACGGATTTTTAGGATCAGATATAGATAAAATCGACATTGAGACCTTTGACGTGGCTTTCAGTATTATAGGAGGCGGAGAAGAAGGCGATAAAACAATTGTAAGAAACAAAGAAGAAGCAGACCACAGTTTGCACTACATGGTAGCGGTCGCTCTCCTTGACGGCAATATCATGCCTGAACAATATCACCATGATCGGATTGTTAGTCCAGACGTTCAGGATCTGCTAAAAAGGGTTTTGGTGAGGCCTAACAGTTCATACACTGATCGGTTTCCAGATGAGATGGCCACATCAATCACGGTAACTTTGAAAAGCGGGAGTATTTTTGCGATTGAAAAAACTGGCTATGAAGGATTCCACTCAAGTCCTATGAAATGGGGAACTGTGGTCCAAAAATTTAAAACTTTAGCAAATCCGTATTGTGACCAAAATATTCAAGACAAAATAATCAGCTCAGTAGACAACATAGAAAATATTTCAATCAAAGAGCTCATATCTCCACTAACTGAGGTCACAGTTCCAGACTAGGAATATTAAACCTAGACCACCAATACAAAAACCAAAAGCTTCAGTACGGATCAAGTCTTTCTTACAGCGTTAACCATTGGAATTTGGATTGCAGCCTGATGTGATACCCGCATCCTTGGCAATCAGCACCTAGACTCTGACAGCGACTATACCAAGCCAGTTGCGACTCACATAATCCAGTTCTAGCTCATCAAAGGTTTCCCGGGCAGCTTGTTGCAAGGATTCGCTTGCTTCGGTCAACGGGACACCGGGAACAGTACCGAGAATAAAATCTTCAAAGGTGCTTATATCCAGCCATCCTTCTAGTGGAACTGGTACAGGATCGATTTTTTCTTGTTTCACTTTCATACCATGCGCCTCTACAAGCATCCTGTACTCATCTGCAGTCAAGTGCTTTCTAGATTCAACCTTATCTGATTTTTGCGGCCTGAGCCTGTAATTTTTTCTCAAAATACGAGCCGTCTTGAACATCCATTTCCGATAGAAAAGCATCGTTTCTTCGGGTTGTCCTCCTTCAAAGAAAGACGTGTTGAACACAAATTTGCCTCCAGGCTTCAACAATTTAGATACTTCGGACACGACAGAGTCTTTATCAGACAAATAGTGTATAGCGTTGAAATAGAACACTGTATCTACTGAGTCTTTAACTGTCTCGGACATCTGTTCAACCCTGCTTTGTACAAACCTTACAGCTGCATGCCCTACATCATTCAAGTTCTCCATTGCTTGTCTTAATGCAACAGAGGATTGGTCTATCCCTATGACCGCTGAGTCACATGCCCCTCTAAGCCGTTCCGCTATAAGAGCGGTAACTCCACCAGTACCACATGCTAAATCTACAATGGTTTGACCAGACCCTATTTCTGCCAAATCAACCAAACGGCCATTCAGCGCGCTATAGAAAGCGTTGGATGAAAATTTTCCGAATGAGAATTCTTGCGACGCCATACAGCACCTCCAACAAAGGTAGGATGATTAGGCTTCAATCAACCCCAAAAGCCCCACTACTTAATTCAACGGCATTATAACATCTCACTAAGCCGTAGCAAATTCCATGATCGCAGAGCAATGAGTAAAATCTATGGACCATAATCTCAGTTGAACTCGTTCATTGCAATAACAATGCCCTTAACCAACATAGTTTCTATTGCTTTTGACCCTGTCTCTAATGCTTTTTCAATCATCAACATTTCTTCTCGTGCCGGTTCCCCTAGAACATAATTTATTTGATCGGTATTAGTATTGGGCCTGCCTATTCCGAGCCTCAATCTGGGAAATTCTTCGTCCATTAATGCTTTGGAAACAGACCTCACACCATTATGGCTACCTGGACTACCCTTGCCCCTGATCCTAATATTTCCAACCGGTATGTCCATATCGTCATAAACAACCAGCAGTTTTTGGGGCGGAGTACCGAAACGAGTTAACAGATACCTTGCAGCTTGTCCGCTGTTATTGACAAATGTCCTAGGTTTCGCGAAAACCACCCTGTTGCCAGCAAAAACGCCTTCTCCGAATTGAACCAGTCGGTGTTTTCTTTTTATTTCTATGTTGTACTCCAAAGACATTTTATCAACTAGCCAAAACCCAACATTATGCCTGGTAGAATTGTATTCTTGGCCAGGATTTCCCAGCCCCATCACTATCAAATCAGGAGATTTAGGCCTGAAAATCCGATTTATAGGGAACAATTCAAGTTTTGGCATATTTAATGACCAGATCCTCTGAGATACTATAGTTCATATAGTTGATCTCACTCCAAATTCTGCATGTTACATCTTTAACAGAAAAGTCTTTTTACCTTAGATCGACATCTATCGTTTTAAAGGGAATGAATGATTAATCTTCACGACCTAGGTTCTTGCTTTTCCCACCTGTTTTTTCCACAAGGCTTACTGCCTCTATCTTTATGTTACGATCCACCGCCTTGCACATGTCATAAACAGTAAGAGCCGCTATACTAACCGCAGTCATGGCCTCCATCTCAATACCTGTTTTAGCTGTGGTTTTAGCCTTCGCCTCTATACAGAGTTCATTCTCGTGTATTTGGAAATCCAATGTTATTTGATCTATCGGTAGCGGGTGACAAAGTGGTATCAATTGAGATGTATTTTTAGCAGCCATAACGCCTGCCACCCTCGCTACACTCAATACATCTCCTTTTTCAATATTGTTTGATTTGATCATATCAGCAGTCGATGGGTTCATTGATACGGTGCCTCTTGCTATGGCAACACGACGAGTAATTGGCTTGTCTCCGACATCCACCATAGTTGCTTTTCCAAACACATCGACATGAGTAAGCTTTTCAGAAATATCTTTATTTGGCCCATCTCCTGCAAGCATTTTAGCCTCCTTACTTGCTATACGATCTGCTTCTTCATTAAATGGTACGCCACTATGACCCGGCACCCATTCCCAAATTACCTTACGTATTCTCACTTCTATATCGAGCAATTCCCAAAGGTCGTTATTTTTATTACGTTTCCAATTTTTGGACATAGTGTTCACTACATATGAACTATCGGTAAACACTGTGACGTTGGATCTCGCAGGCAATTCCCGTAGACCATTTTTGACTGCCAGAATCTCCATACGATTATTTGTTGTATTAGGCTCGGAACCGCTGACCACTCGTTTGGAATCACCCTGTAAGATAACCGCTGCCCATCCACCTGGGCCAGGATTGCCTAGGCAGGCTCCGTCTGTGTAGATATGCGTCATGAGTAAAGAATAGTCCATTCTAGGGGTTGATACATTGTACCTCATAGGCGTTCACCAGGTGAGTTAAATTGAAATCAACATTTTGCAAGTGTAGATAATGGGAAACGCTTGGTTTGAAAGATTGAATACTCGTCACTCAACAAAAATTTTGCGCTGGGAACCAAATTTAGTCATGATGCATCAGCGATACCTACAGGCTTATGACTTTTCCAATACTTCGGGAGAGAGTTAGGCCTTGATATAAATGCGATAAATCCATTATCCTCGATACTGGTAACTAGCAGCACCATCCCGCTAAAGCCAAAGATAAATAATTAAATATCCCCATGGAGGGGTGGCCGAGCGGCTTAAGGCGCCTGTCTTGAAAACAGGAATCCCGAAAGGGAACGCGGGTTCGAATCCCGCCCCCTCCGCCAACAAAGGAAGCCATTTATGAAACTCCACGAGTATCAGTCAAAAGATATACTATCCAGCTTTGGTGTACCCGTACCCAAGGGACGCGTTGCTTCAACCCCGCAACAGGCAGCGATTATAGCTCAGGATATAGGCGGCCAATTGGTCGTCAAGGCACAAGTCCATGCTGGCGGGAGGGGTAAAGCAGGTGGTATCAAGTTAGTTTCATCATCACAGGAAGCTCAGGAAACTACGAAGTTTTTATTGGGTAAAAATCTTATCACCCACCAGACTGGCCAAAGCGGGGTGCCCGTGGACCATGTCCTTATAGAAGAGGCTGTATCAAATAGTAAGGAACTCTATATCGCATTCACCATTGATGGTTCCTCTGGCGGCGTTGTAGTCATAGCCAGCGCTGCTGGCGGTATGGAAATTGAGGAAATTGCTGAAACTTCACCTGAAAAATTGCTCAGAGAGCCGATTCACCCATTTCTTGGACTCCAAGGGTACCAGTCTAGAAAAATAGCACAATTTTTCAACGCTAGCCCCAAGGTCCGCAGGCCCATAGCATCACTCATTGAGAATCTTTACAAGTGCTTTATACAATTAGACTGCTCCTTGATAGAAATAAACCCTTTGGTGATTACGCAGGACAATAAAATTCTGGCCATTGACGCCAAAATCACCATTGATGATGACGCGCTTTTTAGGCATGGCGATCTGTCCGAACTTCGAGACGATGGACAAGAGGAAGTGACAGAACTTGAAGCTAGGAATGCTGGAGTCAGTTATGTGAAGCTCGATGGCAATGTAGGGTGTATTGTAAATGGAGCAGGGCTAGCCATGGCAACTATGGATGTGGTCAGTGCTTCTGGTGCCATGCCTGCAAATTTTCTTGATGTTGGCGGAGGTGCTAATGAACAACAAGTGGCAAAGGCACTTGAAATAATATTGTCTGATGAGAATGTGGAGAAGGTGTTGGTGAATATATTTGGAGGAATATTAAGGTGCGACATCGCTGCTCGAGGCTTGATTGAAGGAGCTAAAGCGGTTCAGAAAAGAAGCGTGCCGCCCATGATAGTGCGCATGCTGGGCACAAATGCAGAAGAGGGAAGACAGCTATTGTCTAAATCAAGCTTAGACGTTGATCTGGTTGAGAATATGAACGAGGCCTCGTTAAAAATAGCCAATTAAGAAAATTTCGAAAATAAATTAACATTGTTGCAGCTTAATCGGAGGCATGGGATATAAATGAGCATACTTGTTGACAAGCATACTAAACTCCTTGTTCAAGGAATAACTGGCCGTGAAGGCAGTTTTCACGCCCAAAGATGTATTGAATATGGAACCACTGTCGTTGCGGGGGTAACTCCGGGTAAAGGGGGCGAAACTTTTGATGATTCACTTCCAGTATTTGATAGTGTTGACGAAGCCGTAATACAAACGGGAGCGAATGCATCGATGATTTTCGTTCCTCCTCCATTTGCCGCTGATGCCATTGTTGAAGCTGTCGACGCTGGTATAAGCGTAATCGCGTGCATAACCGAAGGAATTCCTGTACTAGACACCATAAAAGTCGTGCAGTATTTAGAAAATAAAAACGTAACCTTGATTGGTCCAAATTGTCCCGGGATAATATCCCCTGGAGAAAAATTCAAAATGGGCATCATGCCGGGACACATCCACATGCCTGGGCGTGTAGGAGTAGTATCTAGGAGTGGTACATTAACTTATGAAGCAGTAGGCCAGCTCACCGAAATAGGAATTGGGCAATCTACTTGTGTCGGGATTGGAGGAGATCCCATCAGTGGTTCAACGTTCATTGACATTTTGTCAATGTTTGAAGATGACCCTGATACAGATGCTGTGGTATTGATCGGAGAAATCGGCGGAACTCGGGAACAAGAAGCGGCTGACTACATAAGGTCATATGTTACAAAACCTGTTGCGGCATTAATTGTGGGACAAAGCGCACCTCCGGGACGACGGATGGGCCATGCCGGAGCTATTATAACTGGTAAAAGCGGGAGAGCAGACCATAAGGTCAATGCCCTTTTTGATGCGGGTGTAACAATTATCCCATCACCTGGAGAGATAGCTAGCATTGTCAAGAAGATGATTGGTTGAAACTGTAACGTCAAAGAAGTTTTGAGGTATTTCGTACCTAGTGATTCCGCAGTGTCGAGCAAGAATTAATTATTGAATAAACGATGCCTTGTTGCTCGATAAATGCTCTTATTTTCTGAAATTTTGTAACGGCTTGTACCGCTAGATCAGCACATGATACGATTACCAAATCGGTACCAACAACTTCTAATTTATATTGGCAGATGTTTAACATGGCAGATGACAAAACAAAAGCTTTAGATTTAGCAATTGATCAAATAGACAGGCATTTTGGAAAAGGTGCCGTAATGAGACTCGGAGATGAAAGTCGAGATCTTCGAGTTGAATCAGTATCCACCGGTTCGATTTCACTAGATGTTGCGCTTGGCATTGGTGGGGTTCCAAGAGGAAGAGTAACAGAGATATATGGAGCCGAGGCATCTGGTAAATCAACCCTTGCTTACCACATCATGGCCGCAAATCAATCGGCTGGGGGTACATCGGCCTATATCGACGCTGAACATGCATTGGATCCTATATACGCTGAGAAATGCGGTGTCGAAGTAGAAAATTTGTTAGTCTCGCAACCTGATACAGCTGAACAAGGTTTAGAGATTTGCGAATATCTAGTAAGAAGTGGCGCTGTAGATGTGGTTGTGGTTGATAGCGTAGCAGCGTTGGTCCCAAAGGCTGAGCTAGAGGGTGACATGGGTGATACCCATGTGGGTTTGCAGGCTAGACTTATGTCTCAAGCCCTCAGGAAATTGACCTCAGCTATCAGTAGGTCAAACGCCGTAGTTATTTTCATAAATCAGATTCGCGAAAAAGTAGGGGTTTTCTTTGGTAGTCCTGAAGTCACGCCTGGCGGGAGAGCACTTAAGTTCTATAGCTCGGTACGAATTGACCTCAGACGGCTGGAACAAATAAAAACTGCAAATCAGGTGGTGGGGTCAAGAGTAAGGGCCCGTGTTGTCAAAAATAAAGTCGCTCCCCCGTTCCAGATTGCAGAATTTGATGTCATGTTTAATCAAGGAATAAGTAAACAAGGGGACCTGATTGATTTGGGAATAGAGACTGGCATAGTCACAAAAAATGGTTCGTTTTTCAGCTTTGGTGATTACAAGCTAGGTCAAGGCCGTGAAAATGCCAAATCTTTCCTTAGAGAAAACGTCGACATAGCGTCAGATTTAGAAAATTTCATAAGAGACTCATTTAGCCCAGAGCCTACAACTGGCGGATCTTCAGTTGACTCCATAAAAAAACCGGGTAATTAATTGTTAACTGTCTTAGCTGAATCAAGTATCGCTAAAAACGCATAGGTTATCAACTTCTATCTACCTATATTCGATGAGCCAAAGCGAAGATGTCGACATTGCCAAGAAAGCTGCTCTCAGATTCGTATCATATAGACCTAGAAGCGAATCTGAAGTCCGTAGTCGTCTTCTTAAATCTTTTACCGTTCCAGTGGTAGAAGCCGTCATCTCTGAATTAGTTCGTCTATCGGTTATTGATGATGTTCAATTCGCAAAATTGTGGTGCAGTAGTCGTGAATCACTCAATCCTAAGAGTGCGAAAACCATAAAGCAGGAACTTATTTCTAAGGGAATTTCTGAGTCCACTGCCATCTCTGCGGTGAGGGAATTAGACGATTTCGACACCGCCATGCGTGTTAGTCGAAAATATCTCAAGCGGTTAACAGGCAGCTCTTACGACCAATTCACTCGTAGGCTATACGGCTACCTACAAAGACGCGGATTCAGTAGTTCACTTATACTGGAAATTAGTTCAATTTTATGGGCAGAGGTAGATAGTGCAAAAACCGAATTTTCAGAATGGAATTGACTATAGGAGGAATTTGTGATGTTGCTATTTGAAGGTGAGGCCCTTAATTTAATTCTTATAGGGATTCTTCTTTTATTCTCTGCCTTCTTTTCTAGTGCCGAAGCCGCTTTTCTGTCACTGGATCGAAACCGTGTCACCCACTTGGTAAGTATTGGCCGGCCAGGTGCAGATAGAGTTAACCGTATGATTAGTAGCCCGGAAAGATTATTGGCAACTATTCTGTTTGGTAACAACCTTGTCAATGTGGGTTTTGCTGCGTTAGTTACATTAGTTGTGGTATCAGCTTTGGGAGAAGATAAGGACGGCAGAGCAGCTATTATTGCTACAGGGTTAGGTACTGGTCTCCTACTAATTCTTGGAGAGACAATCCCAAAATCTATTGCTGTGAGACGTGCTGAAAAAGTGGCTTTCGTTTATTCCCTGCCTGTGCTGTGGATAGAGACTCTGTTTTTACCATTAGTTGTTGTGCTCCAATGGACAGCTAGATCAGTTAGCTCCCTGATTGGTAATAACGAACAATCAGTTTCGATCACTGAAGGAGAGTTACGCACTCTTATCGATATTGGTGAAGCTGAGGGTACAGTTGAAACGACTGAGGCAGAAATGTTAGAAAAAGTATTTCGTTTTGGTGACTTAGAAGTCAGAGAAGTCATGACGCCTCGCACCGAAATCGTGTCCGTAGAACGCGGCGCTCGTTTGAAAGAAGTTCTAGATATTTACGCGAAACATTCTCACACGCGCGTCCCGATCTATAAAGAAACAGTTGATAATGTTATAGGAATAATCTCAGCCAAAGACGTTCTCAGAGCAATCTCAGTAAGAGGCATAGGACTGGAGGAACCCGTAGCTGATGTGATGAGGGATGCATATTTTGTACCTGAGACTAAGCGTGCAGCTGAGTTGTTTGACGAATTACGACAATCAGGCAACCACCTAGGAATAGTTATTGACGAGTTTGGGGGCGTTACTGGACTTGTTACGCTAAAGGGATTGCTAGAAGAGGTTGTAGGTCAGGTTGGGGAAGAAGGCGCAGCTCCTGTAGAGGAATTCGAGGCTATAGGACTGAACGCCTTCCAAGTTGATGGGGGAATGAGCATTGACGAAGTAAACCAAGAACTAAAAATCATGTTGCCTGAAGGCGATTTTGATACAATCGCTGGCTTCACTCTCGCGATCCTAGGCTATATACCGGGACCTGGTGAACAATTCGAATACTCTAATCTCAAGTTCGAGATTCTCGAAATGCAAGGCTTAAAAATCAAGACCCTCAAGGTAACCAAGCGTTCTGCTGAATAGGCTCCCGTATGAAAATGTCGACGGTCAAAAAATTGAACAACCAGGTTCGCAAAGCTGTAGAGTTCAAAGGTTTAGCCAATGGATCCACGGTCGTTGTAGCTGTTTCGGGAGGGCCAGATTCCTTAGCACTCCTTTATTCGTTGAAGGACTCAAGCACACGGTCGGGTTTCAAACTCCATGGTGCTCACCTAAATCACGAGCTCCGAGGGAAAGATTCTGACGATGACGCGCAATACGTGCACGGTATCTTTCACGATCTGAATATTAGCCATACGGTTGCTAAAGAGAATGTCATTGTTTTCAAAACCCAACAGAGAATTTCATCTACCGAAGAAGCTGCACGAAATGTGCGTTATAGATTCCTAGCCAAGGTTGCACGGAACTCAAAAGCTGAACTGATTGCCACAGGACATACATCGGACGACCAAGTCGAAACAGTTCTAATGCATTTCCTTAGAGGTAGCGGATTACATGGATTAGGGGGCATGAAAGAGTATTATGAAGGGGATTTCTATGGTATCCAATCCAATATTTTCAGACCCTTGCTTTCCATCTCACGCTCAGATACAGAATCTTACTGCAACAGTCTAGGAATTGAGCCCAGATATGATAAAACTAACTTATCCACAGATATTATCCGTAACAAGATTCGGTTGGAACTTATGCCCCAACTTAAACTCTATAACCCTGCAATAAAGGAATCCGTCTTGAGGCTATCTAGATTAGCTACTATAGACTCAAATTATATCCAATCAGCAGTTTCAGCGGTTTTGCCAAATATCGGGGTTTATGATGGCAAAGACCAAGCTTTCACAGTTGATAAAAAGGCATTCACTGAACTACCAATGGCGCTAAAGGGTCATGTTATACGTAGAATCATATTGATCATAAAAAATAACCTGAAAGATTTAGGCCACAGTCATATTGACTCGGTTATTAAAATGATTTGTGGACCAGCAGGGAAAACATTCAATCTTCCATCAGGCATGATAGTTACCATTGGATATAACACTGCAACCATAGGTTTTCATGATCCTGCATATTGTCCACTGCCAAAATTAAACGGCGAGCACAAAATAGACATCCCCGGAGAAACTAAAATCGGATCTTGGATTATCTGTTCAACTTTCACAAGGCAAACAGAACCTCTAAATACCCTAAGTAAATCCAATTCCGATAATATCAGTGTAAATGGTCTATCCCCAAACACAACATACGATGCTATATTTGACAGCGCTTCTATGAACGGAACAATACTAGTACGTACTAGACGTGACGGAGACCGATTCCAGCCTCTCGGAATGATTAACACCAAAAAGCTACAGGATTTTATGGTGGACAGCAAAATACCCAGAGCTTGCAGAGACCGAGTTCCACTAGTTGTTTCATCAAAAGGTATTGCTTGGGTTGTGGGATGGAGGCATTCAAATTGGGCTCGTGCTAAGGATGACGGTCGTGATAATTTGATGTTAAGCTTTTCTTATGAAAACTGATCACCCAATAGGAATTAACGGCAGATTAGCTATAGACATCGCCCAGGATGCGGCCCGAACTGCAGGAACAATACTCAAAGCCGAATTCGGCGGGATTAGGAATATTTCTTATAAAGGCAGAGGCAATATAGTTACCGAAATGGACACTAAAGTGGAATCTGCTATATTTGAAATACTTGGCAAAGAATTCCCGAAAATGCATTTGATTGGAGAAGAGTCCGCTTCAGGCAATATACCAGCGAAGGGTTATTCTTGGATCGTTGATCCACTGGACGGTACAAGGAATTATGCATCAGGGATTCCGTTCTTTTCTGTAGTTATTGGGTTAGTACACGATGGGGAAGTACTTCTGGGTGTTAACTATGATCCCATGCTTGATGAAATGTTTTCTGCTGCGCGAGGCGAAGGGGCTTTCCTAAATGGGCAGTCTCTCAGTGTGGGAGGAGGGAAAACTTTGGACCAATGCATTCTAGGAATGGATATGAGTTACAACAATGAGGGCGCTGCAAACGGTCTTGAAGTAATCAAGTCAATATGGCCAGGAATGCAGACTTTGCGGGTGAATGGGAGCTCTGCGTTAGGAATTTCTTACGTTGCTGCAGGTCGTACAGATCTATATTTTAATCATCAACTCGCTCCATGGGATCAGGTGGCTGGCCTAATTTTAATAGAAGAGGCGGGTGGAGTCTCAACCGACAGATCTGGACACAGAGCAACTATAAACAGTGATGGTATCATTGCAACAAACCAGTCCCTTCTCAATCAATTTATGGAAGCCACTGACGGTATGAATTGGAGAAAGACAACTCATTAGGGATTTATTTGGGGATTGAAGTTTCACAACCCCTTATGAAACTGGACGAGAATCCAGCTCAACGGTTCCTTCTAAAAGTGATCCGTTTCGGTAGAAGCTTACTTGTACAACCGTACCAGCTCTATGCTCGAGAAAAAATTTCGACATTTGACCTGTGGATGCTAGTTTTTCTCCTCCCAAGCTTATGATCACATCTCCTTTACGTAATCCCAACTTTTCAGCAGCTGATCCCTTAACGGTTCCAATAACAACTATCCCATCCTCCACTGGCACGCCAAGATCATAAGCAATTGTAGGATTCAAATTAAGTGGTTTAATACCCAGAAAACCTCTTTCGACCAACCCTTTTTCGACAAGCTGTATGGCCACTGTTGTTACATCATCGATATTTAGAGCAAAGCCTATATTTTGGCTACCTGCAATTATCGCGGTATTAATTCCCACTACCTCACCTTTTAAGTTAACAAGAGGTCCTCCGCTATTTCCTGGGTTTATAGATGCGTCTGTCTGTATGAGATCTACAATTGTGTTTTGTTCGCCTAATGAGATGGAGCGCTTCAAGGCACTTACCACACCTCTACTAACCGTAGGACCTCCAGCCAAGCCAAGCGCATGGCCAATAGCAACTACATCCTCTCCCACCACTAGATTACTCGACTGTCCCATCTTGGCTGGCTGCAAACCCTCAGCCTCTATTGATATTACAGCCGTATCGGTAATCATATCTGTGCCCACTATGCTGGCAATATAATGATCCCCCGTGCTCAGTGTTACGTTTATCACCTCTGCCCCAATAATAACGTGGTTATTGGTCAAAATGTGTCCAGATTTATCAAAAATAACACCAGTACCAACCCCGTTTGACGGGATTACTTGATTGAAAGCGGCTATATTAGCTCTTTCTGATGTTATTTGGACTATTGAAGGAGATAGCTTCCTGACAACGTCCTCCGTAGATAATTTTGGGGGATTAGATAATGAATTCTCACTAGAATATGTGTGGATAGGATCTGGCAAAGTAAATTTGGACTTCGGTTTTTGTGCTAAATCTAAATCTGTTGCTGAATTTCTATGTCCAGATATTTCTTTATCCAAGACACCCTCAGTGTTTAGAGGCATAAAAGGAGTATTAATTTTGCCTAATGTGTCTACATCGTTTCCTGTGAAATTATATATTGAACCTGTTTGCTGATCCTGAATATTATGCCTGCAAGCCAACGTTAGTGATAGTAAAAATACCAATAACAGTGGCAACATATACATGTTTCTATGTATCAAACCTATCTCCTCCAAGATAAATTCCGATTTCAATTATTACAACGTTGTTTACAAATATTGGGTTAGTACGAATTTGTGATAATTGGAAATAAAACAGACCGGGCAGCTTTTTAGAGCTGCCCGGTCTGTTTTATTTCCTAAAGATTTTCGACTATCGGGTTTTACGACGCCGCATTCTGCGCACACTACGCTGTTTGTCTAGCCGTTCTTGCTCGCCTTTAGAACGAAAGTATCTTCTGTTCCTAAGCTCTCGAAGAATTCCAGAACGCTGCATAGACGTCTGGAATCTCTTTAAGAGATTCTCTCCGTCCTCTCCATCACGCAAGGTAACAAACGACACTACTTCATCTCCTTATTAAACACATTTAAGTCCTTGGATTATAGCATACCAAAATATAGACTCTCAATAATGCTAAAAAATACCTGAGCTATAAAATCGGCCATGGAACGTCTCTGTATGGATCTAGTGATGGTAGAGCCTGGTGTTTAAGAAGTATGTTCAATCTGTGTTCAAGGCTTCCAATCTCTGTATTGTCTAGAATATGGCTTAATTTACCTCCCAAACAATTTTTGTTTTCAAGGGCTAGGGAGAGTAATTCTAGATCTTTAATAATCTCATTAGGGTATGGTTGGCCCCATAGTTCGAGCATTACCGTCCGAACCTTGAAAGATGCATGCATGGTTAATCCGTGGTCGATACTCCAAATCACATTTTTATTGCCTAGCAAGCAGTGGCTGGCTTTCCTATCTGCATTATTTATCAGCGCATCAAAGACTGCCATTTTATGAAGCTCATCTCTACTATCCTTGATAAGCTCAAAGTATGTAATGGAAGGTTCATGATCTATGAAAAGTTGTATTGATCCTAGGCCATACGGACCATCTCTAATAGTGGTCATTGGGATATTGGGCCATCCTAATGTTCTACTGATCAAATATGACGCATATTCTCTTTTATATAGTGTTCCTTCTGGGAAATCATGCAAGAACCGTTCACCATCTTTAGGTTTGTAAACCGCTTTAACATAAGAACTAGAACCTGCGCACAGTTGGACCAAGAAAGTTGTGTTCGACCCTTGAGCCAATTGCGATACAACTACAATATCGCCTTCTCCTAGCGCTCGTTTGGCTTCAACCATTGTAGGGTTTTGGGAGTGTGTCGACTTTTTCAATTAGAAGTTGTTTTATTCGGTTTCCAAATTATTGTTGACGATAGGTAGCATGTCCATTTGATTTCGGACATGTGTGGATCCCATTTTCTATGGGTTCAGAGCAAAGCAGACATACAGGCCTTCCTGAAGCACAAACATTAAGGCTTCCTTCTGCAAATTTTTGAGCTTGGTCACCAGTGACCCATATTCTGAGTGTGGTATCAAATTCGCTATCTGGTGATATATCAGTGGAATCTATAACAATCCTATCGGTGGAATTGTCATACCACAACTTTAAAGAGCCCGCTTTGAATTCAATATTCCGATTGAATTCTTCTCCGCTCCATACGTTATTACCCCCAATATTGGGCTGTTTAAGCGAAGCAAACAGCTGTTTGATTGCTATCGCGATTTGATAGAGCTGTTCTTTCTCGATCCAGAGAATTGCTGAACCTGTTGTGGAAAAGGCGATTATCTTAAAGGTCCGATTTCCCGGTTGACCCTCAGACTCCGCTATTAAATCCTTAAGTTCTTGTATCTCATATCTAGCCTTATCCATTGTTATGTATAGTAATACCCTCTCTGCTAACCTGCAAATAATTTTGTGTTAGATAGTAGAATACTAATAGGTGGTTAAAATATAAATTGGAGTTATTTAAATAACATTAAATATATGGAACTACTACTCGCGACTCATAATTCAGGTAAGGTTAGGGAGCTATCTAGGCTCCTTGGCTCTCCTGAATTCAACATAATTTCACTGAAAGATGTCGGTATTGAACATGAAGTTGAAGAAACTGGCACAACCCTAGAAGCTAACGCATCTCTCAAAGCCTCTTTTTATTACCAGCTCAGTTTTATGACCGTTCTATCAGATGACTCGGGTCTAGAAGTTTCGGCACTAGGGGGAGCTCCTGGTGTTCACAGTGCAAGATATGCAGGCAATAGTGCAACAGATAGCGAAAGAATAGAATATTTACTGAGTAAGCTCAAAAATTACGGGATTGGCCCCTGGGAGGCTAAGTTTAGATGCGTGATTGCGATTGCATGGAACCAAGATGATGTAGAGTTGCACTCAGGTGAATGTTCTGGCTTAATAGTTGACCGGCCGCGTGGCAAAACTGGTTTCGGTTATGATCCAATATTCTTCATTCCCAAGCTTGGAAAAACCATGGGTGAATTGTCTATTGAGGAAAAAAATCAAATCAGCCACAGGAGTATTGCTTGTAGCAAGGCTCTACGAAGCTTGGAGATACGATTGACTAAACAATAGTAACCCATCGTAGTAAACTGATTGATGTGAATTGTTATTGAGCTGATAACTAGAATGTCTTTGGAGTTGATGTGCAAGCAACAATTAATGACCGTTTCGACCGTCCATTCAGAGATCTGCGGATATCTGTTACCGATCGGTGTAATTTTCGCTGCACTTATTGCATGCCTGCAGAGATCTTTGGTGAAAAATATCAATTTCTTCCTAAAGCCAAACTCCTAACCTTTGAAGAAATTACTAGGCTTGCACAACTTCTGATTGGTTTGGGCGCAGTCAAAATACGGCTCACTGGCGGTGAGCCATTGGTTAGGAACAATGTTGAGCAACTGGTATCTATGCTATCTAAACTACCTGGTTTAAAAGATCTTACAATGACCACAAATGGGTATCTCTTGCCTCAAAAAGCCCAGTTACTTAAAGACGCAGGCCTCGACCGTATTAGCATAAGCCTAGATTCGCTGGATGAAGAAACTTTTAAAGTGATGAATGGTCGCGGCTTTAGCACCAACAAGGTTATTGACGGTATCTCTGCAGCTGAGGAAGCTGGATTCAGTCCCTTAAAGATCAATTCCGTTGTACAACGGAATGTCAACGATTCGTCTATCCTAGGCATGGCCCGTTATTTTAAAGAGCGGGGACACACAGTAAGATTTATAGAGTATATGGACGTTGGCAATCGAAACGGCTGGAAATTAGACCAGGTGGTGCCCGCAGAGGAGATCGTTTCCAAGATAGATGCCGAAATGCCCTTGGAACCAATAAATAATAACTATCGAGGAGAGGTTGCTTCGCGGTACAAATATAAAGATGGTTCTGGAGAAATTGGTATTATTTCTTCCGTAACGAATCCCTTTTGCGGAGATTGTACTCGCTTACGACTGTCTCCCGAGGGAAGAATTGTCACATGTTTGTTTGCGAGTTTAGGAACAGACCTTTTGAGCCCTATAAGGGCTGGTGCTTCAGATAACGAACTGACAAACATCGTCACTGATGTGTGGCGAGGCCGCAGTGATCGATATTCAGAACAGAGGTCATCAATGACGGAACGTACTGAAAAAGTGGAAATGTATCACATTGGTGGGTAAACACAGCCTTAGCCTGAAATAACACAGCAAGCCTTCTGGATTGCCTCTATCAGATGAAAAATCATTCTTTGACCGAGAGCAGCTGTGTAATCCTAATTAGAAAATTTGGTTCTATGGTCGATTCTGGTGTACGCTTAGTTTCCCCATTGGGCCCGTAGTCTATTTGTTAAAAATAGGTTAGTTGTGAATATATGACATTGAGATTATCACAGGAGCTATAATGTTCGAAGGGTTTGCCGGCGAGCTAATAACTACAAAAACTACCAGTATCAACCTTGTTCGAGGAGGAAAAGGCGATCCCGTTTTGCTGCTACATGGGTATCCCCAAACACATGTGGAGTGGCATAAAGTAGCACCAATATTGGCGGAAAACTATACGGTGATTGCTCCTGACCTACGAGGATACGGTGACAGCGGTAAGCCACCTTCTGGCAATGATTTGTCGACCTACTGTAAACGGACATCTGCTCAAGATCAGGTCGATGTCATGAACATTTTAGGCTTTGATTCATTTCACGTTGTCGGCCATGATAGAGGAGTGAGAGTAGGACATCGCATGGCATTGGACTATCCTGAGAAGGTAAGATCATTGACTTCTCTGGACGTCGTAGCATCTCAGGCCGCTTTTGAAAATATGAATTCAGACCTATCCTTTGCTTGGTTCCACTGGCATCTAATGCGTCAGCCATCGCCTTTCCCTGAAACATTGATCGGCAACAGCGCAAAAATATACTTGGATTTTTTGCTCGAGCGATGGACGGCTGTTGAAGGAGCTATAACAGATGAGGCTTACTCTGAATATTTGCGATCTTTCACTAATCCGGAAACAATAAGGGCTTCATGTATGGATTACAGATCTGTTGAGCTAGACTTAGTTCACGATGATGTGGACCGTGGAACCAAATTAGCTTGCCCAATGCTGGTGCTGTGGGCAAGTAATATGAACAAGAGACCCGGATGGCAAACTGGTGGGAAATTAGATATGCTCGACACTTGGAGGGAAAGGGCTCACAATGTTCGTGGTCACTCTATAAACTGCGGGCACTTCTTACCCGAAGAAGCACCTAAAGAAACTACAGAAGCAATACTGAAATTCTTGGAAGATTGTTAATCTATAACACTTAGATTGGAAGGTAATTACATGGACATTGCTGGATATAGACTTAACGACCCGGATAGCATCGACACTCCTGCATTCCTAGTATACGAGGAAATGGTCCATCACAATATTCGTGAAATTATTAGAGTGTGTGGTTCAGCCGAACGGGTAGTCACGCATGTGAAGACCCATAAGTCAGTAGAAGTGTTAAGGCTCCAAATTGCCGCAGGATTGACTTCTTTTAAGTGTGCCACAATTAGGGAGGCCGAACTTCTCGCTGAAAATGGCGCACAGGAGATAATTATCTCATATCCTTTGGTGCACCCTGTGAAACTGAGGTCTTTGGTTGAACTGATTGGGCTCCACCCTGAAATTACATTTAAGGCTATTGCCAGCACTCCAGAACATCTTGCTTCCCTTTCGGGCGTTGCATCATCTGCAGAAACTGATTTAGGTGTCTACATGGACCTTGACACCGGCATGCATAGGACGGGAGTTCAACCAGGACAAGAAGCGGCTGACTTTTTCGCCACAATCGCATCAACTCCCGGCTTGTCAGCTCTTGGTGTCCATGTTTTTGATGGGCACACCCTGTACAAACCTTCAAAGTCAGAGCGAATGGCTCTAGTCGACAAAAGTATAGAGAATATCCGAGCTGTATGGGAAGATGCCTCTCGGCGTGGTATAGAGGCACCTGACAATGTTGCCGGAGGCTCGTGGTCTTTCCATCTCTATTTGAAAGAAAATCGTTTGAGAGTCTCTCCAGGTACTTGGGTTTATTGGGATTCTCGCAATGCCACAATGCCAGAGCTAAATTTTCAAGTTGCAGCTGTAGTTCTTGGACAAGTAATTGACGAGGACCACCATCGAGGTACAGTGACTCTTGACACGGGATCGAAAGCTGTGTCTCCTGATCAACCTACCGAACATCGATTTAAGGTTATTGGACACGAAAAAGCCGTAGTTACTGCTCAAAGTGAGGAACACGGTGTTGTGCAATTGAACGGCTCAAATCTCCACGTTGGAGAGATGGTACTTGTGGCGCCTGGCCATGCATGTACCACAACCGTCAAATTTCCACATGCTTTAGTGGTGGATCGTAATGGTGATGTGATAGGCAAATATGGCCACCAAGCACGTGATCATTAACCACAGGTGTTTTTATAGATTATGCAAATAGTCAATCAGCAGTTTGAACCTCTGATTGACTATTTGTGCAAGTGCGCCCCGCACACCAGCAAGGCACAACTAACCCACAAAACAAGTCTTGTCGAATATTGGGAAGTAAGCGCGGGATACCGGATCTTGGAAATAGGATGCGGCCAAGGGGACACTACAATAGCACTGGCGCACGCAGTCGGAAATTCTGGACATGTTATTGCGATCGACAAAGAATCCCCAAACTACGGTACACCTACCAATCTAAAAGATTCTCATGATGCCATAGGCAGATCACCGTTGGGGAAATATGTTACTTTCCATACTAGGGCTAATATTCTAGATAGTCACTGGGATTTTCCACCTCGCCATTTTGACCTGGCTGTTTTTTCGAACTGTTCTTGGTATATGGATGAAGTGCAAACTTTGAAATTACTATTCGCGAGGGTAAGGCCCTGGTGCAAAAGACTAGGGTTTGCTGAATGGCATCCAGTACCTGAAAACAAACATCAATTTCCCCATTTGCTGGCCTCTATACTCCAATCAACCATCCGTACTCATTGGCCAGATTCAGAAATGGGTAATGTCGCTTCTTTGATCACCTCCAATTCAGCTAAATCTATGGCTGAAAGCACTGGTTGGAAAGTATTAAAGGACCAATTAACGTCTTCATCAACTGAACTTGAGGATGGTAAAGAGTGGGAAATCGCCGAGGCTTTAGATATGGCTGACAAGATTACCAGTATTGGGAATAAGTTATCTTCTAAGACAATCAGTTCTATCTCATCTCAGGCAGATATATTGGATCTGCTATCAAATAGTGAGCAGTTGGAATCTCTCCCAAGTCACGTATTTCTGGCTGAGTAATGTTGCGGTCATCTGGTAAGCTGCAAAAGCACCAAGAGAAGTTGTTCTCAGGGCCGCTCACCTTTATCTACCGGTCTTGCTTTGATTCTTTCTTCCATGGGTACGTGCGACACATCTCCGAAACGGTTAATTTGCCATAATGCCTTGTTGAACATGCTGCTGTCTTTGTTGCTCCATTGCTGTTTGTCTATTGTGAAGTCGTATACAGCAGTGTTTCCGAGAGGTGTGGTCCACAGCTTTTCTGTCGCTAGAACCACAGATATTATCTGAAGAAGGAACCCGCCATGGGTAAAAACTACAAGCACATCATGTTGATCATGCGTCTCAATTAACCATCCTACTAATTTTCTTGCTCGCTGTCTCTGCTCCAGAAAAGACTCTGCGCCTTCAACTTTTGACCAATCTTGTGACTGTTCTAGGTCTTTAGCCATGATTGGATACTCCGCTTTGGCTTCTGCCCAAGTGAGCCCGGAGAAAACGCCAATATCATGCTCTTTCAATGTATCCAGATACATTATTTGCAGTCGCCAGCTCCTAGATGCAATTTTTGCCGTTTCAGCTGTTCGGCTCAGAGGGCTGGAGAAAATCCGTGTTGGACTCAAGTTATCATTCAATAACCCAGCATGAAGGTGTTCTGCCTGCTGTCTACCTCTATCTGACAGAGGGAAATCTGCGTGACCTTGCATACGCCCTTCTGCATTGGCAACTGACTCCGCATGCCTAACAAATATTAATCTCATCTGGACTCCTGCTTTGAGCTAGGTACTATTTCACCTTTTCCATCGTACTCCAAAAGCGAAGCGAAATCATATCCTCTAGATTTTATCTCGGTACTTCCTCCCTCAAGGCGATCCAATACACAAAGAACTTTTACCACAGTACATCCCGCATTTTCAATCATTTGTATAGAATGCAACAAGCTTGATCCACTGGTACATGCATCATCTACTACCGCTATTCTTGATCCTTTAACCAAGGGGCCTTCAATAACTTTACCACCGCCATAATTTTTTGCTTGCTTTCTAACTATGAGCCCTTGAACTGGCTTGCCGATTAAGTGACTTGTTACTGCTACTGCAGCCACAATTGGATCTGCTCCCAATGTGGGTCCAGCTATTGCCTCTGCCTTACACTCTACAAGTATTGGCATAAATGCTTGTGCTATAAGGGATGCGCCTTCTGGATGTAACGTGAGAAGCCTGCCATCGAAGTAATATTTGCTTTCTGCTCCTGATGATAGTGTAAACTGTCCGAATTGCAGCGCTCCTAACCGTTTAGCTATGTCCAATATTTCTGAATATGATTGATTCACGAATGTCCTCTCTTTAGTTTGATTTTCCGTAAACTATCCAATACATTCAGCCTCTGGTTGTTGATTAATTTTTTTGTATAAATTACATGAATTTATGTAATCGGCTACACTCTTGTGTACAAGGTGGCCTATTGGTCTCTCCATAGCTACTCTTTCCCTTATTTCCCGTGCGCTGATATCAAGTAGCGGTCCTTCTATTATTACTGGTTGGTTTTCTTCAGGAAACATTTTCATTAGGTCTATAATATCCACAGCCTCAACCCCCGGTCTTTTTATCCCAATTATTTGAGCCAATTTAACCACCCGCTCAGGATTTCTCCATAGATGAAGCTCTTTGAGAGCATCTTCCCCAAGTATTAAATAAAATTCTGTCTGGTCGTCATTCATGCTGTTAAGTTGTTCAAGCGTGTCCACAGTGAACGTCGGGCCAAGTCTTTTAATTTCTATGTCCGAAACCAATAGCCATGCTTCAGACTCGGCCGCCAAATTAGCCATTGCAAGCCTTTGATAGGAATCGCCAACAGGCTTGACTTGACGTAACCATGGTTGTCCAGCGGGGATCAATATAATGTAGTCCAGATTCAGGACAGATCTTGCACTGCGTGCAATGGCTAGATGACCCATATGAATTGGATCAAATGTACCGCCTAGTATTCCAATTCTCTTTTTTACTCCCAATCCCACTCCATGTTTTCTATCTTTACGGTATCCCCTGGCTTTATACCTGCATCATAAAGTGCTTGTACGATCCCCTTCTTTCTTAAATAAGCGTAGAATTGTGTCATTGCTTCCCAATTATTTTGGTCTACCATAGCAGCTATGCGGGCAGCTGATGGCATATTGACAATAAATGTGCCATTTGAAACTTCTATCGACAACCTATTAACTGGTGGTTTGCTCTGAATCAGTATCGGACTTCTATCCTCTGTGGATTTATCAACTTTTTCCTCCTCGGATAGGCATGTCAAAACCTCATCTAAAAGCTTGCCAATCCCGTACCCGGTAACTGCAGAAATATCTACTACTGATTGAAATGACTCTGAAATTTGATCTTTTAAGAGGTTTATCTTGGAAAATGCTTCATCAATATCTACCTTGTTGATTGCTATTACTTGAGGCCTATCTATAAGGCTTTTCCCATACATTGAGAGTTCTCTGTTGATTTTGTCCAGTTCCCTTATTGGTTCTTCTACTGTCCCATCCACCACATGTACTAGTATCTTTGTTCTTTCTATATGTCTTAAAAAATCGTCGCCCAAGCCCACTCCTTGATGTGCTCCTTCAATCAATCCAGGAATATCTGCAACTACAAACGACTTTCCCTTGTGCTCAACTACGCCTAACACAGGCTCAAGTGTTGTGAAAGGATATGCGGCTATTTTGGGTCGAGCCCGACTTATTACAGACACGAGGCTAGACTTACCTGCATTTGGTGATCCGATGATACCTACATCAGCTATAACTTTCAGATCAAGCCTCAAGCGCCTAGGCACTCCATTTTGACCTTTTTCTGATAGTACAGGATATTGGTTAACAGATGTAGCGAATGCAATATTTCCTCTTCCGCCCGACCCCCCCTGAGCTACAATAATTCTATCTCCTTCTGTATCTAGATCTCCTAACAACTCCTCTTTGCCATCTACTTTCCACACTTCCGTACCTACCGGAACTGATATTGTTATATCATTCCCATTGCTCCCACTTTTTTTCCTTCCTGAGCCGTTGCCTCCATTTCCAGCAACAAATTTTTCTGTCCGTTTATATCTTGCCAGAGACGACATATCCTTAACAGCGTGTAAAATAACGTCTCCACCATCTCCTCCATGACCTCCATCTGGTCCTCCGTGGGGCACATATTTTTCATGCCTGCCACTAATAGCACCATCTCCTCCGTTTCCAGATCTTATGTTGATAAATACTTGATCAATCATTGTTAACTTAAAAGTAGATAATAATATATATTAATAATGCTGTGGATATGTTGCTTATAACTATTATATTCTCAAAATAGTTGGTTAAAGATGTGGTTTTAGTGTTGCTAATATGTTCGGAGATAACAGGATTACTAGAATATATTTAAATACAGTGGAATTGCGGGATGCTTATCTTTAAAGGTGTGGATAATTTATAGTCATTGGACAATCAAATACACATCTAGTCAACATCTTACACCAATCCCTATCAGGACGATATCAGATTCCGAATGTTTGAAATATCTCTTTGAAGGGTAACATCTGTGTTCAACCTCTGTGATATTTTGGAGCAGTTCTTTATGACTGTTGAGTGATTCTTACCACCCAGGGCTTGACCAATTGCGGTAGGCCCCAAATCAGTGTCTGCTTTGATCAAGTGCATTGCTATTTGTCTTGCTAGAGCAACTTCTTTTCTACCACGAGGTCCCGTGATTGATGAGTAATCCACATTAAAGTATTCAGATACGGCCTCTATGATGTCATCTGCAGAACTCTGAGTTGGTTTATTATCAAGGTAAGTGTCTGATAACGCTTGCTGTGCTAGTTCGATTGACAAAGGTTTTTGGGTGATATCAGAGTAAGCAAAAACTCTGTTTAAACCCCCTTCAAGCTCCCGGATATTGTTACACAGTCTTTCGGCAAGAAAATCCATAACCACTGCTTCACATTGACGCTTGGAGTCTTCCAATTTTTTGGACAATATTGCCATTCTAGTTTCGAGATCTGGGCGTTGGATATCAACAACGAGTCCGCCTGAGAGTCTCGATCTGACCCTCCGCTCAAGAAGATTAAGCCTAGCCACTGGACGGTCACTTGTGATAACAATTTGCTTGTTTAGCATGTGCAGGGAGTTGAAAGTGTGGAAAAAACCTTCCTGGGTTTGCTCTTTTCCTATCAGGAATTGCACATCGTCTAGCAGCAGCATGTCCGCTCTACGATATCGATCGCGAAAGGATTCAGTATTGCCCTCTCGAATTGATCTGACGTATTCGTTAGTGAATTCTTCCGTGGTGATATATATGAAAGAAAGCCCTGCGGCGGCGGCGGCATGGCCGATCGAGTGGAGTAGGTGTGTTTTCCCGAGCCCGACGTCAGAGTAGATGGTGAGTGGGTTGTAAACTAGCCCCGGTTTTTTAGATACAGCTACACTGGCGGCATATGCCAATTCATTTGATTTACCAGATACGAAGGTATCGAATTGGTACTTTTTATTAAGTGAAATAAGCCTTTGAGGCATCTGGGTCTTCTTAGAATCCTGAATGTCTTTTTTGTGATGTTCTGTGGAAAGGGTGGAATGAGATTCGGGAGTCAATTCGCCCTGAGAGGTAACGATAAAACGGATGGCCAACTGGTTCTTTAGGACTTGATTGACAGAGTCTGTTATCAAAGAGTACATTCGCTGCTCTAGCATTTCCGCTACGAACGTGCTGGGTGTACCTACTACTATATCGGTTTCGGATACCCTTATTCCAACCGTGTCTTTGAGCCAAGTTTGAAAGCTAGGTCTGGTCACCTGAAGTTCGAGGTGACCCAGCACTGCGGACCAAATTTTGCGGGCATCCTGGGTCCCAAACGGGGACAGTGTCATAGAGCAATTTCCCTGAAAAATATTGAAGTCTTGGAGATTCTAGCATGGGCTCTACATTGGTGTTTCAAGGGGCAAAAACATCAGATTTCGACCAATATTTTTTAAGGAATAAACGAAGGATTGCTATAGACTAGTCTGTAGAGTCTTGTTTGGGATTTAGCGCATGGTACAGTGCTGCAGACCAAGAAGCGCTACATAATGCGGTCGAGCCGTGGATTTGTGGTAGGGCCAGGAATACGGCCTCTTTTGGAAATTGGCTTCTCATCAATTTCATGAATGTCTGCAGTGAAGTCATTTGGCGGAGCGCTCGATATGTAGCTACCAACTCCAAATCCGTCAACTGGCACATCTTTTTCGACGAAATCATTGATCCGTTGTGGCGTGAAACCTCCACTGACAAAAATCTCAACGTGGCGAAAACCAGCTTGGTCTAGCCTGACTCTCACTTCTCTTACCAAATCAGGTGTTACCCCGCCTCTTTCCTTCGGTGTGTCTAAGCGTACTCCACGTAATTTTTCTCGTAGTGCTTGAGCTACGTTGACAGATTCTTCAGCCTCGTCTTTGAATGTGTCTACAACAGCTATTCGAGGTACTTCAAGTGGCATATGTTTGTCAAAAGCCTGAATGGCAAGTACTGAATCACCAAGAATAAGAGGCAGGGCATGGGGTATGTTGCCAGAAGGAGTTATTCCTGCCAGCCGGGCTCCTAAGATGGTAGAGCATGATTGGCAACCCCCTATCACTGCAGAGTAGTCTATATTAGCTGCAACGTTAGGGTGAACGTGTCGAGCTGCGAGGGACACGACAGCGGTTGCTCTAGCCGCATCACAGCATTCCTTTGCAGCCGTGGCCCAACCACTAGAGGATGCAAGTATTCCAGATATTGTAGTTTCGTATAGTCCAAGCGATCCATAAGGAGCAGTGATCCGCAGAGCAGTTTCTTTAGCGCTTAAAGACGCCCCTTCTTCGAGAGCCCAAACCTCACTACCAGTCTCCGGGAGAACTTTACCCAAAAGAGCTCGGACTTCTTTGATGCCACTAAAGATCCCTGAATGCTTAGGGGAAAATTCCATTGTAACTATAGGATTGATGCCTTCGTTTCTCAAAACGGTCAGAGTACGTTGAAACGAAACGTCAGCAGTATCGCCTACTAGAATGGTCGGTCGAATGTCAAACTCAGGATTTACCATATTGTATATTTACGGCTAGCCCTTCCTTTTGATAATATCGCACCTGTGTATCGGAGTATTCCATCTGACTTATAGAGATTACCTTGGCATTGGGGAAAGTTCAAGGGTTTGTATGAGATTGTTCCTTTTGGAGTAGTATCGAATTGGAGGCCTTCCTTAAGCCTCCAAATCTCAACCTTGCCAGGCCTTTTATATCCTCTAAAGCGGTTTTTAATATATTCACCCTGCTATCAGGGTCATCTCTCCATACAACTGGTAGCTCTTTGATCCTATAGCCGTTCTTTTCCGCTATTATCAAGAGTTCGGTATCAAAAAACCAGGCATTGTCTTTGACAAAGGGAATAAGCTCTCCAGCTGCGGTCTTGGATATCGCTTTGAAACCACATTGTGCATCGTGGAATCTAGTGAAAAATGAGATACGAATCATAAGGTTGTAGATACGTGATATCAGCTCCCTTTTGAGTTTGCGACCAATGACATTAGATTTCGTATCAAGTCGGGATCCTATGCAAAGATCGTATTCACCTGTTTCCAGAACGGAAACTAGATGTGGTAAGGCAGCTAGATCGGTGGACAAATCTACGTCCATGTAACACATAATGTCGGCTTCGCTCTCCAACCAAGCCTTTTTGAGCGCTCGACCTCTACCGCGTTGCTTTAGATAGATGTAGCCAACATTTGATAGATTGATCGAGAGGTCAACGCAAAGTTGTCTGGTTGAGTCCGTAGATCCATTATCGGCTATGAGAATACTCCACTTAAACTGGGATAGGTGACTGGTTGCAAAAGCATGCAACTTGTTGATGCTAGACACCAGGCCGCACTCTTCGTTGAGAACAGGAACTACTATATCAATAGACGCTGTCATCTTTATAGGGAATTAGTGTTTAAAATGCCTGGTTCCAGTGAAAACCATTGCCAATCCTAGTTCATCCGCGGCAGCTATGACTTCCTCATCTCTAATAGATCCCCCAGGTTGTGCTATGGCAGTTATACCTCCGCTTGCCGCCATCTCGATGTTATCAGCGAAAGGCATAAAAGCATCTGATGCTAAAACGCTTCCTTTGGATTTATTGCCAGCTATTCGGAGTGCCAAATGTATGCTGGTGACCCTGTTGGGTTGTCCTGTGCCCATACCAACCATAGTCAATTCATGGGCTAGAACTATAGCGTTGGACTTTATGTATCTAGCTGTGTTCCAAGCGAAAGCTAGATCATCCAATTGCTTAACAGATGGCTTGTTTTTAGTTTTTACTTGCCATGTACCAGGATCTTCGTTTATTTCATCAAATTCTTGGACTAGAGCTCCTCCTGAAACTGGTCTAACATCTAAACTGCCTGAAGGTAAGCCAGTGTTAGGTATACGTATAACACGTGTGTTTTTACGCTTGCTTAGAAACTCAATAGCTTCCGGCTCATAATCAGGCGCCACGATCACATCGTACATGACTCCGCGCATAGCTTTTGCAGTCGAAGCAGTGACGGGACGGTTGAACCCAACGATTCCACCGTAGGCTGATGTGGGATCTCCAGTAAACGCCCTTTCATATGCGGTTGGTTGGTCATCATGTATAGCAAGACCACACGGATTATTGTGCTTGATAATTGCTACTGCGGGCTGAATGAAATTAGATACAATTCTCCATGCTGAATCCGCATCTAGAACATTGTTGAACGAAAGTTCTCCACCGTGTATTTTCTGGGCCCCTACGATGCCTCCAGCAGATAAGATTTCAGTATATAGAGCAGCACTCTGATGAGGATTTTCTCCATATTTCAATTCTGCAACTTTACTGAGCCCTATTGTTAACTCATCAGAGTAGCCGTCTTGGGTGGATAGGTACTTGGAAATGGCCGTGTCATAAAGGGCAACATGTTGAAAAGCTTTGTGTGCCAAGCGCTGTCGGTCATTTAAGGAAATAGGCCTGTTGTTAGCGAGTTGTTCTCCTACCCAATTGTAATCCACAGGATCTACGACAACAATTACGTGTGGGAAATTCTTAGCCGCGGCTCGAATTAGGGTAGGCCCCCCGATATCAATGTTTTCTAGAGCATCTTGCAGAGAAACATTGGCCTCTGTAACCGTTTTTACAAACGGGTAAAGATTGACAGCTACTAAATCGAAAGCACTAATATCATGTTGTGCCATCTGGTCGAGATGGCCAGAGATGTCCGGACGCGCTAGTATACCTGCATGAACTTTTGGGTGCAATGTCTTCACACGGCCATCAAGAATTTCTGGAAATCCTGTTATGTCGGACACTTGCGTAACAGGTAAACCGGCATTGGCTATCACGCCACCTGTGCCACCTGTACTGACGATCTCAAATCCTGCTTTATTGATTGACTGACAGAATCCAATAAGACCATCTCTGTTAGAAACACTGACAATAGCTCTCATATTATTATATTAACGACACTCTTTCGTCTTCCTCTGTCTTGATAATTTCACCAATGACACAAGCTCCAGATATTTCTTTTATGGCCTCGTCCGCAGCAGACGGTTCGCAAACTAAAACCATACCTAGCCCCATATTAAAAACTCGGTACATTTCCTCTAGATTAATGTTGCCCATATTTTGAATTAAAGACATTATAGTGGGTCGATTCCAGGTGGTTGTATCAATACGAGCCGAAAGATCTTTAGGAAGTACTCGGGGAATGTTCTCTGGCAGACCGCCACCCGTAATGTGGGCAGCAGCTTTAAAAGCACTGAAAAGAGGTGCGAGTGTGTTGTAGTACGATCGATGCGGGACTAATAAAGCGTCTGCTATAGTGCCATTAATCTCGGCAAAAAACTCTTCAAGAATAGAAGGATTCTCATCTATCTTTAATGCCTGTCGGACCAAGGAATAGCCATTAGTATGCAGTCCGCTTGAGGGGATTCCTACCAGAAGATCAGATTCCTTTATTTGTGATATATCCTTGATTGAGTTTTTTTCCAGCGCTCCTACAACAAAACCAGCAAGGTCGAGTTCCCCATCTTCGTAAACCCCAGGCATCTGGGCTGTTTCTCCACCTATAAGCGCACATCCGACAGCGTTACAGGCTTCAACCATTCCACTAACAATATCTTCCACGAGGTTTGGTTTGAGGCTGCCTACGGCTATATAGTCTAGAAAAAATAGCGGTCTTGCCCCAGTCACGATTATATCGTTCACACAGAGGTTAACAAGATCTTTACCAATAGTGTCAAATCTACCGACCATAGAAGCAATTTTGAGCTTGGTTCCTACTCCATCTGTACTGGATACCAATATTGGCTCCCGATATTGGCCTAGTTGATACATAGCACCAAATGAGCCAATTCCTTCTAGCACCTCAGGACCATGACTTGTAGCTACCAAATCTGCAATGCGGCCTTTGACATCTATGGCAGCATCTAGATCGACACCAGACGACTTGTATGTGAGTGGAGCGTCCCCACTAGTAGAGGTCATGAAAAATTCTCCCAGGTTCATATTTCAAGGACAAGCTTGTCCATTTCAAGCTGGACGGGAACTGGGTATTCACCAGTGAAACAAGCCATACAGAAGCTGTTTTTCTCTCCCCCGACGGCTCTTAATAGTCCTTCATGGCTTAAGTATCCTAGGGAGTCCGCCCCTACGTATTCACGAATCTGTTCGACCGATTTGTTGGCCGCTAATAATTCTTTTCTGGTCGCCATATCTATGCCAAAGTGACAGGGCCACATTATAGGAGGTGCACACACGCGGAGATGTATTTCGGTAGCTCCTCCCTTCCTAAGTAGATTTACAACATGGGGCGTGGTTGTACCTCTGACAATACTGTCATCGACAACTACAACTCGCTTATCACGTATCAGGTCTGGGAGGGGATTAAGTTTTCTGCGGACACCTAAATCTCGGAGGCGTTGATCGGGCAAAATAAAAGTTCGACCAACATACCTGTTTTTCATCAGCCCCTCGGTAAATGGTATTTGAGCTTCTTGTGAATAACCAACAGCGGCAGCAGTTGCCGAGTCTGGCACCCCTATGACAATATCTGCATCAACAGGATGTTCCTTGGCCAGCTCGGCCCCCATTGCCATACGAGATTTATAAACTAAATTCCCTCCCAATACGCTGTCAGGTCGAGCGAAATATATATGCTCGAATATGCACATGGACGAAGATTCTGTAGCCTCCTGTTTTTTGTATACTGTTCGGAGTCCTTGGGAGTCAACCATTACGGCTTCACCGGGTTCTATCTCACGTACGAATTCAGCTCCTACATGATCTAAAGCACATGATTCAGATGCAATCACCCACCCATCACCTAATCTTCCTATACACAAAGGCCGAACTCCTAGGGGATCCCTAATACCGAAAAGAGCATCTTTGGTCATAACTGCCAGCGAATATGCTCCCTCTAATCGCCTCATGGCATAGGCTATTCGCTCCCCCCAGTCATTAGATGGTGCATGCGTTATTAGATGGGCCACTATTTCCGAATCACTTGTGGAAGAAAATTCGCATCCCCAGTCGACAAGCTCTTTTTTAAGTTCAACCGCATTGATTACATTCCCATTATGAGCTAATGCAATTTCTACATCATCATTTCTAGATAGAATTGGTTGTGCGTTGTTAATGTTGTTTGAACCAGTAGTGGAGTATCGAGTGTGGCCAATTGCTATATGACCAGACAAATCCGTGAGATCCTCCTCTTGGAATGCTTGTCCCACTAGCCCCATCGCTGTGCTATTGGTTATTCCATTACCATCTGAAGCCGCAATCCCGCTACTTTCTTGACCTCGATGTTGCAGAGCGTACAGAGCAAAGAAAACGACTCGTGCAACAGAGTGCTTGGGTGAATAAACGCCAACTACACCACAAGCCTCCTTAAGATCGTCGTTATGATCTGTCATTTAAGCCTGCCTCTGGTAGGTATTTGGGTGACGAATGTAAAAGCCTCAAGTCATACAATATGATGGCGCCGCCAGCGCATTATAAGTTTTTGTGTGAAACCGGGTCAACGTTGTCGGTCTCAATATTGAATCAATTTATTCAAGGACCTTGCTGAATTGTCACTTTAGTTTTCGTCGGGCCATTCGGCTCGCAATAAAAGGGTATATTCCAAGTGCAACTAAAGCAACAAACACAGTCAAAGTCGCCCAAGACATAATTGATAGGAGTGGATTGGATGGCCGAACATCAAGCACGAAATTTGCCGACGAATTCCCTAGGCCACTGCTAACAGTAACCATGAAAGTCCATGGGCCTACACTATCCACGTCTGTATTGGCTTCGTAGATAGATTCGAGTGACGATTGGCGAAAAGCCTGGATTGGTGCTGAAATATCTCCCTCTACGTTAGGTCTGAAAACCCGAATAATGACTTGAGGGTTTTGAATTGGATTTTCGGTTTTTAATGGAGTTACTGTGACGCTAACATGTATTGCGCCAACTCTGGGAGGGTTCGGAACAGAACCAAACCCGATCTGATAGGGTCCGGCAACTTTGACTTGATAATCTAATACTCTACCGTTTGCATGTGAGATAGGGGCAGTTGCAATACACGAAAAAATTACTGCCAAAAATAATAACAGGAATTTTACAGTGGCCAACGGTAAGAATGAGTTTTTCAACTTCATCACGCTAAGGCCTCACATATTAATCCCGAGGTTCTTAGCCACAGTGTCAATGTCTTTGTCTCCCCTGCCACTTAACCCAACAAGTATTGACTGGCCTTTAGGCAGAGTAGGTGCGAACTTAGACGTGTAATATATGGCATGGGCAGGTTCCAAGGCGGGTATGATCCCTTCGGTAGTCGAAAGTAAAGAGAACCCATCAAGAGCTTCACTGTCAGTGACACTCACATAACTCGCACGGTCGCTATCTTTAAGGAAACTGTGTTCTGGTCCAACACCAGGGTAGTCTAATCCAGCGGATATGCTATGAGGTTCTTGGATTTGGCCGTTGCTATCTTGAAGTAGGTAAGACATACTTCCGTGCAGCACACCCGGTCGTCCGGCCAACAAGGTTGATGCATGTTGGCCGGTATCAATTCCTAAGCCAGCGGCTTCAACCCCTATCAAATTTACAGAAGTATCCTCTATGAAGGAATGAAATAGACCCATTGCGTTACTACCACCACCGACACATGCGATCACGTGATGAGGCAAGCTGCCTGTTTGATTGATGAACTGAGCTCGAGCCTCATTTCCTATGACCGCCTGGAAATCTCTAACTATCATTGGGTAAGGGTGAGGGCCCACTACACTACCTATTATATAGTGAGTAGTTCTAACATTGGTGACCCAATCTCTGATAGTTTCGTTAATAGCGTCTTTCAATGTTTTGCTACCTGAATTCACAGTCCGCACTTCTGCTCCAAGCAAGCGCATTCTAAAAACATTTAGGGATTGGCGCTCTACGTCCTTTTCGCCCATGTAGACCACACATTCTAATTTAAGCAGCGCACAAGCGGTTGCTGTAGCAACACCATGTTGGCCCGCACCAGTCTCGGCTATGATTCTATTTTTACCCATTTTCTTTGCTAGAAGGCCTTGAGCGAGTGCGTTATTTATCTTGTGAGCACCAGTGTGGGCAAGGTCTTCTCTTTTCAAGAATATATTGGGACCACCTAGCTTGTCGGTTAAGTTTTCAGCAAAGTACAGAGGGGTGGGGCGACCTACGTAGTGGTTGAGTAAGGTATCTAAGTTTGCCAGAAAGTTTTCATCATTCCTAACAGCTAAATATTCCTGTTCCAATTCTTCTATCGCGCCCATCAGTGTCTCTGGGACAAATCGTCCGCCGTATTCTCCAAAATGGCCATTTGCGTCTGGTAAAGTTTTTATCGGGTTCATCAATTTTTCCTAAATGAAATTAGCATCAACTATTTAATCAATAACTAGAGCCTCGCCTGTACATTATACGTTTCTTGGTTGACCATAGGTATCACTCTATCTAGAATGGACGGATAAACCCTATCAAGGAGAGTGCACATTGCCCATATATGAGTATGTATGTAATTCGTGTGGCAATAGATTCGATAAACTGAGACCTGTCACTAGGATGGATGACATAGCTCCTTGTGAAGAATGCGGTGGGGACTCGAGTAGGCAGCTATCGGTTTTTGCTGCATATTCTAGAGGTGATGATGGTGAAGTAGCATCAATGCCAAGTACTGGAGGGGGTTGTGGCGGTTGTGGTCCAAGCGGTTGCGGCTGCTCCATGAGTGTCTAAACCTAACTGTAGCCCAATTTGGTATCTTTCGTTTTAAGTAGGGCTTTGCCAAAGAACTATGTGTTGTTCTTAAGCCTGACCAGTATTAATTTGGAACCAATAATGAGAATCATGCTTTCAAAAACGGTCAGAGCCGCGATCAACATTGTGGTGTCGAAGAAAAACCCTTGAGGAAACATTATGAGTAACATATCGGTATGTGGATTAAGTTGCCACAAATCGTTTGTGAAGCTAATCTTATGGAATACAATGAACGCTTGCTCGAAACCAACTAAGGAAATGATTCCAGCAAACGAAACAACAGCCATGGTTATTAGACCTGCCGAAAGGCAGCACACACCAACCCTAGAGATAAATGATCTTTTATTAGTAACCAAGCTGTAAATCATGAATAGAGCTATAAGCAATCCAGACAATTCCTGTGTCCGATAGGTTCCATTCACCAAAAACTTAACATCCTTCATATGGAGAATTTCCCGAGAGTTATACAGGTTTAGTACTGGCGTCCCAAATCTACTGATCGACACATTCAAAAATTCTTCTTCGTTATTGAAATACTCACGAATCTGTTGGCCAACTGAAATAAGCTCAGTTAGCTCTATACCAGCATGTGAAGGGATATCGTATTTGCTAAATCCATAACTGTAGAGAGCTGGGTTTTGGATAACTAACCGGACGTTCGTAGATATAAGGAACAGTGAAATAACAATGGAAATAGCTATCACGCCTATACGATTTATAATGCTCATAAGATTTTCTCGAACCCAATCATCAATACTTGTTGATAATATTGTCAACCTCATAAAGCCATGGCTATAATCGGCCAAGTCGAATTGAGCATACACTAAAATTAGAGGAGACTCGTATGTCAATAAAAACCAACCCTCATTATCAAGGTACCTATGATGAGCTTAAGCAAGTCGTTGAAAAACTGCTTGGACCTGAAGGCTGTCCATGGGATAAAGAACAAACCCAACATTCACTTAAAGAGATGTTGCTACGTGAATGTTATGAACTCGTCGAAGCTATAGAGTCAGATCAATTTGAGGATATGATTGAGGAACTAGGAGATGTGATGTTTAACATTGTCATCCAGATGGCCATAGCAAAAGAACAGAATTTATTCACTGACCAAAAAGTGCTCAAAGGGATTATCAATAAACTTGTACGAAGACACCCTCACGTTTTCCAAAATAAGAGTGTTATGAATGCCAAAGAAGTTGAAGCCAACTGGAATAAACTTAAAAAAAATGAGAAAAATGTTGAAGGAACTATCATAGATAGTGTACCCAAGACAACACCAGCTTTAATGTATGCGCAAGAGGTCCAGAAACGGGCTTCCAGCGAGGGATTAGATTGGGATAATTATGACGGAGTTGTGAGTAAAGTGGCTGAGGAAATATATGAACTTGGAACAGCCTCATCTCAAAAGGAACGTGAATCTGAATTGGGTGACCTGTTATTTTCGATAGTCAATGTAGCTCGTTGGCTGGGTATCGATGCTGAGTCATCCCTTCGGCATGCCAACAAGCGATTTTCCACCCGATTTCAAACCGTGACACAATTGACTGAACAAAGATCAAAAAACTTATCGGAACTTTCGCCACATGAAAAAGACGACCTGTGGCAAGAGGCAAAGTCGCTGACAAATTGAGCTTATCAGGAAGATAAAATTCGTGATTTTAGATATAGTCACATTTGTAGAATCAGTTGATATTAAGTCTTTCTATCTGGTTCATCCCAAGAAATATTGACGGTTAATCCATTGGTAAATAGACTTCAGGCCATGCATAGTACACCGAATGATAAAGTTTTAGCGGAGATTCATAGTTGTGCTGTAAGTATTGCCCGAGAAGCTGGTCAAATTCTCTCGTCATACTTTGGGCAAAACATGAACGTTTGTTATAAGGATGAAAACAAAACTGATCCTGTTACAAAAGTTGACATTGAAGTCCAAAGATTTGTAATTGAATCAATCAATAAAACATTTGGAGATCATTACGTTCTGAGTGAAGAAGCGTATGGAGATGAGATTGATGAAGAAATTGATAACGATTTCGTTTGGGTAGTAGATCCGCTGGACGGTACAAAGAATTTTGTTGCTGGGATCCCAATATTTGCTTGCTCAATCGGAGTTTTGTATAAAGGAGTTCCTGTCGCGGCGGCCATATACATTCCGTGGCCTGATGGTTTGGGTAAAATTGTCCATGCGAGGTCCGGTTCAGGGGCATTCATAGGAGACAAAAAAGTATCAATTTCTTCCAGTGAGCATAGAAGCAAAGTAAGCCTTTCAGGAGTCCCTGCAAATTTTTTCTCTCAATACCAACGACCACTGTCCACGAAAATATCTTTGGTAGAACCTCGCATTACTGGAAGCATTGCATACGAACTAGCAATGGTAGCTATGGGAACCATGAAATACGCGTTCATAAACGGACCCTATTTATGGGATATTGCGGGCGGAACTTTGATTGTGCAAGAAGCAGGGAGATTAGCGTTGAAGAGCCGAATTCAACGTACCATGAGTTCTCTTTTCCTGCCCAAATTTACATGGGAACCCATTGATAAACTCACAGATGACGGGAATGAAACCAAAGTCAAGACTATGCGTACAAGATGGACTACCCTGCTGGCGTTTGGAGATCCAGGATCAATTGGAGAATTACGAAAATTAAGATAGAACAAAATCGGCCAAACAATAAATTTGTTGAAGTCTTGCCTATCACACAAAAAAATAATGCAGATAATAAGGGAAATGATAGAATTATCACAAAGATTTGTCGGTGGCAATAAAAGTACCCACTCTATCGGAAGTATCACATATTGCTAGATAATATAATTGTTCGGGGCGCCAGAGAACACAATTTAAAGAACGTCGACGTAGTGTTGCCGCGAAATAAATTAGTGGTAGTAACAGGGGTCTCCGGGTCCGGTAAAAGCTCCCTAGCATTTGACACCATATACGCTGAAGGACAAAGACGTTATGTTGAGTCACTGTCATCATACGCACGGCAGTTTCTGGGACGGATGGACAAGCCAGATGTTGATCATATAGATGGCCTGTCACCATCAATATCGATAGACCAAAAAGGTGTTTCTCATAATCCCCGGTCGACAGTCGGCACTGTAACGGAGATTTATGACTATCTCCGACTCCTCTTTGCTAGAGCCGGTCGTCCCCACTGCCATAATTGTGGAAGGCCTGTTGAGAGTCAAACAGTGCAACAGATCGTTGATGCAGTTCTAGGACTTCCCGAATCAACTCGAATACAAATCATGGCCCCTATGGTGAGACGGCGTAAAGGAGAACACAATGAAATTTTCGAAGAAGCTCGTTCGGCCGGATTTGTAAGAGTTCGAGTTAATGGAGAAATATATGAGCTTGGTGAGGTGCCTTCGCTAGAAAAAAATAAATGGCATAACATTGAAATTGTAGTTGATCGTCTGGTGGTAGGAGAAAGTGCTGAACTAGGAAGGGTTTCAGATTCGGTGGAGACTTCACTAAGGATGGCGAAAGGCACAGTTCTTGTGTCTGTTGTTGATGGCGAGGAATATCTTTTCTCAGAACAATTTTCTTGTGTACATTGCAACATAAGTATTGGTGAACTTGAACCACGGACCTTTAGTTTCAACAATCCCCATGGAGCATGCACCAACTGTGCTGGATTAGGCTACTGGCTGGAAGTAGATCCAGAGTTGGTTATACCTAACAAAGAATTAAGCATTGATGAAGGAGCTGTTCAGCCTTGGATACGAACAGGTTCTTACGCTCAGAGTTTTTCAAGGCGCCTAGAATCGCTTGGGCAATCATATGGCTTCTCAACCAGCTCACCAATCAAAAATCTTGATAAACAACATCTTGATTTAATCCTATGGGGAAATCTTGATGTCCCTGTACAGGGACGAAGGAAACCAAGTTATCGACGACACCTATGGGAGAATCGGTTTGAAGGTGTAATTAACAACTTGGCCAGAAGGCATCGAGACACCGAGTCTAATTTTGTCAGGTCCGAGATAGAAAAATACATGGTGTCTAGGCCATGCAAAGGATGCAAAGGGTTTAGGCTTAGACCAGAAGCCCTTGCAGTGACTGTGGATGGCCTCAATATTATTCAAATCACCGACAAGTCTATTGCTGAGTCCATGGACTGGATACGAAGGATCCGGGATGGAAGTTTTTCAAAGAATGGTTCGTCAAATAAGAACGCCCTCACTAAAAGGGAGCAGACGATAGCAGACCAAATACTAAAAGAGATAGAATCCCGCCTAAATTTTCTCTTGAATGTTGGACTTGACTATTTAACTCTTTCTAGAACTGCATCTACACTTAGCGGAGGTGAAGCTCAACGTATCAGGCTAGCTACACAAATAGGATCTGGCCTGATGGGAGTATTGTATGTATGCGATGAACCCTCGATAGGTCTCCATCCAGCAGATGATTATCGTTTAATAGAAACACTTCAAGGTCTCAGGGACGTAGGCAATACGGTTTTGATAGTGGAACACGATGAGGCCATAATGAGGGCGTCTGATCACATTATAGACATGGGACCAGGTGCTGGTGAACACGGCGGCCATGTTGTGGCTGAAGGAAAAATTGACGAGATTATACAAGTGGAAGATTCGCTAACTGGTCAATATCTTGGGAGGAAACGCAGAATCCCATATCCTGAAAAGAGGCGCTCTCTAAGTAATACTTCAATAAGCATTCAGGGCGCAAAAGAAAATAACCTAAAAGATATAGATGTAAATATACCCTTGGGCGTAATGGTTTGTATAACGGGGGTGTCGGGTTCTGGAAAAAGTACTCTGATTAACGAAATTCTGTATAAAGCTCTAGCTCAACATTTTTATAAAGCAAAGGATCGACCAGGTGAATTTGACGCTATACAAAATTTAGAAGCTATAGATAAAGTGGTCAACATTGACCAATCCCCCATAGGGCGTACTCCACGAAGTAATCCAGCGACGTATACGGGGACGTTCACACCTATACGAGAATTGTTCACGACAGTGCCAGAATCACGGATGCGTGGCTATAAGGCAGGAAGATTTTCCTTTAACGTAAAGGGCGGTAGATGCGAGGCATGCAGTGGGGACGGCTATATAAACATTGAGATGCAGTTTCTCCCTGATGTATCGGTACCATGTGAAATTTGCGAAGGAGATAGATATAATCGGGAGGCTCTGGAGATAGAGTTCAAAGGGAAAAATATTGGTGAAGTTTTAAATATGACGGTGTCTGAAGCGCTGCAGTTCTTCGGAAATATTCCAAAGATCAAAAATAAACTGCAAACAATGAGTGATGTGGGATTAGGTTACATAAAGTTGGGCCAGCCAGCTACCCAACTTAGTGGTGGGGAAGCTCAGAGAGTGAAGCTTTCCAGTGAGTTGTCGAAGCGCTCACAAGGCCATACTTTGTATATACTAGATGAGCCTACCACAGGCCTGTCTTTTGAAGATTGTGCCCACCTGCTTAACGTATTACATCGACTTGTTGACGCTGGAAACACAGTGGTGCTAATCGAGCATCATCTAGATTTGATTAAAAATTCAGATTGGATTATTGATCTTGGCCCAGGGGCTGGCGACAAAGGCGGTCAAGTTATAGCTGAGGGGACACCGGAATCTCTCGCAAAACTTCGGGATTCTAGTACAGGATACTATCTAAAACACCAGATGGAGATGGATAGCCAGAGTGTAATAGTGAATTGATGTGATATCAAAGTCCCGGGACTAGTGTTTCGGAGAGCTAGTACCGGAAGCGCTATACTCAAGTGAAAGAATACTGTTGAGTGATGGAGGAATTCAATAGATAAGAAATTCTTAGAATCACTGCTTCACCAGTTTAAGCAAGGTAACCTAAGTATTGATGAGGTCCTTGTTCGACTCAAAAATTTGCCATACGAAGATTTAGATTATGCCAAAGTCGATCATCACCGAGCAATACGGACGGGTGTCCCAGAAGTAGTTTTTGCTCAAGGTAAGTCAATAGAGCAAGTCAGAACAATAGCTTCATCAATATGGGAAGTTTCGGGACGATTGTTAATTACTAGGGCTAATCCTAAAATGTTCGATGCAGTTCAAGAAGTCGTACCTGATTGTTCCTACGATGAAATAGGGAGAACCATAGTTGCATACGGCCGCCAGAATATCGAGCGAAAGCCAGGGTTGGTGGTTGCCTCAGGAGGTACTAGTGATCTATCTGTGGCACTAGAGGCCATAGTTACGGCTGAATTCATGGGCTGCGAAGTTAAGAGACTTTTTGATGTGGGAGTTGCAGGGATACATAGGCTGCTAAGTAAGCAATATGTACTAAGAGATGCCAAGGTGATCATAGTAATTGCAGGAATGGAAGGAGCACTACCGTCAGTTGTTGGAGGCTTAGTTGGCGTACCAGTTATAGCTGTACCAACTAGTATAGGCTACGGAGCAAACTTTGCAGGGCTAAGTGCTCTACTCACGATGATTAACAGTTGTGCTCCTGGTGTAAGCGTGGTCAATATTGACAATGGATTTGGAGCCGGTTACTTGGCGGCGATGATCAATAATTCAACTTTCTAGATTTATTGATCGGTAAACACCAAACATAATTGAAATCCTGTGTAATGTATAATAGTTACGCTGGGTTAAACGTGTGAAACCTGACCATCATCTGGCTGGAGAAAAAAGGATGTATTCAATTGATCTGAAAGGCAAAACGGCTGTTATTCTTGGTATAGCAAATCAACGCAGCATTGCGGCTTCTATAGCGGGTATATTGCAACAATCCGGTGCTTCCCTAGCTATCACATATCAAAACGACCGGATTCTAGAAAACGTAGAGAAAATAGTTGAACCTTGGGAAGATGCATTTATGGTAGAGTGCGATGTTTCCTCCGATGAAAATGTAGAGGCTGCTTTTGAATCTATATCAACACATTTCGGCAAGATCGACATTATAGTGCACAGCATAGCGTTCGCTAATCGAGATGATCTTGGAGGTAGGTTTATTAACACAGATCGAGAGGGATTTCGACTTGCATTGGATATCAGTGCATATTCTCTAATACCGGTGGCTCGTTTCGGCGCTCCATGTATGACAGATGGCGGGAGTATCATGACGCTAACTTTTCAAGCCTCAGAGCGTGTTTTTCCAGGATACAACGTGATGGGCACAGCCAAGGCAGCTCTGGAAAATGAGGTTATTCAACTTGCTCACGATCTCGGGCCAGACGGAATTAGAGTTAATGCTATATCACCCGGCCCTTTGGATACGGTGTCATCAAGAGTTATAAGTGGATACAAAGATATGAAGCGTGCTCATCAAACACGGTCTCCAATGGGCAGGAATGTTACACATGAAGAGGCCGCGGGTACGGCGTTATTTCTGAGTAGCGATTTGTCCACAGGTATCACAGGTCAAATCATAACCGTGGATACTGGATACGGCATTATGGGAATTTAAGTTTCAGGAATCACATAGAGGCAAGCAATGACTGAAAAATTAGTTGGCAAGGTACAGACTGTAACAGGTTTGGTTGAACCGAGTAACCTTGGTTTGACAACTACTCATGAGCATTTGCTGATCGATTTCTCGTGTATGTTCAATGAACCAGCAGAGGCCAGTGAGCGTTACCGTGCACACGAACCCGTAACTATCAATAATCTTGGGTGGGTCAGTTATCAATCTTTTGCCAATCTGGATAATTTGATGTTAGTCAACGAGGATGATGCGACAACTGAAGCACAAATGTATAAGAAAGCTGGGGGTGGGACTATTGTTGATGCGACAACAATAGGAATCGGCAGAGATCCTGAAGCATTAGCTCGAATAGCACGAAGTAGCAGTCTAAACATCGTAATGGGGGCCGGTTATTATGTAGACTCTGTCCACCCGGAAGGAATGGACCAATTGAGTGAAGAAGAAATAGCTAGTCAGATCGTAGAGGAAATACGCCTGGGTGTTGGCACCACTCGTGTGAAAGCGGGAATAATCGGTGAGATTGGGTGTTCTTGGCCATTAGCTCCAAACGAGAGAAAGGTGTTGCGTGCATCGGCTATTGCCCAGCAAGAAACGGGAGCGGCTGTACTTATCCATCCTGGACGTAATCCTCAGGCTCCTTTACAAATCTTGGAGATATTAGAGGAATCTGGCGGTGATGTCAGCAGAACAATAATGGGCCACTTAGACAGGACCATAACAAGCACTGTTGACTTGCTCGATATTGCCCAAAGCGGTTGTGCTCTTGAGTATGACTTGTTTGGGTGGGAGATTTCTTATTATCCGCTTGGTGACTTGGACATGCCCAGTGATGCTCAACGACTGGATTTTATAGAATTGCTGCTTTCAGAAGGATACGAGGATAGAATAGTGCTGGCACAGGATATATTTGCGAAACACCGAACAATGAAATATGGAGGCCATGGATATGCCCATATTATCCAGAACATTGTTCCAAGGATGAGGACCAGAGGATTCTCGGATCGTCAAGTAAGTTCGATCATGACAGAAAATCCTGCTAAACTACTGGCTTTCGTGTAACTTATATATCCCAATTCAGGAAAATTCTAGTAATATGTATTAATGAAGCATGTACAGTTAGAAGAAAATTTGGAGGATTAAAATGGGAGCTGTAGAAACAAGACTTTTAGAATTAGGAATTGAATTACCAGAGATGAAGAGGCCAGTCGCAAATTATGTGCCTGTGGTTCGTACTGGTAATCTACTATTTTTATCGGGCTCCATTCCAGCTTCCCGTCAGGATGGCTCTGAAGTAAGAGGTAAACTGGGGGATGATCTTTCTGTGGAAGAAGGCTATGAAGCTGCACGACTTGTTGGAATTAACCTGATAGCCGTTCTAAAGGCAACGTTGGGTGATCTAGATAGAGTAGTTCAAATAGTCAAGCTCCTGACCATGGTAAATAGCACACAGGATTTTGTTGATACGCCAGCGGTCGCAAATGGATGCTCAGATCTCTTAGTAGAGGTGTTTGGCGACAAAGGCAAACACGCTAGGTCGGCTGTTGGGATGGCTAGTCTGCCACTAAATGTGCCTGTTGAGACAGAGATGGTGGTAGAGATAGCATCTTAGGCGTGAAGATCAGATTTTGCAGTGAGGTAGTGGCTGAACGGTATCAAATACGGGGTGTGGCGCAGCGGAAGCGCGCCTGTTTTGGGAACAGGAGGTCGTCGGTTCGATCCCGACCACCCCGACCACCATTGATACCATTCATCTGAGGCAACATGAAGAATCTTTGATAACCGTGTGTGAATGTGACTAGTCGCAAAGCCAAAGTAGTATCGTTCCTAGCTGAGAGATCAGCTTTTGTAGTTATCTTATCCTTAGTCTTGACTGTTTTTTTGCTGTACCCAATGTTGAAGATGCCTGCTACCCAGCAAGCATCGCCAAACCCACCGGGAGAGGTTTTCGATTTACAGTCAGACATTGACGGTAAATTTCCAAGCCCAGTTCATTTTACGTACTTCATGTTAGAGGCTAGAAATGGGGACGTTTTGACGAGCGATGTACTACTTGAGTTCAGAAACAACAGAGATCGTCTTCTCATGCTGGATTCAAAAGGAGAACTGGCTACAGGCACGTTAGAAAACCAAACCTATCTGTTCAAGTATTTTAACCCAGACATTGGAATTGAAATAACAGCGATGGCCTCAATACTGGAACCGTTGGAAATTGCATTGTCGGCTATGGGGACTACGTTGGATAAAGCTTCTGACGAAGAAATAAAATTTGCTATCCATGAATTGATTACTAATGAAGGTACGGCCAGGGTGATTGACTTTCTTTCACAACATTCGAAGTCAGAAACAAGAAATGTTTTCGGACAGGAAATCAAATGGTGGGTCGCACCTGCTATGGATTTCACAGTACTTACAGACAACAATAAGCTGGGAGGAGCGGGTTTGGAAATTGGGTTGGGAGGGGGACCTGATGTAATCAACAAAGAACATCTAAATCGAAAAATTAGTTCAATTATGAGAGGTGATTCAAAATATTACCAAACTTGGGGTGTTGCAATAGACCCGAATTTGGAATCAGAAGATGAGGGTGAAACTTCTGGTTCGTTTATAACTTTTACAGTTATTGGTGCCTTGCTAGTAGTGGGCTTAAGCCTGAAGTCGTACTGGGTTACGGCTATATCTGGTGTTGGTCTAGCGGCATTGATGATATGGCTTAAAGGAATATCAGCACTTGTGGGACTCAAGAGTGGACTAGTCATTGATCTTGTAGTACCGATAAGCATGATTTCGCTGGGTGTTGACTTTGTAGTGCACTCCGTACGGCGTTACAAAGAGGAAGTCGAAGAGGGGCATTTGCCTAGACAAGGGCTGAAGATTGGCCTGACTGGTATTCTAGCAGCCCTGCTTTTAGCTATGGCAAGCGACAGCATAGCCTTTTTGTCAAATCTATCTTCGAATATAGAAGCGGTAATTCATTTTGGGAGCGCAGCGGCTATAGCAGTGTTCTCTTCATTTTGGATATTAGGCATCGTTGCACCTATAGCAGTCATGCGTGTAGATGAACTAGTCAGGGATTCTGGAAAACAGTTCGTAGGCGCAGTACCCGCTGTAGCTCGCGTTGTAGGTTCTGTAGCAGTAGCATCAGCCTTCGGTGGAGTGGTGATAGTAATGTTAGCCGTCGATGTTCTATATGGAGTCTTTGCATTTTTCGGTGCTTCCATAATATTTCTTGCCATACCTGTGGCATATATGATTATTTCAAAAACTGACCCTGTTTTATCTGAACAGGCCATATTTACAAATCAATCTTTTGTATCTAAAGGCAAAGGACTTGTGTGGTGCGTAGAAAAGATAGTGACATGGTCCACATCAAACGCTCGATCAGTGTTAATACTTACTGCCTTGCTTACAGGAGCTTCAGTATTTTTTGCTCTCAAATTAGAGCCTACATTTGATGTTAAGGATTTTTTTGATCCAAGGTCAGATATGGTTATCGGTCTGGACAAGGTAGATGAACATGTGGGAGAAAAAGGAGGTGAGCCAGGAATAGCATACATCAAGGGCGACTTGATGGATCCTAACGCTGTATCAGCTATATCAGATTTCATAGAATCCTTGAGAGATGTTGAAAGTGTTGCTGAACGACCAAGCGGGGAAGTAACTATAGGTCTCGACATTGTTAACACTTCAAAAATCATAATGGAAAGCCCTGCGGCCCTCTCAGCAATAAAATCCAGTACTGGTATCGCTGTTGAAGATAAAGATGGGGACTGGATACCTGATAAAAAAGAACAGATAGAAGCGGCCTTCACTATTGCACTTAATAACGGGGTGCCCGATGCAAAAGGGAACCTTATTCTTCGGCCTGATCAGGTAAGAGGCGCTATTTATTATGCTGGACAAAACGAAAGCCTAACAACTATCTCGTTCCAAATACCAGGTACGAGAGACCAAACTAGGATTACAGAATCGGGGAAAGTAATTAGACCGATACTTGCAAATCTAGAATCGCACCCATCAATATCTATTTCAAGGTTGACAGGCTCGCCTTTCACTAGAGAAGCTCAACTATCAGCTTCTACTCGGACACTCTACCTTTCTCTTCCGATAGCGATTTCTGCAGCTACTTTGCTACTGGTGGTGACAATGCGTTCCTTCAGGTACGCTATTGTCACGGTGATACCAATAGGCTTAGTAGTTGCGTGGCTATACGGAATAATGCATATAGCGGGTTTTTCCCTGAATTTCGTCACCTCAATGATAGGGGCGATATCCATAGGAGTGGGTATTGATTACTCAATTCATATGACAGAGAGGTACAGGGAAGAATTGAAAAAGAATCCTTCTAAGGTAGAAGCCGTTAAAAGGACTTCCAGAGGAACGGGTGTTGCGTTGCTTGCATCCGCCACATCTAGCATAGTTGGATTCGTAATAATGGGCTTTGCCCCGATGCCGATATTTGCTTCATATGGCCAATTAACCGCGGTGATGATCTTCTTGGCACTTGTCTCTTCCCTCATAGTGCTTCCCTGTCTGTTAGTGATTACTACAAATGAGTCGGAGATCGGCGTAAATGAAATTCTCGCAAAAACATGAACAACTTCCACAAGGAGAAAAATGGTATGGCGACTTTGTATATCAGAGAATTTGGGTTTAGCAATGAATTGAGTGATCAAGAGGCTCGGGCAGAGTTAAAATTCATGACGGAGAAATTGTTACCGGCAATACAAAGTTCACAAGGGATCAAATCGGCAAAACTTTTTTCTGGGGCCGGGGGGCTGAGATCTCAAATTCGTTTGTTAGTAGATATGGATGATGCAGGGTGCTATGAGAAAATGTTGTCTAATCCTGAAATTAGAATTCTCCTTGCCCGTTTGTATTCAGCATGGGACCTTAGAAACGCCACACAGGACTTTCTGCGTGAAATAACCCAAGATATTATAGATGCCCATTCGAGTCGATAAACAGCTTAGCATCAATAGATTGAGGGTGTTTTTCAGGCCATACTCACATATGTAAAATGTGTGGTCCGATGCCAAAGATCGATTCCTTGGAGTTTGACCACCACAACGTCTCCAGGATTTGATGTTTTGGGAACGACAGCTCTAAACCTGAATGGATATTCGGATAGTTCTAAAAGCGCTCCTCTTCTAACCGATTTTTCTAGTGCCACCGCGTAAAAATCGACTGAACTTTTCTGGTTTTCACCTTTGCACATCTTTTTGGCAAGGAATTTCAAAAACCAATACCGTTTAACTGAATCTTCTATACCGGCAATTTCACGTAGCTGGATTGATCCGCGCTGTCCGACCGATGCGACTTCTTCAACAGGATATAGAAATTTACCAGTATCCAAATAATGTCCTATTTGTCTTTGCGTAATTAAGTCGGTATATCTGCGTAAAGGTGCTGAGACCTGGGAGTAATGTTCTACGCCAAGACTGTGATGAGCATCCGGGATCGTAGAGAATTCAGCAGGAAGAAGGCGCTGCATCTTCATAAACCATAAATATGGCCCATCTTCAATGCCATCCGTACTAGAAATAGTTTCAGGTGCTTGTTGTGACCTGAAGATCACAGGAATTGAACGGGACTTACAAAATTCAGCCATCAAAGTGTTGTAGAGTATCATTAATTCAGCGATGATTTTTCGGGATCGATTTTTAACTGAAAGACGAATACTGATTTCATCATTTTCGGCTATATCTATTGCCATATCGGGACGTTGAATATCCACAGAACCAGATACTTCTCTTTTAGACATTAATTCTGTGGATATGTTGTCGAGGTTATGGATGAATCTATGCCACCTGTGCTCGGTGTCTTCCAACGCGAATTCAGCATCTTCGTAGGATAGGGCGTCGTCACTTTCTATCACAGATCTATGTATGTCCCAGTCAATTATGGTGTTGGTGGGCGAAAGTTTAGCGATGATACTTAGTGCGGCCTGTTTTCGGCCTTTGGATAAGGTTCCGCTTTTGGCAACTAGGCCGTGCGGCAGCATCGGCAAAATTTGAGTCGGCAAGTATATGGAAGACATCCTGTTTTTTGCTTCCGTATCTATTGCACTATTGGGAGGTACAAGAAACCCGGCATCAGTTACATGAATTCCCAAATATGAAAAACCGGCAGCATCAGAATGAAAGGAAATCGCGTCATCACGGTCATAAGTACCCAGTTCATCTATTGTGATGGTTGGGATTTTTGTAAAATCAATCCTCTTCGGGTCTGAAATTAACGTGCTGGGATCTATTGCTTCTGATGCAGAAACAACTGCCTTGGGGAAAATTGATGTGTAGCCGGCGCGCTCAAGTTCTAGTGGTTCGTCTTCTGAAACTAGGCCATGCCGTACCAAAATCCGAAAGGCATTTTTTTCAAACTCCGTTGAATTTGGATGAATTTCTCGTAGAAGATCTATAGCAATAGAACTTCTCGGATATTGATTTCCGTGGATAGCTAAACCACGCAAATGATTCAAAATATCCTGTTGGTGCTGTGTCAGCTTTTCAGGTAGTGTTTCCTGACGAAGATCGTCAATCAATAACTCGCGTTCTTTTTGTTTGCAAATCAGCTTATAGCGTCGTTGTTGAATTTCTTCGACCTCTTTCCTCGTCCGAGGATAGTAACTGGCGCCATCTTGGTAGAAATATAGATTGGTGTGGTAGACGTTTAGTATTATGGCAATTTTCTTGGCTGTATTGTCGCTACTCCCCCAATAAAGCTCAGCAAGATCTTCTAGTGACACAGGATTTCTGGAATCTATGGCAATGTTCCACGCCTCACGCAGGTCTATCTCACCAGATAAGTCCTTCGATAGTTTCCACAAATCATTTGTTTGTTCAACGTTGGAATCTACTATCCCGGTGGACATCAATAGCCGATCGGTTGTTAATTGCGCTTCTCGATTTTTACCAATTGCTACACGTATGCGGTTTGTAACACTTGATTTAGATGGTGTGTTGGGGGTAGAAAGGTATCTTCCTAATGCTGGTCCATTTTTCAACTGGACCACGATTATTTCCCCAAATTCCATAATACGCTCCGATAACAGTTAGCATTTTTGAGATACTGCGTTAGGTAATTTGGTTATTGCCAGAAAAACACATGCTTTTAAATGCAACGTTGTCACAAGTAATCGATACCATTGGAAAGATTTATCTGTTAGAGAAGCTCACAGCCTGGTCAACAATGTCGATACCAACGGATTCACTCCAACTCGCAAGTAACTGTTGTGTAATTGGCCCTGGTAACCCATCACCTATCTGTCGATTATCAACTTTAGTAACTGGCAATACACAAGGGCTTGTCGTCGTGAAAAATGCCTCGTCAGCCGTGTATAGATCATAAGGCTGAAGATCTTCCTGCACTACAGGGATATCTAATTGTTTAGCGAGGTCGAAAACCATGCCTCTCGAGACTCCTTGTAGCACAGCTTTGTCTGTAGAAGATCGAATCACACCGTCAGTTACTATTAATACATTCCAGCCAACTCCCTCAGTCAGGTTGCCGTTTAGATCTAACATAATTGGCCAAGCGTCGGGATCAACATCTGTTGCTTCCATCTGGGCCAAATTAAAGTTCATCCTGCTGTAATGTTTGATTTTGGGATCCAAAGATTCTGGAGAGTAGCTTCTAGTTTTGGCTATCACTCCGTGTACCCCCGTGGCGTAAGATTGTGCGTACCTTGTAAATTCAACTGGTGCCAATCTAACTCCCACTGTTGGGCACTCTTTGGCTCCAGATGGTGGTTTGGGGCCGCGAGTAACAAACTGATGTATCGTAAAGTCGCCGTAGTTGTGTCTTATATACTCGTTGCGCTTGATAGCATCTTCACTAATCAATAACATCTGGTCTTTATCTATACTGGGATTGATACGAGCGTATTGGAGAGATCTGTATAGACGTGCCACATGTTCTTTCATCCGGAAACTCTTACCATTGAAAGTTCGTGCGACATCAAAAACCGTATCCCCGACCAAAAACCCTCGGTCTGTGGCATGAATTTTCACCTCGCTGTTGGGGATCCATTCGCCGTTGAAGTAAGCTGTTAATTCGTTCATGTGTTGCTCCACATTAGTAAAGAATTATAATTATTAAGGCAATACATGGTCGTATTATACTCCATGGTTACTATCGGATATTGATTGAAGGAGATCGAAGTCCTTGTACTCGAATATAAACTATAAGAGAGGCTTAAAATAGTTGAATGATTTGCCATTTGATGCCGCGGTAATAGATTTGGACGGAACCATTATAGGCCGAGACGAGGAAATTGCCTTGGAAGTACTAAATGCAGTTAAATTACTTGCTCAGCATGTCCGAGTTTCAATAGTATCGGGTCGCGAACCATATGATGTACTGCGTTTCGCAGCCCAATTGAGATTGGACACTCCTCAGGTGTCAGATAATGGTGCTGTGGTTTTAGATCCTGCGAGCGGCTCACCGATTTGTAGATTTCCGATGATGGCTAGACAGTCGACGCGGGTAGTCAATAGATTAGACAGGCATGGATTCAAATTTATTGCTACTCATGATAACAAAACTTTCACAAATTTGGATCAGATCAACAGATGGGACTTAGCGAGGGTTTCTGCCTTAGATTTACCTAAGGATGCCGCAGAGGCTATGGTAAAAGAATTTGAAGCGGAAAATGATATTCATGTTGTTAAAGCATACCTCCCCTACAACGATTTGTGGGCCGTGGATTTTACTAAGGCTGGGATAGATAAAGGATCAGCGGTTCGCTATTTGGCAAAATCGTATAAATCATCGACTTGTAGGTTTATTGCCATTGGAGACAGCTACAACGACATACCTATGCTGACCGAATGTGGTCTAGCAATAGCAATGGGAAATTCCCCCAATGAAGTCAGAGATTTATCTGACTTCATTGCGCCGAACGTTGAAAGCAATGGCTTGAAAACGGCTATAGAAGAGTTTATTTTCCCCTTACTGCGTAACAGGAAGCAACAGTGAGATGCCATGAGAGATTCACAAAGACTTGAATGTGATTTCCAGTCTGGTCGCCTTATTCAACCAAATGAAAATGAGTTAAATATTGTAGATCTTGCAAATTCGCTAGCCTTATTATCTGGTGTAGACTCAGCCAAAAACAATCATGGTGTTCGCACTATCGCTGACATGATAGGTGAAATACAACATCTCATTTTTGTAGTGGTTGATGGTTTTGGTGAAATACTGTTGAATTCTTTAGGTTCCGACTCTTTTTTGGCACAACATAAAAAACTATCACTACGGACCGTGTTTCCAACCACGACCGCCTCTGCTATAACTTCATTTTTTACAGGGGAATGGCCGAGTCGGCATGCTGCTATTGGTTGGTATACATATCTGCCTGAAGTGGATTCAGTGGCTACAATCATACCGTTTGTACGATCCACGGACCAAATTGCTCTGACAGAAATTGGATTAACGCTGGACCAAGTATATCCTACGCCGTCTCTTTTGAGTAAATATACTAGGAACAAGATCTCTCTGTTTCCCCAGTATATCTGCGGATCTGTTTTTTCGACATACTGCAGTGGAGAAGTTGGCCAGAAAAGTTATAGAAATTTAAATGAGGCTATAGATATCATTGCTGAGAGAATCAACGGATCTAACGACCAGACTTATACCTATTTGTATATTTCTGAAGTAGATAGTATGGGGCATAAATTTGGGTACACATCCGATGAAACACTGATAACTGCTAGGTCCGTTGACCAAATTCTGTTGAAGCTATACAAAAATCTGAAAGAACAGGTCAGAATCATAGTTAGTTCAGACCATGGGGGGTTGGATGCTTCTGCGCAAAATATTCATTACATAACTAAATCTGGACCGATTACCAAATTATTGAGAAACGATCCTTCAGGCGATAGCAGAGTTGTGTATTTCCATGTAAAGCCTGGAGCTGAGGTTGAATTTGAAACTATTTTCAGAGAGTTATACGGGGCTGAATTCTATTTAATATCGGTTGATGATTCCGAAAGATTAGGAATGTTTGGACCGGAGAAATTAACAGATATAGCACGCGGACGAATAGGTACATTTGTCTCATTATCAAAAGGAATTGATGTGCTACTTTATGACTCGCCGGCAAGAGTGCCGTCCGGGAAGAGATTGGTCGGGCATCATTCAGGACTTAGCCCCGCTGAAATATTTGTTCCTTTAATAGTTATTTGAAAGGCAATTAATCCATGGTATGAGTAGACCCAAATTGATAACCTTCTGAATGTTCTGATGTATCTGCCCGGCATGGATTCGAACCATGGACTTCAGCTCCAAAGGCTGACGTGCTACCACTACACTACCGGGCATTGAAAAAATGCTTATGGATATAAGATCGCCAAGGTACTACCTTAGCTCCACTAATATTCCCGAATGAGGTTTATAGGATACCACTTAATTAGCGAGTTAAGCGAAACGCCATGACCTATACTGTGAAGTAATGTATATTTGCTTGTGGAAATTTCAAATTCTATAGAGGTTGAATAAACTGTGCCAGTAAATGATGTAAGCCAAGTTCAAGAATTCGCCGTACGCCTGAAGAAAGCTACTCAAAGCGTTATTGTCGGTAAAGACGAAGCAATCAAACTGACACTCATAGCTTTATTATGCAGGGGACATATACTATTGGAAGACATACCCGGCATAGGTAAAACTACCTTGTCTAAAGTTCTTGCTCAAGCATTGGGATGCGAGTTTAAACGTATCCAATTCACTCCTGATCTGATGCCTTCAGACGTTCTGGGAGTCAATTTCTTCAATCAGAAAACCGGGACTTTCGAATTACGTAAAGGGCCTGTGTTTGCGCAAGTTCTTTTGGCAGATGAGATTAATCGTGCCACCCCAAGAACTCAATCTGCTTTGCTTGAAGCCATGCAGGAGCGCCAGGCAACAATAGATGGAGAAACTCACCCCTTGCCTGAACCTTTTGTGGTGGTCGCTACCCAAAATCCTATAGAAATGGAGGGCACTTTTCCGTTACCTGAAGCTCAGGTAGACAGGTTTATGGTCAATGTGAGTTTGGGATATCCGTCATCCTCTGAGGAAGAGCAAATATTATTAAGATTTGAGAAAGATTCTTTACCTCCCGTAATTACACCTGTTACTGATCAAGAAGAAGTTATGAAGGCCCAACAGCTCACATCCTCAGTAAAAGTTGAGCCTAACATACGAAAATATGTGGTCGACATCGTACGAAATACTCGAGAGCATACTGAGTTAGCTCTTGGTGCCAGTCCTCGTGCTGGGCTGGCACTCTATAAGGCTTCTCAGGCAACCGCAGCTATAGATGGACGCGATTTCGTCACTCCTGATGATGTTAAAAGCGCTGCAATACCAGTCTTGGCACATCGTCTTATGTTAACCTCCGACGCACGATTGAGGAATCACAATACTGTGGATATTGTCTCCCATATTTTGTCCATGGTGAATGTGCCGATAGAGAGCTAGGAATTTGGGAAAAAACTCTTGGCATGAACTTTGGATATATTTCTTATTTGCACTGTTTGCATTTGGGCTTTTCATGCAACAAGGTATGGTTGTAGGTTTTGCAAGCATTGCTATATTTACCTCAGGTTTAGCATGGGTGTGGAATAGATTATCCGTTGTGGAACTAAATCACCGAAGAAAAATATCTGAGTCTCGGATATTTGCCGGTGAGTCTACGAAAATGACATTTAGCCTCACGAATAATAAACCTTTACCTCTTCCGAATGTGGTCGTAGAACTGGATTTGCCCGAAGAGTTAAGCATTGAAGAGATAAAAACGTGGTCGAGTCCAGCCACTCGTACTCAGGTCCTCAGGTTGCCTACCTCCATGTTGTGGTACGAGAAAATACAATGGTCATACACATTGACGTGTAAAGAGCCTGGATTTTATCCTCTAGGACCAATCAAAATGGATAGTGGAGATATTTTTGGCTTCTTCAAGAATTCCACCGTCCATTTTGACAAAAACTATTTGTTGGTGTACCCGAGAATAGTAAAATTAAATGAACTGGGAATGCCTTCTAACAGGCCATTGGGAGAATCCATTGCCGGATCCAAGATGTTTGAAGACAATACACGTCCCAACGGTGTAAGGGAATATCAACAGGGCGACCCACTCAAAATTATTGATTGGAAGGCTACAGTTAAATTTCAGTCGATGCATGTGCGGACTTTTGACCCCTCATCATCGACAACAGTTATTGTTGTTTCTGCAGTGGAGACGATGAGGAGGAGATGGGAAGGATATTCCAAGCTGTATCTTAACCGGGTAATCACTGCCAGTGCTTCAGTAGCGGCGTATGCATTTGAGAAGGGCTACAAAATAGGTCTCTTTTCAAACGGAACGCCGATTGTGTCGAACAGGCCGTTAAAAATCCCCCCAAGTAGTGCCCCGGAACAACTAAATATTATGCTAGAGGCGTTGGCGACCATACGGCCATTTGAATCAGCGCCAATTTCAAGTAGATTATCCGAATATTCTAGAAAAATTCCATATGGAGCGACTGTAGCAATAATTGTGGCACTGGTAGAAGCCGATCTAGTTTATGTGTTAGCTGATATGAGCAAAATTGGTCTGAAAATTGTTGTTTTGTATGTGGGAACTCCGCCATGTCCTAAGCTACCTCTAGGAGTTATTGTCTACGAGATATCTGATTACCTGGATAAATTAGAGTATTCAAATGAATGACAATGCTAACAAGTTGCTCCCATTTAGTATCTTGATATTAGAGTTCGTTTTAGTTTACGTTCTTATATCGGTGTTGAGTATCATCAGTGGCCACGAGGAGAGTCTCATTGGATGGGTTCAGATAGCATTGATGATCACATCGGCTTATCTTGTCTCAGCAACAATAAATGCATACAGACTTCCATCGCATATTGCTCGCTGTTTCATGGGCGTTGTGGGCATGATGGCCATATACGTTTTCATAGGAAGTCATATTGGTGCCAACCACACAAATATCGATTTGGCTTGGGTTGTTTATTTTCTATCAGATGACCATCCCGAAGGATTCAGCAAGTTTGTTGTGGGTGGTGGGTTTGTGGGGGCAGCATTATGGTACCTTGGTGCTGAGATTGCCTTCTCAGAAGACATCATTGATAAGTTGAATTTCAGCTTTAGAATAGGCCTCCTTATTTTGGGAGCATCAGTGATTGTCGATCTATTTACTGCTTCACATATGTATGTAATAGAATTTATGGCCTTGTTCTTTTTTGCTGCTTTGGCGGGATTTTGTATGAGCAATATAAGCTCATCTTCAGTTAGTCAAAGTGGACAGCGCCCGTGGCTTTTTACTTTCGGATTTATAACTGCAGGACTATTGGCAGTAGGTTTAATAATGGCTGGTTTTGAAAAGTTCATTTTGTCTTTGCTGGTAGGTCCAATATTGAAAGCAATTGGTTTCGCTACTTCGATTGTGTTTTATATTGTGGTCTGGCCGTTGGCTTACCTGCTGGGATTTCTGGTCCAAGGCGTAGTAAAACTATTTTCTTTGCTGGGAGGTGAAACTGACTTTGATGTAGATAGTCTAGGGGAATTTGGCCAGCAAGTTGAGCAAAGAAGAGAAATAGAAACGGCTTCATCACCGGGATATCTAGCCTATTTTGAATGGGTGCTCCTAGCGTGCTTATTGGTCCTATTGTTGATTTTTTTGTTTAGAGCATTCAGGAAGCGTTTTGGACTTCAAGATAGGAAAACATACGAGTTCAGGGAATCTTTATCTGGCCAGCGGTTGCCTCTTTCGGATATGTATACATTATTGAAAGGCTTGTTACCTGAAAGATTAAAAAATAGAGGCAGTAAAGTTATGTACTCTATACCTGATGGTGATCCATTACTGACAGAAATCTTCAGGTTATACTACAAGCTTTTGTCCATTGCTGAAGAGAAAGGTTTTGGAAGGAAACTGTGGGAAACCCCAAATGAATATAAGTCAAAGCTAGCAAGGATATTCCCTGCGGACATTTCAGAAAAAGCTACGAAGGCTTTCAACAAAGCCTGCTACGGCAGTCGCACATCAAGTACAGAGGTTATACAGGACATGGAGTCTTACTTGAATAATATCTCTTCAGAGGAACAAAAATAATGGGTCTGGTTTTAGATGGTGTCAGTTTCGCAACTGATTTACAGATTTGGCAGATTGTTCTTCTCACTGTGGCCTCTACCGTTATTGGTGTACTAGGAGGGTTCGTTGGTTTAGCACTTGGCAGCATACGGTTGCCTATCCTATTGCTGGTTGGAATGTCCATGCCAACAGCAGCAGGAACAAATATTCTTGTAAGCAGCTTGACCGCAATGATTGGTTCTTTGAGGCACTTAAAAGCGGGGCGTATTGATTTTAGAGTGTTGGTGACAATGGGCCTACCGTCAATAATTGGCGCTTTTATTGGAGGATTCTGGAGCAGTATGGTGCCAGAATTCTATCTTATTACTCTAATTGCAATTTTGGTCGGTTGGCAGGGAATAGAATTTGTGTTTATGGCACGTAATGACATTGAAAAAAAGGCTAGCAATGGCCAAGAGAATTCAACAATTTCGTCCTCAAACGTATGGTCGAAGAATCAATATACCGTAGGAGCTCTTACTGGATTAGGAATCGGGATTTTGGGTGGTGCCGTAGGGCTTATATTAGGCAGCATAAGGCTTCCGGTGCTCGTTAGAATCCTTAGAATGGATCCTAGAGTAGTAGCAGGAACCAACATGATGATTGGATTTTCCCTTGGTTCAATGGGATGGATCGCTCATGCAACCCGAGGTGAAGTAGATTATCTTGTTCTTATATTAATGGGAGTAGGAGCCATGATCGGGAGTCAATACGGGGCTAAATTAACTGGACGCGTGAATGTTAATACACTTATTTTAGTCATGGGTATAGTTCTGACTTTAATAGGCGTTGTGATGTTTTCGCAAGCTATAGTCAGGATTAGATAGATTTAGTTAATTAGCCACGGCATATTTATATTATCTGACACGCGTAAACGGGATCAGTGTTAGTCAGATAATCAGAGATTGGGCCATGTCTATCAATATCAAGTAATTATTGCTAGCCTCTGGGTAGGCCCAGTCCCCGTGTCGCTATGATATTACGCTGAATTTCGGATGTTCCTGCTCTCACGGTGAACGAAATCGAGTCCATCCACTCCCTGCCAAATCTCCCATCGAACATCCCACTATGAGAGCCAATGTTGAGAAGTCCGTAATTACCCGTAACCTTTACGCCTAAATTTGCTATTTGTTGTGCAATTTCGCTACCCATAAGTTTAGAAATGGATGCCTCCTTATTTGGAACTAGGCCTGTATGCTGCATCCAGCCGATTTTGTAGGCAATCATTCTCCCGGCCTCGTTAGCAGTCCACAACTTCGACAAATTGTGAAGGATCAAACTCCCTTGGTAAGAATACCGACCAGATACTTCAGCGGGCTTCAATATTTGAACCAGCTCTTCGATATTTCTGCGGTTCCATGAGAATTGGGCTATACCAGATCTCTCGAAATCTAAGCTTGCAGCGGCTACATACCACCCTTGATTTTCGTCCCCAACCATATTCTCCACGGGTACTCGGACGTTTGTAAAAAATATCTGGTTGAAGTACTGCAGGCCGTACATATTGATTATTGGCCTTATTTCTATTCCAGGTGTATCCATATCGACAATGAATACACTGATCCCTCGGTGCTTTCTTGCCTCATTATCCGTTCGGGCCATAAGGTAACATCTATTAGCTCTATGGGCGCCGCTGGTCCATATTTTCGAACCATTTAATACAAAATGATCGTCATCTTTAACAGCACTAAGCTGAAGAGACGCTAAATCTGATCCTGATTCTGGTTCGCTAAATCCTTGACAATAGACATCATCACCATTTGCTATGGCTGGAAGGAAGACGGCTTTTTGTTCCTTAGTGCCATATCGCATCAGTGTAGGACCGACAAGTTCGACTCCTATCATAGAGTCTCGAGTGGGAGCTCTAAAATAAGCTGTTTCTTCGTTATATATCATTTGGTCTAGGTGTGAGCGTCCTTGGCCGCCATATTTCGTAGGCCAACCCAGTGTGAGCCACCCATTGTCGGCAAGCTCCTTTGTAAGATTCCTGATGAATGGCCAATTTTCGTCCGTGAAATATGAGTCTGGGTCAATACCTTGCCAATTCGAACCTAAATACTCTCTGAGGAAATGCCGTATTTCACTTCGAAAACCTTCTTGTTCAGGCGTAAATTTGAATTCCAATACCATCTCCAATATTATTGGTCTGATTTGCAGATAAATTGGGGAAAAGGTCAGAAATTACTAGCGGTGGCTTGCTTGGAATTATTGATTCCATTCTCGACGTTCTATATATCTCTGTGCAGATATTGCAGCTGTTGCCCCATCACCTGCAGAGCTTATCAGTTGTGCTGCTGAATGTTGGCGAATGTCTCCAGCGGCCAGTATTCCCTTTACCTTAGTTCTCATCAATAGGTCTGTTGGGATGTGTCCTGCACCATCAAGAGGCAGGAGGTTATTTAGATATTGTGTGTTTGGGGATAAACCTATGTATATGAACAGTCCGTGTAGGCTTAAGACAGATCTTTCGCCAGATAGAATATTGTTTAGAGTGACTGCTTCAACGCCAGATTGCCCATTAATGGATTCAATGACAGTTTGATTTATAATCTCGATTTTGGGATTAGCTTTCACTCTGTCTTGCAAAAGCCGCTGGCCCACAAATTCTTTGCCTTTGTGTATCAGGAAAACCTTAGAAGCAAATTCTGTTAATGTTACAGCCTCATCTAATGCGGAATCTCCACCGCCAACAACTCCCACTACCTGGTCTTTGAAAAACGCACCATCACACGTGGCGCAATAAGACACCCCAGTCCCGTGGTTTTCTTTTTCGCCTGGGATGCCCAAGTGCTTTAGTGAAGATCCTCCGGCAATGATTACTGCCACAGAACTAATCAGATCACCGTTTTGAGTTTCAATAGAAATCCCAGACGGTTTCTGTTGAATATTCTTGACTTCGTCAAGTTCCAATTCAAGCCCATATTTAGTAGCTTGGTCCTGTACCAATATGGTCAACTCAGCTCCAGATATCCCATCAGGAAAACCAGGAAAATTTTCAATGATTTCTGCGTTTATGATCTGTCCCCCAGTCATAAGTCGCTCAAGCAGCAAGGTTTTTATGCCAGATCTGGAAGCATACAAGCCAGCTGTCATACCAGCTAAACCGCCTCCCACAATTATTAATTCATATTCGCGTTTACTCATCTTACGTGCATGGATCCATGTTCTTAATAAGGCGCACCATAACCTAAATCATCCCTTGATTACGTAAATCTATAAGAGCTTTCTCGGTTGCCGAAACAGTATCCTGAATGTCAGTTTCAGTGTGAGCAGCCATAACTATGAAACGAGTTCCTGCATGTATTCCATGGTTCATCATGGCTAACTCCAACTGTGTTTTCCTACCGGGGTGATCAATAATCTCAGTTTCTTGAGGTGAAAGTATACATACTTCTCGGTCACATTCGTGATCAACTCCTAGTCTGAGCCATATACATGAAGCAATGCCAGACACGCATCCCGGTATTTCGTTTTGAGCCAGCATGTCGTTCAAACCGTTTTTCAGCATGTCAGCCATCGCGTTGGCGGTGTCATTGATGGGATTGTGCTTCACTATACTGAGGGCTTGTATGCCAGCCGCCGCCGATAGAGGGTTGGCATTAAAAGTGCCATTATGTTGGACTCTCCTAGAATTATCGTGAACAGGATCACCAGTCATTTCTATCATGTTTATAATCTCAGCCTTACCTGCTACCGCTCCACCCGGGAGCCCTCCTCCAAGTATCTTTGCCATTGTGCACATATCAGGGGTTATCCCATAGTACTCTTGAGCCCCTCCCCTAGAAGTTCGAAAACCAGTAACAACCTCGTCAAATATCAACACTACACCATATTGTCTCGTAGCCTCTCTTAGCCCTTTTACAAAATCTTGAGTTACTGCATGTTGGCCCATGTGTGACCCGGTAGGCTCCAATATGATGGCGGCTATATCCGACCTTTGGCTGAGTGTTAGTTCTACTGCGTTGAGGTCGTTGGGGGGAAGAACAATCATGCTGTCTAGTGTTTCCTCCGGTATGCCCCCAACAACAGAATTACCTGCCATGGCATAGTCATGCCAACCATGGAAGTGGTCTTGAAATTTGATGATTTTGTTTTTACCTGTATACGCCCTGGCCATCCGGAATGCCATCATGGTGGCCTCTGTACCAGAACTGTGAAAACGAACTTTTTCAGCACAATCAATCAGGTCTGTCACGAGATTTCCCCACTCTATTTCTAAATCTGTAGATGCGCTGAGATGAGTTCCGAGTTGCATTTGCTTGGTTACAGCTTCAACGATATCAGGGTGAGAGTGGCCTAGGATTAGAGATCCATGACCAGTGTAGTAATCGATAAGTTTGTTCCCGTCTACATCCCATTTGTGCGGTCCGAGACCGTGAGTTGCGTATATTGGGAAAGGGCTCAGGCGTCTGGTGTCGTGAGTTACACCGTCTGGAAAAAGATTCTTGGCTTCAGCGTGGCGCTCAGCCGAACCGGGATGCCCATCAATGTATTGTTGCTCAATTGCTGTGACCATATATTTTGCACCTCTAGAACCTTGTGAACGACTTATTTTAAAAGTTTTTATATTCTATCCTTGTATTATAATCTTGGCAGGCGAGGATGCAATGCATACTTCTGATTTGAAAGGCTGGAAATCAAATGGAAAGCTATCTTGATCATTTAGAATGTACCTACTGTGGATCGATTTTCTCTGCTGGCGAAATCCATAGGCTATGTAAGAACTGTGGCAAAGTTCTCTATGCAAGATACGATTTGGAAAAAGTAAGTAATGTATTGAATCGCGAAGACATGGTCGGTCGCAATTCAAATATGTGGAGATATCGAGAGCTTCTGCCCGTGCTTCAAGAAGAAAACATTGTTAGCCTAGGTGAAGGATGGACACCGATATTCCCGGCAAGACGGCTTGCCGGCGAACTACAATTAGAAAAACTTTTTATTAAAGATGAAGGGCTGAATCCAACGGCATCTTTTAAGGCTCGTGGACTTTCTGCGGCAGTTTCTAAAGCGAAGGAACTTGGCGTCGAGCGTCTGACAATGCCATCAGCAGGTAACGCAGCTGGGGCTATGTCGGCCTATGCTGCCCGGGCTGGTCTCGAGTCCCATATATTCATGCCCCGAGATGCCCCTGAAGCAAACAAAAAAGAGGCCGTTATTACGGGAGCAGATGTGACCCTGGTGGATGGACTTATCAGCGATGCAGGGATAATTTCTCGACGTGAGGCTGGTGAAAGAAATTTATTTGATATATCGACACTGCAGGAACCCTATCGAGTTGAGGGGAAAAAGACATTGGGTTTTGAAATTGCAGAGCAAATGGGCTGGAAATTACCAGACGCAATAATATATCCAACTGGGGGCGGCACAGGTATAGTGGGAATGTGGAAGGCTTTTGAGGAAATGGAGAAAATTGGATGGATTGATAGCAAACGGCCTAAGATGTTCTGCGTACAATCAGAAGGATGTGCTCCTATAGTAAGAGCATTTGAAAACGGCAGCGAATTTGCAGAACCTTGGGAGAACGCTCAAACGATAGCGGCAGGTATGCGAGTACCAGGTGCGATAGGGGATTATTTGATTCTAAAAGCTATCCGGGAAAGCGGCGGTAATGTTGAAACCGTAGACGATAGTGAGATAAGACGCTGGATGAAAATTGTCGGAAAATTAGAAGGGATTTTTGTTTGTCCAGAAGGTGCGGCTACTGTGGCGGCGCTTACCAAGCTCGTAGAGCGAGATTTGCTTGCCCCAAATGAGAACATACTCCTTTTAAACACAGGGTCTGGATTAAAGAATCTGGAACTTTTGTAGATTACAGGAGATTGATTAAGCCTTGTATCGTTGGATTTCTTAATTAAGTTAATATAAAGAATATAAGGCAGTTACCTGTGCATTACCCTTCCGTGGATATTGGGATCCTGAAGATCAATGGAACTAGATTTTTCAGTTTGGATGTCCATACCAGTATTCGGTCGCAAAATGATTTTACAGGCGTCTCCGTTAGCAAGTAACTGCATAGCCTCTTCAATCTTATCCATGCCCATTTCGTGAGTTATAAGTGGTTTCAAATTAACCACTCCGCTTTCCATCATCCAGCGCGTTTTGTACCAAGTATCAAATATGCGCCGACCGTTTAATGCCAGTACAGTCAAATTTTTGAAGATCATACTCTCGGCCACGTCAATCCGAACAGGACTAGAGGGGATTCCGAAAAGTGTGATTCTTCCCCCGTTTCTAACGCCTCTAAAGGCTGAATCTATTGCTGATGGCGCCCCGCTCATCTCCAGTACAATATCAACACCATACCCTTCGTTTGCATCAGCTAGCCAATTAACGATGTCTCCTTCCTCGACGTTTCGGGCATTTAGAGTTGCATCAGCACCCATTTTTTTGGCTAAATTTAGACGAAAGTCATTCAAATCTACGGCTAATACAAGAGCAGCACCCGAAGCTTTGGCAATTGCTACAGAGAAAAGACCGACCGGCCCACATCCTAAAACTCCGACACTCTGTCCTGCGATATCGTGAGCTAGGGTAGCGAAAATACCGTTTCCAAAAGGTTCCTGGAGTGTGGCAATTTCGGGAGGTAGCTTCGTTCTGTCATTTGGCCAGATGACTTTTTCCGGAAGAGCTATGTATTCCGCAAACGCTCCGTCTCGGTCAACACCCAAAATTCGAGTCTTGGGACACATATGCAGTTGCCCGGTGCGACATTGGAAACACATCCCACAGGTGATATGGCTTTCAGCAGATACATAGTCTCCTACCGAAACATGCTGGACGGAGGTCCCAATTTGTACAACTGTACCAGCAAATTCGTGGCCAATGGTCAAAGGGGTCTTAATTCTTTGGGAACTCCATTCATCCCACTCCCATATATGTAAGTCTGTTCCACATAAACTAGCGGCTTCAATTGCTACCAAGACCTCGTCATCTCTCACTTTGGGAACAGGTATTTCGTCTACCACTAAACCCTTGCCAGGTGAGATTTTTCTCACGGCGACCATTTTTTTGGGCATTTATGTAATTCTCCCTATTTTAGAATAAACGTATTGAATCAATCTGAACTTTATTTATATTTGCTTAAATAATCTGATCCTCTCTTAACGACTGAACCGCATTTTCAAATGCTTTTACTGTACGATCGATATCTTCTTTTTGGTGAGCAGAAGATGTGATGAATCCAATTCCTCCCATCATGTCGACCCCTTCATTCAACATTGCGAGCTTCAGCATTTGTGAAGTTGCTCCAGAAGTAGCATCTGCCAGAGATTGATGAGATTTCGTACAAATTTCACCCGGGCAATCACATTCTATGCCAAGTGCAACGTGTACTATTGATGCAATGCCGTGAACATGTCCCGTAACTTCGGTTTTTATCAAAGCTTCTCGCAATCCCTGTTTTAGCAGAGTAGCTGCATCATCTGCTTTTTGATTCACATTGTCGGCTATGATGGTTTCCAGCATGGCTATACCAGCTGCTGCTGAAACGGGGTTGGCATTATAGGTTCCAGGGTGAGCCATTCTTAAATCAGGATTATCGCTTCCAATTATTCCCATGATTTCAGATTTACCGGCAACTGCTCCACCAGGTAAGCCTCCAGCCACTATTTTAGCCATAGTGGTGATGTCAGGATCAATATTGAATCTTTGCTGAGCTCCTCCCTGAGATATCCGAAATCCACAAATTACTTCGTCCATTATTAGCAGTACGTTATTGGCAGAGGTGACAGAACGTAATTTTTGCAGGAATTCTGGATTTTGCAGAGGGAATTGGCCCCAATGCCCTCCTGTGGGTTCTAAAATTACGGCCGCAATATCATCACTGGTATTTAATAGGTTTTCCACAGTATTCAGGTCTGGCTCTATCACTATTACAGTTGATAAAGTTTCTCCAGGTATGCCAGATTGAGTGTTTATGCCGGATTGTGGTGATGCATAATCGTGCCATCCATGAAAGTGCTCTCGGAATTTGACAACCTTGGTTTTTCCTGTAAATGCTCTCGCCAACCTCATTGCCAGTAGTGTTGACTCAGTACCTGAAGCGGTAAACCTTACTAATTCAGCAGAAGGTATGAGCTTTTGCACTAACTCTGCCCATTGAAATTCAAGTGAGGAGATCGTGCCCATATGTGTACCCATGTTGACTCTCTCGGATAAAGCACTTGTGATGGCGGGGTGCGAGTGACCCAGCAAGAGAGCGCCAAAACCCATCATGTAGTCGATAAGCTCATTACCGTCTACATCCCATTTTTTTGTTCCATGAGCTTCATCTACATAGATGGGGTGAGGGTGTACAATTCTGGATTGATGTCCTCCACCAGCCACCGTCCCCGCGGCTCGTGTGTACATTGCCCCAGAATTACGGAATTTCTCTGAGTACTGCTGAATAATTTTAGACATTCTCAAGACTCCTTTCCTCTGTGCAAATATATTTGATTGGATGAAGAATGAAGCTAGATTCTAACATTAATACCAGTAAGACTGACATAGGTGTTGATTAGCAGGTTTTATCAGATCATGCATCAATAGCTTCTGCCTCCAAATTCTTAGGTGGAAACCAAAAAGAAAAGGCAATCTTATGCAATAATTTTGCAAATTGATCTAGGAGTGAGCATGGGATTTTGTATGGTAGGATTGCCCAGTAATAAACTTCAGGATTTAATGAAGGGTATATTACAGGCATGTTTATGATTTCCATGAATTGAGGGGCGATGTAAGTCTTGAGCGTAGAGATGATTTTCAAAGACTCCTACAATTGGGAATTACCAAACATTTCCAAACTGTCGGGTGCTCGGATTTGAATGGCTATCAAAGTGTCTGTAACCAGAAATAGACATTGTATTGACATGGATACAGATGATTGATCGCGAATAGGTATATGGATATTTCTAGGAGGTGGAGAATGAGCGAATTACATAAAAGAACTATGGATTTATACAATGATTCAGTTGTCATTGATGGGTTAAACGTGAGCAATTGGGATAGCCCTGCTGTTTTTCGCAGTTTGAATTCTGGTGGCGTGACAGCAATCAATGCCACTGTAGCGACCTGGGAAAATTATGATGAAACCATAAAATCCATAACTCAATGGAAGGCAAAGTTTGAGTCCAGTAAGCAGATGATATCCAAGGTTACAAGTACAGATGACATATTGGACTGCAAACGGACAGGTACGACAGGAATAATTCTAGGTTTTCAGAATGCTTCTCCAATAGAAAATGATTTAGATAATTTAGCAACTTTCTATGATATGGGAGTTCGAATCATACAGGTCACCTATCATGAGCGGAATCTTCTGGGAAATGGTTGTTATGAAAGAAGAGATGATGGATTGAGTAGTTTTGGTATCGAGGCTGTGAAAGAGATGAATCGTCTCGGAATACTTATGGATTTATCTCACGTCGGTATTAAAACTACCATTGATACTATTGAAATATCTGACAATCCCGTTTCCTGTACTCATGCTAATTCCAAGGAATACTATGATGTTCCCAGAAACAAGGCTGGTGACGCACTAAAGTTGTTGGCGGAAAAAGGTGGTGTAGTTGGAGCTACTTGCATTACTTCATTTTTGCAGTCGGGTCGAACATCAAATCTACGGGACTATGTAGAAGCAATAGATAGATTGGTTGATTCAATAGGAGTGGACCACGTTGGTATTGGGACGGATTTCACTCAAGATCAGCCAGTATCATTCTGGCGTTACATAAGTTCTCAACAGGGAACACAATATCCCGCAACTTTTATCGACCCAGAACAGAAATGGATGGTTAATGATCCGACTTTGTATCCAGCCGAACTACAAACCCCAGATGACTTTAGAAATATTGCATCAGGCTTGCATGATTTGGGATACAAGCCTGATGATATCAAGAAGATTCTTGGAGATAATTGGCTGCGTTTATTTGATCAGGTATGGAGCGAGTGAGTACCTATTGGTCAAGCGATCATCAATTATAGATGGCTCATCATATCAATGTTTTCCAAGGCCTATATAGTTTTCCAGCTTTTATTGTATTAACGTGAGCGAGTCTTTGACTGCCATATATAGATTTCCCAGGTTCCCATCTAGAACTACCTAGTTTAGTAGCTTTAGAAAGCCTATCGTGAAACTCGAACTTGCCTTCTTCTATGCGCATGAGAGTCACATCTCCATCAAATCCGGGCTTCAGAGACCCGATTTTTGCCTCCTTGCCCATTGTTTTAGCTGGGGCAATGGTAGAGCGTTCGATGACTTCGTAAATAGACATTCCCAAATTCATAAATTTCGACATTGTTGTGGCTAGATCGAAAACAGGTCCTTCAATATTATGAATGTGAAGATCACTACTAATTGTTCCTGGAAAAATACCACTATCTAGAGCTTTTTCAGCAGAGCGAAATGAGAAACCGCCTGATCCATGTCCTACGTCTATGATAATTCCCCTTGTCTGGGCTTCTTTCATTGCCTTAATGATCTCCCCAGATTCATCTAAAATTCCATCGCCAAATCCATGGAACGAGTGAGTTACAGCATCACCGGGCCTTAACATGTCCATCAAAATAGGGAGTGGGGTGGAACTATTACCGACATGTATCATCACAAATCCGTTCAGCAACTCGGCAGCTTCAATAGCTCGCTTAAGTGCTTCACGGTCATTATTAGCGGCTTGGACTCTTCCTAACCTCGCCTTGATTCCGACCACTCGATCCTGATTTTGGAGACCTGTTTTGACTGTGTGTAGCACATCCGCCCTATTCAAATCATGTAATTCAGAATCGTCGTGGAATACCATGCCAGAAGTTGCAATATTGAGGAGAGCATATATTGATGTTTTTGAACGATCTATAATATGGGATCTGAATGCAGGGAAAGTCGATGCTCCGGCAGAACCGGCATCTACTACGGTCGTAACTCCTTTTGATATATTGCCTGCGTCTGGTTCAATCCCGTAAGTTGAGCCACCCCAGAATGCGTGCACGTGTAGATCAATCAGGCCTGGTACAACTATCAATCCTTTTGCATCAACAACTTCATGAGCAGTAGGGTTTTTCGTTGACAATGGAATCTGTGCAATTTTCCCGTTTTCAATAGCTATGTCGCGAATCTCATGTAAACCCTGCGCGGGATCGATTACGGTGCCACCTTTTATCAGAATGTCGTACAAAATCCTTGCCTCCTTTCAGTGTTATCAGGTTTAGGTACTAGCAATGTCAGCAAAAATTTTCCCTTAGCAATCGATGTACATAGGGCCGCAATGAGAAGAAATTTAAGAACAGCTTCCTCAATTTGCTTCTCGTGGAAGGATACTCTGGTTCATTGCCCACTGTGGATAATAATTGTAAACAGGCGTGTTTTTGTCAGGCTGCCCAAGTTGTTGGGGAGGTACTCTGAATGAACCGTTCACGCCCTGTAGATTACTCATTAAGTATTGTAGCCCCACGGACCGCAGTGTACGGGCGGACGGTACATTGAAATACCCTACACTGGCCATTACAATTTTATTGTTTTCCAGTATCCAATCTGCTGCTGCGGCAACTACAGCATGACCTAGGCCACGCCCTTTGGCATCTGGCGATACGTCCATTCCTATTTCCCACACGGAACCCTTGTCACAAACAGTCGCCAGGGCAACCAACAGCCCATCCTCATAAATCCCGAAACGACCGATTGAGTCAACGATATCCGTGTGCCAAAATACATCCTGATCCATGTTGCTCAATTCTGTTTTGGAGAGGAATTCCACTCTCACATCTTTGCTGGGATTCATGCTTTCTTTATCTCCGAATAACAACCAAGTTGGGCCCCATATTCCAAAGCCTGAAGGCAAAGTAACCCTGGCGAGATCACAGCATCCTAGCGGTGAGAATAGCAGATCAGGATGCATATTTTTGATAGAATCTTGAACCTTGTCTTGGAGGTAATCTCGCGTGACTATTACTGCTTCGTCTCCGATTTTGAGTGCAATCAACGGAAATTTCTCTTGGATATTTGGCTCAATCGCAGTGACGGGAATTGGACTAACTCCCATTTTTGATATAGATATTTGAAAATATTCACCAACCCATTGCTCTAATGCATTAACCATTTTCTTGTCGTACATGGGTAAGAATTCCTTTTATGGGTGGTTTGATTGGCCGATAATCATTAATTCTATTCAGTGTTAATCTTTAAATATTGACAATACTAGACTAGAACTCTAATGTGTCGAGTGTAGATAGGTCTAGTGTCTGAGTCAATTAAAGATTACATTTTGGGGTATATTTATGGATGCCAAAGTGAAATTCGTTATCGATAATATACAGGGCGTAGTCGGTTCTGAAGGAGGCTCTGTTGAATTTGTTGGAATGAGTGCGGGAAAGCTCACTGTTCGTTATAACAAAGGCCGTAACGACGAATGTCCAGAGTGCGTTCCAGACCATGAACTGGTTAATTTGATGTTGAAAAATTCAGCCAGCATCTACGCTCCGAGTGTGACACACGTAGAGCTTCTATAAAACATGCTAGTAATGATTCATTTGGGCTGAGCGCTTTAATTTTCTCCGAATTGTTCTATTTCTTTCTTCATAGCTTCGGGTAGATCTTCGGGCACTTTTCCTGCCTTCAGTTTTGCTGACTGAACATGTTCTCTGATCTCTTCGACTACTTCGGGGTTTGCAAGCGTTGTAACGTCACCGACGTCCACGAAATTTGATATGCTGGCAATCACCCTCCTCATTATTTTCCCGGATCTTGTTTTTGGCAGATCTGACGTTATCCAAACCTCAGATGGACGGGCTATAGGGCCAATAATAGTAGAAATCGCCTTTTTAACAAGCGACTCTATACTTGATGGATCTACACCTGGTTTTAAAGATACGTACAATTCAGGAACCCGGCCTTTCAATTCATCGAAAGCCGGAACTGCTGCCGCTTCACCAATCTCGGTAACGGTAAGTGCAGCAGATTCTAACTCTTTAGTACCTAGTCGATGTCCGGCCACGTTGATCACATCGTCTACCCTGCCTACTACTCGTATATAACCATCTGCTCCTTGAGTTCCGCCATCACCTGTTACGTACGGCCAGTCTTCCCAGTTTTTGCTACCATGTTTTGCATATTTCCCATAGTATGTTTCAACGAATCTGTCAGGATCACCGTAGATGGTTTGCATTCTCCCTGGCCACGGGTTGCTCATACACACGTTTCCTGCTTTACCAGATCCTGGTTCGATGATGTTACCATCGTCATCAAGGATGACAGGGACAATTCCGAGTGCACCAGGCCCACAGCTTCCTGGTTTCATTGGCTGTAAGGCTGGCAAAGTTGTTCCGAGAAAGCCACCGGTTTCAGTTTGCCAGTAAGTATCTACGACAGCTGCTTGCCCTTTACCCACGACATCATAGTACCATCTCCAAACTTCAGGCTCGATAGGTTCACCTACAGTAGTCATGTGTTTAAATGCGTAGTCATATTTTGCCGGTTCCTCAGGCCCTGCCTTTCTCAGCATGCGAATCGTTGTAGGAGCGGTATGAAAAATGTTTACACCTAAGCGCTGGGCTATTCTCCATGGCCTTCCAGCATCTGGATAATTAGGCACTCCTTCAAAAAGCACACTGCTAGCTCCTACGGATAGCGGGCCATACACAATATAGGAGTGACCCGTAATCCATCCGATATCGGCCATACACCAATACACATCTTCCGGATGGATGTCTTGATAATATTTCGTAGTGCCCGTCACGTAGGCCATGTAGCCGCCAGTGCTGTGTTGGCAGCCTTTGGGTTTAGCCGTGGTTCCACTCGTATACATTAAGAACAATGGATGATCCGATGGTAGAGAAACAGGGTCTATCCTTTGTCCTCTATATTTGTTAATAAGGTCGTTAACGTAAAAATCTCGGCCATCCTTCATTTCCGTGGGTGATGAGATTTTGCCAGGGTAACGTTGCCAAACAAGGACTTTGTCAACCTCCACTCCCCCGGTTTTTGCCTGTTCTACCGCTTCGTCAGCTTTTATTTTATGATCAAGTAAAGTGCCACCTCGATAGTACGCATCGGAAGTTATTAAAATGTGGCTTTCTGAGTCAACTATGCGATCCCCGCATGCTGAACCACTGAATCCGCCAAATACTTGGGAGTGAGTCACTCCAAGTCTGGCTAGTGCAAGCATGGTTACCGGCAGCTCGGGCACCATAGGCATGTGTAGAGTAACTCGATCGCCAGTTTTGACTCCTGCGAAATCTTTTAAAAGTGCCGCGAATTCGTTGACCATAACCCATAATTCCCTGTATGAAATGACGCGGTCTGGCTCTTCTTCAATTTCAGATACCCAGGTGAAAGCAACTTTATTCCCGTTTTTCTCCAGATGTCTGTCAACGCAGTTGTACGAAGCATTAAGCTTGCCTCCGACAAACCAATTGAAAAAAGGAGGATTGGAAGAGTCTAACGTCGTGTGCCAATATTGATCCCAATCTAACAAATCAGCATATTCTCGATAGCACTCAGGAAAATTATCAGGGTTGAATCGGTCCAATACTCTTGGATCTGCCATGTTGGCTTGTCCTACGAATCCAGTTGCCGGATATATGAATTCTTCTTCTTTCCAGTGCGATGCTATTTGAGCTTCGCTGACATCTGTTTTCTCATTTGAGTTTGACACAGGTTTTGCCTCCATGTTTTCTGTTAATCAAGCTATCGTATGTGTCGATCATCACATCGACATCTTGTTCGAAACATTGCCGTAAAATGCATGTTTGTAAATCACTCTAAAACTATATACAGTAAATTCATTAGGCTAGACAGCATATCAGCGCTTATAGCTCCTTTCAACTCCAAGCTTGGTTACAACACCGTATAATTTGTTAACGCTGATCTTAGTTACTAAAACTGAAGTAGATTCATCCAATATACAGTGTCTTTATATGTGCGTTTGAGTCCAGTTTTAGCTCAACTCATAAACCTTTATGGGTCATTTCATGAACTCCGCAATTTTGTTAATTTAACTTGAAATACAATTAGCAACTTGTTTAGACTTTTAGACCAGATGATCAATTCACTGTAAATTAATTTAACCAAGAAGTAGTTTTGACAGTGTTCTAGGATTAAAAATGAAAATTAGTAGCACAGGAGTACCTTTGCCGGAAAGGCATGAGGTCAAGGTTAGAGATATTAATTTCAATTACGTTGAATGGAAAGGCAGTGGTCCGCAAATTTTGATGCTGCATGGTGATATGCGGACGGGTAGAAGCTTTGACGCTATGTCTAGGGAGCTGAATGGAAGATACAATGTTATTGCTATAGATGCACGTGGCTATGGCGATAGTGATTGGCCAGAAACAGGTTACACCATAGCCGACAGAGTTGAAGATCTGAGCTCTTTCTGTAAAGCGACAAGAATAACCAATGCTATTGGTATTGGACACTCTCTTGGCGGAGGAATCATGTCGCTTTGTAGCAATAGATATGAGGAGATTTTTCAAACATTGATCCTGCTCGAGCCGGATTTTGTGTTTGACGAGGATTTTTACCATCGAGCTTTGTCTCGCTCAAGTAGACAACATCGTAGTTGGAAGGACCGTGAACATCTAAAGGGTTATTTAAAAAAGCATAAAATAGCCAGCAGATGGAGAGAAGACGTCATAGAAGATGTGATTGCACATGAAACACAGGATTTACATGATGGATCAATCGCTATGAAGTGGTCTATGAAAACATTTGAACTAGATAACGGATCCGCCACATTTTACGATTTGAGGCCAGAGTTTAGAGCAACCAGTAAGCCTATTCTATTTATTTTAAGCGAGGATAATCAACAATATTATTCCGATTTGAGCAACATAGCTCGAGGAAAACCTGGAATCAAATCAATAGTTATCAACGGTGCTGGTCACAACATGTACATGGAAAAACCAGACATTGTAGCTAAAGTCATCGACTCCTATCTGACTGGAGGTTCATTACCCAGTGTTGTTTGAGGCCGTCCCGTGACTGTCATAAGTTTGCATTGGGCATTGTTTTGATGTGAATGTCTGATTAACATACACTACAAATTTAGCTGCGGAGAGATACTCCTCCGTCGACTGTTATTACCTGACCTCGGACCATTTCAGCATCATCGGTACATAGGAAGGCTACCATCTTGGCTATGTCTTGTGCCTCAACGGGCCTACCAGGCAGGGTTTGGTCACCAGCTTTAAGCATGTCTTCTCGATTCGGGAAATGTTCTAGGGCATTGGTATTGACGTATCCACCGGATACAGCGTTAACTGATATGTCTTTCGGTGCAAGCTCGACTGCTAAGTATCTTGTCATGGATTCTAGGGCAGCCTTCGACGTACCGACTGAAAAATAGTAAGGCAGTACTTTGGACGATCCCTGACTAGTAATATTGATAATATTACCGCCTTTATCCATAAGGTGAGAGGCATGTATTGAACACATCCAAGCTGCCTTAGCATTGACATTCATAGTCCATTCCCAGTGCTTTTCTGTTAAATCCGATGCTGATCTTTGTATTCCCGATGCAGCATTATTAACTAATATGTCTAGGGTTTTGAATTCTTTTTCTATCGTTTCAAATATAGAGATTAATTTAGAGCTATCTGCGATATTTGCTCTTATTCGCACACATTGCACCCCGAGTGATTCTATTTCTTTCTGCGTCTCTAAAGCTGCAGAGTCGCTGCGGAAATAGTTAAATGCAATATGCGCTCCACGATTAGCCAACTCAACCGCGATAGCTTTACCTATACCGCGGGATCCGCCTGTTACGAATGCATATTTGCCAATGAAAGACATCGTTTTTATATAGCCATGCCGCCGTCGACACTTATGACTTGCCCTGTTAGATAACTAGACTGGGTGCTAGCTATGTGACCTACCATATGAGAAATATCCTCGACTTCTCCGAAATGACCCATCGGTATCCAGGTCATGATCGTATCTTTTACGTTCTGAGCCAATACGTCTACAGTATCAGTGTTTATGTAACCTGGAGTCACGGCATTGACAGTGATGTTGCGAGATGCCACTTCCTTCGCTAAAGATTTGGTGAAGCCTATAATGCCTGCTTTAGAAGCGGAGTAGTTGGATTGGCCTATATTGCCACGAATTCCTACCACTGATCCGATATTAATTATCCTGCCCCATCTGTTTTTCATCATTCCTCTTAATGCTGCCCGAGTGCAGTAAAAGGTTCCATTGAGATTGGTTTCGATAACTCTGTTCCATGCATCGTCACCCATACGTACTAACAGTCCATCATCAATAATTCCTGCATTATTAACTAATATATCGATACTTCCAAAATGATTGGTAACATTGTCTACCATTGCAGATACTTGCTCCAATTTACTTACGTCTGCATGTACCACCAGGCCTTGCCCGTGTTTGGATTCAATAGTTTCTAATACTTCGTGAGCCGATTCAGCAGATGTATTGTAATTAATGGCTATTTTTGAACCCATTTCAGCCAGTCTTAGTGCAACTGATCTCCCAATGCCTTTGGATGCTCCAGTGACTAGTGAGACCTTGCCTTCTAGATCAAAATTACTCAAATTAACTCCCTGATTTAACACTAGAGGTAAGCATTTTGCTGATGCTGCCCAATTCTTCATTGATTTTTTCTACCAACTTCGTCTCAACTGCTGATTTTGCTATATGAACAGCCTGTTTCAAAGAGCTTGCTTTTGCCCTGCCATGTCCTACGACGCTGACGCCGTTTACTCCAAAAATAGGACCTCCCCCAGACGATTCTGCAGGATTACTGAGATCGTAAATTTCCTTAGCGATACGCTCTATTTCATTCTTGTAGGTTTCAGGTAATTGATCTGACAATATGGAGCGTATCTTGCTAGAGAATGCACTCCCGATACCTTCAGATAATTTCATCACAACATTTCCAACGAAACCATCGCATATAACCACGTCAGCCTTGTCGTGCAAGATGTCGTTGGCTTCTACATTACCTATGAATCTTAAGTGGGTATTATCAAGTAATGATGTTGTTTCCTTGACTTGTCTATTCCCCTTCCCGGACTCTGCTCCCACGCTTAAGAGGCCAATGCGAGGTTGATCAATTTTAAGAACCTGTCTAGCGAAAACCTCACCGATTACAGCAAAGCTAACAAGCTGGGACGGCTTACAATCTACATTAGAGCCAACATCAAGAACTATTGTGTTAGGAGCTAATCCTACTACTGGTCCCCCAATAGCGGGTCTATCTATACCTTCGATGACTCCCAAAAGAACCGCAGCTGAGGCCATGGCTGCACCTGTGGAACCCATACTGACACAGCCGTCGGCCATTCCTTGTTTAACCATACCTGTCGCGATCATTATCGAAGACTTTGGTTTTTGGCGAAGTGCGAGGGCTGGCTGCTCATCTTCAGAAATCACCCCATCTGAAGGAATTATCTGAACAGGGAGATCTTTGGAATCGTGTTTGGATAATTCTGATTTAACCTGTTCGTAGTCTCCAACAAGGCTTAAATAGATATTACCTTCTTTCGCGGCCATAACCGCTCCTGCAACGATTTCAGCCGGAGCATAATCTCCTCCCATGGCGTCTATAGCAATATGCGTAACTTTTTTTTCAGTGACCACTAGAACTCTCCTGTGGTTTTAACTAGTGATAATAGTTTTCGTTCTTCCGGAAATAGCAATCTCTCCGTTTTGCCTGGAAACATTTACCGAGCAAGTAACTTCCTCATAATCTCCGATAACCTCTATTGCATCAACTATAGCGCAAACCTTTATTTTGTCATTTGGTCTGACCGGAGCTCGGAATCTTATTTTCATAGATCCTCCGTTGGACCAGTTCGAGCCAAAGGCAGTGAACATAAGTTCTGATATATATGCGGCTATTAACATTCCATGTGCTATGGTGCCGCCGAATTGAGTGGTCTCTGCAAATGCTTGATTTATATGTATCGGATTGAAATCTCCCGTTGCTTTAGCGTATTCATCGATTTTATCTTGGGATACAATTTTTTCTATGGTTGCCAGCGCCTCTCCTTGTTTGATCATTCTGGTATCATTATAGTACTTCGTGCTTCCATGACCTCTTTCCCTTCTCCGTCTGTGACCATAATCCCAATAACCAAGAACCTTTGATTGCCCCTGAGTGAATTTTGGATTACTTCGGCTTGGCTCAGAAGGGTTTGTGGAGTATTGATGGAATTTTTGAATGTTATTTCCTGACCAACATGTAGAGTGCCACCTGGGATTTCTAAGTCTTGTATGACGCCCTTGAGGCTAAGTGCGGCTATTGCCATAGGGGGGACATTAGTCACTCCGCTAGACTGATCCTCCACTGCTTCAATGTACGAGTTGACAGTAGAATCATCCAAAACGTGTTGCCTATTTGATATTATTTGCTTAGATTCTAATTGGGAATAATTGATTGGCATTTGGGTATTTACACCGCCCTGCATTATAGATCGAACCAGATATAAAAACAATTGGAAAAAGTCAGGACCAAACTAGGAATATGTGAAATCATTCGTGCTCGAAGCCTTTTACAGAATCCAATTGCATTGATATATTTTAGCGGTAAATTTATCTAAGGAAAAAAAATAGGAAGGTGGATAGTGTCACGAATTACAGGCGGTCAAGTTTTAGCTAGAGCCCTGGCCCTGGAAGGTATTGAGGTGGTGTTTGGGGTGCCTGGTGCTGGTCAGTATGAAGCGGTAGATGGATTGTATTTGGAGCCTAATATTAGATACATAGGTACCAGACATGAACAAGCAACTTCATATATGGCTGATGGATATGCACGGGTATCTGGAAAGCCCGCAGCGATTCTGGTTCTGCCTGGTCCAGGCATGTACAACTCTATGGCAGGGATCACTGGCGCTTATAACCAAGGGTCGCCCATGGTGGTAATTTCTGGAGATGGACATAATGATCGACATGTTGAAGATGAAATAGGATTTGTGAAGGGTATAACAAAGTGGGCCGCGAAAGTGGATGAGGCATCTGATATACCAGATGCTGTTCATGAGGCTTTCAGTGAAATTCGATCTGGTCGGTCTGGACCAGTTTATCTTCAAGTGCCGCACCGGGTTTTAGCTGGCACTACAGATATTGAATTAAGAGAACCTTCTCCAGCCATTAAAACTCGCCCAAGTAAAGAAATCATTAATCGAATATCAGGTGTAGTTACTAAATGTGAGAAGCCAGTCATAATAGTCGGACAGCGCTTGGGTTCAGAGTCGTCAGATTCATTAACGCGCTTGGCTGAGAAATTGCAAGCACCTGTATTAACTTCGCCGGAGGCCAAGGGAGTGATTTCTGACCATCACCCACTGTCGATGGGTATGTTAAACATGGGATATGCTCCGCTTGCTGAATGGATGCGAGAAAGAGATCTTTTTTTCATTATTGGGGATGTAAAAGCCAACGCAGATTTGTTGAAGGACAAACGTGTTATCACACTGGATACTGTTCCAAATGAGATACCAGTCGATAATATCAAACCAATAGAGGTTGTAGGAGATCACCTGACTAATCTGGATGAATTAAACATTGCTCTTGACCAAAGAACAACTTTTGAGAATACTGCGATTTTGGACTCGATTAAGGAAGGTAGATATGGGCCAAGCGAGCAGCTTGAGCCTCAGGCTTCGTTCATCAAATCTATTAGGCAAGCTATGCCTTCCAATGGAATATTGGTCCAAGGCATGACTCAAATGGGATATTACAGCCGTAACTATTATCCTGTTTTTGAACCCAATACGTATTTAACAGCTTCGCACGCGACTTTGGGTCACACACTCCCAATTGCCCTGGGGGCTAAAATTGCCAAACCGAATGACCCTGTATTGGCCCTGTCTGGCGATGGTGGGCTTCTCTACAATTCCCAAGAGATTGCCACAGCGGTTCAACATGGAATAAATGTGATTATTGTTGTGTTTAATGACAATGCCTACGGGAATGTACTTAGGGCACAAAAGGAAGAATTTGAAGGTCACATTATTGGAACTAAATTACACAATCCAGATTTTGTGAAACTAGGCGAATCATATGGCGTAGCCAGTGTTCGAGTTCAAGAAGCAGACGAGCTTGAAGCTGCTTTGAATAAAGCAATAGGAGCCGATGCGGTAAGCTTGATAGAGGTACCTGTGGGTGAAATGGAGCGCCGTTATTAGCTTCATTAGAACCGATGATACTTATTAAGGCATATTTTATACCAAATGAATTTTCACTACAGATAAATTTCGAAGGACCAAATCTACTTAATGTCTGAGGAGTCAGTATGAGGGTAATAATTATTGGTTGCGAGTACTCAGGTACAACCACTTTGGGTTACAACATCAGCAGATGGGGTACGAAAACCATGGGCGAAGGATTTGGGCTAGTGCATGACCATTGGAAGATTCCCAATGTGATAAACCATCCATCGGATATGACCGAAAAAGAGCAACAAGACTACTTATCACTTAGTACCAGAGTGAAGGAAGCAGCTCAGCGACATAATCTTTACTATCATACTCCGTCTGGTCGTGACACTGATGGAATTGTGGTGGGGTACTATTTTGAAGATACAATTTATGGAGATTTGTATTATGGCTATGGTGGAGATGGTCAGCCTGGAGATAGGAAGGTACATTCAAAAAAAATTGAAGAACTAAATATAGAGTTTGCACCTGAAACAATATTGGTATTAACCAAATCCAGAGGCGAAATAATCAGGACTCGCATGGCCAAGGCACCGCACGATAAACAAGTTATAAAAAGCCAAGATATAGATCTTGTATTAAATAGATTTGAAAATGCGTATCTTGCTTCGAGCATAAAACAAAAAATCACCATCGATAACAGCGAGTTGTCAGCCGATGAATCTTTGGAAGAATTTGTACGGCAAGTAGAGCCTTACCTTACGCAAAAGGATCGTTCAAGAATGTAGGCCAGAGTTTCACCTATTGGCCGAAGGTGAATTTCCTAAATGATTCTGCATATTTGATGCCTTTGCCTTTTGCTTTCTCGCTGCGCATGTCGAGCATTCTCTTGCGGATTTCATCTTCTGGCCTGCCTCCAAGTTGGCTTGTGTGTTGGAGCAGCGCTCTGATGGAAGTGTCCATATGATCGGTTACATCAACAAAATGGTCTGGTTCAGGATGCCCCATTATCCAAGCTTCGGAAACTTTATGTGGTTCTAGGCCATCCGCCAGTAATTCAGGGTATGTCAGATGATCTCTGGCAGTTGGAAAAATAGCAGATAGGGTTGCTTCTCCAGCTGCAATATGATCTGGATGACCTACACCCCAGCCTTTTCCGTCTAAGCTACGAGCGGGATATGTTGTGATGACAATATCGGGTTTGTATTTGCGTATCTGTCGGGTGATGTCTTTGCGAAGTTGGAGAGTAGGTTCCAGCATGCTATCCTCATGGCCCAAAAAAACTACATCTTTTAGGCCAAGTACTTTGCCGGCGGCTATTTGTTCATTTTTTCTCATAGCGGACAATTGTTTCTGGGTTAAATGTCGATCGGAGCTGCCTTTACTGCCGTCAGTACAAATTACGTACACTAGTTCCAACTCATTGCTGCAAAGTTTAGCTACGGTGCCGGAGCATCCATATTCTGCATCGTCAGCATGGGCCACCACAACCATGGCGCTAGAAAAATTTTCCACATTGGATTCGTTGGTCATCCAAAATCTCCTATAGTAACAATAATTAAATAGTGTATAGAATGGTTCAGCCAAAGTTCTAGGTGATTCAAGGTAGTTACCATAGATCAGTATGCAAGAGTCTCACTTGCAGAATGGATCACGCTCACCAAGGGGTCTGGGTAAACTCCTAACAGGATCATTCCTGCAAACAGTAATGAAAGTGTGAGTATAGTTGTTTTAGAGATACGGACGATACCAGTTTCAGCCGCTGGTTCAATGTAAAGTTGTCGTATTACCATCAGATAGTAATATAGCGATATGACACTGGCTAGGATTGCTATCCCAACAAACCACAAGAATCCTTGTACTGCGACTGCATTGAATAGATAAAATTTGCTAATAAAGCCCACGAAAATTGGGAGGCCTGCCAGGGAAAAAAGAGATGATGTGAATATTATTGCTACAGCAGGTGATTTCTTTGAGAAACCTGCCATTGAGGATATGTCTTCATTTCTAGTTGTATTCAATATTGCGGTGGCTGACAGGAATGCTCCCATATTTGATATTGAGTAAGCCACAATGTGAAAAATTATCCCTGTGGAGACAAGCGCAAGAAATTCAGTTGAAATGCTTCGATCAAACTGGTGGGTAGCTAAAACAGAAATTCCCATCAAAAGATATCCAGAATGTGCAATCCCAGAGTATGCGAGCAGCCGTTTTATGTTTTGTTGGACCAAGGCGCCCAAATTACCAATGACTATTGTTAATACCGACAAAACTATCATTATGATTTGCCAGCTAGCTATAACTGGAATGAACGCTTCGCTAAATAACCTTAAAATCAAAGCAAATGCAGCTGATTTGGAACCGACTGCTATGTATGCCGCAACTGGAATAGGTGCTCCCTCATATGTGTCTGGAGCCCACATGTGGAAAGGCACCGCTGCCACTTTGAAGCCCAGTCCTGCTACTAGCATTAGCATGCCAACCATAACTCCAGGAGAGATATCGGACATCGAAATCATAGCGTTGTTGATTTCATCATAACGAGTTGTGCCTAGAAGTCCGTATATTTGGCTAATTCCATATAGCAGAAATGCTGATGAGAGTGCGCCTAGAAGAATATATTTAGTGCCAGCTTCATTAGATTTGAGATTAAATCTTTCATATGCTACCAATACGTATAATCCGAAACTCAATAATTCGAGAGATATGTATGATGTGAGCAATTCCCTTGATGACACCATCAGCATCATGGCTACCAACGTGAAGAGCAATATCCCGTAGTATTCTCCGCGGTATTCTAAGTGGGTTTTAACATAGTCTACGGAAGCTAGGATAATAATTACTACTAAGATTATAAAAAAAGACTTGAAAAAGACTGAGAATTTATCTACTACCAGCAACCCGTCATAGATACTTCCCTCAGTGTTCCAAATTCCAACTACGGAGTAGGTTAGAATTGCCAATAACGATGTTATTGTAAGCAAAGGGATCAAGTTTTTCCCAGCAGGTCGATAAAAAATATCTATAGAGATAATCAAAAATGACAGACTAGCTATCAGAAGCTCAGGCAAGAATAGTATTAGATCATTCATCTGGCACCTTGGACATGCATGAGAAGTTGGTCAACACTGTCACCGATCACTTCTATAAACGGGAAAGGAAACAAACCTACCAGTAGGATGAAGCCTGCCAGAACTGACATGGATAAAACTTCTGTTCTTGTTGCATCAGTGTAAATTGTGGATTGTTCTCCGACAGGACCAAAAAAGGTACTGGACAAAAGTCTAAGAATGTACACAGCTGTGATTCCCGCACCAATAACTCCTAGTGCTCCCAGTATTGGATATGTTGCGAATAACCCGAGGAATACAAGCAGTTCCGCCACAAATCCGCTCAGGCCAGGCAATCCTATAGAAGCTAGTGCTGCTATGGTAAATATAGAAACAGTTATGCCCATACGGCCAGCAAGACCTCTGAGGACTTGTATATCTCGTGTATGGGTACGGTTGTATATTACTCCCACAGCTGCGAAAAAGGCAGCTGTCATTATGCCGTGAGAGAACATCTGTAATATGGCACCTGTGACGCCTAATGAATGGAGCGTTGCTATACCCATTAATACGTATCCCATGTGACTCACACTCGAATAGCCAATGATGTATTTCAGATCACTTTGGGCCATTGCAGACAGTGCTCCGTAGATTACGTTAACTGTCCCAAGCCCGATTAGAACGGGCATCCAGAATTCTGCACCTTCAGGCAAAATAGTCATCCCAATACGCAGTATGCCGAAAGCCCCGAGCTTCATGAGAACCCCAGCATGCACCATCGAAACAGCGGTTGGAGCTGCCACATGTCCGTCCGGAGACCAAGTATGGAATGGCCATAATCCCGCAAGTACTCCAAAACCTATCATGAGTAATGGGAAGAAGATTTTTTGGAAATCTTCTGACAAAGAAATTTTGGAAAGTTCTACAATGTTGAAAGTACCGAGGCCGCTCTCTACGAAAATAGCTAGTATGCTAACCCAAATCAATATACTGGCAGCAACCAAATATAAAACCAGCTTCATAGCGCTGTATTCTTTTGTTCGGTTAAATGACTTGAAAGAACTGCTACTACCCCAGACTCCTATAAGTAGATACATTGGCAATACAGCGAGTTCGTAAAAGAAAAAGAAGAAAAACATATCCATCGAAACGAATACACCGAATACCCCAGCAATCAACATAAAATATAAAATGAAAAAATCTTTGCCGTGATCGTGAAGGCCAACTGATATTAAAACTCCAGTGAACATCACTATTCCAGTCAACAAAATCATTGGTGCAGAAATCCCGTCTATACCAAGGAAGAGTGATATGCCACTTGCTGACAGTGGACCAGTTCCCGGAAGTTCCATCCAATGCCAATTTTGGCTGAATTGGAGTCCTGCGTCATCGCTTCCTACAAAATAGTAACGTACAAATACATAAACAGACAAAAACAAAGAAACGGTTGCTGATAATATGGACAATCGCCTGATTGCATCAATGTATCGACTTGGAATGGCTATAAACAGCGCAGCAACCAATAATGGAAGTGCGATAAGTATTGCTAAGGCGTATTTATCTAGCATCAATCTTTCCTAGAGAGACGTCCATTTTTTGATGGGAAAAGCTCGAAATATTCAAGCTAAGGAAATTCTTCATTTCAATAACCACCAAAATAAAATAATTAGTGATATTCCTACGGCCATAACAGCTCCATAGTTATAGACCTTACCGGTTTGCAGGTATCTCGCTCTTACCGCTGATATCATGACAAAAGCAGCTGGTTGGTCAACGCCAGTATCATTTATAACCATACGGTCAAATTGGGATATTGATTTACTTGCAGCCAGTACAATAGTGTTTACCATCCATTGATAAAGTCGGTCCAAGTAATAAGTATTCAAGATAATTCGGTATACAAAATTAAATCGCCCAGCAATTACTTGGTGTCTTGACCCTTCATTGCCATAAATGATCCAACTTGCAACTAGTCCAGAGAAGACGATTCCCAAAGTGGTACTAGCAAGTACGATATCAAAATGGAATTTATGTTCTCCAGTCAGAAAATATACGAATCCGTTATACGAATCGCCCCAAGGCAGAGCAATTACTGTTACGCAGACAACCATTATTGCTAGGGAAACCAAAGGCATGGTCATTGTTAATGGGGATTCATGTATGTCTGCCTGCCTTGTCCGGAGTTTACCGAAGAACACAACCAATGACAGTCTTCCCATGTATATCGAACTGATCAATACTCCGACAAGTGTTGTTGCAAGAAGCAAAGGCCCTCTTTTATCGGCCACAGCAATCAATATCTCATCCTTGCTGAAGAATCCAGAAAGCGGAGCTATTCCAGCCAGTGAAGCTGCTCCAATAAGGAAGGAGATTGTTGTAATAGGCATGGCCTTTCTTAACCCGCCCATCTTCCATATGGAGGTTTCGCCATTCAGGCTGTGCATAATACTACCTGCTCCTAGAAACAAGAGCGCTTTGGATAAACCGTGTGCAACAAGATGTAATATTGCTGCTCCAGCTCCAAATGAACCGAGCGAAAGCATCATTAATCCCAAATGGCTGATAGTTGAATATGCCAGTATGCGTTTTATGTCAGTCGCTACCAATGCAAGAGTGCTCCCCAGCAAGAAAGTTATAGTTCCGACGGATGTTATGATCATCATTACGTACATTGCGCCTTCGAATACAGGAAGAACTCTCGCTACCAGATAAATTCCCGCGGCTACCATTGTTGCTGCATGTATCAAGGCACTGACAGGTGTTGGCCCTTCCATGGCGTCAGGTAACCAGACATGTAGTGGAAATTGAGCTGATTTTCCCATCGCCCCTATAAATATGAGCAACGAAGCGGTTGTGAGCAGGGTGTTGTTGACGCCCCCCTGTTCTACAACATGGATGATTGTCGAAATTTCGAAATGGCCTGTAGCATTAAATAGGATTATTATTCCAATGAGTAGGGCAACGTCTCCAATACGAGTAGTAATAAAAGCCTTTTTGGCCGCTTCAGCTGCCGGCTTCCGATCAAACCAAAATCCTATCAGTAGGTATGAACAAAGACCTACAAGCTCCCACGCAAAATATAGGAAAAGTAAGTTGTCAGCCAGGACTAATGCGGTCATTGTGGCTGCAAACAGTCCATGCAAGGCGAAATACCAGCTATACCGAGGCTCTCCCTTCATGTAGCCGACTGAATATATCTGGACCAGCAAAGAAACTAACGTAATTAAGCCGAGCATTGTCACAGATAAGAGGTCTACGGTGATACCTATACTAATTATGGTGTCCCCGACAGAAAACCAAGTGATCTTGGCGGCGGATGCTCCCGTATCTATCACATCTGTCAGAATTGGCCAGAATAAGACAAGCCCTAGGCCAATAGCAAAGATTGAAATAATAGCGCCACGGTCAGGCAGAAAACGGCCAAAGACCAATATGATGAGGAAAGCAGATGCACTGATTGCCGGAATGAACCAAGCCGATTCAGCACCTAGGAACTCAGTGAATGACATCTATTTTGCCCATGTTTCTTCTTTGTGATCATCTTCATTAGTCACTTGTTTGCAATGCTCTCCCAATTAGTTTGATGTCTACCACTTCATACTAGATATTTTGTCAACGTCAACAGATTTTAAATTTCTGTACAAACGAAGAATAATTGCTACCGCCAGAGCCAATTCCGCTGCTGCTATTGTGACCACAAAAATCACCAATACTTGTCCCAACGCCCTATGTGGAGCAGAGGATTCCGCTAAAGCTGAGTATCCTATCAAGTTGATGTTGACGGCATTTAACATCAGCTCGATGGACATCAATATGAGGAGGGCACTCTTTCGAGCTAAAACACCGTACAGCCCCAAACAGAACAACGCTGCACTAAGTATTTGAAAATGAGCCAGTTCTATCAATTGCGTTCACCATTAACCCTGACCAGTATGACTGCTCCTATCAGAGCTACAAGTAACACAAGGGATGCTACTTCGAAAGGTATCGCCCATTCTGTAAAGAGGATATTGCCTAATTCTTTAAATTCCACGCTAGTTCTCTCAGATTCTGTCCTAACTTGCGTTGCCACTATGGACGCAACCATTACGAAGAACAGCAATCCTGCTACTCCAGCTCCAATAGGCCATTGGGGATGGTCTGAAAGTTGAGAAAAATCTTCTATACGCGTCAACATCAAGGCAAATAAAATCACTATTATTACGGCGCCGCCATATATGAGTATCTGTACAAGTGCCAAAAATTCTGCAAACGCCAGAAGGAAAATGCCAGACACTCCCATCAATGAAATTAGCAAGGCCAGGGCGGCGTACACTATATTGCGAGCCATGACCACTCCCAGTCCACCTCCTAGTGTCAGGGTGGCGGCGGCGTAGAAAAGTATTATACTCGGCGCAAGCATTAACCAACACCATTCTTATCAGAGTCAGGTAGCTCAAATTTTATGAATGTTTTGTCTTTGGGTAAGCCGCTATTTTTATCAGGTTGGGATGGAACCCAGTTTGTTTCAATTTGGAAATCTTTGCCCATGTTGAGAAGATCTGCCAAATCAACCCTGTTCCCATTCCGTTGATAATTACCGAGTTCATGTTCGTGACTCATGACTATGGCATCAAAGTTACACACATCAACACATATTCCGCATAGTATGCATCTACTGAGGTTAATTTCGAATTGATCAACGATCTTTTTTCGTCTGCTTTCACCGGTAGCGTTTAGGGGGTTGTCTTGCATAGTTGCGCTCATGCATTGTGTTGGACATTCTCGAATGCATACCATACACCCAGTACAGTAGGGTTCTCTCACCTCTGAATCGAAAGTCAGGGCTGGGAAACCCATGTACGCCTTGGCTACAGGGATGCGTTTTGACGGATCTGGATATTGGGCAGTAACTGGGCGTCTTAGGGCTGTTGTGATAGTTACTATGAGGCCTTCGATGAATCCTAGCATACTGAATTAAGGGCCTTGATTCTTTGTATTAGCTGTTAAAGTAATAGCTGTTAAATAAAATCTGGGTTTTCTGGTAACTTCTCTGATCACTTTAATTTAGATATGTGTTCGATATCGAAACGTTATATTTGGTAAGTAGCCATTCGGATAACATCTTAAGTATGATCAATTTCACTCTCATTAGCAACGGTTGCCCTGAGTTCACTGGCGCTATATAGAGTAACAGACATTTCTGTCCCGTCAGACTTTGAAACATTGTTTATTAGATAGATAATTCCTGACAATGATGCTAAGGAAAGAACACTAAGGACCCAAAGAGGCCATTCATAAAACAATACGAAACTAGTGAGTATGATGTTCAGGAACGAAAATGGGACAAGAATTTTCCATCCAAAAGCCATGAGTTGATCTATGCGTAACCGTGGATAAGTTCCTCTGATCCAAAAAATTACCAGTACTACCAAGTATGTTTTGAAGAGAAACCAGCCGAGTGACACAAAATCGTGTAGTGTTCCTTCAAATGGCATATCTGGCCACCGCCACCCACCCAGAAATAATAATACAGTTAGAGCTGCAATAGTAAATGTATTCATGTATTCTGCTAAATAGAAAACTGCCCAGTGCGCTCCACTGTATTCAACAAATGGTCCTCCCACCACCTCCGATTCAGCGTGATGAATATCGAAGGGAGTTCTACCTAATTCTGCAAGGCCTGCTGTAAAGAATATGAACAACCCCAATGGCTGAACTAAGAAATTGGACACCATATGCTGTTGATCAACAATTTTCCTGAGATCGAGGGACTGGGCTAGAATTCCGATGGCCAGTATTGACATTATGAGCGGAATTTCATAGCTGATTAGTTGGCCTGTTGCCCTAAGGCCTCCCAGTATGGCGTATTTGTTTGCTGAGCCCCAGCCAGCCATTACTAAACCCATTACGGAAAGTACAGATATTGCGACGATATAGAATAGACCCATTTCCATATTACGTAGAACAATTTCTTGGGACATTGGTATGGTTACCCATATCAAAAGTATTGGAACAAACACAATAATGGGCGCTGCCCAGTAAATTTTTTTGTCCGCCCAAGACGGGAGGATATCTTCCTTAAGAATTAACTTTACAGCATCCGCTAGTGGCTGGAGCATTCCATGAAATCCTACGTGCATAGGACCCAATCGCATTTGAATCCTCGCGAGTGTTTTTCGCTCCATCCAGGTTAGGATCAGGACCGTGATTGACAGAAATGAGAAAAGTGCCAGGGTTAACATGGTGTACTTGAAGAATTCTGGTGAATTCATCTATCCACCTCTCCCAAAATTATATCAATTGATCCAAGAATAACCACTGCGTCTGCAACATAAGAATTTCTTAGTAAATGCTGCAGTGCTTGGAGATTTGCAAATGATGGTGCGCGGACCTTTACCCGATAAGGTTTTGGGCTTCCATCGCTTACTAAATAGACTCCGAAGTCACCGCGGGGTGATTCCGTTCGCAAATACACATCTCCCGCTGGTGGACGAGCAATACGACGGACCTTGGCAGATACAGGTCCTGATTCCATTTGTTGAATACATTGGGTGATAATTTTTAGAGATTGCCTCATCTCCTCAACTCTGACGTAATAGCGGTCCCAGCAGTCGCCATTTGAACCAACGGGAATGGAAAAATCGAACCTGTCATATATTGAATATGGATCAGATATGCGGATATCTTCGATAACGCCAGCCGCTCTGAGTGATGGCCCAGTCAAGCCTAAGTCTATTGAAGTTTTAGGGTCTATGGTGCCAACGCCTTTTGTACGAGCGAGGAACATTTCGTTATTTGTAAGCAGGCTATCACACTCGTCGATCCCCCTCTCAAGCTCGTCAGTTATAGTAGATATTTGCTTTGAAAAATTATCCGGCAGGTCTTGTTTCACTCCTCCAATTCGTATGAAATTGTGCATCATTCGAGCTCCTGTTACGCTTTCGAAAAGGGACTGTATCCTCTCTCTTTCCCTAAAACCGTACAAAACAGGAGTGATAGCCCCTATGTCCAAACCGTAAACGCCATAGAACAGCATGTGGCTAGCTATCCTGTTTAACTCACACAGTATAATTCTGATGTAGCTGGCCCTGTCTGGAATTTCTAGTTCCATCAGTTTTTCTACCGCTAGGCAGAAAGCGAGTTCACAATTTAGATTAGCTACGTAGTCTAGACGATCAAACAGAGTAATTATTTGGCTGTATGTTTCATCTTCACACAGTTTTTCAGACCCTCTGTGTAGATATCCGATGTGAGGTTCGGCTCGTGTAATACGTTCCCCGTCTACCCAGATTACTAACCGAAATACGCCATGCGTGCTGGGATGTTGAGGCCCCATATTTATCATTAGGTCAATTGTGTCGCCAGTGTTTTCTGTCAGTTCAGATATATTCATCTTTATTGGGTGAAAACCCTACCATTCGTTGTACTCGTGGAACGGGAAACTTTTTAATCCGGGATGTCCTTCAAAACCTTCGTATAGTAACAACGGTAAAAGCGATGGGTGATTTTCGAATTCAACACCGTACAAATCATGAGCCTCCCTTTCAAACCAGTTTGAACCTGGCCAAACAGATACTACAGATGAAATTGTTGGATATTCGGGAGTTAAAGAAGTTTTCAGGATCAGCTTATGTCGTTTTTCAAGCGAGGAAAGATGATAAACGATTTCTATTCGGTCTTTGTAGTCAACTGCAGAAAGACAACGAAGATAGTCGCAATCCAACCTTGAATCAAATTTGATAATCTTGGCTATTGGAACAATATTTTCATGATTGAATTTCACTACGGTCTCATCCATACAATCTTCAATTTCAACATCGAATTCTGCTAGAAGTTCAGCGACTAAATTGGAAAGAGGGCTTTTTGAATCATGCATCGAGCCGTCCTCCCCTTGTGGGATCATGCTCATTTATCTGAGGGTCCCCCAATAGCTTTAGCGTCACTTGAAATTTTTTTCTGAAGCTGAAGAATGCCATACATGAGTGCCTCTGGTCTGGGTGGGCACCCGGGCACATACACGTCCACCGGTATTATGTGATCTACACCCATGACAACCGAATATGATTTGTAGTAAGGTCCTCCATTAGTTGCGCAACTTCCCATGGCGATAACCCACTTAGGGTCAGGCATTTGTTCGTACAAGAGTTTTATTGGATCAGCCATTTTCTTGACCACTGTACCTGCAACGATCATGACATCAGCTTGGCGGGGTGATGGCCAAGTTACAATTCCAAAACGGTCTAAGTCATGATGAGACATGTGTGTGCTTATCATTTCAATGGCGCAACACGCTAGTCCGAATGAGAGGGTCCAGAGGGAAGATTTACGGCTAAGTGCAAAGAGTTCTGATGACTTAGCAACTAAGGCGTTTGGCAAGACCTGGTCAAAAATACTGTTTGCGGGGATATTCCCATGGGACTGCTCTTCTTCTGGAGGATTGACTATTTCCATTGTAATACCCCCAGTTTCCAGCTATATATGATCCCGAAAAATAGAATTCCGATGAATACCAACATTTCGTAGAAAACTATTGGTGTAGACTTTATGAATACCAGAGCCCAGGGAAACAAAAATACAGCCTCTATATCGAATATCAGAAAAAGAATTGCAAACACGTAATATCGTATCTGGATTTGGGACCAGTGATATTTAGATGGAGCTATACCGCACTCGTAAGGAATATCTTTCAATTTGGATGGCCTTCGGGGAGCTATGAAATATGAGATAAGAAACATTGCAAATATTGACGTCATTCCCACGGCAGCTGTCATAAGCACAACGGCCCAGTTTATTTCATAAGTTTCTGACATACCATCACCTCAATTTGGCCTCAGTAAACAAGCGTAGCATTCTCTAAAACGATTGAGCAATCTGATGTAATTATAATGGAATTTGTAATTTGTTGCCTATGCTCTAAATGTAATTCCTCTGATGAATCAATCTTGAGACAGCCAGCGGGCCAATTCATCTCTTTCAAATACTGGAAGACTGAGTTCTTTACCAGAAACAATTAGTTGAACCCCATCGGTTGCTTCGGTTATTTGCCCAATTTCAAACACAGGAATTTCGTGTTTTGCCATGGATCGTATTAATTCCGGGACTTCGTTTTTGGGTAAAGTTGCCAATAGAGCTCCAGACGCTATAAGGCCCAGTGGATTTATTCCGAGTGCATCGCAAAAAGCCTTGCATTCCTGCAGGATCGGTATATTTTCAAGATATACCTTCAAACCAACACCGGCCGCTGCAGCAATTTCAAGAAGTCCGGTAGCGATACCTCCTTCTGTAGGATCATGCATGGAGTGGATGTTGGCATTACTCTGTGCTATCTGGGCATCTTTAACGACACTTATGCCAGGACAAAGTAAAAATCTGGAGGCTTTTTGTATCAAGGTCTTACTGACACCTTTTTCGAGCAACTCATTGGAGTAATCGTTGGCTAGGATGGATGTACCCTCAATGGCTATACCTTTAGTCAAAATAATCGAATCTCCAGGAGAAGCATTAGAGGTGAGGATTACATTTGTTTTTGCAACTTCACCGAGCATGCACCCTATTGCTATTGGACGGGGTAAATCGTAGGTGATTTCTGTGTGTCCTCCTATAAGTGTAATTCCAAGGTCAGTACAGGCCTCGTGTATTTGTTGAAAAATAGATGAGATCTTTTGTTCAGATGTTCCTTCCGGGAGCAGAAGAGTGCACATAAACCACTTGGGAGTAGCACCCATAACAGCGAGGTCGTTAGCATTTATCTGTACGGCATGCCAACCTACCAATTCCGTAGCAAAAGTAATGGGGTCCGTTTTGGCCACTAGATAATGGTCACCCATATCTAGTACTGCTGCGTCTTCTCCCGATGCCGGTCCAACTACTACCCTAGGATCCTCGATCGGTATTGTATGCAACAGTTTTGTAAGGAGATCTAATGGCAATTTTCCTGCTTTCATAGCTTCTCCATGTATATTCTCACCACCGTTATGGCTGATATCATATCTTAATAATGATTAAAGCTGTTTTTTTTGATCTATATGGGACATTGGCGGGATTTAAGCCTTCGCGTTATGAAATCCAATCAGAAGCTTGCAACTACTTTGGGATTGAATTGACACCAGAAGGTACTCTTGCGGGCTACGCATTAGCTGATGAATATATGGCCAAACAAAATTCGCGAATACCCATAAGACTAATGGATGATGGAGAGAAAAACGTTTTTTTTGCGAGGTATGAAAAGCTAGTAGTAAGTGGATCTGGAATTGAGATTGATGAATCACTATCGTCAGCAATATGGGATCGAGTGTTACAAATTCCGTACGAAATGGCGCTATTCGACGATGTCATAACAGGTCTGGCTGCGCTTAAAAAAAGAGGTCTGGTTTTGGGCCTCATATCTAATATGAATAAAGGTAGCCAACAAATACTTAGTAGCTTCAGTCTCTTAGGGCATTTGGATTTTGCAGTGACTTCATTAGAAGTTGGTGTGGAAAAGCCTCACGAACGAATTTTTCAAGCAGGCTTGGTCAAAGCAAATGTTGATCCTTGGCAAGCTATGCATGTTGGCGATCAAATTTTGTCTGATGTTGAAGGTGCAAAGAATGCTGGAATACTTCCCGTTTTGATAGACAGAGATAATACCAAAGATTCATTCAAAAAATTCCCAAGGATAGAAAAAATTGATCAAATGTCCGAAGTGATTGAGCTATATTGAAAGTATTGTTTTGTCTTTAGTTAGTGCGCAGTAGAATTAATTCTATGGTCAATTTCGCTCTTGAAGTCATTTAAAGATATTAACGTGTTTTCAAGACAATTTTGCCATTGAATACCAAGAACTTCCAGATCAAACCTGATTTGCTTATTACCTACAGTAATTCCTTTGTCCATACGCCGTTGAAGTGCTTGGCGAGCACCACCAGTTTCTTCAAACAACTCAACTATAATCATTTCGCCAGCGCGGACAATTGATGCAACTCCACAAGTATTGGCCAGTAATTTAAGTCTTATAACATAAAAAAGGTTTTGTACTACGGTGGGAATTGGGCCAAATCTGTCTCTAATTTCCTCTTCAATACCAATGATTGCATCATTGTGTTGTAGGCTGATAAGTCGACGATACATACTAAGCCTAGTTGAAAGATCCTCTATGTAGGCCGAAGGAATACTCGCAGGAATGTTTATATCTACTACAGGTGTATTTTGTGGTCTCAAGGCTTTTTCAGCCCACCCTTCCTCTAGTTGGGGATTTTCGCTGCTGGGAGTATTTTGAGGATCACTTTGGTCAACTGAAGTTCTGTTTGCTCTTAATTGCTCTACAGCCGCCGATAAAAGTTTATTGTATAGGTTGAATCCAACAGCATGAATGTGCCCACTTTGCTCTGAGCCTAATATGTTCCCTGCGCCCCTGATTTCTAGGTCTTTCATTGCAATTTGGTATCCAGCACCTAGTTCTGTTGCACGCAACATGGCTTTGAGTCTTTTTTCAGCAGATTCGGTAAGATTGGCTGATTGAGGTATTAGGAAGTAAGAGTATGCTCGGCGGGCACTCCTGCCAACTCGTCCCCGGAGTTGGTAAAGCTGAGATAAACCGAAGGTGTCTGCTCTATTAACAATTAAAGTATTCACATTTGGTATGTCTAGCCCGGATTCGATGATGGTGGTGCATACCAAGATATTCGTAGTCCCATCAGCGAATGCTACCATTGACTGTTCCAGTTGTTTTTCAGGCATTTGACCATGGGCTATCGACACGCTTGCTTCAGGGATCAAGTTCTTTATGTATTCAGCCATATAGTCAATATTTTGGACTCGATTGTGCAGGAAATAGACCTGGCCTTGTCTATCAATCTCTCTTAAGGCAGCTTCTCTAATTAGGGAATCATTAAATTCTGAAACGTAAGTTTTGACAGGTAGTCTTTCGCCTGGGGCTGTGTCAATTATGCTCATGTCTCGCACTCCAGATAGAGACATGTGCAAAGTCCTTGGGATAGGAGTCGCAGTCAATGTAAGAACCTCAACTTCTGTTCTCAATTGTCGTAAGCGTTCTTTATGTACCACACCGAACCTTTGCTCCTCGTCTACTATGATTAAACCTAACTGTTTAAAATTCACATCTTTTTGAGCTAGCCTATGAGTTCCAATGCATATATCTATGCTACCGTCGGATAAGCCGCTTAAAATGGTCTGTTGTTCTGCATTTTTTTTGAACCTACTTAGGACTTCTATCGATGCTGGGTATGCTCCGAGACGTTGTTCGAAGGTCGAATAATGTTGCTGAGCGAGTACAGTTGTTGGGACCAGAACAGCAACTTGCTTACCTTCCATTACAGTGGTGAATGCGGCTCGAATTGCTATTTCTGTTTTTCCATAACCCACATCGCCACAGATCAATCGGTCCATAGGCTTGATCTTAGCCATATCTTGTTTAACGTCTTCTATTGCGGCTGCTTGATCTGGTGTTTCCACATAAGGGAAAGATTCTTCGAGTTCCTTCTCCCATTTGGTGTTAGATTTAAATGAATGGCCCTTGGCCAATTCTCTTGACGCATACAGAGTCAGAAGTTCGGCGGCTAGGTGCTGAGTTGATCGTGCCGCTCTTGACTTTGCTTTCTGCCATTCTTGGCCGCCAAGTCGAGTTAAAGATGGAGGATTGTCAAGAGGCGCGACGTATGGAGTAATCCTGTCAAGGTGTTCAAGCGGAACATAAATCTTATCCCCCTGGGCGTAATGCAATATTAGAAATTCTGATCCATTGTTGTCAGAGGGGTCAGGTTTGCCTGTTCCGACAAATTTGGCGATCCCATGTTCAACATGAACCACATAGGATCCCGGTTCCAGTTCTGCTAGAAGGGCCTCGCGATGTTTCAAATCTCTTTTAGCACGTGAGGCTTGTTTCACAGACCCGAATATTTCTGTATCAGTCAGCAATACCAATTTCTGTCCATTTATATCGATAGTAAATCCATCCGTTATGGATCCCCCTTCTTCTTGCACTACCATTACTGAACAAGGAATTGGGTGATCAAACAATGTAGATTGACGTTCTGTATCTTGAATATATTTACGTAGAATTTCCTTAACCCGGATGGAATGTCCAGTGACTGCTATTACTTGTGCTTTTTCGCGCATCAAGCGTTCTATTTCAATGTCTAACTGGTCCAAATTGCCTGAAAAATCAGGAGGTTGAGTGAAAGGAATGAGGTGTGTTTTATTCCTATCCAAATCAGTGGCACCCCATTGAGTAAGGTCCAAAACTTTCTTGAATTTCCCTAATTTGTCCTTGATTTCAGTCCAGGGAAAATGCGGTGGAGGGAAATTAATTGGGATTTCCCCTCTGAGTTCTTTTGCAATTCGAATATTTTCAGACCTTTTCTCGTATTCTGATGCTTGGCCATCAATTTCTGAAAGGGAACACGTTATTAGAATAAAATCATCTTCTACGTAATCTATTAATGAACCATGACTGAACAGCCCTGTATAAAATCCTACCTCCTCAATTTCGGTACCCGATCTTATAAATTCAACTTCTGAAGTTAATTTATTCTTTGTTTCTGTAGAACAATTAGAAGAATCAATTTTTTCAAGCAGTTGAGTGACTAATCCTTCGTTAATAAATTTAGGGAGGATTTCTTTAGCAGGTGAAATGGATGCCGAATTAGTTTGTTGGGACGAACGTTGCGTTAACTGGTCAAAAAACCGAATGGTTTCTATACGGTTACCCCAGAACTCAATTCTCAAGGGTGATTTAGAATCGGCAGGAAATACATCAATAATGCCTCCTTTCCGACTTGCAGTTCCGTTAGTATCCACAGTGGGTTGGAACGTATAGCCTAACTGGTCTAACGAAATAACTAATTGTTCCAAGGAAATGCTCTGGCCAATTTGGATTGTTATTGCGGCAGATTTGAAACTGCTCTGGCTAACGGTTTTTTGCATTAGAGATGTGGCTGAGGAGATTACCAATTTTGGTTCTAATTTAGACTTTGACAGCGTTGAAAGCCCTCTAAGTCTTTCATGAGATGTTATCGGATCCGATACAAGCCGTTCAAAAGGCAATATTTCTGTCTCAGGAAAGAGTAATATTTTTGTATCGTCTCTAATCCAAGCGGAAATCTGATTTTGCAAATTCCGCGCATGTTGAGATGTGGGCGTAACTAGTAAAATCGAACGATCCAAATCATGCGCAAGCGTTGCTAATAAAAGTGGGGCAACTTCTTTCAGAGCCTCGGCTTTTGAAAATCTACGGTTGAACAGGCTCAGTTCTTGTTTTAGCTCTGAGTATTCTGTGATCGAATTCAGCATTCCACCCAAAGGCCCATTGCTCATAGATTCACCTACAGTTCTTTAATAAATAATACAGGCCCAAATCAAAATAGCTCAAAGCAACGCCTAGATTTACAGATAATTTTAGCATTTGGTTTGTGGTGCCATCTAATCGTGCAATACTATTTGTAGAGCTTCGGAGATTTCTTGTTCTGTAGCAAATCCCTCGAATTTAGATGAAACTATTCCATGACTATCTAGTACAAAACTCCATGGCTCTGTCTGTATTCCCCACTCGTCAAGTATTGGCGATAGCTTCCCGTTCGCGATGTCTCCATCTATCTCATGGGGGTTATCCCATACCTCAATGTGTATGAAATTAGCCTGGTGAGAATACATATCTTTTAAAATCTTCAATATTTTCAACTGAGGACCGCAAGTACTTGTTGAACAAAATGCGGGCGTAGCAAAAATGACCACGGAAGGAATACCTGAATTGATAGCCTCAGAGACTGTAATTTTGTAGAGGCCCGAATCTGGATTGAGATCAGAGGTTAATTGGTCAATGCTAGCTACTTTGTCAATAGTTTTGTTGATACTATGCGGAGCTCTAGAACCGATTGACGGTGTGTTGCTGAATTCAGCAACCTGAATAGCGACCGAACTAAATGAGGGTTGAGGCCTTGAATCAACAATTTTCATTGCTAGTCCCCACTCTCCGGGCCTTTCAAAATCAGCTGTTATTGTGTACACGCCTGCATTACTTGAAGGCCATTGCCTAAATATTGCATCCATAGTCTCTATTGGCTCCGATGGTCCCTTGTCTGACAAATAAAATGTTGATACTTCAATGTCTGCATTTCTTAACAAGCCCTCCGTTTTGTCCATCAGGCCAAAAACTATGCGATTTGAACCAACGCTAATATCTGTAGATGCCAGAAGAATCTGAATATTTTCTGAAGCTGAGATTTTGGACGCTACTGTGGGCGTTTGAATTGTACTAGGCTCCATACGTTCAGATTTCCCACATGCCGTAGCCAACAGTAGAGTACACATACAGAATGACAACAGGGTTACTAACTTTCGGAACCAGATTGCGAATATCAATATTTTCTCCAGCACAGGCAAGGTGTTTCAGACTTGCGGTCAAGTCATCGGAGTCAACTCGCTGTGTTTTTATTAAGCCAATGCAAGTAAGTTAATTCAAACTAGTACAGTGATAAGAGATGACTCCGTAATGCCGTAAGAAACACTTAGTCGCGAATGATTACTCCACCGTCCACGTGTACACATTGCCCGGTAACATTACACGTGTCGTCGCTAGCTAAGAACGCAGCCATTTTACCGATATCTTCAGGAGTCTGGGGGCGACCCAACGGTATTATCGAACTATATTTGTCCTCGAATATCTGTTCAGGATCAACGCTAGAGAGCGCAGGGTCATTCTGTTGGGTTGCGCGAGCTCCGTCTTCTTGGAATTTTGTCCAGACCGCACCTGGGCATATTGCGTTCACGTTGATGTTGAAAGAAGCAAGTTCGTCTGCCAAACCTTTTGAGTACCGTAGTACTGCAGCCTTACTAGCTGCGTAAGCTCCACCTAGTCTTCTTGGAGCATGCCCGCTCATAGAAGAAATACTGACTATTTTGCCGTACCGTCGTTCTTTCATGTGCGGAATTACAGCGTTGCAACAGTGGACTACTCCTTTGACGTTCACATCGAACGTGGTGTCCCAGTCAATTTCTCGATCTCCCGATGAAGATCTGCTTCCTGCTGAAGCGACACCTGCGTTGTTTACCAAAATGTCTATTTGCCCCCATTCAGAGAGTACTTTGTCTACCGCTTGTTGCACTGACTGTATTTTTGTTACATCCATGACTATTGCCATGGTGTTACCTTTTAGTTGACCTGAAATTCTTTGAGATGCTTCTTCATCCAGATCTGCTATCGCGACGTAAGCTCCTAGAGATGCCATGACTGAGGCTATCCCTGTTCCTATGCCGGAACCAGAGCCTGTTACAATCGCATGTTTGCCAGTAAGATCTCCAAGCATATTGCACGACACCTTTCTTTCTGGATCAGATGCTGAAATTCATCAATTCGTCCGAGAATATCACTTCGCCGTCATATAGATTGCCTATTTCGCCGATACCTTGCTCCATGGGTCCGTGGGATGATAGATGAGGTCCTATATGGACCAAGACCAATTTTTTGACACCAGCTTCCTGTGCCATTTTGGCAGCACCCGTTGTACCACACTGGCGATTGGCTTCTCCGTTATTGTCCATCAAGTCTTGGTTATCCCAGCACATGCAGAGCATTACATCTGCTCCTTTTGCCAGTTGAGTTACACTTTGACAAGGCTGGGTATCGCCAGTAAATACAATGCTACCGTCGCTAGTATCAAGCCTATATGCAAGAGAATCTAAATACGGCTGCACGTGTTCTGCATCGGCTGCGGATACTTCCCAGCCACTTCCAGAAAAAATTTTCCCTGGTCCTACATCCTTGGCCTGCACCTGCGGTGGCTTCCGGGGTAATTTGCCACCACGATTCATATATACTTGCTGACTGGTTGGATGGTTTATTCTTGCTTTCCAGTCGTGGGCGAAAAGCCCTTCATCACCAATGATGCCTTCTGTAATTTGTTCGGTTAAAGTTGGGCCGAAAACTTTGAGTTGGTTTTCTCTACCAATGCTTTGATCCCATCGGCACAACAGGAAGCATGGGTAGTCAACGTCGTGATCAAAATGATGGTGTGTAAAGAAAATATAGTCAATATCGGTGGGCCATAGGCCTGCTTTGACTAGCTTGTGAGTCGCAGATGGTCCGCAATCCACCATGATTTTATCGTCACCAGTTTCAATCGCGTATGATGATCCAAATCGAGTTGGAGTCGGTGTTGGTGTTCCGGCTCCCAGAATATGGACACGTGTCATTTCAATAACCTATCTTTAGATTAGCGAATCTTAGCAGTAACTGCTTAAATAAAGCTATAGGTCATTGACAATCCATCGCCTATTAACCATCTGTTTTGCAGAACTAGCAGATTACGCCACACAAGTTTGTGTAAATGTATGCTGAAATTCATCCTCGGTTGCTCTATGTTAGAATGCCGTGAATGCGCTAATCTAGTCAAATATGGAGAAGTTGGACCACAAAAGTCAACACTCGGAGGTTAATCTATGAAAGTAACAGATGTAAAGATGGAAACATATAGATGGAAAAGGCCTAAGCCCATCAGGAATGGTCGCTATATATATCCAACTGCTGGATTAGATGTCATAAAAATCGAAACGGACGAAGGGATAAACGGTATAGGGTTGAGTGGTGCTGTACAAGAAGCCGAAGACATTGGCCGTAGCATAACTGAACATCTAAAACAGTATGTAATCGGCCAAGATCCGTTTGATAACGAGCGCATATGGGAAGAAATGTGGCAACCGAAACTTGTTGGCAGGAGAGGTATAACAACACGGGTTATCAGCGGTATAGATATCGCGTTATGGGATATTAAAGGCAAGGTGGCCAAAAGGCCTGTCTATAAACTATTGGGTGGTTACTCTAATACTGTACCTGTGTACATTGCTGGGGGATATTACGAGGAAGGCAAAGGGCTTTCTGATTTAGCTGAAGAGATGGAAGCAAGTGTCTCCTTAGGAGCCAACGCGATCAAAATGAAGATAGGCGGAGCAACAATCAATGAAGATGTTGAACGTGTAAGGGTTGTGCGTGAAGCTGTAGGACCAAATGTGAAATTAATGGTTGATGCTAATTGTGCTTATCGTTACTATGAGGCCATAGAAATCGCTAGGAAAATGGAACCGTACGACATTTTCTGGTTTGAGGAACCAGTTAATCCAGATGATTACCAGGGGCACAAGCTCATAAGTCAAGCTACAGCTATACCAGTTGCCACCGGGGAAAATGAATATACTCGATATGGGTTTAGAGACCTGATTGAAAATAGGTGTGTTGCTATTATTCAACCTGATGCATTGATAATGGGTGGAATTACAGAATTCATGAAAGTGGCTGCACTTGCACAGGCACACGATTTACCAGTAGCACCTCATGGAAACCAGGATGTACACGTACACCTTGTGTCGGCGGTGCCAAATGGCCTCACGGTGGAATATTATCGTGACTCTACAGATCCAATGTGGGGCAAGATGTTCAAAGATACTCTCAAAGTCAATGACGGTTCTGTAAGCCCTCCAGATAGGCCTGGATTGGGCATAGAACTCAACACGGAACAACTTGCTCCGTACCGTGTGGGTTGAAAAAGAACTGAATTTCTAAGGATGAGATCGGAGTATATTTATTCCTCTGTAGGCTCAGATTCCTCGGCTTCTTCACCTTCCAGACCTTCCTCACCTTCTATTCCCTCAGTTTCGACCTCTTCTTCAATTTCAACTCTAGGTGCTATAACTCGAGCGACCATTTGATCAGGGTCTGCGGTGACAGTGACATTATCTCCAACGGTGATATCTCGTATGTAAACCGCTTTTTCAAAAGTGTCAAGATCTGATATGTCTATTTCAACCGAACCAGGCACATCCAGTGGCAGGCTTTCAATAATTAGGAACTGTTGAGCTTGAATAAGAGTACCTCCTAAGTTTTGTACAGCAGGAGGTTCGCCAATCAATGTTATGGGTACTTGGGACTGTATGATCTTGGTGACGTCAACTCTTAGAAAGTCAACGTGTAACAACTCTTCGGATACGGGATGTCGTTGTATTTCCCTTATAAAGCAAACGTGATCTGCTTCGTCTCCAAGTACTTTAATTGTTACCGGTATATTGGTACCTACTTCAGGTATAATCTGTCCCAGGACTTGGGTCTCTATTTGGTGTGAGGAGGCTTCGATACCTGAACCGTATAGGTGCACCGGAGTGTACCCCTTCTGGCGTAGTTGTTTAACCTTTTTCCCCGTTACAGTTCGGGGTTCAAGTTGTAAGGTATTATTGTCCATAGTTAAGAGGCCTCTTCAAGTCGTTTATTTTATTGTCATCTTTTAGTCTAAGATCGGCAGTTTATTGTATCACAGGAAGGGGCTTACGGTAGAGAGTGGCGACAGATTTGAATTTCTAAAATATCAATAGCTTCTACAGGCTATCATTGTTTTTTTTCAACAACTAACCTTTGTCTTAGCAATAACGTTATATAATTGGACGGAGTGTTAGCCAGTGGTGCTTCAAACCATTGTTGTTGATTTGGAGAGGAAATTAGAAATGCAGGGTGAACGTGATACCCCGCATTCCGAAAAAGAAATTGTTGGCAAAGCCCAGCAAGGTGATGCTTTGTCAATCTCAATCCTGTATGAGAGATACTATGACAGGATATTTCGTTATGTTTCATTCAAGACTAGCAGTTTTGTAGAATCTGAGGATATTACAGCAGAAGTCTTTGTCAAAATGATCCAATCAATCCAGTCCTTCCGATGGCAGGGGTATCAATTCTCTTCATGGATTTTTAAAATTGCTCACAATTTAGTTGTTGACTACTACAGGAAAAAAAGCAGAGGTACGGCTGTACCATTAGAAGAGGCCTCATCTTTACATGATGAATCTTCTCTCAATCCAGAAGATGTTGAACATGTTGTGGATATTAATTTGAGGATGCAATCAATACAGGCTGGCCTCAGAGAACTCACGGACTTACAAAAAGAAGTAATAAGACTGCGTTTCGTAGCGGGATTATCAATTGCTGAGACAGCATCTGTTGTGGATAAGAAAGAAAATGCTGTAAAAGCACTACAGCATTCAGGACTAAAAAAATTAAAAAAACTGTTGCCAGCAAATGACCTTCAAAAATTGGAAGGACAGTCAGAGATGAACATGGAACAGGAAAAGTAATGGCAATAGAAGATATATTAGATGATTGCCTGAGGCGTGTGGCTATTGGTGAAAATCCTGCTGAGTGTGCTAAGCGCTACCCGGATTATGCGGAAGAATTAATCCCTTTGCTAGAAATTGCTGCTCTGACAGCACAAACTTCCAAGTCAATTCCTGTTAATCCAGAAGCACGGATAAAGGGGCTTAAAACAATGATGCAGGAGCTAGAAAAGCAAAATTCTGGTTCCTGGTGGAAAACACCTTGGTTTTGGAAGCCAATAGCCAAGCCAATTGTCGTTGGATTTGCTCTGGTATTAATTACAGCTATTGCTGCTGGAGGAACAACGGTGGCTTCCGCTTCTTCAGTCCCTGGAGACAATCTGTATTGGATTAAAACCACTAAGGAAACCATTTTTCTGAACATGAGCGGGTCTGATGTGCGTCGTGCTAAAGCACATGTGAATCTAGCTAGTGAGCGTGGTGAAGAAGTACGAAAATTGATATCTATTGGTAGAATCGATGAAGCTCACGATTTGGCTGGTCGCATAAGTCGACATCTTGGTAAATCAGCTACATTAATTGATGTAATGGTGCCTATACGACAAATTGAAATGCCATACAGGGAACGCCAAAGTCCGAGACACTATATGCTAAAAATACGATCCAGCCTTCAGCAAGATGGGTTAAATTTAGATAAGCAACTTTTCCAGTTATGGATCGATGCTAGCCCTCGTGATAAAACTGCAATTTACCAAATAATGAAACGCACCCGGCTTGAATATGCGCTTCTTATTGAGGCTATAGGAGAAAGAGAGCCTCGGGGGCATATATTTTGGATAGTGAAGCCACCAGACCGCAATCTCTACTAGAACAGCATACTGATTGTTCACGTGTGCGGACGACTTCCTCCTGCCTCTAGATTGAGGTCAACAAAAGCTAGAGAGAATCCGACTATATTTTTACAAGTATAAAATTTGTATAAAACAACAATATAAAGGCCTTATAATGTATTGCGCATAATCATGATTCAGATTATCATATGTTTGAATCATGAATTATTCTGCATGAATTAAAGGGATTGAATAACAATCAATTAAAAATATAGCATCACCTTTTGTGACTCGGGTCCGTCGTCTTACGAATGTCGTATAAAGTAACCGGTCTAAGCCACAGCACGGTCCAGGAGTCTCCCCCTTTGAACATAGTTCTTCGAATTTTCAGAATGACTTTGTCGCATAAATTACACTTGTCAGCTGCTTATTTGTCGGTTATTGGCGCTGCTACAGTTTACTTGCTACTTCCAAAAGCCATCGGATACTCGATAGATGAAATCGTTGAATTGGCCGATTCTGGGCAACCAATACTGGGCACTGTCCTAATATTTGTATTGCTGATATTGGGCTTGAGTTTGGTTAGGGGGATATTTGCTTTTCTACAGACTCATGTAGGGGAAAATTTGTCTCAGGTAGTTGCTTATGAACTACGGAATCGCTTTTACGATCATTTGCAGAATCTGAGTTTTGGGTTCCATGACCGTCAACATACAGGGAACCTTATGTCTAGGGCCATATCAGATGTGGAAAGTGTCCGGATGTTTGTAAATACTGGAATAATCAGGACGCCTTATTTTGCAATATTGTTCGTTGTGGTTTCTACGATTTTACTCACTTTGGACTGGCGTTTAGGATTGGCGAGCATGAGTTTTTTACCCCCAGCAGCTTTCCAATCTTCTCTACTTCGTATGAGGATGAGGAAAATTTGGCTTGCGGCTCATGAAAAAACAGCAGAATTAAGCACGACACTTCAGGAGAATTTCACAGGAGTGAAGGTAGTTAAGGCTTTTGTGTCAGAAAACTATGAACAATCGAAATTCGAGATCCACAATAAAGGAGTGGCAGAAGATTCGATTGAGGCTGAAAAGTTGCACGCTATAAATTCTTCATTTACGGGATTTGTTTTTCTGATATCCCTTGGGTTAATTCTTTGGCTGGGAGGGCGAGCGGTTATAAATGGAGATATGTCTATTGGCGAGTTGGCTCAATTTGTTCTATACATGCAGATTCTGGCCATGCCAGTCAAGATGACCGCACAGTTAGTGCACGCATATGCGAGGGCAACATCGGCCGGGCAAAGATTGTTCGAGATACTGGATTATGAATCACCAGTGAGACAATCCATGGGAGCTAGGAATGTTGGTCGAGTAGATGGATCTGTGGAGTTCCAGAATGTGCATTTTAGATACAATGATACTGCATCAGTGATAAATGGAATTGATCTTGAGGTACCCCCTGGCCAGGTGACGGCTATCCTTGGTGCCCCCGGTAGTGGTAAGAGCACACTTGTAGATCTAATTCCACGTTTTTATGACGTTACCGAGGGAGCTATTAGAATAGATGGAATTAACGTTCAGGACATCACGCTTGAATCCCTGAGGAAAAACATAGGGTTAGTTCAGCAAGATAGTTTCTTGTTCAGTACTACTATTCGTGAAAATATAGCTTATGGCCGACCAGATTCTTCGATGGAACAAATAATTAGTGCGGCCAAGCTGGCTCAGCTACATGACTTTATAGAATCGATGCCCGAAGGCTACGATTCTCCGGTGGGAGAAAGAGGAACCACTCTGTCTGGTGGTCAAAGACAGCGAATGGCAATAGCCAGAGCGATATTGCTAGATCCACCCATATTGATATTAGATGATTCGACTTCTAGTGTTGATGCTGCTACTGAAGAAAAAATTACAAAGGCGATGGAAGTGGTGATGAGGGACAGAACAACTTTTGTTATAGCCAACAGAATTGCAACAATACAAAGGGCAGATACCATAGTTGTTATCGATAAGGGAGAGATTGTTCAACAAGGGACCCATAGTCAGCTTATGGCAAATTCAGGACCCTACAGAGAGATCTACGAGTTACAACTCAGACCTCAGGAGGAAGTGATGAGAGAGATAGATATGGGCGCAGTGGGAACTGTAGGTGCAGCCCAATGATTGGTGCTTTAGGTAGTAAGACAAAAAACAGGAAACTTGCCGTTGGTGGGGAGGAAATTTTTGGTACTGCATATGACAAAAATGTGGTTAGAAAAATTGTTCCTTACATCTTTGCCCATAAAAAGTCAGCCATCGTCGCTTTAGTGTCAATGCTGGTATTTTCCGCTACCCAAGTTGCATTTCCATGGCTCATAAAAGTCGGCATAGATAGTTTTATATCTAATGGTGATTTTTCGGGTCTTTCTCTGGTGTTTGGGATATTCATTGTTTTGGCTGTATTAAATTTCGGCTCCAATTTTATCCAACAACTCTCTATGACTATAGTGGCTCAAGGTATACTTTATCGGTTGCGACAAGACATGTTTGCGCATCTGCAGAAATTGTCCATTTCCTTCTACGACAAAACTGAGTTGGGGAGAATAATGTCTAGGGTCCAAGGCGACGTAGGGCAATTGCAAGAGTTCATGACGATCCTGGTAGTGACGCTTGGAGACCTGATTAGTCTTGTAGGCATAATTGTGGTGTTGTTTATATTGAATACACAACTTGCCTTAATTTCAATGCTAGTTTTACCAATATTTGCTTTTGGATTAATGGTGTGGCAACCCTATGCACTCAGGGCTTTCGTCAGAGTAAGAACGGCAGCATCGATTGTTAACGGCAATCTAAATGAGAGTATCACTGGAGTGCGAGTGGTACAGAGCATGAATAGGCAACTCAAAAACATGACCGATTTTGATAGCAAAACTGGGGAACTGAAAGATTCTAGTAACTTTGCTAACAGGCTCTCGGCCGGCCTGTTGCCGCTGGTTGATATCTTAATGGGAGTTGCCATTGCCATAGTAATTCTTTTTGGGTCAAGAATGATAATCGCTAATGCTTTTGAAATTGGCGCTATGATAGCTTTTGTGATGTATATACAGCGCTTCTTCGATCCTGTACGGAATCTTGCGATGCAATATACGCAACTCCAAAGGTCTATGGCATCTGGGATAAGGATTTTTGAATTACTGGACCAAAAGCCTGATTTTGAAGATTCCCAGAATGCTATTGAAATGCCTCAAATAAGTGGAAGAGTTGAATTGAAAAATGTGACTTTCGGATATGGATCAGAAGACGTTGTGAAGGATGTCAACATTCAGATTGAATCTGGGCAAACTGTGGCAATAGTAGGGCCTACAGGGGCCGGCAAGACGACATTGGTATCACTCATTAACAGGTTCTACGAAGTTCAAAAAGGAAAAGGCGGTATATTTGTGGACGGGTTTGATATAAGAGAAGTCACAAGGCACTCCCTGTCTAGTCAAATAAGTATGGTATTGCAGGAGCCTTTTTTGTTTTCGGGAACAGTTAGAGAAAATATAAAATATATTCACAAAGATGTTAGTGATTCTCGGATGGTGGAAGTGTCCAAAGCGGTAGGCGCGCATGATTTTATAATGGAGCTTGAATTTGGATACGATACCTACCTACACGAGCGAGGGATTAATTTGAGTGTGGGACAAAGACAGCTTCTCAGCTTCGCTCGCGCCATCATAACCGATCCCAAAATACTTATACTTGATGAAGCGACAGCAAACATCGATAGCCATACGGAAGTGATGGTCCAAAAGGCCATGACTAACCTTCTCCGTGGACGCACATCAATAGTTATAGCCCATAGATTATCCACAATACGTGACGCAGATATGATCGTGGTCCTTAAGGACGGAGAAGTTATAGAGACAGGCAACCACGCAGAACTGATGGGGCTACAAGGCTTATACTCCCATCTGTATCAAATGAATTACAAGGCAATCGAGTCAACAATAAATACAGATGCTAATGCCTCTAAAGAGAATTCTGCAGGCCACATGGAGAATATCGGTGGCTTTGATCCTGCGGTAGTTAGTCCAAAAATCAAGCATCGAGACCTTGTTGAATCTCGGATTTCGAGTCGGAAACAAAAAGTAGCTGTATCTTAGCAATTAGCCTATTAGGCGACCTTGCAAGGATGGGTTGCCGGGATATTTGATTTCCAAGTGCTGGTAAGCCAAAGGTGTTGCGACTCTACCCCTTGGGGTACGCTCTATGAATCCTTCCTGCAAAAGAAACGGCTCGCACACATCCTCAATCGTGTCTCGATCTTCGCTGATGGATGCGGCCAGCGTATCTAAGCCAACTGGACCACCGGAAAATTTTTCAATTATTGACCGTAGAACTTGGTGGTCCATTTTATCTAGGCCGAGTTTGTCTACCTCAAGTTTGTCTAGTGCTTCGATAGTCACTTCACGGGTAACAACGTTGTCTGCTACTACCAGGGCGTAGTCCCGCACACGCCTAAGTAATCTGTTCGCTATCCGAGGAGTGCCTCTCGAACGACGCGCGAGTTCATCTACACCATCGGGTTCTGCCGCAATTTCTAGTATACTGGTGGACCTTTGAATAATATCTCTCATAGCCTCATGGTCATAGAAATCTAGTCTATTAACGCTACCAAAACGATCTCGGAGAGGGGCACTAACCATACCGTAACGAGTTGTAGCGCCGACCAAAGTAAAAGGTTTGATACTAAGATTCATGCTACGGGCTTTAAGTCCTTTGTCTATTACCCAAGAAACAAAGAAGTCTTCCATTGCGGGATACAAGACTTCTTCCACTACTCTAGAGAGTCTATGCACCTCATCTATGAACAATATATCGTCTTTCTGAAGCTGGGTAAGTATGGCGACCATATCACCGGCTCTCTCTATGGCTGGGCCAGACGTGGTTTTAAGTCGCACCCCCATCTCTGTAGACAAAATGCTAGCAAGGGTTGTTTTCCCGAGTCCAGGCGGTCCGTAAAAAAGCGTGTGGTCGAGAGGTTCGCCCCTTTTTAGGGCTGCTTTTATAGCTATGCTGAGATTTTCTTTAACTGTCTGCTGGCCCACATATTCAGATAGGCTCCTAGGACGAAGAGATCTATCGAGGGAGCCGTCTTCGACATTGGATTTGCCTGATACCAGTCGATCTGTGGCCATTTTATCCTCGTGCTGTTTAGCTGCTTATGAAATCATAAGTTTGATAGCGATCTACTTTCATATTCTAAAGTACCATCCCGTTAAAGTGTCAAGGAAACTTTCAATAGATCTCTGATTGCATATCTGTAAATTGACACCACCCATCTGGTTAACTAAACTCGATTGGACCTTTGTATTTAAAGAAATAATATTAGGAGAGTGGCTTGGACAATGCCTAGTGACAATCGGGAAAGCTGGAGGGAAGACACCCTGAGTCCCGTCAAGAAGAAATTTCCTGAACGCAAGGACAATTTTTCAACTTCATCCGATCTGGATGTAGATACAGTGTATACTCCGGACGATACTGAACATTCAGAGTACGCTAATAAGCTTGGGTACCCGGGTGAATATCCTTACACAAGAGGAGTTCAGCCCAATATGTATCGCGGGCGCCTATGGAGCATGCGGCAGTATGCTGGTTTAGCCTCCCCGGAAGAATCCAATCGACGTTACCGATATCTTCTGGACCAGGGACAGAATGGCCTAAGCATCGCTTTTGATTTGCCCACCCAGACGGGGTATGACTCTGATGATCCGATGTCCGTTGGAGAGGTTGGCCGTGTCGGTGTACCCATCAGTAGTTTAGCCGATATGGAACTTCTTTTTGATGGGATACCTCTTGATAGGGTAAGTACGTCTATGACCATCAATTCCACAGCTTCAATATTGTTGGCTTTGTATATCGCTGTAGGAAAGAAGCAGGGTGTAAATCCGAAGGATCTAAGTGGAACGCTTCAAAATGACATTTTGAAGGAATACATAGCAAGAGGGACATACATATACCCGCCAGGACCGTCTATAAGGCTGGTGACAGATGTTTTCCAGTATTGCAGCCAGAATGTCCCAAGATGGAATACCATAAGTATAAGTGGTTACCACATGAGTGAAGCTGGAGCCAATGCCGTACAGGAACTAGCCTTCACGTTTTCTAACGCTATTGCTTATGTTGAGGCGGCAATAGCATCTGGTCTCGACGTTGATAAAATAGCGGGGCGACTCTCTTTCTTTTTTGTTGCGCAAAGTAATCTGTTCGAAGAAGTTGCTAAATACAGAGCGGCCCGTCGCATTTGGTCAAAGATTATGACTGATAGATTTGGTGCTAAAAATGAACGGTCTTGTATGCTTCGGTTCCATACTCAAACGGCAGGGGTTACTTTAACGGCTCAACAGCCGGATAATAACGTCGTAAGGACCACTCTACAGGCATTAGCTGCCGTACTTGGAGGTACTCAATCTCTACACGTCAATTCTCGAGATGAGGCTTTAGCATTACCAACAGAGGAGTCCGTTCAACTATCTCTCAGAACACAACAGTTGTTGGCATATGAAAGTGGTGTAACCGATACTGTTGATCCGTTGGCGGGCTCGTACTACGTTGAAAATCTCACGGATAGACTGGAAGTGGAAGCTTTCAAACATATTGATCGTATAGAGGATCTTGGTGGTGCGTTATCTGCACTCGAAGAGGGGTATCAAATTCGCGAGATTCATGAAAGTGCATACAAGCATCAACAGGCTGTAGAGAACGGAGACAATGTTGTGGTTGGGGTAAACAAATATCAGGCACCGACACCCCCGATCGGTAAAATTCAAAGTATTGATCCTGAAGCCACCCGTACCCAACTAGAACGTCTTTCCCGTGTTCGTTCGGAGAGGGACAATTCTGTAGTAGAACTCTCTCTACACAGACTCCAAGAGGTGGCAAAAAGTTCTGAAAACACGGTTCCAGCCATAGTAGAATGTGTAGAAGCCTATGCAACTCTTGGTGAAATTTCAGGTATATTTAGAGGGGTCTTCGGAGAACAACGCGAATTTAACCCGTTCTAACCTTTGATTGGATAAACGGCCATAGCAAAAATGCTATTAGATTTTTAACGTAAATTCTAGCACTAGAATACTGATGGGATGATAAAAATTGACAGGTTATTTTCTTACAGAACAAGACATTCTATTGCAAAAGACTGTCAGAGAATTTGCTAATAACCAACTTGCGCCTAATGCAGGGCATTACGATCAAAAAGCAGAATTCCCCTGGGAGAATTTTCAGGCACTCGCTGAACTTGGGCTCTTTGGCCTAACTATAGATGAAGATTTTGGTGGTACCGGAGGCACTGCCCTCCAATCTGCAATTGTGGTTGAGGAGTTATCACGGGGATGTGCAGCTACTGGAGTTATTTATATTGCTCATCTTTCCCTCTGCACAAGGCTAATAAATCTCTTCGGCTCGATTGACTTGAAAAAGAAGATTCTTGCCTCCATGGTTGAAGGAGAGAAAATAGGTGCATTCGCTTTGACTGAACCGAATTCCGGTAGTGATTCGGCAGCCTTAAGTACTACTGCAACCAAGGATGGGCCGGATTATATTTTGAACGGGACAAAGCACTTCATCACTAATGCTGGTGAAGCCGATATTTTCGTCATAATGGCAACCTTGGATCGTAACATGAGATCACGTGGGATCAACGCATTCGTGGTGGAAAAAAATACATCTGGAATGACGGTGACTAAACAACAAGGGAAAATGGGACTTCGGGCATCTTCAACAGCCGAAATTAACTTTGAAGGAAGTCGTGTCCCTGAAGGTCACATGCTGGGGTCCAAGGGCCAGGGATTCAAGCAAGCAATGGGCGCACTAAATATAAGCCGTATTGAAGTGGCAGCTCAAGCGCTAGGAATTGCTCAATCTGCATATGAATCAGCTGTTAACTATTCACAGGAAAGACAGGCCTTTGGTCAAAACATTGCCAATTTTCAAGGCATACAATGGATGCTTGTGGAAATGGCAACCAATATTGAAGCCGCGAGACACCTTGTATATAATGCCGCATCACTTAGCGATAAAGGCCTTCCATTTGTGAAGGAAGCGTCAATGGCAAAATTGTTCGCCTCGAGGATAGCGGTAGAGACGGCTGATAAAGCCGTTCAGATACATGGAGGTACTGGATATTTTGCACCTACAGATGTTGAACGAAATTACCGAGATGCGAAAGTTACAGAAATTTATGAAGGATCTTCGGAAATTCAACGCTTGATTATAGCCCGGAATATACTAGGGTTTTGACTATTGTAAACCTAGGTGGATTTTAGAGGTTTCAAACAAACAAAAATCATTGGAAAGAAGAAGGAGCTTAATGCAAGAAGAAACGACCGTTCCAGCTTGTATCGCACGACATTTACATCATGTGTGTATGGCGGTCCGAGACATAGAAAGTACATTGAAATTGTACAGTAATCTTTTTGATATTGAACAACCTGAAGTCGAACTTATTCAAGATCAATCTGTCAAGGCGGCACTCGTAAAGATTGGTGGCACTGAACTAGAATTCATTGAACCAACAGATCCTAATGGGGGGATAGCAAAATTTATAGATAAAAAGGGTGAAGGGCTACACCATATTTGTTTTGAAGTAGATGATCTGCAGGCAACTTTAAAGCGCCTGTCCGACCAGAATGTAGATCTAATAGATAAGGTTCCCAGAAAAGGACTTGCCGGGATGATAGCTTTCTTGCATCCCCGCTCAACCAAAGGTACTCTAGTCGAGCTCGTTGACAGAGATACGAAGGGGAGGTAGGGACAAAGGTGTCAAACATCATTAGAGTATTGGTTGCTAAGCCTGGCTTAGATGGCCATGACAGGGGAGCCAAAGTAATAGCTAGATCACTTAGAGATGCAGGAATGGAAGTGGTTTACACGGGTATACGTCAAACCCCGGAAATGATTGTGCGTGCAGCCCTCCAAGAGGATGTGGATGTTATAGGCCTCAGCATACTTTCCGGAGCACACAAAGAACTTTTCCCATTAATTTTCCGAGAATTGGATAAGAACGGCATGCACGATGTAGTAGTAGTTGCGGGAGGCATAATACCTGAAGACGATCGAGCAGAGTTGGAGGAGATGGGTGTGAGAGCGGTGTTTGGTCCGGGCACATCAACTTCAGAGGTTGCTGGATTTATCCGGGAATCGGTGGAGAATCGCAAATCCTAGGCGCTTTGCCAAGTGACAATCCAATCTCGATTCAGTTCCGAGAATTAGAGTCTAGCTATCGGAGATGGAATATGCGCTTATCAACTCTTCAACGTTTCTTGATTCAGTTTTCTTTCCGAGATTGTCAATTTGTTGATCAAATGTAGGGCGTTCAGAATTCTCATAGATTAGTCCCATTGGTATTCCGCCTGAGCTTGATACATTAAACGCCGCCTCGATACTGCTAGAATCATGATCATCCTCCACTGTCCAAGCAACTGGTGCTATGCCTTTACTTGGATTACCCTTTAGCAGTTCATAAGTATCGTTATATTCCGTACATGGAGATTGTACATGTACGATCGAAAATCCAGGGTGCATCATTGCTCCCAACATGAGACGAGTCATATCTTTAACTTTGCTTGACATCGCCGAAGCGAGATATGTCACACCCATGGTTAGATAAAGCCTCAAAGGGTTCACTGATGATTCTACTTTGCCGTAGGGAGTTGAACTGGTAATCGTACCAATGTCGGTTGTGGGTGAACTTTGTCCTTTCGTGAGTCCGTACACTCCATTGTCCATTACTACCGCAGTGATGTTTAGGTTTCTTGCTGCCTGAGGTCCAACATGCTCCAATCCTATTCCCAGAAAATCCCCATCCCCCGCCGTTACAACAACGTTCAATTCGGGACGACTCATCTTAACTCCCATCGCAATGGGGAGTGTTCTTCCATGAACTCCATGGAAGCCATATGGCTGTGGTCCTTCTAGAAGATGAACCATATTTCCCGAGCATCCTATACCTGCGACGACAACATTTGTTTCAACTGGAACTTCAGTCTCTATTACATAATTTTTCAGGGCTTGCTCGAGAGCCCTCCGGACTCCAAAGTCACCACAACCAGGACACCATTTGAAATCATATTCGGAGTTTCTTGAGCTCATTTAGAAGCACCTTGCCTTGCATGTTCGGATACGAGTTTATTGATTTGTTTTACCAGATCGTTCACTTTAAAAGGAAGCCCTGTATATTGATTTATAGAGATGGCGTTTATACCTTGTGAACGTAAAACACTTGAGAATTGACCTTGATAATTTAATTCCGGGACTATTACCAAATTTTTGGTTTTTAGGGTATTCACTAACTCAATTGGCAAAGGATTGAGGAACATGGTGTACGCCCAGCCTATCCCAGAGTCGCCGTTGAAGAATTGCTCGTAAGCTTCCTGAGCGGGGCCTTTTGAACCTCCCCAAGGCATTATTATTATTGAAGCCTCTGGATTTTTCTCCTCGTAATAGCCATTTTGAAGCAATTTCAGCTTGCTGAATCTTCGCTCGGTCATTTGTACATGGCGTGCTGGTAGATGCGTAGTGTCTCCTATCCCATCATGTTCGCTTCCATTGGCGACATAGCCGCCAGGGTTTCCTGGTATAGGCATAGGAGATAACTCAGCACTTTCGTACCTTTGATATCCGTTACTACCTTCGTATACTTTCCTTTTTTCGATTTTGAGATTTTGAATTTTAGGCTTAGGGATATTTTTTTGACGCTCTGACAAAGCGTGTTCACTCAACAAAACGACCGGGCCTTGGTATCTCTCAGCCCAGTTAAAAGCTTCTACAGCAGCATAAAAACACTCTTCAACGGTTCCGGGAGCTATAACGGGTAAGCTAATGTCGCCGTGAGACGGGGTAATGGCTGTCAGCAGGTCTGACTGTTCAGTTTTTGTAGGAAGGCCAGTAGAAGGACCACCTCTCTGAATATTGGCTACCACTACCGGTATTTCAGCCATCCATCCGAGACCGAGTCCTTCACTCATTAACGAGAAGCCTGGCCCTGCTGTTGAAGTCATGGCCTTTTTCCCAGCGTATCCCGCTCCCAGAATAGATGTTATAGATTCTATTTCCGATGTTGCCTGATATGCAATTTTGCCTGGGCCGACAAGATTTTTCTCCATCCAAATTAGTATTGTGGTGGCTGGGGAAATAGGATACCCGACAAAGAATTCAACTCCTGATGCCATCGCACCTAAAGAGATGGCCTCATTGCCGTTAACAAGGATCTGTTCAACATCTGGTTTGTTGGGTTCTGCTAGTTCACCGAGACTGAATCCGCTCTTGATAGCCTCTTCTTTCCCCAATTTTAATGCATGGTTATTTGAGGATACTATTTGTTCATCACTAGGACGTCCACGGGTATATTTTTCTTTGTTAAAAGTTTCCAAAATTGACATGGGAAGGTCTACGAGGTGAGCCAAGGCGCCCATCACCACAAAGTTTGCTGCGCGGTTATTGCCTGTGGTTTTGGCCAATTCATCAAATTGCATACCAAAACTTTTCCCATCGTCATCTAGTTCGAATTCCTCTGAGTTATAGATAATAACGCCTGAGTCACTCACTTCACTACGATGTTGTTCATATGCTTCTTGGTTAAAAGCTACTAGGGCATCTAATTCGTCCCCCGAACTCAATATGTCGGAGGTAGATATTCTGAGTTGAAACCATGTGGGACCCCCGCGAATTTGAGATGGAAAGGTAGCAAAAGTTTGCACGTGATATCCAACTTCTGCGGCGGCTTGCGACATTGCAGTAACTACGGTAAGCAGTCCTGCTCCGCCTTCTCCTCCAAATCGTACAACAAAGTCGTGTTTTTTCAACGGATGTCTCCAAATCCATACAATGTTATTGAGCGAATTGGCGGGCGCAACAAACTGAAGAACCAGATTTTGTGTATCGGGGTATCAGGTGGCCGCACTCGCAATTACAACGAATACCGAAACAAACTTATAGGCGTGCAATTCTTATAATTAAACCGGAAAGTCATTGCGAGCTAATAAAACTACCACCTTTTAGTACTATTAATTCCTACCCACAAATATATCAGGGGCTAGTTAGAGTGTCAATTTAGGATAAGAGAAATAAATGATCAACACCTATTCTTCGATGATAATACTGAATCCCAATGGGCAGATTACCAGCAAAATTAAGTCCATGACGCCCAGCAGGTAAATCCACTGATATTGAGAACCAGCACTAGCATTGGTTATCAATGGGCCCGTTGCTTCTACCGCGGCAATAATAATAGGTACGATTAAAGGGAAAAAAAGTAGAGGTAGCATAATTTCTCGAGATCGCGTGTTGATTGCCATAGTGGCAAAGAGCGTTCCTACGCATGACGTTCCCATGATGGTAAGTATCGCTATTAAATATAGGTTAATTGAAAATGTAGATACATTAAAAAGTACAGTAAATATTGGGAACACTATAACCACAGTGAAAAACATAAATAAAAAATTCCCAAGCATTTTACCGAAGAAGATTGCCTCTCTACCAATTGGTGATGTCATCAATGCATGTAGATTGCCACTCTCTTTTTCCAAGGCCAAAGAACGCGTGAGTCCTAGCACTCCTGCGAATGTGATAGATATCCACATAATGCCAGGCGCCACTATTGCCATTATCTGTGTAGTAGGTTCAACTGCAAAATTGAAAATCAGCAACACCAGTGACGCGAATAAAATTACTGACAGCAGAATATCCTTGGTTCGTGATTCCAAAAGAATATCTTTCCATACGATCGACCCTATTATTTTGCAAAAATTTATCATCTGTTGGTTCCAGAATATTTTTTATAGATTGAATCAAGTCCAGAATTTTCTTGTGGTGAGTCCATGCTATGGTGGACTATTGTCCCTTTGGAAAGGATAGCGACTTGAGTGGCTAAGCTGCTAGCCCATCCTAAATTGTGAGTGGTCATAACTACCGTGCAGCTTTTCTTGACAGTATCTTCAACTATATAGGAAAGGAGTTCCAAAGCCTGTTGATCTAAGCCGCTTTCCGGCTCATCCATAAGCAATATCAAGGGCTCATGAAGCATAGCCCGGGCTATGTCTATTCTTTTCCTCATTCCGTGAGATAGCGAGCTGACCTTCTTGTCTAATTGGAGTGCTAGGCCCATCTTTATTGAAATTTCATTTATAGAGTCATCATAATCTGTTAGTCCGAACAATCGAGTAAATAATCGCAGGTTTTCACGTCCAGTGAGCTCGGGATAGAGCAATGGAGTGTGTGTTATGAAGCCTATATTACGGCGGATACTTTTACCTGACTCAGAAGGATTTAGTCCCGCAATTTGGATTGTGCCATGATCTGGCTTGGCGATAGTAGCCAATATTTTAATGAGGGTTGATTTTCCGGATCCATTCATTCCTAGTATCGTGAGCACTGTGCCCCATGGGACGCTAATTTCAAGATTTCTCAGGGCTGATATGCGACCGAAAGATTTTGTTAATCCAAACACTTCAATAGCATTTTGAGGACCATCGAATTGATCCATATTTAGAATTTCCTTTTAGGGTGAAACTCACTGTAGTATAAGACAATAGACAATTAAATTATTATTCACATTCGGTTACAGGGGGATTAAAGTCAATGGCATCGATAGAGCAGTTAAGGTCAAAGTATGATGCTATAGAAGAGAAATTTGACGTGCACCATGAGTCAAAAATCAATACCGATTGTTTATTGGTGTTTGATTACGAATACAAAGGTAGTAGTACTGATATAGTGATTGAAACTGAGGAATTTTCAGCAGTATGCCCGTGGAATGGGCTCCCGGATTTCGGGTTACTTACGCTAGAGTATGTTCCCGAATCACTGTGTGTTGAGCTCAAGTCATTAAAATATTATTTAATGTCATTTAGATCAGTGGGTATTGTTCAAGAGCACGCAGCCAACCGGATTTTGAAGGACTTGGTTGGTGTGTGTAATCCTGTAAATATGAAGGTCACTCTGGATTATCAGCCGAGGGGTGGATTCCATACCATTGTCAGTGCGTCATATCCGTCTTCTTAGGCATTGCTGACTACTCGCGATAAATATAGTTGCAGCAGATCTGATTTATTGGAAATGCTAAGAGACGTGAATGAGCCTGGTTCATGCACTGACATTTTTTACGTTCCTCCTAAAAAACTTCCTAGCGAAAAATCTCCGTCTTTAGCAAATGAAGTTGTGAATGTAATAGGCCAATCTGATACAGGTACGGTTATTCTAAAAGAGAATCAAACGATCACTGCCGTGGTTCCGCCTGTGCCATTGATTTTGAACTCGGATGTAGCCATGTTGGAGGTAAGTGAACTCCAAAGACTTGTATGTATCGACCGAACAATAGCTGTGATATTGCTTCGCTTGGGCAGATACGCTATCTCAATCCTTGAAGGAGAAAAAACAGTGGAGTCCAAGACTGGTACCCGATATGTCAAGAACAGGCATAGAGCTGGAGGATCTTCCCAAAGGCGCTTTGAAAGAAACAGGGATAAGCATATCAGGGAACTGTTCGACAAAATATGCCAAACAGCTAATGAATTAATGCCTCTTAACAGTGATAATTTAGATTACATAATACTCGGCGGTGAGAAAACAACAATTAGACAATTCATAGATAGGTGTAAGTATTTGAATAGGATGCAGCACAAAATACTTGATAGGAAACTAGTTGCGCGGGTGCCTAATCAACGTACCTTGAATATGGTGGGAGTCGAAGTATGGACAAGCCAAATCACTGTTTTTGAGTACTCTTGATTGTACTCATTGTTCCATGATTGAATACGATAATATTACTAGTTCATAAGATTATCTATGCCAAGATTTCAGATTGAGATCACCAATTTTGTAGTGGCAGAGTCTATACCTGGTCCAAAGATTTAGATAGAGAATGCTTTATGTGCCTACCACTCAAAATATTTCTCTGGAACGAAACCTTCAGTTGTTTTGGTAAGTCCTTGTTTGAACACCTCAGGCCGATTCTGATACAGCCGGTGTAGAGGTACTGGGGAATCACTTTCGTAATCAATAGATACTACTGTATTGCCAATCCATCTTGTCTGTATGCGTTCTTTGACTACTGGTTCAGATTTCACATCAAAACAATGTTTACCTGGCGTCAGTTTGGTTGTTTCCTCACTAATTTTCTCTGGTATATCATACCGCAGAATAATTGGCGATCCAGCAAGCATATTGCTGAGATATAGATAAGTGCCATTGTCTTTAGGGGTTACAGCATTGCCATTAACGTTCACCAAAATATTTGCCGCGTATGCCGGTTTCCTGATTCTCACATCTCCGTTGTAGCGCGGTACAACTTTAAGCTCACCCTTAAATGGTTCATAGTTTGTTATAGTTGCCAATGGAGTGTCTAAGGTGAAATGCAGGTTTATTGAAAGGACAGAGCCATGTAGTGTGGCCGAGTTAGCAGCTATCTTTCCCAGAGTCCACATTGCATTTCCTCCGCAACATACCATTAATTGTCCAAAATCAAACAGGTGTTCTCGGGCAGTTGCCCAACTGAATCCTCCAACTGATCGCGATAGGATATCGCGTGAGTCATCGTGAGGCCCCGGTGAGCCTTCCCTATGTCCTATCTTTACTGCTTTAGGATCAGTGAACTGACAAGCTAAAGTGTGGTTACGGAAATGTCTGTCAATCATATCCCACCACTCACCCCTGCCAGACTTTGTTAAAACCAATGCAGTGGTAGTGAGTTCCATATTTGTACAACAGGGCTCTGTGTCCGGAGTTCCACCATAACGTGTGGTGAGGGATAAAGAATTTCTGAAGACGTTTTCCACATAGTTGAGCAAGCCAGCGTCATTAGTTGAGTAAGCGAACCTAGCAATGCCGGCAAGGGCTGAAGCATTACCACGCAGCCACCCACTTAGACGGTAATGCTTGTCGACCAAATTGGTTGATGGGTGTACGGCCCAATTTATGATTCCTCTGCAGAATTCTAAGGCATTTGTATCATCGCTGGCCTCGAAGTATTTCATCAAAGGTTCTACCAGGGTTATTGGCGCGACATCACCGAATACCTCTTGCCGATCATACGGCGAGGCAAAAAGTATGAAGTTTCCTTCCTTTTTAGTAATACTCATCAATGCTTGCAACATCCCCTTGATATATTGAAGTAGATTTTCGTCCTCACTCTCGATATACCATGCCATTAAAGTGAACATTACCCGTGCCTGTTCCCATATGTATAACGTAGTGTCTTCACTCCATACACTTGAATAGGAACGCCGCGAGAAACCATCGGTGCCATAAAAAGATGCTAAAGTGAGCTTCCGCTGACCAGCTTCAACTTCTTGCCCGGCAGTGTTACCGGTGACAGATTTAATAGCTATGCGGCCTAATAGTCCGTAAGAAGCAGCTTCTACCCAACTCCACCGATTGCGGATAAACGCTGGTATTTCATATCCAAGGCTGGCTCCTACGTATGCCATATAAGACCGATGAGGATCACATATCTCATTGAGATGGTTCAGGGTCAGATTCGCTACATTAACTAAATTTGGCCAACCCTCTACCAAAATCTTGTCCGGTTTCTGTTCGGTCATGAAGTTATTCCTGATTGATGTGATGGGAATTTTTCAGGTGCATATCGAGCGGTAAGCTAAACATTAGCCGTGTATCGTGATTATTGTACTGAACTATGAAAATAAATCTTCAATCGCTAAGTATATTAATGTAACTGTCTCGAAATTTGAATTCGCTGCTCAAGGTGTATCATGCGTTCAGGACCAGCTGTAGCAAGCATGTTTGCTCCGTAAGGACTGTTGTTGTCATGGAGGAGACGGGGTTTAACTAGAGTTTCTAGCTCTGTAATTATTTCATCATGGAACCGCTGCTCAAAGTTGTAGGTAAACATTCGTCTCATACTACCCCCTCCCCAAGAACTATGCTTAGTCTTGTGATTAAAAAGTAGCATGTCTCCTGGCTCGGATGTTATGCGGTAAGCTGGGAGTTGGTCTCCGGTAACACCAAGGAACTGCTCAGTGTTATTTTCCGCTTGGACAGGAAATATTTTGTCGAGTGCCGTCGTGTATTTATCTTGCCCATGGCAACTACCAGGGATAACTCTTAAACAACCACTGTTATCAGAGACTTTATCCAAGTAGAAAGCTATCTTGAGTGATTTGTAAGGAGCATGTGGATGATGGTCAGAATGCCAAAGCGTATCTCCAACATAGTAATTGCCGTCACTGCTTGCATAATTGTAATCGGATCCTAGAATTGATGAAACCACAGAGTTGATTCTTGGGTCATCAATCAACTTGGACAAGTAATCATTTGTATCAGCGAACGTTTCAATACTGGATCTTTGTTTGTGGTCGTGATTTATGCCGCTCTGTTGCATAACATTCTCAAATTCAGCTGTTATCTGTTGAATCTCTTCAAAAAATATACTAGGAAATTTTAGGAACCCAAAAATTTCAAAGAACTGTAATTGCTGGCTTGTCAAGATCATTTTCTTGAGTAATCCTTTCCTAAGTTAATCAGATTTAAAACACCAAATCATTCTAAAAACACTTTGTGTATAAACTCGATAATGTATATTTGTTAGTCTACAGAATTTACCATAGTTGGTCATAATGTGTGTCAAAATAGACTTAAATTGGAAAAGTTGTGGAATCAAGATTAGCTCACAAAATCCCACAATATGGACGAGACTAATATTTTAATAATAGAGTGATTGAATGAAGAAGGTCCTTGTCGCAGGTATGAGTGGCTTTAGTGGCGGCATGTTGCTTAGCCATTACGACAACTTTCGAGTTGTATTCGGGGATGACTAAGCAACATGTTTAGATCAGATTCTATATTCGCGTATCGTGGCTGGTGGATCGTAACATCATTATTTGCCGCTTCAGCTATAACTGTAGGCTCCTCCCACTATGCATTTAGTATATTTGTACAACCTTTGCAGGATGAATTTGGGTGGAGCCGTACTCAGATCAATGCCTCATTATCTTTTGCTGCTCTTGGGAGTTTGACTGCGCCACTATGGGGCAAATTGATTGATAAATTCGGATCCAAATATGTACTTGCGGTCTGCCTAGCTATGTTCGGATTGAGTTTTTTGCTCAGGCCATTCATGGATAAACTGTGGCATTGGTATGCACTGAGTGCATTGCAATTTATTGGATTCTCTGGTGCTGCGCCACTGCCTGCAGGGAAATTGGTGGGTGTTTGGTTCCAAAAAATGCGTGGAAGATTGATGGGCTTTACTATGATGGGGAACAACTTTGGTGGCTTGGTTTTGCCACCAATGGTTGGTGCCATTGTTATTGTTGCATCTTGGGAAGCTGCATATACATGTTTGGGACTGATAACCGTTTGCATAGTGATATTAGGCTTAATAGCGATAAAAGAGTCACCGAGTGGTTCAGCGAAGTCTCGATTTACCAAGAATATGCAATCGCAAGATATCACGGGTCTGAGTCTCAATGAGGCTTTGCACAAAAAATCATTTTATTTGATAAATGCCTCTATATTGCTTGGCACATTTACTTATGGCGCTGCCCTTCCACAGATATTTTCTCACTTGACGAACGAAGGAGTTTCGACCACCACGGCTTCTCAGGCTGTTGCAGTTTTGGCGCTTTTCGGAATGGTTGGGAAAATAGGATTTGGTTATCTATCTGAACAGATTACAGCTCGATATTCACTGATGATTTGCTTGGGAGGCCAGGCTATATTTCTAGTTACGATTCTTGGCAGTGAAAATTCTGTGGTTATGTGGGCTTCGGTAGTATTTTTTGGTTTGTGCATGGGAGCGTTTGGAGCTTTGATGCAACTGATAGTTCAAGAAGGATTCGGGATAAAAAGCTTCGGCAGTATTATGGGTTCCATCAACTTGGCTAGTGTGATACCTCTAGCTTTGGGGCCCATCATTGCTGGCATATCTTTTGATAGAACTGGAAGTTATCAATCAGCTTTTATTGCTGTTGCGATAATGTTTTTAATAGCGATAATTTTACTGTGGTATGCTGGAGCGCCGAGCTTTCGGTTTGGTAGTCGTTCAGGTTGAGTGATACGGTGATTGATCCTGTCACGATCATTCAATCCAGTTGATCCCATCAATAAGCAAATATATATACCACAATGATACACTAGGCCACAGTCCAATATGTTCCGATACGGTGCTTAGTTTTCCTCGTTAAGTAGCGGTTGGGGGAAGGGAAATATTGTGCTTGATCACAAAAAATTAACAGAATCGTCGCAAAACCGGGATAGCAAGAATTCTGATAATAAAATAAATATTGAGGACTCTGTCCAAAAAAAGTTTTCAAAAGAGAAAGCCGATACTAATACTTCACCTTCGGTTAGCGTAATATGGCGTCTTATGGGATACGGATTCAAGCACCATTTCCGGCTATTGGTAGCTTTCCTAGCGATGGTTAGTGCTGTGATTTCATCTATGGCCATTCCTAGTCTACTCGGTACTGCAATAGACCAATCTCTTGAATCTGGAGAAAATGCTGAATTACTCATAATTGCTGGAAGCATTATTGCTTTGGGATTATTTAGAGGGATAACAGGATATGTTCAGAGTTACTTTTCTGAAGGCGTGTCACAGAGGGCCGCTTACGATATTAGAAACGACTTTTTTGCCAAGCTACAGAACTTGAGCTTCGGATTTCATGACAAACAACAAACAGGAAATTTGATGTCAAAAGCAACAGTTGATGTAGAAGCCATACGCTGGCTTTTTAGCATGGGTTTAATTAATGGGTTCCGGATCGCACTTATGTTAATTGTGGTTGCAATACTGTTGATTTCAACAAATCTAAGACTAGGTTTGGCCACAATGGCCTTTGTCCCCCTGTTTGTATGGCATGCTATATCAATGGGGCACAAAATGAGAGCTAACTGGATTGCTGTACATGTTGAGACGGGCAAATTAACCACAGTGCTCCAAGAGAGCCTTGCTGGTATGCGCTTGATAAAGTCTTTTGGATCAAACGAGTACGAGGAAGAGAAATTTAATCGAAAAGCTAAATCCGTAGCTCACTTTAATTATGTCGTACAGGTTATTTTTGCATCGCGGGGAGCGATGATGACATTCTTTTTTTCTATGGCGACAGCTGTCATACTTTGGCTTGGGAGTTATGAGGTGGCCGCAGGTCGTATGTCAGCAGGCGAAATAGCCGCTTTTATATTGTACATGAGTATGATCGCTATGCCTGTTCGTATGACAGGATGGATTGTCAACATACTTTCCCGGGCATCTTCAGCAGGCCAAAGAGTTTTTGAGGTTCTAGATTCCAAATCTCCTGTTGAAGAGAAACCGGAATCTAGAGCTATTGGCAGGTCTACAGGTAGGGTGAAGTTCGAAAAGGTTGCTCTGTCCTATGACTCTGGTCCCTTAGCAATCAAGAACGTTAGTTTTGAAGTTGAGCCGGGTCAGCTTGTAGCTATATTGGGAGCATCAGGCTCTGGCAAGAGTACACTAGTGCATCTGATACCGAGATTCTATGATGTTTCTTCGGGATGTATATACATTGATGGGATAGATGTTCGTGACGCAACGCTTTCATCATTACGGCAAAATGTCGGAATAGTGATGCAAGATATATTTGTGTTCGGTGCTTCTATTCGTGAAAACATAAAATATGGAGTTGCTAATGCTTCAGATGGTGAAGTCGAACAGGCTGCTAAAATCGCACAGATAGATGATTTCATAAAGACTCTTCCAAAAGGTTACGAAACCCCAGTAGGAGAGAGAGGAGTTACGTTGTCCGGTGGTCAGAGACAGCGCTTGGCTATTGCTAGAACTATTTTGCTTAATCCTCCAATTTTGATACTAGATGATTCTACTTCCAGTGTAGATATGGAAACTGAGTATCGTATTCAAGAGGCCCTAAATGCAGTCGTCAAAAACCGCACTACCTTTGTTATAGCTCATAGATTGTCCACAATTCGTCAAGCGGATTTGATATTGGTTGTGGAAGACGGGGAGATTGTAGAAAGAGGGACTCATGACGAATTGATGGAGATACATGGATCATACACTCACATATACAATGCCCAACTCAAATCTCAACAGGTGGTACCGTGAAACAGATTAATTTTGAGGTTGAATTAGCTTTATGATGAGGGGATGGTCTCGCGTAGATGTTGACGAGGAGGATAGAGGTACTATTTACGATAGCGATGTTATCCGTCGCCTTTTCGGATATCTAACGCCTTACTGGCGAGTATTGACACTAACGATTTTAGCGATGCTGGTCTACACGGCCACTATAATAGCAATACCATGGATAGTTAAGTTAACCATTGATAATCACGTACGGACTGGCGATATATCTGGTCTAAATTTAGTTGTGTTGGCATTCTTGATCGTTGCATTGGTGCAATTCGGAAGTAATTACTTCCATCTCAAATTAATGTCCAAGGTTTCACAGCAGGTTCTCTACAAGCTCAGGGTAGATCTGTTCAGCCATACGCATAGGTTGTCGATGTCTTACTTCGAGAAGCACGAAGTAGGGAAAACGATGTCTAGAATTCAAAACGATGTACAGCATCTTCAGGAATTCATATCAATCATGGTTCTAAGCTTGGCAGATGTACTAAGCCTCGCTGGTATTGTGGTTGCTATGGTGATTATGAATGTGGAATTGGCCGCCATAACTTTTTCTGTTATACCGCTGCTGTTTTTGATGCTGCTAATCTGGCAGAAATTTGCCAGATTAGCCTTTATTAGAGTTCGTCAGAAGCTTGCCGTAGTAAATAGTGAGCTTCAGGAAAACATCACTGGGGTGAGAGTCGTTCAAAGTATGAACAGGGAGCATTCCAACATAAGGCAGTTTGGCAAAACCAACAATTCTCATTTGGATGCTACTTTGAAATCCAGTCGATATTCGTCGTTTTTGTTTCCATCAGTCGAAGTAGTTAGTGCTCTTGGTTTAGGACTGGTAGTTTTGTTTGGAGGGTCAATGGTCATTAACGGTGAATTGGAGCCGGGAGTTCTCGTTGCTTTTGCGTTATATATTCAAAGATTTTTTGATCCTGTAAGAAACCTTACTATGCAATATGGTGATCTTCAGCGTGCAATGGCATCCGGGGTGCGCATTTTTGAATTGCTTGACCAAAGACCCGATATCGTTGACAAACCTAACTCTAATATTTTAGAGAATTTGAAAGGTGAAATTTGTTATGAGGGTGTAGATTTTGAATATGAACAAGGTCAACCCGTTCTTCAGGATGTGAATGTTCATGTCAAGCCAGGAGAAACCATTGCTTTGGTAGGGCCAACTGGAGCGGGTAAAACCTCTTTCGTGTCATTACTCTTAAGACTTTATGATGTCACATCTGGCTGTATAAAAGTTGACGGCCAAGATGTTAGAGACATCACCAGGCTTTCTCTTGTAAGAGACATGAGCATAGTTACCCAGGAACCATTTCTGTTTTCGGGAACAATAAAGGAAAATATCAGATACGATCAAAGGAACGTAACAGACTCCGACGTGGAATCTGCGGCAAAGGCAGTACAAGCCCACGAATTTATTACAAAATTGCCTCTAGCTTATGAAACACAATTACTTGAACGGGGCAGTAATCTTAGTATTGGCCAGCGACAACTGGTAAGTTTTGCTCGAGCGCTTGTTGGTAATCCAAGAATTCTAGTTCTGGATGAAGCCACTGCTAATATAGATACGGATACGGAAATTCTCATCCAAAGATCTCTAAAAAAATTATTGTCTGACAGGACTGCTATAGTGATTGCACATAGATTGTCGACCATTAAAAGTGCTGATCGGATACTGGTTTTGGACAAGGGTCGAATTGTTGATCAGGGAAATCATGATCAACTTTTGCAAAGAGGCGGGCTTTACGCAGATCTCCAGTCTTTTACAGCAGGTCAATAAAACATGCAGGGCAGTTCTATGGAATCTCGCAACACTATCTGGCTGTCCAGCCTACATCTATTGAATATGAGGAACCCGTTATAGATTTCGCATCATTTGAAATTAAGAACATGGCGAGTGAAGCCACTTCCTCTGGTTCAATCACCTGTTTTATTGCGGCGGGTTCCAGCATAACTTTAGATATAACTTCCTCTTCTGGTATTCCTCGTGTCGACGCTTGGGCTGCTATTTGACCGTCCGTTAAAGGAGTTCGGACATAAGAGGGGCAAATTGCATTAACGGTGATTCCGTCATCTCCAACCTCTAACGCCACTGTTTTGGTAAGCCCGATTATGCCATGCTTAGCCGATACATATGCAGATTTATATGGACTCGCCACTAGTCCATGTATAGACGAGAGATTAATAATTCTCCCCCACTGATGTTTCTTCATGCCTGGTACCACAGCTTTCGTTAGCTGGAATGGAGCGATCAACATGATTTGGATCAATTTTGCCCATTCATCATCAGGAAATGTATCTACTGGGGAGATATATTGCAGTCCAGCATTGTTAATGAGGATATCGATGTTACCAGTTTTAGTTAATGCATTTTTGGCCAAATCTCTGACTTGATCCATGCTAGAGAGGTCATATTGTAGAAATTCTGCCCCTATATCATTAGCGGCTGATAGCCCGTAGTCGGCTACATCTGTTATAAGAACTTTTGCACCGCTTTGTGCTAGATACTGGGATATTGCGTACCCAATCCCACTTCCTCCGCCTGTAACCAATGCCACTTTATTTTTTAATGTGTTCTCTGGTTTCATAGATCACTCTCCAAATGTTGTTGAATCGCCATTGGGTAACAGCATTATTTTACTAGATGCGTTCAGCTAAGATAGAATCCTGCTTCTTTGCGGGTATTGTTGTACTTTCACAGTTCTGCAAGAGAAGCCTTCAATCTACTATCTTCAGGCCTATACTGCTTCAGAAGATTATAGTTATATCTCCACTAACATTGAATCCTTAGAATGATAGCGTGAGGAAAATATTTATAAGAAGGAACTCAATTTTTTGGTACTTTATAATCCTGACCACGATGAGTGTAAACATCGATGAGCCAGAGTGTCAATGTGGTCTAGGATTGACACTAAATTGGTACGAGGTTATCGTGATGACCTTAGGTTTACAATCGACTGATTACGTATCTTAGACAATGATTATTTTCTGAGTAAGGGGTGATTTCAATGACAATTGATGGATCGATTCATAAAGCCGATTCGAAAACATTGGATGCTATTGAATGGCGATGTATAGGGCCACCTAGGGGAGGCAGAGTAGTAGCTGTGGCTGGAGATCCTGTTGATCCTGCAACTTTCTACTTTGGAGGATGTGCGGGTGGGATATGGAAAACGGATGATGGGGGTACCTATTGGGAGAACATATCTGATGGATTCCTGAAAACATCTTCTGTTGGAGCCATAGCTGTATCTGAATCAGATCCAAATGTGATTTATGCAGGAATGGGGGAAGCATGCATACGCTTGGATGTTTCTTATGGTGATGGCGTGTATCGATCAACTGATCGCGGCAAAACATGGACTCACCTCGGGTTATCCGATACCAGGCACATTGGCAGAGTTCGTGTCCATCCCAAAGATCCGGATACGGTTTACGTAGCTGCACTAGGCCACGCTTTTGGCCCTAACAAACAGAGGGGTGTGTTTCGCACAACGGATGGTGGAAAGAATTGGGAACAAGTCTTATTTAAAAGTGAAGACGCAGGTGCGATAGATATTTCTATGGATCCAAATAATCCTCGTATTTTGTACTCTGCTTTTTGGCAGGTTCGTCGCGATTTCTGGAGTTTGAATAGCGGTGGTCCGGGCAGTGGATTGCATAGGTCTATGGATGGGGGCACAACATGGACTGACATAACCCAAAATCCTGGGTTGCCTAAAGGAATAAAAGGGAGAATTGGTGTAGCTGTTTCTCCGGCAAAGCCAGGCCGGGTCTGGGCCACCATAGATGCGGAAGATTGTGGGGTGTATCGTTCAGATGATGGTGGCAACACATGGGAATTATTGACAGATAATAGTGATCTTCAAGGACGGCCATGGTACTACAGTCATATTTTCGCTGACCCTAAAGACCCTGAAACCGTATGGCTGATGAACTTTAAAGCCTGGAAATCCATTGATGGGGGAGTTAATTTCACAGAGGTAACAACACCCCATGGGGATAATCATGATTTGTGGATTGACCCCAACAATACCCAAAGAATGGTCCAAGGTAATGATGGAGGCGCATGCGTAAGTTTTAACGGTGGTGAGTCATGGTCAACCATTTACAATCAACTAACGTCGCAGTTCTATCACGTAACAACGGATGATGAATTCCCGTACAAGGTTTATGCTACTCAGCAGGACAATTCCGCTATTACCGTTCCTTCGAGAAGTTATAAGGGAGCAATTCCTTGGGGGGATTGCTACCCGGTCGGATCATCTGAAAGTGGTCATATAGTTGTTGATCCAAAAGATTCCAACATAGTTATATCGGGAGGAATAGGTAGTTCTCCCGGAGGTGGTGGAAACTTGTTGCGTTACGATCATTCTACAGGCCAGACAAGACTGATCACTGTTTGGCCAGAAGCGTACTGGGGAGCTGGTGCGGCTGATATGAAATACAGATTTCAGTGGACTTTCCCGATACAATATTCACCGCACGATCCGTCTGTTTTATATGTAGCGGCAAACGTGTTGTTTAAGTCGGTTGATGAAGGCAGCAGTTGGGAGAAAATAAGTCCAGATCTTACAAGAGCGGATATTACAAAACTTGGGCCCTCTGGAGGCCCCATAGTTAAAGATGCATCTGGTGCAGAAACATACGCTACTATATTTGCGTTTACAGAGTCGCCTCATGAGAAAGGAGTATTTTGGGCTGGTTCAGACGATGGCCTGGTTCATATTTCAAGAGACTCGGGGAAAAACTGGAAACAAATAACGCCGAATTCCTTGCCGGAATGGACCTTGATCAGCATGATTGAACCGTCTGCGCATGACAAAGCTACAGCCTATATGGCTTGTACAAGATACAAATTAGATGACAATACGCCAATGCTTTTTAAGACCGATGATTATGGTGAGACATGGACCGATATCTCTGACGGTATACCGGAATTTGACTACACTAGGGTAATCAGAGAAGACCCCATAAAGAAAGGTCTCTTATATGCCGGAACCGAGACAGGAGTTTACGTGTCTTTCACAGATGGCAGAGAGTGGCAATCCCTGCAGCCGAACGTGCCTGACAGAGCTTTGCCTGTAGTACCGATTCACGACATGGTGATCAAGAATGATGACCTAGTTGTTGCTACTCACGGTAGATCTTTCTGGATTATGGATGACCTTACCCAAGTACGTCAGATACCTGACAATGTACAGGACCATGATGTTTGCCTATTCAAGCCTCGCACAACCCATAGACTGATGCCTCCATTCAGGCTTCGTGCGGCTGCTCCTGGAAAAAATTATCAATTGGGACTTGGTTCCAGTGCCGCTGCATTTTCTGAGTCGAAGAAAGATACTGGAGAAATAACAAGGCGGGTATTAGACGGAGGTCAGAACCCTCCGGCGGGAGTCATGATCTTCTATTGGATCAAAGAAAAAATAGAAGGAGAGTTGACTCTACAAATTCTCGATAGTAATGACAATTTGATCAAACGATTCTCCAACATCAAGGCAGATGAATCAGATGAATCTAAGGAGCTAATTTTAGGTTCTGAGTCTGGCGTCAACAGGTTTGTATGGGATATGCGATATCCGGAGGCGGTGGTGGTTCCTGAGGATAAGGCCACACAAGATGCATTAACCGGACCATTGGCACCTCCTGGCCTGTATAAGGCGGTGCTTACGCATGACGAATATTCTCAAACTCAGGATTTTGAAATATTGAAGGATCCTCGTGTGACTGCTACACAGGAGGATTTGATGACTCAATTTGAGCTTCTAATAAAGCTTAGAGATAGTCTCTCGCATGCCAACAAGACTGTTAACGACATACGTAACCTTAAAACCCAAGTCACTGAATGGGTGAAAAGAGCTGAAGGCACTTCAGTATCTGAAACTGTATTTTCAAATGGGTCTTCAGTTATTACCAAATTGGAATCTGTGGAAAGGGAGATTGTGCAGATTGATTACAAGGGATCCAGGGATATGCTTAATCTTCCCCCTAAGCTTAATCTGAAATTTGTCGAACTCATTAATTTCGTAGCTGCTGCAGATTATGCCCCGCCGAAACAAGCCTATGAGGCAACCGAGGATTTTAATGGTAGTCTTGAGCCCCTTATGCAGTCCTACGACACAATTCTGGAGAAAGATCTTAGTGAATTCGAAAATCTTATTGCAGAACTTGAAATTCCTTCAGTGTCAGTATGAAATTGATCGGAAATCAGGAGGTGATTAAGTGCAACCAGAATTAATAGTTGATTATCAAAACGTGGTCGGCGAAGGCCCTTTGTGGCATTCAAAAGAAAAAAAACTTTACTGGATAGACATAATGACTGGTCGTATATTCCGATTCGATCCGGTGACAGGAGAACATAGTCAATTTTTTCAAGGGCCCGTAGTAGGTGGCTTCACCATACAAAAAGATGGTTCACTACTTTTATTCTTGGAAGGACCTTCAGTAGCGGAATTGCGTGATGGTAAGCTTAATTACATTATAAAAGACTTGCCAGGATCATCAGGTTTTCGATTCAATGATGTGATCGCTGATCCCGCAGGGAGAGTCTTTTGCGGAACCATGCCAATAGATTCTTCGAAAGCAACGGACGACGGCGTTGCTGGAAAGCTATACAGGCTGGACACTGACGGGGATATTCAAGTTGTAGTTGATAAAGTCAGTTTATCTAATGGGTTAGGATTCACTCCCGATCGGACTCAAATGTATTACACGGACTCATTAGCCTATAAAATATACATCTACGATTATGATGAAGAAACTGGGAATATTTCAAACAAGGGGATTTTCAAAGATGTTCCTGAGGGTCATGGTGTGCCAGATGGAATGACTGTAGATTCCGAGGGCTATGTTTGGTCTGCCAGCGCAGGAGGATCTGAGTTAAATAGGTACTCTCCCAATGGAGAGGATGATATGGTGGTAAATTTTCCGTCCGCAAAAATTATTTCAAGTGTCGCTTTTGGTGGGTCATTGATGGACGAAATTTTTGTTACAACCATAGGAGGAGAGTCCAAAGAAGAAAACGGAAAGGACTCGGGAGCCTTGTTCAGATTAAAATTAGGGATAAAAGGAGTCACGGATTTTTGTTCGAATATTGGATTTGAGTAGTCGATACGCACTTATTAGGGGAAATATCTATAATGGCAAATCGTGAATTAAGCCGAGGGGTCACAATTATTGGTGGGGCAATGTCTCACTTCGGATCATATCCAGATAAATCGGGTAGAGACCTTATGGCAGAAGCTTACACAGATGCTGTGGGCACGGTAGACAAGGGAATCGACACTAATGACATAGAGGCCTTGTATATCGGCAATTTTGCAGGGGAGTTGTTTGAGCGTCAAGGACATATGGGCCACATAATGGCTGACTGGTTGGGGCTGGTTCCCCGTCCTTCTACTAGAATAGAAGGTGCATGCGCAAGCAGTGGACTTGCATTCAGAGAGGCTGTGATAGCAATAGCTTCTGGTGTATATGACGTGGTGCTGGCCGCAGGTGTGGAGAAGATGACTAATGTGCCTGTGGAAAAGGTTCAGGATTACTTGGCGGCTGCTAGTGATGTTCCTTACGAGTTGGATCTGGCAGCGTTTACTTTTCCAGGGCTATACGCTGCTATGACTACCGCCTACATGAGCAAGTATGGAGCATCGACTGAGCATTTGATGCAAGTCGCGATAAAGAACCATGATAACGGGGCTTTGAATCCAAAGGCTCAATTCAATTCGACTATCAAAAGCTTGATGGAACATCGAGTTGAAAGGGCAATAGAAAAAGGATCACCCAAACCTGGGTGGCGTGATGAATATGATTTCCTGCGTGATGAAAAATCAAATCCGATAGTCGCTGATCCACTTCGGCTAATGGATTGTTCCCCGGTAACAGATGGAGCTTCCTGTGTGATTTTGGCCGCAGAAGAAGTTGCTAAAGAATATACTGATTCAATGGTTAACGTAGTGGGCACCTCTCAGGCCAGTGCAGGTCCATTTACTACGTGGGGAAGTGATATAACTAGTATACCTTCTGCTAGGCTGGCTGCGAGAGATGCTTACGCGATGGCTGGCGTGACGGCCAAAGATATAGATTTTGCTGAAGTCCACGATTGTTTCACCTTCGCAGAAATCATGGCTGTTGAAGATCTAGGGTTTTTTGAACCAGGAACGGCAGCGTTTGCCTCGTCAGATGGAGAAACTTCCAGTGTTAGTGACAGGCCCATCAATATATCTGGAGGGCTCAAATCTAAGGGACACCCTGTAGGAGCAACAGGGATAGCTCAAATCCAAGAGGTGTGGACTCAACTACGTGGACGTGCCGGAAGGCGACAAATTTCTCACAAAGATTTGAGATTAGGCTTGGCTCACAACGTGGGTGGTACCGGTGGTACCTGCGTTGTACATATATTAGAGCGGCAGTAATTTTGACTGAAACACAAGGAATCTTCATTCAATATTTGAACGAGCAAAAGATAGTCAGTTCCAAATGCGTGACTTGCGGTGCCTTGTATTTACCCCCAAAACCGATATGTTCGGTTTGTAAAAACAATGAAATGACAACGGAGATCCTGACTGGTGAGGGTGTAATATTAGGCTTGACTTCAATATCAATTGTACCTACCGCAATGTTGCAGAAGGGCTATGGCCGGCAGAAACCTTACGCAACAGGAGTCATTAGGTTAAAAGAAGGGGTAAGTATTAGCGCCTTTATTGAACTGCCTTCACCTAATAAACCAATTGAAGAGCATGTTGGAGCTCCAGTAGCAGCAACTTTTCATTCTGATGATCAGGAAGAATCAAGGATGATACTTACTTTTCAGATAATATGATAGTTGTTTGCCTGTAAATGCTTAATACCTACACAGAAAAATTTGTTGTTGTTAATGGTGTCCGCGTTCACTATCAAGAATGGGGTGAATCTAGCAGTCCGGATGTCTTATTAGTCCACGGGTGGTCCACTTCTGCACCAATTTGGCATGAAATCGCCTGTGAACTCAGCTCTGATTACCATGTGATAGTCCCTGATAATCGAGGAAATGGTGAATCTCAGGTACAGGAACATGGATACAGACTATCAGATTACGCAACAGATTTGGCCAAATTGATATTAGAAATACAACTAGACAAACCAGCATTGGTGGGAAGTTCATGGGGTGGGAATATTGGGACCTATATGGCAGTTGAACATGCCGAGTTGGTGTCTAAGGTGATACTGGCAGATCCTGTGTATTGGAAGATGATTGATGCGTTCAAAACGATTATTCCGTCCATAATTTCACGTCTGAAAGATTCTGAAGAGACTGTCAGATTAAAAGCTTTACAAAATGGTGCTGATCATCAAAAGGCTGAAAGAGAAGTCTATATCAACTACCATTTTTCACCCATAGTTTTGAAGCATATTGCTATTCAGAATCGTGATTGGTCTTTGGACAGCGAAAACTTTTTGGCTGATTTATCGGTTCCGACCCTGTTACTAATTGCTGACCCTAAAGTAGGAGGATACATATCAGAATTTGAATTCGAACACATTAGGGAAATAGCTTCGGCAAATGTAGAACTTCGTTTGTGGAAGGGTGTAGGGCACCTGATGCATGCTGAGGATCCCAATCGATTCTTGAGAGAGGTTAGAGATTTCCTATTGCCTCCAGCAGGCACTTGATAATAGTAACTTATCTCAATATCAATACTGACTTGGGTGAGAATGACTTGCATCACATTAGCCACTCCCACCCAAAATCAATAGCGTTCAGTTTTTATTAGGCATGTTTTTCGAACGAAGTACCTAAGCGACCTCAGTTTCAATTTCGGCATCTGGATTTTTGGAAGTAGTTTCCGTCGGCTTATTCGATCGCCTAGAAAGCCTTCTAAGGAACGGAGGCACATCGATTTCAACGTCTCCACTGGTAATAAGTGCCTCATCCAGAAACTTGGTTATGTGGCTTTCTCTGGTTTCTATATTGTCTGGAGTGGGGAAGCCCGTTGCAATAATCGTCAATTTGACCTCGTTCTCCATTTTCAAATCGGTTGTCATACCAAAGATGATATTTGCATCAGGATCAACTACTCTCTGGATCACTTCGGCAGCTTCGTGCAGTTCTGACAACTTCAGATCACTCCCACCTACTATGTTGAATAAAACTCCTGTAGAGCCTTCTATAGATACGTCCAAAAGTGGATTGGTAATGGCTTGCTGTGCAGCTTCTCTGGCCCTGCTGTCACCCAAACCGAAGCCTATGGACATCCATGCGGGACCAGCGTCACGCATAACTGATTCCACATCAGCGAAATCTAAATTGATCTCCCCTGCGACAGTTACCAATTCGGCAATTGACTGGACTCCAAGCCTGAGGACGTCGTCCGCCATTCGAAACGCGTTCTCAGCTGTTATTTCCTCATCTGTCACATCCTGCAATCGGTCATTGGGTATTACCAAAAGGGTATCAACATTTTCTCTAAGCTTTTCTATACCTGCCTCAGCCTGTTTATGTCTCCGGGCTCCTTCGAATCCAAATGGCCTGGTGACTACACCTACTGTCAAAGCTCCGCTCTCTTTGGCTATCTGGCTAATGACGGGTGCTGAACCTGTGCCTGTGCCGCCTCCCATACCTGCCGCTACGAATACCATGTCTGCATCTCTGATGGATTCGTATATTTCTTCACGACTTTCTTCAGCAGATTTCATCCCTAAGTCAGGATTACCTCCAACTCCCTTCCCTCCAGTAAGCTGGTCACCAATCCGAATTTTGAGAGGAACGTCACTTGTAATAAGAGCCTGAGCATCTGTATTCACAACCAAGTATTCTGCGCCAGCTATTCGCTCCCTGTACATTCTAGATACAGCATTTGATCCCCCACCGCCTGCCCCAACAACTTTGATCCTTGCCATTCCTTCTTGCTCTCGACCATTAAGTACCATTTGAACCTCCCTTGACATTCTGCCTTATAAATACATTCATGCAGCAACTATTGTTTTTACTTGTTTAAATATTTTCCGAACCATCCCATTCTTGTTGAAAGTGCCGAGCAACTCATTTTTTGCGTTTTGGGGCAGCAGATTTTCTTGCGATTGACTCGATGCCCAGATCAATGTTCCAACCACCGAAGAATTGTTGGAAGAGTAAAGGCTATCAGGAAGATTCAGATTTTCATCTGGCATTCCTGATCGGACTCTCACGCTCATAGTCCTCTTCATTAGTTGGTCCAGTCCAGGCAAATTAGACCCTCCACCTGTCAGCACAACTGTGAAATTAGAAATCTGATCAACTCTAGCTTCTCTCAATTTGAGCATGACCAACTGGGCCAGTTCATGGGCCCTTTCACGCATGAGTTGACATATGTCCCGTCTTGGTATTTCCAGAGGTGTCGAGTGGCCGTCCACTTGTAGTGAGATTTCTTCATTTGCCTTAATTACATGAGGTTCTGTATGACCATACATCGTTTTAATTTTCTCTGATGTTGCTAATGAACTTCCGTAGGTTAGACATATGTCATTAGTAAATTGGTAACCTCCGACTGGAATGGATGCTGTGTGTGTGATTGACCCTCGATCAAATACGGCCAGGTCAGTTGTTCCTTCACCAATATCTATCACAGCGGATCCATTCTCTTTATCCGATTGGGTCAGGATGGCTTCACTAGTTGCTAAAGGCTCGAGTACCAGCCCATCCACTTTTATTCCAGATTCTTCGACTAATTTGGCCATCTTGTCTATTTCAGAAGAATCTCCGGTGATAAAGCGGGCGTCTACTTCAATTTCGTTCGCATGCATTCCTTCAGGGTTTGCTATACCAGATTGGCCATCAATAACGTACCCACCAGGTAATATGTGTATCAATTTCCGGTCTTCACCCTGATCTATAGAAGACAATTCCGTTACGACTCTGGACAGGTCTTCGGAAGTAACAGCGCCTTGTGCTCCAGCCCAATGCATTGGGTATCGACCCAAATGGGAAGTTATGTGGGCCCCTTTAACTCCTACCCAAGCTGATCGAATATTTATACCAGATTGCTTTGCTACCGAATCTACAGTTTCGGTTACAGATTTTTTAATTGACGTAGAGTCTACGATGAAGCCTTTTTTCATACCCGTGTGTGAAGCATTGCTTTGGCCGAGAATCTCTAAAGCGCCGTCATGTGTATTCCTGCCTAACAGGGTAGATACTTTGCTGGTTCCTATGTTGATGGCTGTAACAAAACCATTATTATCCATTTATTTACCCTCTCGTTTATTCTCGGAACAAACTCAATACGGAATCTGATAGATAGTTGTTCAAATCTTTTCAGCTAGCCTAAGTCGTGCGCTTCTGCTACGAGGATTACTGTTCAGTTCATTGGCAGCAGGTCGCATTAATTTCTTCTTAATCAGAGATAACCGAGCCGCGTGACTGCATACACACGGTGTAACAGTCGGACATATGCAATCCGTTGATTCCAATCTTAGAAACTGTTTGACTATTCTGTCTTCAAGGGAATGGTAGCTAATAACCGCTAGGCGTCCGGCAACTGATAAGACACGTACGGCTGCATCAAGTGCAACTTTCAAATTTTCAAGTTCTTGGTTTACTGTAATTCGTATAGCTTGAAAAGTTTTGGTTGCTGGATGAATTTTGCTTTTTGGTCTCCGGCCTACAGCTCGCAAGACTGCGTCTGCTAATTCAGTGGTTGTGTTTATGGGGCGACTTACAACTATGGAGTGAGCTATCTTACGTGCGGCACGTTCTTCCCCAAATCTATAAATTAACTGGGAGAGATGCTGTTCCTCATAAGAGTTAATAATTTCATGAGCAGTTATATGCTGGTTAGGATCAAATCTCATATCTAGCCGTGCATCCCTGTTAATACTGAAGCCTCTGGTGGGAGTTTCAATTTGAAGTGATGAAAATCCAAGATCAAACAGTATTCCGTCTGCGGCCAAGAATCCTTGATCAGTGGCAATGCTTGCCAACTCAGAAAAATTGCCGTGAGCAAACTTAACTTGACTTCCGTATTCGTGAAGTCTTTTCCTCGACACTTCGATTGCTTCAGTGTCAAGGTCTATGCCTAATACTTCTGCTCCCATTTTCAACATTTCCTCTGCATGCCCCGACTCTCCCATTGTGCAGTCAATGAACTTTTTGCCAGTTGCCGGCTCAAGCGAACTGAGTACTTCATCAACCATTACAGGAGAATGGTGTATTTGCATCTCTGCCTCACATTCAATGCTGTCGTATTCTGCTCGTTCTAACATGCCCGTCAAAGGCCACTAACTTACAGCATTGCCCGTGTTAATATAGAATTGTTCTGTTGGCTGCTGATGCTACTAATCTAGATGAGTTTCCCAGCTTTCCAACTAGTTCGCAAGGCGTTTTTTTACTTGTTTAGTACTTTTTCTAAAAAAAATAAAAAAAATGGGCAAGAAATTTAAAACAGCAATTCTAACTATCAGTGATTCACGCAGTGAGAAAAACGATTTGAGTGGAGATACTATTCAACATGTTATTACAGTGGAGGGATTTGAAATAAAGTCTAGATCAATTGTGATCGATGAAAAGGAGATTATAGAATCCCAACTCATCGAATGGTCTGATTCAGGAGGCTTAGATTTAATATTAACAACTGGTGGGACCGGCCTTGGTAGTAGAGATGTTACCCCTGAAGCTACCCTTGCAATATTGGATGTGGAGGTCCCTGGCATTGCTGAAGCCATGCGTTATCAAACCCTGAAAAAGACACCTCTTTCTATGTTAAGCCGTTCAGTAGCAGGAATCAGATCAGGATGCCTCATAGTCAATCTCCCAGGAAGTCCAAAAGGGGTAACTGAATGCTTGGAAGTGATAATGCCAGCCCTTTCCCATGGTCTGGAAATGATAAGTGGGTACAGAGGTCAACACACGAGTGACTCAACGACCAGTAAATAAAACCGTACGTTTCCATGTGCTCACATTATCTCCTGGGATGTTCTCCAGTCCTTTTAAAGAAGGTGTGATATCTAGAGCTGTCACAAATGGTCTTATAAAAATAGAGACATATGATATCAGAGACCATTCATCTGACCCACATCGGAATGTGGATGATTACGCGTTCGGAGGTGGTCCGGGAATGGTAATGAAACCAGAACCAGTTTTTAGAGGGGTTGAGAGTATAAAGTCCTCTTATCAAATTGATGATGTACCTGTTGTCTTAATGTCGCCCAGAGGTAGCAGGTTAACGCAGAAACGCGTGGAAGAATTGTCTGCTTATGATGAACTAATACTTATTTGTGGGCGCTATGAGGGAATTGATGAAAGGGTACGTGAGCATTTGGCGACCGATGAAATTAGCGTTGGGGACTTTGTCATAAGTGGAGGTGAATTAGCAGCTATGGTTCTGATTGATGCAGTGTCTCGTTTGGTTCCAGGAGTTCTAGGTAATGCTGAGTCTACTCGAGATGAGTCTTTTACGACAGGTCTATTACAGTTTCCACAATACACTCGGCCGGCGGAATTCAGAGGATGGACTGTTCCGGACATTCTTTTATCTGGAAATCATTTTGAGATCAAACGCTGGAGACGCAACGAAATGTTGCGTACAACATTTAATAATCGCCCAGATTTGATTGAAGCAATTGAGCTATCTGAGGATGACGTAGATTTTCTAAATGGATTGATAAAATCCTAATTGGTATCAATCTTCAAAGGTTTAGTTATATATTTTGAAGTTTTAAGGTACATCTTGAATTTAATTTTCTAATCTCGCCCGGTTGAATTAGAGGAGGTTATATGAAGAGCAAAGACTTTCTTTCGATCAACGACGTTTCTTCTGAAGAACTTTCAGTGTTGATCAAAATAGCTGCGAGACTTAAAAATGGAGAGACCTCTAAAATTTTGAAGGATAAGATATTGGCACTTTTGTTTGAAAAGCCTTCCTTAAGAACTAGAGTCAGCTTTGAGGTAGGGATTCAGCAACTTGGCGGTCGGTGTTTTTATCTATCTAGAGATGATGTTGGATTAGGGGTAAGAGAGCCAGAGTCGGATGTTGCTGGTGTTTTGGACCGCATGGTGGACGGCGTAGTTGCAAGGGTTTTTTCTCATAAAAGCTTGGAGATACTGGCTGCTGATACTTCCATTCCAATAATCAATGCACTTTCTGATTTGTCCCACCCTTGTCAAGCTGTAGGTGATCTCCTGACTATGCTGGAACACAAGGGCGATTTTCGGGGGTTAAATGTAGGATTTGTTGGAGATGGAAACAACATTTCTGGTAGTTTAGCTCTGGCATGTTCGTCTCTAGGTGCGAATTTCACTGTAGCTACCCCGATATCCTACAAGATACCAAATAGTGTATGGAAACAATCTCAGATTCGGTCTTCGGAAACGGGATCTGAGCTACAATGGGTCGAAGATCCACAGGATGCAGTGCGTGCAGCTGATGTTGTATACACGGATGTATGGATTAGCATGGGGGATGAATCTGAGCGAGAGGAGCGGCTCAAAGCTTTCAGGGGTTATCAAGTTGATGAGCTACTTTTCTCGGAAGCGAAACCTGATGCGATTTTTATGCATGATATGCCTGCACACCGTGGAGAGGAAGTTACAGCAGGTATGCTGGAGCATGAAAGGGCGGTTATTTTTGATCAAGCAGAGAATCGCCTACACGGTCAAAAAGCGATCATTCATGATTTATTTTCTTAAAACATCCTTCTTACATAAGACTATGATTGTCTCGTGAGGTGCTTGAGGATATGCTGGATACTTTATAAATGACCGAATTAAAACCAGTAACAAAACCACTTGTAGCTATAGTAGGGCGTCCCAATGTAGGGAAATCTACTCTTTTCAATCGCCTGGTGGGAAAACAGTCGGCTATAGTTTCTGATGTAGAGGGCACTACTCGTGACAGGGTGATGTCAGGCGTGGTATGGGATGATCAATCGTTCATACTTGTTGATACTGGTGGATTGGCTTTGTTTCCTGAAACAGATATTTGGATCCAAGTTAAAGCACAGGTGGAGTTGGCTATAAACGAGGCTGACGTGATTATACTGGTCGTAGACACAGCTTCGGGCTTAACGGCTGCAGATAACGATGTAGCTGATCTACTAAGGATGACATCCAAGCCAGTGGTGCTGGCAGTAAACAAATCAGATAATGAAGACAGAGCTGCCACTGCTGTTGAATTTTATGAATTAGGGTTAGGGATCCCTGTTCCAATTAGTGCGTACCACAATGTGGGAATAGACGACTTGATGAGCCAAGTAGTTGAGATATTTCCCGGTAACCAACAGATTATTGATAACCACCCCGATCTGAGACTAGCCATAGTTGGACGAACCAATGTTGGTAAATCTGCATTGTTGAATGCCATAACCGATAGTGAGCGATCTATAGTTAGCGATCAACCTGGCACAACCAGAGACTCTATAGATTCGATGTTAACTCTAGAAAACAAGTCTATTTTATTGATAGACACGGCTGGTATACGCAGAAGAGGGAAAATCGGGCTTGGTATAGAACGCTACAGTGTTTTGCGATCGATTCGGGCCATAGACAGATCCGACGTAGCAACTGTAGTGATAGATGCATCAGAATTAGGAACAAATCAGGATGCACATGTTGCCAGCTATGTTGTAGATGCTTTCAAGGGTTTAGTTATAACCGTTAATAAATGGGACCTCGCTCGTAACCTTAGAATTGATAAAAATAAAGCGATTGAAATAATTAGGAACAGGTGGCGTTTTGCGAGCTATGCCCCAATATGTTTCACTTCTGCGCTGAACAAGAAGGGGATGAAATCCTTGCTTGAAACGGTCGAGAAAGTCTACAGTGAATGGACTAAAGGAGTTCCTAGGTATGATCTGAGCAGAACCATAATGAACGCTGTCTCAGATCACCCGCCTTCACCTTCTGGGCGGGGGTCGTTGAAGATATATGGCGTTACCCAGGATGATGTTGCACCGCCTAGCTTTACTTTTTATGTGAATCGGAGCGACATGGTACACTTTTCTTACCGTCGTTACCTTGAAAATAGTATAAGGAATATCTATGGATTTGAAGGATGTCCGTTGAGGATGAGGTTTAAGGGCAGGAAAGATAATTGATGGATTACTTGTTTATGATTCCCATTAGTTACCTGATTGGTTCAATACCTTTTGGAGTATTAATAGGATGGGTAATAAAGAGGGTAGATATCCGCGAGCATGGTAGTGGGAACATTGGGATGACGAATGTCATGAGACTCGCCGGAGTACCAGCAGGAATAGTCGTGCTAGCACTGGATATGGGCAAAGCAGTTTTGGCCGTGATACTTGGTATGTGGTTGTGGAATTCAGCTGGAGTGACTACCATATGCGCATTATTAGTACTGACTGGGCATATTTGGCCTGTGTTCATTGGGTTTAAGGGAGGCAGAGGCACTGCCAGCGGATGGGCCGCACTTTTTGTCCTTTCACCGATCTCAGGTGTAGTAGCCACAGTGGTTGCTCTTCCTTTGCTGTTTATGACCAAATATGTTTCTGTAGGATCAATTGTAGGCGCAACAGTTGGAGGTCTTACGATTACAGGCCTAGCATTCTCCGGCCACGCGGAAACACATTACGCATGGTTTGGATTGATTGGCACTAGTTTGATACTTCTTCGACATAGAGAGAACATGAAAAGGTTGATTAAAGGCGAAGAACGCAAATTAGGTAATCGCGAAACCTAAATTGAGCTTGGCGGCAAATTCTGATTTAAGGGGTCATTGATGACACGAGTTGGAGTAGTTGGAACCACTAGTTGGGGAACGACTCTCGCAATTCTTATGGCAAGATATGGACATGAGGTCTGGTTGTGGGCACGCAACGATGATGAGAAAAATCAATTGTTGCTGGACCAGGAGAACAAACGGTTTGTTTCGGGCCATGGGTTTCCTGATTGTCTGGGAATTACGTCATCGATGGATCATGCTTTTGGTGATTCAGAAATGCTGCTATTCGCTGTGCCGTCCCATTCGTTGAGGTCAAATGTTAACAGCGTTGGCAGTTCAATCAGTGCGGATTCGTTGATAGTAAGTGCGACCAAAGGTTTAGAAGCAACAACTTCAAAACGAATGACAGAGGTTATAGCCGAAGAATTGCCCTCGGAGATTCATTCCAACATATGTGCACTTTCAGGTCCCAACCTTGCCTCAGAAATAGCCGATGGCAAACCGTCAAGTACAGTTGTGGCGTCAATGGATCCCAAATCTTCAGGCCGCGCCCAAAAAATCCTCAATTCTCAAATTTTCAGGGTTTATACGAATGATGATGTTATAGGTGTAGAGGTTGGCGGTGCTCTCAAAAACATTATAGCCATCGGTGTAGGGATAAGCGATGGACTTGGTTACGGAGACAATGCAAAGGCAACATTAATCTCGCGAGGGTTAACTGAAATGGCCCGATTGGGATCAGCATGCGGTGGCAAGAAGGAAACATTCGCTGGATTGACAGGAATGGGGGATCTTATTGCGACATGCTCAAGTTCTCTAAGTCGTAATCATCAAGTTGGAGAGCTTTTGGCTCAAGGGAAATCACTGAAGCAAGTATCTGAGTTGATGGATAATGTTGCAGAAGGTATTGATACCACAAATGCGGCATATAGACTTTCTAAACAAATGAACGTCGATATGCCAATCACCAATGCCTTATATGGCGTACTCTTCGGCAGCCATACTGTCAAAACTGCTATAAGTGAACTACTTTACCGTTTACCAGGAAGGGAGTGAGAGGTTTCTGGATTTTAACCTCCCAACTCTCCGAGTTCGTATATCGTAGCTGAGACTGTCGCGATAGCTGCTGTTTCAGCCCTGAGTACTCTAGGTCCTAGACTGATATCGGTAATCCCAAACTGCCGGGCGTAGTTGATGTCGTCCTCAGTGAAGCCGCCCTCGGGACCTACAAAAATATTTAATGGCTGATTTGTACTACTTGATTTATGATTGGAAATTGCGTTTCTCAATCCGTTGTTATTATTACTCACTGATAGGATTAAAGCAGGTGCTTTTACCGTCTTACATGCGTCTGTAAATTCTAGTACATCGTGTATAGGTGGTACATGTACTCTTCCCGATTGTTCTGTGGCTTCTGTCACTATCTTTTTCCATCTCGATAAACGATTTTTGCTTAATCCCTGATTACTGGTTCTTGGTATGGACCTAGCGCACTGTAAAGGGATGAATTCAGCAACTCCCAACTCAGTACATTTCTGTAATATTAACTCGAATTTATCAGTTTTCAATAAAGACTGATACAAGATCACTTTGGATGAAGGATCTGCAGATATAAGAGTCTTGTTGGATATGTGCCCGATAACTTTGATATCAGATACTTCACTTAGCAATACGGAATATTCCCACCCACTGTTATCAAAGACCTTGATCTCATTACCTGGCCTCATCCGCAGAATTTTGCTGATTTGTCTGGAGATATCGTTCAGGATCATGACACTATCTGAGTTGATATATTCGGGAGGAACGAGGAATCTATGCATTGTATGTTCCTATTTGGTAGCTATGATTGTTGACCAACCATCCTCTTGCAGAGATGAAATGATTTTCCCTCCAGCCATTTCAATAGCGTTTTGGACCAAATTTCGATTCTCTGACAATAATCCTGATGCAATTATTGTCCCATCTTCACGAATAGCTTGTACTAAGTGTGGAGCTATATTAACAAGCACTTTAGCAGATATATTTGCTACGACAATATCAAAGCTGCCTCCTTTAATTTTCGCATTAGGAAGGCTACCTTGGTATATGTTTAATTGTTTAGTGACATTGTTTTTTACGGAGTTGCTGTTTGCAGCAATTACTGCAATTGGATCAATGTCTATTCCGATTACTTTTGGAGATCCAGCCAAAGCTGCTGCTACTGATAGAATCCCTGATCCACAACCTAAATCTAGAACGGTTGTGCGCTTATTAGCCCGATTTTCAATTTCAGTTAGGCACATTTTGGTGGAGGGATGATGCCCTGTCCCAAATGCCATATCTGGATCAATCCAAATAGTGATTTCATCTGACGCAGGTGCTTTATCGGACCAACTGGGCCGAACGACAAATCGCTTCCCGATTCTAATTGGCTTAAAGTGTTTTTTCCATTCGTTTTGCCAGTTTTTATCCTTGATTAATCGTTCTTTGACAGAGGATACGCATCCTAATTGCCCTACGATTCGGACAGCTACATCTATCCGCCCCTTCTTTTCAGAGATATTAGAGTCAATCGGTATCAAGGTGGTTATTTTAGCTCTGTGTTTTCCTGGCAGTTCGTAGTCATCAGGGTTATAGCCACCTTCTTCCTCAATGGCCACCAGGCCTCCACTGTACTGAAGAAAAATTTGAGACAAAGGCTCCACGAATTCAGGAGGAGATTCCACACTTAATTCCAACCATTCTGGGGAGGACATTAGTTAAGTGTAGTCAGATATAAGTTAAGTTCAAGCCTATTCATCTAATCCGAACGTATCTTTGATTTTGTTTACCCATGTCTTGTCATCAGCTTGTCCCTCAGAACCTTCGGCATTCGAAAGGCTTTTACCAAGAGCTTCAAAAAGAACTTTCTGTTCTTCGTTTAAGTTTCGCGGTGTGGACACTGATACATTCACCATCTGGTCTCCTCTGCGACTACCATTTACAGTAACAATGCCCTTGCCTTTTAATCGGAATGATTGCCCACTCTGAGTGCCTGGAGGTATCTGTAAATTTGTTTCTCCTTCAATGGTGGGAACGATGATTGTTGAGCCAAGTGCGGCTTGAGCGACGTTTAACTCCACATCATAAAGTAAGTTAACGCCTTTGGGGCCCGCGCGTTTAAATATTGGGTGATCTTTGACTCTGATAGATATATACAGATCTCCCGGCGGGCCGCTATTTATTCCAGGTTGTCCTTCACCTGTTAGCCTAAGATTGTTACCACTTTCAATACCTGCAGGGATTGAAACGAGTATTTTACGGTTTCGATTTTCTTGACCAGTTCCAGAGCAATTGCTGCAAGGGTTATTAATAATCCTGCCGTCTCCTTGGCATGAAGAGCAATCACCCATTTGAAGGAATTGACCGAAGATACTCTGTTGAGCCCTTCTAATTTGTCCCGTACCCCCGCAATCACTACACATGATCGGTGAATCACCTGGCTCAGAACGAGAACCACCGCAACGTGAACACAACTCCATTCTGTTGAGAACAATTTCTTTTTCTGAACCAAAAGCGGCTTCCTCGAATTCAATGCTGAGAGAGGATTGAACATCAGATCCTTGGTAAGATGCATTCTTACGAGAACCGGAGCCCCCGAAAAAGGTATCGAATATGTCCCCAAAGCCTCCGAAATTATCAAACCCCTCAAAACCCCGAGCACCGTTCCCGCTCACACCCGAATGGCCAAAACGATCGTAATCATTTCTTTTTTTGGGATCAGATAAAATCTGGTAGGCCTCGTTGATTTCTTTAAATCGATCTTCGGCCCCGGCTTTTTTGTTTCGGTCCGGATGATATTCTAGGGCCAGTTTTCGAAATGCACGTTTGATATCTTCATCAGATGCACCTCGATCGATACCTAAAACATCGTAATAGTCTCTTTTACTTGTGGTCATAGAAAAATAGATTTCTGTAGCTTATGAAGAGGATCTATAGCTACTGTATCTGGATAATTGGTCGAAAAATTTCACTACAATTATAAGCTGACAAAAGAACCAGTACAAGCTGTAACAGTACTCAAGTTCAGTTGATATATTGACCCGAAAACCAACAAATTCGAATGTTTCTGAGTATTGGAGACATAAGTAACCAAATTAGGACTATTCCAATCCTAATTTGTGTCTTCCAGTTTTAACTGCCGATCTTTTGGATTTTTATCCACCTTGTTTTGAGTGGTCAAGTCTGATGGTATTTTGACATCTTCTTCTTCTTTGATTTCACTCACACAAGCTATAGATGTGACTTTGTCGCCTGGGGCAGGTTTGAATATGGTTACGCCTTGAGTGGCCCGACCAGTGTTCCTAATTTCCTCTATGCTAGTCCTTATCACATTTGCCTGCTCAGAGACCACGTATACTTCTTTGTCATCTTCTACGAGCTCCGCAGCGGCCACGTTTCCTGTCTTCTTTGTTATGTTAAAGGTTTTAATTCCCACTCCGCCACGTCTTTGTGTTCTGTATTTGTTTAGCTGAGTTAGCTTACCGTAGCCTAATTTACTAATAACTAGTAGTCTGGTTTCTGGATTACCGACGTCCATAGAAACCACTTTATCTCTTGGACGGAGCGTGATCCCCTTCATACCGCCAGCTGTCCTAGAGTGAGGTGTAACTTGAACAGCCGGGAATCTTATTGACATCCCGAGCTCTGTTACAATTATTACATCATCATGTTCGTAGGCTAGCCTCACTGCCACCAAAGCATCATCTTCCTTAAGATTCATAATGATTAAGCCTGAAGGTCGGATCCTTGAGATTGAATTAAGTGCGAGTCTTTTAATGCTGCCTTTCCGGGTGGAAAGCAAAAGATAGGCATTTTCATCCTCTAAACTTCTTACACCAATCACCGCCTTCACTTTTTCCCCTGACGCCAAAGGCATAACATTTACAACTGGAACTCCCCTGGTGTTTCTGGACACGTCGGGCCGCAATTCATAGGCTGTAATTTTTAATACTCTGCCAGTGTTGGTAAAAAACAGCAGTGAGTCGTGGGTGTCGACAACCATAATATGTTCTACTGGGTCATCGTCCTTGGTGTTCATACTTGTTACACCCTTACCGCCACGGTGTTGGTTACGGTAAGTGTTGGCGGGGATTCTCTTAATGTACCCACCTTTACTTAAGGTAACCACAACCTGCTCGTGTGCTTCCAGTTCTTCCCGACTCAGCTCGTGGGCGGCAAGACTTATGTCGGTTCTTCTAGGTTGACGTAGAGTCTTCTTTAGTTCTAATGTCTCGTCCCTGACTTCGGCTAATACTTTTCCAGGGTCAGACAGCATTGATTGCAGGTCAGCTATGGTTTGTTGCAGTTGTTGGTATTCTTCATCGATACGTTCACGTTCCAGTGCAGCTATTCTACGTAATTGCATCTCAAGAATTGCTTGGGCTTGATCTGTGTCTAAACCGAAGCGTTCAATAAGTCCGGTTTTTGCTGAATCTGCGTCTTGGGACGACCTGATCAATTCAATCACAGCGTCAAGATTACTTAGTGCAATTCGGAGTCCAGCTAGTATATGAGCTCTACTTTGCGCCTTTCTAAGCCTGTATTCTGATCTTCTTGTAATGACCACTGTTCGAAAAGTTATGAAATTCTCTAGTGCTTGCTTCAGGTTCACAATTTGAGGTGTACCGTTGACCAGAGCTAGCATGTTTACTGAGAACGAACTTTGCATGGCTGTAAATTTGTATAGGTTGTTTAGAATAACAAGCGGTTGTGATCCGCCACGGAGCTCGAATACGATCCGCATTCCTTCACGATTGGATTCATCACGGATCTCACTTATACCCTCTATTTTTTTTGTTTTAACAAGTCCGGCGACTTTTTCAACCAACCCCGCTTTATTTACTTGATAAGGTAACTCAGTCACAACTATCTGCATTCTTGGGGTTCGTTTGATTTCCTCAACCTCTGCCTTAGCGCGGACTATTATGGAACCCCTTCCAGTCGAAGCAGCATTCCGAATGCCTTCTCTTCCCATGATGGTTCCACCAGTAGGGAAATCGGGACCCTTAACGAATTTCACGAGGTCTTCAACTATCGAATCAGGTTCATCAATTAATTTAATGATCGCATTGCATAGCTCTGTTGGATTGTGCGGCGGTATATTTGTGGCCATGCCAACAGCTATACCAGACGCACCGTTAACTAATAAGTTAGGTATCCTAGTTGGTAAAACTACGGGCTCTCTGAGAGTACCGTCAAAATTATCTATGAAATCAACAGTGTCTTCATCTAAACTTGCGAGCATTTCTTCAGCAATATTTGCAAGACGTGCTTCCGTATACCTCATTGCGGCCGCGGGGTCATCGTCTATACTACCGAAATTACCCTGACCGTCTACTAGGGGCATACGCATTGAAAACGGTTGTGCCATGCGCACCATTGCGTCATATACGGCTTGATCTCCATGAGGGTGATATTTCCCTAATACCTCTCCAACCAAACGAGCACTTTTTTTGTATGCGGATCCAGGTCTCATGCCGAGCTCGTTCATCGAATACAGAATTCTTCTCTGGACAGGCTTGAGGCCATCCCTGATATCGGGCAATGCGCGAGAAACTATCACGCTCATGGCATAGTCTAGATATGCTGTACGCATCTCTTTGTCGATCGGGGTAGGCTTCACGAAGCCGTGATCGGTGTTCACCATCTAGAGCTCCTCTAGTAATATTTTGAAAGAGACATAGGTTTTAACGAGTGGTGTTGTAAATCGGTTTGAGACAAGTATAAAAATAATCTTTTACAATTATATCATTATTTGTATATGAATTGTATACAAATTCTTGGGTGCGTAGAATTGCCAATAAATCGTTCTTAGATTGAACAACGTAAGGACGATTTACTTAGAAAACATAAATGCTATAGACTCTTGTCGCCCACCTGTGTTTGAGCTATGTTTAGATAACGAACCGCAAGTGGCTGAGCGTTCTCCGAGTCACACGGTGGTTTACCATCTATAAAACTCATGGTTATAAACAGCTAGGAGACAGGCAGTATGACAAATATTGAAGGAGTTATTCCTGCAATTCCCACTCCAATGACACCAGAAGGTGGAATAAATGAAACCGCGCTTAGGGCAATAATTGAATTTAATATTCAAGCAGGCGTAAATGGGCTGTGGGTCGCAGGTGGTGCTGGAGAAAGCGTCCTTTTAGACGATGACGAAAACAGGCGTATTGCACAGATCGCGTCTGATCAATCTAGAGGTCGTACAAATATTATGATGCACATTGGAGCTGCAACTACCGCTAGGGCCATGAAATTGGCCGAACACGCAGCTAAACAAGGAGTGCAGGCATTGTGTTGTGTACCTCCATTTTTCTATACACAAGATGACGACGGAGTTGTTGAACACTATCAAGCTGTTGCATCTGTTTCAGATTTGCCATTTTTTATATATAATTTGCCTTCTGCAACAGGAATAGAAATTACCCCTGAGCTCGCACATAAAATCCAAGATAGCGTCCCTCGATTGGCGGGGCTAAAACATTCCGCTTACGCATTCGATAATATTAGTGTATTTGCAAACATGGGACTTATCGTGCTTAATGGCTTCGGCAATCTTATGTTGCCGGCTCTTGTTGCGGGAGCTGCCGGTTGTGTAGATGGACCACTTTCGTTGGCTCCAGAACGTTGGGTTGATGCTTGGAACGCATACCAAGCTGGCGATATGGACAAAGCAAAGGAAGCTGAAAAGAGCGCCCTTGAAGTTGTTGATTTGTTAGATTTTGGCTATATTCAAACCCTCAAGGCTGTACTGTCTGCAAGGCTGGGAGTTGATTGTGGAGCGCCGCGCCTACCAAATCTTCCGCTTAGTGCAGAACAAAATAAAGAGCTCTTGAGTAGAGTAGATTCTCTCGGATTGAATATGGTCAAGTGAGCAAATCATTTAAATTAATAGGATTTTTAGTTTCAGTTGATCGATCCGCAATCGATTGAAAAAGTCTGTCAAAGTGTGGAGGGATTTCCCCTCTGATCTCCGGGTTAAACTGCACTGCTATAACCCATTTGTGATCAGGGCTTTCAAGTGCTTCAATAATTCCATCCTCTAGAGAATATCCAGATGTCAGAAGTAGTTGAGATCTTTGGCTTTCCTTTATCCCGTGTTTATGTCGGCTGTTTACCCTTACGAATCCGCCAGATCCTATTATTGCTGCTAACTTGCTCCCTGGAGGTATGAATATTCTGTGGTACTCAGATTTATTTTCATGGATCTTGCTGGTAGATGAATGAGCCGGAGTAGGAGTAGGTTTACCGCCTTCCAGTACATTATTTAAAATTTGGAAACCATCTCCCAAAAATAATAGAGGAATATTTTTTTGAAGAGTAGTGAGTATTATTGTTCGGACCAGTTGGTAATGTGACCTTGGATCAATAGGGATTATTATAGCGCCGACTCGGTCAAACGAATCGTCTATTTGTTCGATCGAGTCTAAGTTCAAAACGTGAGTGCGGATACTGATTTTTTTGAGAGTAATAGCGATAGAGTCTCCTAGATTCGATGCGTCTGAGAGAATTACTATAGCGTTATCGTTTTCTGTATGCATTATGTTATTTGCCAAGAATTGACCCTATGAAATTTTTGTGTCCATTGAGAAATTCAGTTGCATTCATACGCTTTTTCCCTTCTAAATGTATGGTCTTCGGTATGAGGATGCCATTACCCGTTTGCACTCCGACGGTTGTATCGATAGAAATGACTTTTCCCGGCTGATGTAAAGATTCAGACTGGATATCATATGCTGAAGCACCTATTATTTTTAACAACTTTCCATTCCAGTGGCTGAAAGAACCTGGCCACGGATCATATGCCCTGGTTTGCCGGACCAAATAATTTACGCCTAGATGCCAATCAATGTTTCCATGGTCACGAGTTAATTTTTCGGTAAATGTTGCTTCAGAATGGTTTTGTTGACGGAGCTGAAGTTCACCGTTTTGGAACGATGGCAAAATATCAACAAGTAGTTCTCCGCCAAGTTCAAACAACCTACGGGTTAAAGAATAGCTTGATTCTTCAGGTTTGATATCAACACGTTTCTGGGCCACTATAGGGCCTGAGTCCACTTCACTTGTTAATTGCATGATGGTGACACCTGTTATGGAGTCTCCATTTAGCAAGGCGGTTGCTACTGGTGAAGGACCTCTATGTAGAGGCAAAAGTGACGGGTGAATGTTTAAGCAACCTAAGGAAGGCACCTCTAATATTGAATTAGGAATGTATAACCCGTAAGCAGCGACCACGACCAAATCAATCTTCAGTGTCTCAATGTTTTTCAGGGCTTCTTGATCACTTTTTAAGGTTTCCGGCTCAAACGTGGGGATCCCTTGTTCGCTTGCGTATGTCTTGACGTCAGATGGCTTGGGATTTTTACTCCTCCCGGACGGCCTGTCTGGTTGGGTATAAACACCAACAATTTCATGGCCTTTCCGTGAAAGCAATGAAAGTACGGATGTGGCAAAATCAGGTGTGCCCATGAACAATATTCTGGAAGCCAATGTTTTAATCGCACCTATCCTCGAGGGTGTTAACAGTGTCATTAGTATGACATATTCGTGGTTATGTTATCCCAAACCCAAGCATGAAATTTTCTATATTCTAATTAATTCGAACCACCATATTGATTTAGGTTAGGTAACTCGACTTTTTGAGGGATGTATGTCTAATCGCTGACGATTAAAAAAACAGAGTTTAACATTCACGATTAATTAGCCCAATTTCCTAACATGCTGTGCCATCAGTTTTTGTACCAATAAATTGGACCGGGTTTCCCACTTCGATTCCATATTTTGTAACTTCACCAGCATTAATTTCAAATACATAATGTGCAGGTTTGCTGGATTCATATGTCCGTATGTTTTCACTTTTCATGGATTTGGGAGATGGTACGTTAAGTGTGATTGATACTACCGTGCAATTCAAGTCTATCCATACTAAGTCCAAGTCAAATTCCATTCCCTTCATCCAAAAAGCTGGTGCAGGATAGTGTTGAAAAACAAAAAGCATCCCATTCTTCTGAGGAAGACTTTTACGACCGGATAGGCCTGTTGATTTTTCTATGTCAGTCGTAGCAATCTCAGCACTAAACCTCTCGTTACCTATCATGACAATATGTCTTGAGTTATTCAGTGCTTTTGAAACCGATTGCTCATTATTTGTACTATCAGTACTTGAGCTTACGGGATTCAGTTGAAATGCGAAGCTTTGGTGTTCAATCAAACCAGTGTCAGACTCGCATCCTAAAATTGTCATTGATACCATAGACAATAGAGCTAATCCTAAAAATGCTATGCTGAATGCATTACTGGATAGATGCTTGTAGTTCATATGCACATGTTAGACTTTAGAAGATGGTTTAGCATATTGAACCTTTCATTCTTGGTCCGTTGTAAAATACTGGTAATTATAACAGTAGATTATGGGTCAAGACAAAAGTTTCAGAAAATTTCCCTCTAACAAAAATATATTGGTTTGATTACCAAGATTGACTAAGATTGAAATGATGAAAAATATAATTGTAAGAGTTCCTGCTACGAGTGCAT
>CAZMZE010000013.1:0-21612 GCA_964570875.1 uncultured Dehalococcoidia bacterium
TTTTTCAGTCGGGAATATCCACTGGAAAGCCAGACAATAGAAAAAGGAGCTGATCGGGTCTGGATCTGGTCAGTTTATACCAAAGAAGCATCAGAATTTAGAAAACAACACGATTCTAGAGTAAAACCTCTCGTCGCAGAAGCAAAAGTTTCAGGTGATTTATCCCCCACAGGTCAACCAGACCAACAAGACGATATAACAGAAGCGATCAGGAAAAAAGCATGGGGAATGGGATTCGGAGAGGTAGGGTTCACCAAATTTGATCGCAGGTATGTATTTGCAAGCAAAAAACGGTGGTCTAAATTTGAACATGCGATATGCCTTGCTTATGAACAAGACTACGAAAAAACTCAATCTATTCCAAGTATGGATGCAGAAGAAACTCACTATGGGACTTATGAAGTTGAAGGAAAGATAGCAATAGATTTAGCAGCATACATTCGTTCAAAAGGTTACCGTGCACAGATCCACAACCCTAGTGATCATAGTGCCTCAGTAATAGCTATGTTCGTAGCTGCAGGGTTAGGCCAATTGGGCGCCAACGGACAACTACTATCACCTCATTTCGGTTCGAGGTCAAGATTAATGATAATAACTACTGACGCTCCAGTCGTTTATGACCAACCTGAAGACTATGGAATAAATAAATTTTGTGAGATGTGTCAAGTTTGCGTGAATAGATGCCCTGGAAGAGCTCTAGTAAAAGACAAAGTTTGGTGGCGCGGAACCGAAAAAAATAAATTGATATACGATAGATGCCGGCCTGTCATGGCCCGATATGAAGGTTGCGGGGTATGCATGAAAGTATGCCCTATACAGAAATATGGCATGAAACCCGTTATGGAGCATTACGTTAGTACTGGTGAAATTTTGGGAAAAGGAAGTCACAACTTGGAAGGTTATGAAATCAGAGATAAAGGCTACTTTGGGCCTGGGGAATTACCGCATTTCGATCGTGAGTTGTTTGAGATGCCTCATGGTAGTCGAGAAGAATGGTTATTCGAACAATTCAAAAATAAAGTAGCGAAAGATGGGAAGCCATCACAAGAAGATCTTGAACATTTTGCACAATCTGTCGATGAAGCAGTTCATCATAAATACACACATAAAGATGAATAATGTAGCGTTTGGTTTAAATCATTTGACGAAATATTGAATCAAAGGTTTATTATTCAATATCCGGAAATGACATTGAAATTTCAAAAAAAAGACATTGACAGCCTGTTCGCCTGTCTGAAAAAAGAAATGGGTCACATGCCTGAATTCGAGCAGATTCTAAAAGATGCGCACTTGTCCATTGCGTTAGTTGATGCTGGCAAACCAATAAACGCGGAAATAAACGAAAGAGTAAAGACACTGGTGACAAAATTCTGTCCCAAGTCTCAAGAATAACGTACTTTGTAAATTCAAGATCTGAAGCAGTATTGTTACTGTAAGATTCAGAGGAACAGGTTAGTTGATTTCTATCATTTTACCTGTGACTACGTAAATAACTCTTTCGGCAATGTTCGTAGCCCTGTCCGCAATTCGTTCAAGATCGTGGGCTACCCAAAGAAGGAAAGTTGCCCTGGTTATCATCCGGTGATCTTCGAGCATGAAAGTGATTAATTCTCTGTAGACTTGTTGATACAGTTCATCGACTCTATCATCATAATTGCAGACTGCTGTAGCTGCTACGACATCTCTGTTCACAAGTGAATCCAAGCTGCGGCGGAGCATATCCGAAGCCATATCTCCCATTCTGGGGATATCAATTAATGGTTTCAATGGTGGTTCGTTACCCATGGATACACTGATTTTGGCGATCCCTTCTGCGTAATCGCCCATGCGTTCCAATTCGACCGAAATGTGCAGTATAGAGATCAAACTTCTGAGATCACTTGCTAAAGGTTGCTGAGTAGCTATGAGATTGATACAACGCTCTTCAATTTCGTACCTCTTTTGATCTATATAGTCGTCTCCATCAATAACTTCTTGAGATGCTTCTAAATCTCTCCTCTTAAGCGCGTCAATAGATCTAGAAATTGATTTTTCTACCATGCTACCCATCGTTAGCAAATCGCCTTGTAACTGTCTGAGGTTTCGATCAAAATCTTCTCTGACCATGGATGTGCCTCCCTTAGCTGAAGCGTCCTGTTATGTATGCTTCGGTTCGTTCATCTTTGGGATCAGTAAATATCTGATTGGTCTCTCCGTGTTCAACTAGGTAACCCGATCTGTTTTCATCAACCATTAAAAAAGCTGTTTCGTCTGATACCCGTGCGGCCTGCTGCATGTTATGAGTGACGATAACTATTGTAACTTCTGAGGCTAAATCTCTAATGAGTTTCTCTATCGCGAGTGTAGCAATTGGATCTAGAGCTGAGGCAGGTTCATCCATGAGGATGACCTCAGGTTCAACAGCCAATGCTCTGGCTATACAAAGTCGTTGTTGTTGTCCGCCTGATAGAGTCTGAGCACCTTTGTTAAGGCGGTCTTTCACTTCGTCCCACAGAGCTGCTTTCCTTATTGATTTTTCAACGGCTTCTGCGAGATCACCATTGTAGCCGTTAACTTTTAATCCGAATGCTACGTTATCAAATATTGACTTGGGAAAGGGATTCGGTTTTTGAAATACCATACCAATACGGGAACGAATTTCAGTAGGATCCACATTGTTCGAATAGATATTGTCGTTATTGAATAAAATTTGACCATCAATTTTTGCTGTAAGGATCAGGTCATTCATGCGATTGAAACATCTTAAAAGAGAGCTCTTCCCACATCCGGAAGGCCCAATCAATGCCGTAACCATGTTCCTTTTGATTTTCAAATTCACGTCTCTAAGAGCCAGGAATTGGCTGTAGGAAACGTGGATATCTTTAGCTTCTAGTACTGTATCAGTAATTGTGCTATTCATCGTCCCTCGTTTGGTTACGGTTTCGAATGTATACCGCGATTGTATTCATTGTTAATAATACCGCTAGAAGAACGATTATCCCAGCAGCAGCAAGACCTCTGAATTCATCTTGAGGTCTAGAAATCCAATTGAATATTTGAATTGGAAGAACCGTGAATCGGTCCATAGGACTACTAGGTATGAAAGTCATATAAACTAGCGCACTAATAGCGATGACGGGAGCGGTTTCGCCGATTGCTCGTGACATCGCTAGAATTATACCAGTCAGGATCCCTGGCAATGCTGAAGGGAGTACTACCCCACCTACGACTTGCCATTGAGTTGCTCCGAGAGCGAAAGCGGCTTCTCTATGAGTTTGGGGAACAGCTCTGATTGCTTCACGCGATGCTAGAATGACAATAGGCAGAATCAAGAGGGACATCGTCAGAGCTCCTGCTAAAATACTCCGCCCTAATGCCATCCACTGAACAAAAAGCGCTAAGCCGAGCAGTCCATAAACAATTGATGGCACTCCAGCCAGATTGGATATGTTAATCTCGATCATCAAAGTAAGGAAACTTTTACGGGCATATTCTTCAAGATATATCGCTGCTCCTACTCCTATAGGTATAGCAAAAGCGGCCGTAACACCCATAAGCCAAATGGTACCCATTAGCGCAGATTTCAAGCCTGCTTGTTCCGGGTGTCGTGAAGGGTAGTTAAAGATTAGGTTTGAAGTTAACCAAGACCAGCCATCCGTAAAAACTTCCAAAAGAAGTACAATCAGTCCAGCTATTGCCAATAAAACTGCGGCGATAAGCAACGCGTACACAGCGTAGCCAAACAGTCCCCTTTTTTTCATATCACGGTTAAATTGGTAGTCTGGAATGGACACTAGTATCTGACGCTCCATCTTTTAACCACAAAATAGCCAAGTAAATTCATCACTAGTGTCATCGCAAACAACAAGAGTCCTACTGCGAATATGGTATTGAATTCGAGTGAGCCATGTGGTGTTTCACCTAAACTCAATTGGACTATGAATGCAGTCATGGTTTGGACGCTTTCAAGTGGGTTCAAAGTCATTTTGGGAGTTGCACCGGCAGCAATTGTTACCAACATTGTTTCTCCAATTGCCCGAGAGATCCCAAGTATAAAAGCGGAGACAATTCCTGACAAAGCTGCGGGAATAACAACCTTCAAGGATACTTCCACTCTAGTTGCACCTAATGCATATGCAGCTTCTCTAAGTGAGCGCGGCACTGAAATCATAGCATCTTCAGACAAAGTGCATACCATTGGTACGATCATCAGTCCCATGACTATTCCTGCGGACAGTGCATTGAATACCAACATGTCAGGGAAAATATATTCTTGGATGGTGGGTGTCACGAAAGTTAAAGCGAAATATCCGTAAACTACGGTTGGAATCCCTGCTAAAACCTCAAGAATTGGCTTAAGAATTTTCCGTAATTTCTCCGGGGCATATTCTGACAAAAAAGTAGCAGTGGCCAATCCTATTGGTAAAGCTACCAATGCCGCAAGGAACGTTACTAGAAGGGTGCCGGCTACAAGTGGGAGAACTCCGTGGGATCGAGGTTTTAATATTGGAGACCATCGAGTCCCAGATAGGAATTCAAATGCTGAAACCTCAACAAAAAACCCCCAAGCCTGCATCAGTAGACTCACGACAATTCCTATTGTGGTGAGTATGGAAACAAGAGCACAAGCGAATAAAACCCATTTTATTATAGTGCCGCTCAGTTGCCCTCGTTTCCGATTGTTGCCAATCACGGACGAATTCTTCTTATGAACACTAGGAATTTTGGACCATTCTTAAATTCAATTATTTCATTGGAGTTGAGCTCAAAAGCGAGATTTTGAGTAGTGGTCAATTTATCGAAACCCTGTTTGGAAATTGATGCTGAACCATTGAATGTATTTTAACGGCGTTACACCGACAACACATTTTCCTGTTTGAGGTTGATAAAATTAACTCTTCTCCTACTTTTTGATTTTGTTCAGCATAGCGTCGTAATGGATTGAATCAAGAGGGATATATCCGACTTCGGTAAGCAGTTGACTGGCGTTGTTCAAGTAAAACTCGACGAATTCGGTGACTTCAGTTTTCTCAAGACTCTTTGTGTTCACATAGATGAACATTGGTCTTGCAAGAGGCTTGTATGAACCGTTTTCTATAGCTTCTGGTGTAGGGTCAACACAACCTTCGCCACTGTCAATGCCGAGTGCTTTGAGCTTGTCAGTGTTTTCCTTGTAGTATGCGTAACCGAAATAACCTAGCGCGTTTCTGTCACCACCGACACCACGTATCAATACGTTGTCGTCTGCCGAAGCGGTGTAATCGGATCTTGAGGATTGAGCTTCTCCGACTATTTCTTCGGTGAAATAGTCGAATGTTCCAGAATCAGTATCGGGGCCATAAAGCCTAAGAGGTCTGTCAGGAAATCCTTCTCTCACTTTATTCCAGTTGTCGATACTGGATCCTGGCTCCCAAATGGTTTTAAGTTCGTCAACGGTCAGACAATCTACAAAATCGTTGTCCAGATTGACTATGACGGAGAGGCCGTCTGTACCTACTTTTAGTTCAAGGTACTCTATCCCATTGTCCTTTGCGGCATTTGCTTCGTTCTCTCTGATTGGTCGAGAGGCATCAGATATATCAGTCTCTCCTGCAGTAAATCGTTTAAAACCTCCACCTGTACCGGATACTCCGACGTTGACGTTCACCTTACCGTGTACCTTATGGAATTCTTCTGCTACTGCTTCCGAGACTGGGAATACTGTGCTGGACCCATCAATTTCGATCGTCCCTTTTAGAACTTGCTTTAGTGAATCTGTAGATTTTGAATCATCATCGTTACTACATGCTGTGATGGAGAATAAGAGAACCACTGTCATGGTAACAGTTGTAAATATTCTGTGTTTGGTAAACTCGATCATTCTTTTTATGATCCCTCCGATGATGTACATATTTCCCTCAACGTAATCGAAAAAATCATCAGTATGGTTAACGGTAAATTAGAATATTGTTAACGGAATGTTAACAATGCTGACAGAGCATTTATTGTTCTTGTGCTAGTAACGAAAATTTCTATAGGCTTAGATGCAAAATATTTATTCAAGCTTTTGACAGGGTAAAAGAGAAGGTAGTTCCTATTCCTTCCTGGCTTTTAATCGATAATTCTCCACCGTGAGCTTGTATGATATGTTTTACAATAGCTAGGCCTAAGCCTGTTCCTTCGTTTCTTCTAGATCTATCTACTTTATAGAATCTTTCGAACACGTGTGGTATATCTTCTGCCGGAATACCTATACCTGTATCAGTTACGCTAATTTCAACAAACCGATCACTAACTTGCCCAGTTATTGAGATACTTTCCCTGTCTTGTATGGCTTTAAGAGCATTGTCGAGAAGGTTTGCAAAAACCTGTTCTAGCTTTGCTTTATCACCAACGGCCAAAGGGAAGTTATCAATTATGTGGTTTTTGACGGAAATATTTCGAGTTTTGGTTTGGTGTGAGATTCTATATATGGATTCATCGATCAGAGCTTTTAGATTCATTGGGATTAAATTGATTTGGTGATGACCACTTTCCAATCGTGACAAATCTAAAAGATCGTTTACTAAGGTCGTCATTCTGTCAATTTCACTATTAATCCTTGCAAGAAATTCCTGAGCGGTTTGAATATTATCGATTACACCATCGCTCAAAGTGTCAGTCAGAGCTTTTACAGATGCTAGAGGACTACGTAATTCATGGGATACATTAGTCACAAATTCTCTACGGGTGATATCCAATCTCCTAATATCAGTTAAATCCTGCAATGTTAATAACACTGCACCTTGGTCAATTCCTTTTAATGGGGTAGAGATAGCACTGATAAATCTACGTTGCCGGATAAGATCAAACTCCTTTTGGGTTATATTTTTTGTTTCCAAAGATTTGGCTACTAGTGTTGATAATTCGTAATCGCGAATATTCTCGGTTAATGGTCGTCCAATTGCTTCTTTAGTACCTAAGTCGAGTAATGATTCTGCAGCTTGATTGATAAGCGAAATCATACCTTTGGAGTCGATAACAATAACTCCGTCAGCCATTGTTTCTAGGATTGCTGAAAGTTTATCTCGTTCACCAGACAGACTATGAACCAAATCTGAAATAGTCGAAGCCATATTATTGAAAGCCTGTTCCAAGTGATGGCTATTTTGGCCTCCGAAATTTGTTATTCGTGTTCCTAATTCACCATCGGTAAATTTCAATGTAGCGTCATAAGTGTTATCTATAGCAAGTTGGAGGCGATTTACTAATTTGAAAATCAAGAAACCAAAAACAGCCATTGCAGGGCCTATCGTTAGTACTGGCACAACAATGAATATGACAACGTTTTCATGAGTCAACAATCCCAAAGTTAAACTTAGTGATCCTATCCAAATCAAACTAATAGAGATGCATACTAAACTGATTAGCCATTTGATTGATCTAGAAGAATGAATCATTGGAATCTGTATCCGACACCTCTTATAGTAATGATGTGTTTAGGAGATTGGGAATCAAGTTCTATTTTTTTTCTAAGACCTCTGATATGCACATCGACAGTTCTTTTATCACCGAAATGATTTGGGCCCCAAATTTCATCTAAAATCTGGTCCCTCGTATATGCCCTGCCAGGATTTGTAAGTAAAAGAGCCAAAAGATCATACTCTTTAGGTTTTAAAGAAATATTTGTACCATCCAATTGGACCGTATGGGCTTTCAAATTTACAACCAGGTTACCTTCACACACACTATCTATTTCATCAACAATTTCATGTGTTTTGGTGGCTCGGTGTCTCCGGAAAAGTACGCGTACCCTAGCCATCAATTCTCTCATGCTGAATGGTTTCAATACGTAATCATCGGCACCAATTTCCAAACCTACTATGCGATCGATTTCATCACCTTTGGCCGTTAACATCAATATAGGAACATCGTTCTCTTTGCGAATGATTTTGCACAACTCAAATCCGTCTAATTTGGGTAACATCACGTCTAATATAACCAAGTCTGGATTATTTTCCCTAACAACATCTAAGGCCAATTCGCCATCAGACGCAGTCAAGACTTCAAACCCTTCCATTCTCAGATTGTAAGAAACAGCTTCCAAAAGATTGGGTTCATCTTCAACAATAACTATCTTTCCAACTGTCAACTTGGTCCTCCAATATAACAATTCGAATCAATTATAGTTTTATTGTGTGATTATTTGAATTAATTCAATATGCTTCAGCAGATTTACTGATAGAGAATCGACGGTCACTTGCCTTTGTCGTAAGTATAAACCGGCAGGTCAAGATCGCGTTTTCGATAGGGCTGGTGCTACTTATCCGTCAAATGTTTTACTGTGGTGACCCGCCTCGGACTTGAACCGAGAACCTACTGATTAAGAGTCAGTTGCTCTGCCATTGAGCTAGCGGGCCTTGAAAATTTAATTTCAGCGGGAACTGCATTTTATCGTTCAAATCAATTATCGGTCAAGTTCCTGAACTCTTCCTAAACGTGTCTATGTCTGATACAAATTAACCGTTGACCACCTGATAATTCTTGTGCTAATCTGGCATTATCCGAAGTGGCAACCAGATACGAACGCCGTCTAAAATTCACATGTTGGTGGCAGGTCAGATCACAGACAAATCTATTCTTAAATCTTTGATTACTCTCAGGACATGGCTGACTTTTTCAATTATTGTTGTCCTGATTCAAATTACGCTTGGAGGCTTCGTAAGGGTTACTGGATCGGGCCTTGGATGTCCTGATTGGCCACTGTGTGATGGACGAGTAATACCGGTATTCGAAAGAACTGCAATTATCGAATTCAGCCATAGAGTAGTTGCATCAATCGTAATGTTGGTAAGTTTTATGGCATCTTTCCTAGCCTGGCGTTTTCACAGAAAAAATTTATCTATATTTCTGCCAACAGTGATGGCAACATTGTTGGTTTTGATTGCAGCAATACTTGGGGCTATCGTAGTTTGGACTGAACTAATTTGGTGGGTCCGTATAATCCATTTAACTATTGCCATGGGTGTTGCTTCCCTCTTAATGTTCTCATTAGTTGCAAGTTGGAAGCCGGCAATACTGAATTCGGAAAACAGGTTTCCGATGCCCAAAAACAATGTTGGTTTAATGATTAGCTTGCTAGGAATAATGCTTGTTATACTGTCCGGGTCCCATATGGTTGGCTACGGCGCGGGTTCTTCTTGCGGTACTTGGCCTTTGTGCAGAGGAGAATTATTTCCAGCAGGAGAAGCATATTTGATCCATATGGGGCATCGATTCGTTGCTGGGTTTGTCGTTATATTTTTAGCTGCGGTATTAGTTCGGTTGTGGAAAACATTCGCACTTAACAAATTATTGAAATCCTTAGTCTTATTCGTGGGGGTAAATTTACTGATTCAAGTATTGATTGGTGCGATGACTGTTTGGACCGGATTTTCTATAGAAGCCAGAACTGCACATCTAGGAGGGGCAACATTGTTGTGGGTTAGTACTGTAGCAATATTTTCAGTGATATATATTTGTGGAAATAATTCTGGACAATCCAATAAAACAGGAATCGATTAGATGTTAAACATTGTTTCTGAGTCAACAACAATACTGAAAGACTACATAACTCTGGGTAAGCCTAAGATAGTAAGTCTTTTGCTATTCACTGCTTTAGCTGGGATGATCCTTGCTTCAGAAGGATATCCAGATCTCTCATTAGCGATCTTAGTCGTAATTGGAGGTACTCTGGCTTCTACGGGTGCGAATGCATTAAATCAATTCTTCGATCAAGACATCGATTCAAAAATGAAAAGAACTAAGAACAGGCCGATTGCGGCAAGCCGTGTAAAACCAGCACACGCAATGATTTATGGAATTGGTCTTAACCTAATATCACTAGCGATTTTTGCTCTTTATGTCAATTGGATCAGTGCTATTCTAACAATGTCTGCCACATTATTTTACATTTTTGTTTATACATTAGCTCTAAAAAGACACACTACTCAAAACATCGTCATTGGAGGTGCTGCGGGTGCATTACCACCAATGATTGGTTGGTCCGCTGTTACTTCTGACATATCATTATCTGCTGTATATATGTTCGCGATAATATTCTTTTGGACACCTCCTCATTTTTGGGCGCTTTCATTGATCTTGAAAGATGACTATGCGGAGGCAAAAGTCCCAATGCTTCCAGTCGTAGTAGGTATAGAACAGACAAAAAAATCGATATTTTTATATACATTGATTTTACTTGCACTTACATCAATGTTTTTCACCATTGGTTCGGTAGGGTGGATATATTTTGTATCTTCAATTGTGTTAGGAATAGGATTTAGTTGTTTTGCTTTGAAACTTTGGCGAACCGACGGAATTGGCCACGCACTGGGAACGTATCTGTATTCACTGGGATACCTTTTTGCTCTATTTGGTGCAATAATGATCGATGCTATTGTATAAGATATGCCATGGCTTAATTGATTACTGTTGCAATTTACTGAATATTTAGCTTGACGATTCGAACTATCGTCTGGTAAATTCTAAAACGTTGGGGTCATGAAGGCATTTCAACATTAACGTAAACATGCGGAATCTGAAACACACTAAATCATATGGGTTACTTGCCCTCACACTTTTAACAGGCATCTTAGCAGGGTGCACACCTTCACATCCCCAGTCAACATTTGACACTCTCGGTCCTGTTGCGGAAAGCCAACTTCTTCTTACCAATATATTGATAGTGATGGGCACCGCTGTGTTTATCATAGTAATGGCTGTCCTCATCTATATAGTTATACGGTATAGAGACGATGGATCCAAAGAAGATCCAGAGCAAATTCATGGCCACACAATGCTTGAAATTGTTTGGTCGGTCGTACCTGTACTAGTGCTTATACCTTTAGCAGTAATTAGCGTGATTACTATTTTTGACAATCATAATTCTCCGGTAAAGGCAGAAGATGGTGGCTTAAATATCCAGGCTATTGGTCATCAATGGTGGTTCCAGTTCAAATATCCCGAGCAAGATCAAATATCTACGCCGGTAGTTACATCAAATGATCTCCATATACCTGTAGACACTCCCGTAAATATAGAACTAGTATCAAAAGACGTTATCCACAGTTTCTGGGTTCCGAAACTTGCTGGTAAAGTTGATATGGTTCCCAACAACGACAATGGTCTTTGGCTGCAAGCTGACGAACCTGGCATCTACCTTGGTCAATGTGCAGAGTTTTGTGGTGTATCGCATGCAAATATGCGGTTTAAGGTGATAGCGCACGAACGGAAGGATTTCGACAGATGGGTCCAAGAACAATCTCGGCCAGCTGCGATACCTACTGACGCTACACCATTAATAAAATTGGGCCATGATGTATTCATGGCGAGAGTTGGCAAAGGTACAGAATCGGATCCGGATGTTAAAGGCGCTGGATGCAATTCCTGCCATAAAATTGAAGGTACGGACGCAAGAGGTACACGTGGGCCCGATTTGACTCATTTTGCGACGAGGACCAGTTTTGCAGGAGCTACATTGACCAACACGCAGTCAAACTTAAGAAAATGGTTGGAAGATCCTGAAAAAGTAAAACCTGCTAACGTCATGGCTCGCGAGGCTGAAATATATAGAGACGGTATTGGATTAAGCGAAATACAGGTATCAGCTTTGATTGCATTTTTGAGAAGTTTAGAGTGACTAGAGCTGGGAGTTTCAACAAATGACTACACTTAGATTAGAAATACCCCGGCCAGTTCACCCAACTGGTATTTGGAGTTGGATAACAACAATCGATCACAAGAGGATAGGAATCCTCTATGGTGTTACTGCTTTTACCCTGTTTCTCATAGGTGGAATAGAAGCATTATTGATGCGGACTCAGTTGGCAAAATCTGAGTTAGAGATTATAAGCCCGGAGGTATATAACCAGCTATTCACTATGCATGGTACTACCATGATATTTTTGGCAGTAATGCCTATGGGTGCCGCGTTTTTTAATTTTGTTATCCCTTTGCAAATAGGTGCGCGAGATGTTGCTTTTCCTCGACTGAATGCTTTTAGCTATTGGACTTTCTTGGCTGGAGCAATAATGCTCAATGGAAGTTGGTTCTTGGGCGGAGCACCAAACGCAGGTTGGTTTGGGTATGCACCAATTACCGGTGAAATTTACAACCCGGGTCACGGCATAGATTTTTGGATAATGAGTCTACAAATTCTTGGGATAGCGTCACTTGCGGCGGCGTTCAATTTCATAGTGACAATCCTGAATATGCGGGCGCCAGGAATGACGTTAATGAGGCTTCCTCTTTTTACATGGATGACGTTGATCACCTCGTTCCTATTAGTTTTAGCCTTCCCTGTGATAACTGTTGCGTTGATTGAATTGATGTTTGACAGATTTTACGGATCCAATTTCTTTGTTCCTGCTGCAGGTGCGAATCCTATATTGTGGCAACATTTGTTTTGGGTATTCGGTCATCCTGAAGTATATATATTGATCTTACCGGCAATGGGGATAGTATCAGAAATACTACCAACCTTTTCTAAGAAACCGCTTTTTGGATACCCAGTCGTGGTGTTGTCTGGCGTGATTATTGGCTTCATGGGTTGGATGGTGTGGAGCCACCACATGTTTACAGTTGGCTTAGGTCCGGTAGCAAACTCTGTTTTTGCGATCACAACTATGCTCATAGCGGTGCCTACAGGTATCAAAATATTTAACTGGATAGGAACCCTGTGGAAGGGTTCGTTAAACTTGAATACCCCAATGCTTTATGCGCTTGGCTTTATTGCAGTGTTCACCATTGGAGGTATTAGTGGTGTAATGCATTCACAAGCTGCATCGGATGCCCAACAACAAGATACGTATTTCATAGTAGCTCATATACACTATGTTCTTTTTGGAGGAAGCATATTTGCTCTAATTGCTGGGATATATTATTGGTTCCCAAAGTTTGCCGGAAAGATGTACGATGAAAAAATTGGGAAGTTGACATTTTGGCTGATATTCGTCGGTATGAATTTAACATTTTTCCCAATGCATTTCACAGGCCTTGATGGGATGCCTCGCAGGATATACACATATTACAATGATATGGGTTGGGATCTTTGGAATACCGCATCGACATTGGGAGCAATATTGCTTGCTATTTCACTACTAGTGTTCATCTACAATATTGTTACGAGTTGGTTAAACGGAGAGCCAGCTGATGGTGATCCGTGGGATGGAAGAACTTTGGAGTGGTCTATAGCATCACCTCCTCCTGAATACAACTTCGCTGAAATACCAACAGTTTCTGATATCGACGATTGGTGGGTTAAAAAACGCACAGCTAACGCGGTGGTAGAACCAACAGAAGGAATTGATCCGCATTCGATACATCTCCCACAGCCTTCTTATTGGCCGTTTGTAGTTTCAATGGGGCTCTTGATAGGTGGATATGGACTTATTTACAACATAGCTGTGGCGATACTGGGCGCAACGATTTCCATGATTGCTGTATACGCATGGTCTTTCGAGCCAGTTAACGATCCGGAAGAAACGAGTAACCACTAAGAGGGGTGTATTTTGTCAGCAGTTTCAGCTCACGGTGGTGAGCACGAACAAACCACCACTGGATTGAATCATAGGAAGATGCTCATGTGGGCATTTCTTGGTTCAGACTGCATGTTCTTCGGATCTCTTATAGCTACATACCTAGTGTATAAGGGTAAAAGCAAAGTTGGGCCATACCCAATCGAAGTGTTTGATATACCGGTAACATCAGTCAGTACTTTCGTTTTATTGATGAGTAGTATGAGTATGGTATTGGCATATTCGGCTCTTATGAAGGGCAGCCTTAAAGGATTTCGTATATGGATTGCATCAACCGCTATTATGGGGATGACTTTCCTAGCTTTCCAAGTTTTCGAATTTACTGATTTTGCAACACACAAAATAGAAGTAGATTGTGCAAAAATACACGGTGAAAGCCTCGATTCCTTACAACATGAATTGGCCGAGAAATGTAAGCCAGGTGATGGAATCATATCTGAGGACCATGGTCTAACTCTCAGAACTAACTTGTTTGGCACTACCTTCTTCACCTTGACTGGATTCCATGGTGCTCACGTTAGTATTGGTGTGATATGGTTACTTTCCTTGTTCTTCTACTCATTTAGAAAAGGCGGTATAACACCACAAAGACATTTGGATGTCGATTTGGCAGCTTTGTACTGGCATTTTGTCGACGTTGTGTGGATTGTAATATTTACTGTTGTTTATTTGTTTGGAGTTTTTGAAGGATTTTAGCAAGTTCCAATACACAACCGTTCTGATAATCAAATATAGATATGTGTCACTACACAAAGTCAAATCATTAGGAACCAATAATGGATAACACTCATACATCAAGTGATCAGACCCATCCTAGTGCGACTACGTACGTCACAGTAGCAGCTACTTTAGTTATCATTACTGCAATTGAGGTCGGAATATTCTATCTGACATGGCTGAGCTACGGAATCATTCCAATTTTAGTCATCTTATCAGGAGCTAAATTTGCCTTAGTAGCAATGTTTTACATGCATTTGAAATATGATGCCAGGCTGTTCACTACCTTTTTTGTAGGTGGATTTGTATTGGCCACATTGGTGATTTTTGCACTTTTGGTACTATTTCGCTTCTTCTAAATATGAGGGACTTTTTATTTTTGTCGACGTGCCGACTAGAACTGAGTCATGTGAGGAACTAGGTAACATTGACGCAGCCAATGTCTGACATTTGGACCCACTGGCACGGACATCCTGATGCCTTAATTGGACTAACTCTTTTGGAAGGCCTGTACCTTCTGGCAGTCGGTCCCATGAGAACCAGATTTGGCATGACTGAGGCGGCATCACCAAAAGAGTTACTTAGTTTCACCACTGGAGTGATGGTCATTTTTATGGCGTTATTGTCGCCCATACACATCTTGAGCGACCAATACTTGTTTAGTATGCACATGTTTCAACATATAATGTTGACATTAATAGCCCCTCCGCTTTTGATACTTGGTGTACCTGCTAGATTACTAAAGCCAATTACAAGTAATAAAATAACATTTAGGGTAGCATCAATTTTAACAAGCCCAATTTTCGCAATAATCAGCTTCAATCTGGTTTTTTCTATATGGCATATACCAGCTCTGTACAATCTATCAATGGAATTCCATTCGATACACATATCAGAACACTTATTATTTATCGCAGTAGCTGTACTAATGTGGTGGCCTTTGACTAGTAAAGTTCGTGAACTACCAAGGCTTTCATACCCACTACAAATAGTTTATTTAATTATTCTTTCGATAGCACAAATCATCGTATTCGCGATGATTACATTTTCAACGGAACCATTATATGAATGGTATGTGAATGCACCTATGATATGGGGAATTACACCAGTTGCCGATCAGCAGATTGGTGCAATTATCATGAAAATAGGTGGAAGTGCTATTTTCATGTCACTTATAATAATATTATTTTTCAAATGGGTTAGAATAGAACACACCAAGTCGCAACTTGATAGTATTGAAATAACGAACAAAACTGTTTAACAAAGGTATTTTATAATGAAAGAACCATTAGCTATATCAGTCTTGATACCATTAGTCTCAGTAATTGTACTGTTGGTCTTTGCAGTTGGTTTAGGCATAATCTTTTTGTATTTGGACGGACTCCATTGGGATAAATGGGATATTCCCTGGGGCGTTGTAGGATTAGGCATGATCTTAACTGTCGGGGTACCATCCATAGCGGCACTACTACAATCAAGGTTGAAAGAAGAATAAGTAACTGCTTTTTCACCAGAGAAAAGCGGATCTGGATGAATTGGGATACGAAATCGAAAAAAATATTTGCATTACTCATTCTAATGGGGATTACTGTCCTTTTCTGTATTGGGTGTAAGCCTCAAAAGGAATTTAATGGGACGGAACTAACTACCGGACAAATCTCTCGTGAGTTTGTCTTGACGAATCAATTAGGTCATTCCGTAAAATCAAACGATTTTCTCGGAAAACCCGTACTGTTGACTTTCCTGTACACTAACTGCTCTACTGCATGTCCAGTAACTGTCGGATATATTAAAGCGGTGTCAGAAATCTTGGAATCTCAACAAATGGAATTCAATATTGTAGTAATAAGTCTGGATCCTGAACGGGATACGGTTACCGCTGCAAAAGATTTCACTTCCCGCCTGGGTATGGACAACTCATGGGAGTTTTTGGTTGGTTCCATGGAATCTCTAGAGACGATATGGGAAGATTATTACGTTAAACCTGTTGATACCCGATTGGACTTGAATCATCCAAATTCATCCAATCCCAATTCCAAAAATGTAACATCAGTATTGGACCAAGCTTTTTCGGATAAATATGAACTGATACACCCTAACCCTATATACCTCATTGATAAAAACGGTCTTCAAAGGGTTGTTTTCACCCCACCGACCATTGCGTTAGAAATAGCTGAAGACCTGCAAGTGTTGTTGGAGTGAATTGATACTGAGTAGATGACCTATATAATTACTGGGAGAATCTAAGTTTAGGCCGGTTGAGCTTGTTGTGTTGCTGCAGCCACAATTTGAGAAAATGCTTTAGGATCTTGAATAGCTAAATCGGCAAGCATTTTTCTGTCTACGCCTGCACCTGATTTTTTCAAGCAGTTTATCAATACGCTATATGAAACACCATTCTCTCTCGCAGCCGCATTTATTCTTATATTCCATTGCCTTCTACGATCACCCTTCAGTTTCTTCCGATGGGCATATGAATAGCTCAGTGCATGGAGCATAGACTCATTAGCTTGCCTATACAAACTGTGCCGGCCTCCTTGATGGCCTTTGGTTTGTTTAAGGATTTTTTTGTGTCGCCGTCTCCTAGCCTGGCTATTAGTTGCTCTTGTCATTTAATTATTCCTAGTTTTACCTATGGTATCTTTTGATTATCTGAATTATTACTGAAATCACTGAACTTTATTATCGCATTAGATTCCAATATTGTTAACCGAGTACTGTTATTGTATTAACCTATAAGTTTTCTAATACGAGGTGCGTCTGCCGGGCTGACAGAAACTGTACCGTTAAACTGCCTACGGGCATTAGCCGGCTTTTTTCTACGTAGGTGGCTTCTGTGACCTTTCATTCGCACCAATTTTCCAGATCCTGTGGTTTTGAAACGCGCTGCTGCGCCTTTGTGTGTTTTAAGTTTTGGCAACTTCCGGTTCCTTGTTTGTATTTTCAGTTTGTTTTTGTTTTGAAGCAGGTATTGGAGATAGGACCATAGAGAGCCACCTACCTTCAAATCCTGGTGGTTTGTCTAGTGCTGCGTCGTCTACAAGATCTTCAGCTACAGACTTGAGAAGCCCCATGCCTACTTCTGGATGATCCATCTCTCGACCTCGGAACATGACAGTCACTTTCACTTTAGAGCCTTCTCCAAGAAGTCTTTTGACCATCCTAGTTTTAGATTGCCTGTCGTGGTCACCTATACGTGGTTTCATCCTAACTTGGCGTACGTCGTTTATGTTTTTATTTTTCCGAGCCTTACGTTCTTCCCTCTCTTTACGGTCGTTATCATAACGAAATTTACCATAATCGATTAGTCGGCATACAGGTGGCGAGGCAGTGCTGGCAACTTCAACCAAGTCGAGTCCTCTCTCTTCAGCAACTTCAAGGGCTTGCCTAGTTGGGATCACTCCAAGCTGGGCGCCTTTCTCATCCACAAGACGGACTTCTTGTACTTTTATACGCTGGTTAACACGATACTCTTTAGCTATGCCAATACCTCGCTGTCCAAGGATATACCTTAGTAGTTACTAGATTCGAATATAGCACAGCCTTCAGGTAGCCGCAATAGGAAGCAGTTGATTTCGTACAATGAATTGATTGTTAGTTGAAACACAATCTAACTTTTCGAATCAATATCTTGATTTATCAAATCTATGATATCACCAGTCTTTATAGTACCTAAATCAGTACCATTTCTTAACCTGACCGCAGCCCCCCCAGCCTCAATTTCCCTGTCTCCAACAATTAGCATATAGGGTATCTTTTGCAATTGTGCATCACGAATCCTAGCATTCATACGTTCATTTCGGGCATCGGTTTCAACTCTGATATCAGAGCGTGAAAATTCTTTAGAGATGTCCTCTGCAAAATCAATATGCCGATCGGCAATTGGGATGATAACAGCCTGGACCGGACTCAACCATACAGGGAAACTACCACTGTAATGTTCGATCAGAACACCTATAAATCTCTCCAAGGACCCCAATATCGCTCGATGAACCATATAGGGCTGGTATTGCTCACCATCTTCTGCAATGTAATTTAGGCCGAATCGTTCAGGTAGATTGAAGTCAAATTGAACGGTTGTTATTTGCCAACGCCTGCCTATAGCGTCTTGAATATGCACGTCAATTTTCGGACCGTAAAACGCACCACCTCCGTCATCTATATTGAATGGGATATTTCGATGATCCAGTGTGTTTCTAAGCGATTCGGTGGCTAATTCCCATTGTTCGTCACTACCAACTGCTTTTGCCGGTTTAGTGGCCAACATGACATCATATTTGTTAAATCCAAACGCATCCAATAAGTAAAAAGTTAGGTCTAATACTCCGTTAACTTCATCTTCAACTTGGTCTGGGCGGCAGAATATATGCGCATCGTCTTGAGTCAATCCTCTAACTCTTAAAAGTCCTTGTACAACTCCGCCACGTTCATATCGGTAAACTGTTCCCAATTCCCCTAATCTTATTGGGAGGTCTCTGTAACTTCGTCTTTTTGTATTGTAGTACATTACGTGGAAAGGACAATTCATAGGTTTCAAGTAGTATTCTTGACCATCCATATCCATTGCCGGGTACATATTCTCTTTATAGAAACCTAGGTGCCCACTAGTTTCCCAAAGATTAGCCCTTCCTATGTGAGGAGTGTATATAACATCGTAACCGCGCCGGCGGTGCTCAACTTTCCAGAAATCTTCTATTAGTGCTCGTATTCTAGAACCTTTTGGGTGCCAAATGATAAGTCCAGGGCCTGTTTCTTCATGTATGGAAAATAGATCTAATTGTTTACCAAGTAGACGATGATCACGTTTCTTGGCTTCCTCTATCCGATTTAAATGTTCCTTCAATGCAGCTTTTGATTCGAACGCGGTTCCGTATATTCTTTGGAGCATAGGTTGTTTTTCATCTCCTCTCCAATATGCTCCGGCTACATTCAATAATTTAAAAGCAGGGATTTGTGACGTTTTTTCAACGTGGGGACCGGCACAAAGATCTTCGAACTTACCATGTGAATAGGTGGTTATTGCCTCATTAAGTGGAATTTCATTTATGATCTCTAATTTCAGTGGCTCATTAGCATTCAGTTCTAAAGCTTCTTCTCGAGTGTATTCATGTAATTGGAACGGCAAACCTGATTTAATTACTTCCTTCATCGACTTTTCTATTGTGCTTAAAATTTCATCAGTAAATGGTTCTTTTACAAGAAAATCATAATAAAAACCTTCTTCTGTTGGAGGGCCTATTGCTAACTTTGCTTCAGGAAACATTCTGGTAACCACATCAGCCAGCACGTGGGCTGTAGAATGCCTGATACGATTCCGCAAATCTCTTAACTCAAGATCAGAGTCATTATCCATGTTGATTTATAGCCTTTCATTTATGGTGACCACAATAGCCCTGAGGGATCATCGGTTCACGAAATAATATCAGTCTATCCATGCTATACAAATAGGTCAATTTTCCAGAAAGTTTATGATGAAGGATCTGCTGAACCTCCATTACTGATCCATTACTGATCCATCTTTGTGGAGCCTCGTATTAACATCAATAGAAACTGGAGGGAATTTTTCTACAGCATCATCAGCCAATTCGATTCCTATTCCAGGTGAGTCAGGTATTAGCAGGAAACCGTTTTCGACTTTCAGTTGGTTTCGGACAATTTCACTTTTCGGCGGTTTGTCTTCTCCTACAGGGTATTCTTGAATAGTGAAATTAGGAATTGAAGCTGCTATTTGAAGACAAGCTGCTGTACTAACCGGACTTAGGGGATTATGAGGAATAACTCCAACATAATTTGCCTCGGCTAAGGCTGCGATTTTCTTGGAATGAGTGATCCCTCCTGCCATACATACGTCTGGTCTCACATATTGAACCGCACCTCGTTTCAGTAACATTTCAAATTCGTGAATAGTGTGGAATCTCTCACCCGTAGCTATCGGAATTGATATGTTGTTTGCAACGAGTTCCATTGCATCAAAATTTTCAGGCAAGATCGGATCTTCATAGAACATAGGATTGTATTGAGCTATTCCTTGAGCCAAAACTATAGCTTCGGCTGGCGTTAATTGACGGTGGATTTCAATACATAAATCTACGTCATTCCCAACAGCATCTCGATAGTCTCCAACTGTATCTATAGCGTCTTGGATTTTGTTTGCATGAGTTTTGAAATATGGGATACTTCTGTCTTCATCAAGGAATGGAGTTAAGTGGCCAACAGCAGTAAAGCCTAATTTTTTTGCTTCTTTGACTCCTGCAATCAATTCTTGTTTTGTTGACCCAAAGACATGGTAATAAACTCGAGCCTGATCACGTGTTTTACCACCCAAAAGTTGATATACTGGGGCTTCATAGTACTTCCCCTTTATGTCCCATAAGGCGATATCAATAGCACTAATGGCACCCATTATCGCCGCCCCTCTAAAATGGCTAAATCTATACATGTATTGCCAGTGATGCTCAATTAATAAGGGATCGGTACCGACTAAGTACTTCCCGAATTTACCAATAGCAGCTGCTGAAGCTTCAAGGTAACCCCATGAACCAGATTCTCCTATGCCTACAAGTCCTGAATCGGTTGTGATTCTAACGAACAAGTATCTATCGATCATTAAGGGCTCAACGCTTTTGATTTTCATAGGATGTCTCCGCTTCTTACTAATTTAATTCAAATGAGAAACTATTTCCTTTGTTATCACGATGAAACTACCAGTTATAATCACCATCGTCACAGTGTTCCTAAAAGCATTCTCATTTAGTTTATAAAATATCGACTTAGATATAACGTAACCGAAAAGCATTGGAACTACCATAAACCCAATCAATATCAAAACATTAAATGAGAACATTCCCCCAAGTATGTAGGCGACTATACAACCTAATTCAACAATTACCATGAAATAAGCGATGTTAGCCCTATACGTTTCCTTGTTTGCACCCATTGATAACATAAATATTACAAGGATCGGTCCCCCAATACCTAAGGTTACTAACAGAAGTCCAACTATGAATCCAAGCAGAACTCCGCCACCTTTGAATTTAGGTAGGACATATTGAAATTTTAACGTGAAGCCAATGGCGAAAAAGAGAATACCTATTGCGATTGTCAGGCGTAAAATTCCAAAGTCAATGATGGTTAATAAAATGATGCCTATTGGTAGTGCTATTAATCCAGCTAGCGCCGTTGGAGTAGTTGATTTGAATTCGAGATGGGCTTTACTTTGGTAAAGAGCCAAGGAGTACATCATCAATCCAAGCGTGTTTAGACTAACAACGACTGTAACAGGATCTATTAGTGTGAGCATCACGGGAGCAGCAGTTAGGCCCATGCCGAAACCAACTGTTCCCAGAACAACCGATCCAGTTAATATGCTAACAGCAGATAC
>CAZMZE010000014.1:0-34915 GCA_964570875.1 uncultured Dehalococcoidia bacterium
AAACCAGGGACTATACAACGGTCTATGATAAATACCGTTTCCATAAGTGACGCTCAAGAAGCCGAGATGGCTGGTCGTTCTGCTATTTCGTATGCTCTAGAAGGACTAAGCGAAGTAATGGTTACTCTCGAAAGAAATCCAGGAGAGAAATATGAATGCACAACGTCCTTCGCGCCACTAGCAAAAGTTGCCGGGAAGGTAAAATATCTGCCAGACTCATACACAAATGAGCGACACCAAGTTACTGATGAATTTTTAGAATACGCAAAACCGTTGATAGGGGATCCGATACCCGAATTTGGAAGACTCAAAAGATAACTGAGCACTCTCAAACGTCAACAGGTCATTTCAATTCTAAGGTGATACAGCAATCTCAGAAAGTAATTTTTTGGTCGAGATAATATGTTTGTTTAGCCGCATAGCTGCAGGCTCTATTCCAAGTGCCAACCCAATCAATTGAGGTAGGTGGAGGATTGGCAATCCAATAGGTTTCTTGGCCACAGACGCTGCCTTGGGCTGGTATCCGTCTAGGTTCAGGTGGCAAAGAGGGCAAGGTGTGACCATGGCATCCGCACCTTTGTCCTTAGCATCCAGAGTATGGTTCGCCACCATCTTGACTGAATTCTTCTCGTTAATGGTTAATATCGGAAATCCACAACAGAGTGTTTTACCAGGAAAATCTACAACCTCGGCCCCTACTGCTTCTATAATTTTTTCCAAAGAATCCTGCCTCTCAGGATTTTCATCAAATCCAAGAACTGATGACGGACGGACTATATAGCAACCATAAAACGGCGCAATTTTAAATCCATCCAGAGGCCGAACAATCATTGATTTCAACTTATCTATACCTATATCTTCAATGATGATCCAAAGTAGATGCCTTGGGTCAATGGTCCCCTTATACTCCAAGCCTTCTTCAGCAAGTTCTTGATTTATTTCTGCAAGGTAGTCAGGGCTCTCTGTAAGCCTCTTGTTGGCTTGACTCATAACTCCCTGACAAGTACTACATATTGTCATCAGGGGATTACCTGATTTTTCTGCCAAAGCAAAATTTCTCGCATTTAGCGTATCACCCAGTCGTTCATTTTTTTCCTGAAGTACCCCAGACCCGGTACAAGAAGCACTCCTCATGGACTCAATGTCCAAGTCAATTCCCAGTTTATTGCAAATTTCAATAGTGGCTGAATACAACTCCGGAGTGGCTCCCCGAGAGACGCATCCTGGATAGAAAGCATATTTCATTTTTCTTTGTTTGCCTTTCTAAATATACTTTTCACGTGCTGTTGATCTGGATTCTTTTTATGAATAATTGGAGGGCGTTTTCCTTTTAATTGAGCCCTTATCCCTATTGGTATCAACTTAATTAGTTCCGGTAAATTAAACATACCTTTAGTTTTAACAGGAAGACGTAATTCGTCTACTCGGCCGCTGTGTTCAATCATGTCAGATAATACATTCGAGTGCCTTGCTCCATACGAATTATCATAACCTTCTTCAAGCACTTTTTCCCTCAAATCCATGATTCTGCCCATGGGGTCTACGCCTTTCGGGCATACTTCTACACATTGCATACATCGGGTACAATCCCAGACGCCGCCTTGTTCCACTAATTCTTCTAAACGAGATGAATCTGCGTCATCACGGGGATCAGCAACAAATCTGTATGCTTTTGCGAGGGCAGCCGGGCCTAGAAACGTATCATCGACTTCCAATACGGTACAGTCAGATACGCAGCACCCACACATTATGCAGTTCATTGGTGTAAGTAAATTTTCCATTGATTCATTAGAAGCCACATATTCTCCACTTTGTGGCACGTGCTCTGGCTGAAGATACGGTTTGACTCTCTTAATTTGATCAAAAAAAGTATCCAGCGAAACAACTAAATCTTTTACTACCGGTTGATTACCCATAGGCTCAACAACAATTTGCTTACCATCTGGTGCTATATCGGCAACTCTTGTTTTACAGACTAACTTAGCTCCTCCATTAACTTTCATACCACAAGAACCGCAAATAGAAGCTCTGCAAGCACACCTTAAAGCTAGTGATGTGTCTTCATACTCCCTAACATGGATCAATGCATCCAAGACTGTAGAGTCTTTATGGATATCTATATCATGTTCTTGCCACCAAGTGCCTTTGGAAGATTCACTCGGGTCAAATCTCTTTATTTTCAGATTAACTTTCATTAATAAACTCTCTCTACCGGCTCCCATTTGGTTATTGTTACAGGAGAGGTTTCTATTCTCACATTACTTTCATGCCTCACATCATGATAAACGAGGGTATGCTTTAGCCAATTTTTATCATCCCTGTCAGGCATATCAGTTCTGAAATGAGCACCTCTGCTTTCTTTTCTGGTAATTGCTCCGTGAATTATGGCTTCAGCATTATCAACCATAAATTCCAGTTCCAAGGCAAAAATCAAATTGGTGTTAAAAATTTTACCTTTATTCTCAACTGAAACATTTGACAATCTGTTTTTTATACTCTTCAGGTTTTCTAAAGCACCTTCTATTGAATTTTGATCTCGCCACACACCAATCCCTTTGGTCATGCTGACAGCCATATCTTCTCTAACTTCAGCAATATTTTCACCTTTTGGCCTGTCAAGAATAGACTGTAATCTCTGCTGTTCAAGTTTTAAATCATCTTCAGATTTCGAATTTGAACCAACTGATTTTATATATTCCACTGCATGTTCTGCTGATCTCCTGCCAAAAACTACCGTATCCAATAGTGAATTGGCACCTAATCGATTAGCACCATGTACGCTTACATTGGCACATTCACCAGCAGCATATAAGCCTGGTATCTCTGTCAAGCCATTCACATCAGTTTTGATACCACCCATAATGTAGTGCATCCCAGGCCTAACTGGAACAGGTTCTTCAGCCATATCAATACCCAGAAATTCTAAAGAAACTTCCTGCAGATAACCCAACCTTTTCTCTATGAATTCTCTACCTAAATGCCTGACATCAAGCAGTACGTTACCATCTACTCCTCTGCCTTCATCGATCTCTGATTGCTCGGATCTTGACACTACATCTCTTGAAGCTAACTCCATGTAATCAGGGGCATACTTTTCCATAAATCTTTCCCCGTCTGAATTCAACAGGTATGCACCTTCTCCTCGGGCAGCTTCAGACATTAATATCCCTGTCCTGGCTAAGGTTGTGGGATGGTATTGGACCATTTCCATATCCATGAGAGGCACTCCGGCTTTATATGCCAAGGCCATCCCGTCACCTGTACAAATTAAAGCCTGGGTAGAAGGTTCAAACACTCTACCATTACCTCCGGCCGCCATAATAACAGCCTTAGCTTTGATCGTATGTAGTTCCCCATTTTTGATATCGTAAGCCACCACTCCCTTGCAAACTCCATCCTCCAATATAAGCTTGGTGACAAACCATTCTTCGTATACATTTAACCCAAGCTTAACTGACTGTTCATACAGAACATGCAGTAATGCCGATCCGGTAATTGCTCCTACAAAGAATGTCCTTGCTACTTTTTGGCCTCCGAAAGCTCTAGTACCAAGTTTCCCATCTTCACCTCTGGTAAAAATCACTCCCATTCTTTCTAATTCAATTACTGCATCCCCTGCTTCTCTGGACATTACCTCCACCGCATCTTGGTCAGCCAGAAAATCAGAACCCTTGATTGTATCGTATGCATGTCCTTCCCAATCATCTCCTCGATCGGTTAAAGGAGCATTAATCCCTCCCTGGGCCGCATTTGAATGGCTTCTAACTGGATGAACTTTTGAAATAACTGCAACATCCATATCGTTCCTTACGCCTTCTACTGCAGCACGAAGCCCAGCAAGGCCCGCTCCAATTATCAAAATATCGTGTTCATACATATAAAACTCTTAACTCCTAAGCATTTTGCCTATGTAGAAATTGTCTACAAAATACCAATGAATTCCTTTAACAGAGATTGCAGGTAGACACCTATCTCTACCCATCTGGGTAGCCCTCAAATTATCCACGATCCCATAATCATGGTTACATACAATCAGAATTCACAATTACTCAAGTTAGCATATAGTCATTCTGCATACAACCTAGAGTAGAGTATTGATCCGGATCAATACTCTACTGATTTCCTTTCTTGACAGATACTATTGTCCTATTTAACATTTGGTCTCACACCTAATGACACCACTTCCATCCAGAGGGGGCAAATGGTCCGATGGCAACTCAAGATATAGAACTTCTCGCTCACCTGATGCGTAGAGCAGGTTTTGGCGCAACGAAGGATGAGCTAGACGATTTGGCCAAAAACTCATATGAATCAGTAGTAGACAATCTATTGGAAGACATTGTTCCAGTAACAATACCTGACGATCTAATTCGTAGATATCATGTGGATCAGTCTGAATTACGCATTCAAGGCGCTGCCGCAGCAAACTGGTTATACAAAATGATATCTACCAATTCTCCCATATCTGAGAAAATGGCTTTGTTTTGGCACAGCCTGTTCGCTACTGGTGAGCGGAAGGTCAACAATATGAAGACCATGGTGAACCAAATTGACATGTTCAGGGAAAACGGACTAGGAAATTTCAAGACTCTCTTGGTTAAGCTATCTAAAGATCCTGCGATGCTCTACTGGCTGGATAACAATGAAAACCATAAAGATGCGGTTAACGAAAACTACGGTCGTGAATTGCTGGAATTATTCTCTATGGGCATTGGTAACTACACTGAAGAAGATGTTAAGGAATGTGCCAGAGCATTTACAGGTTGGACCGTTCAGGCCGCTGAATATATGACTCTAAGAAGCACTAAAGCATCCATCTGGCCTTACGGTCGTGTTGCATTCCAATTTGAATATCGCCCTGATGATCACGATGGCTCCAGTAAGACATTTCTAGGAGAGACAGGCAATTTCAACGGAGAAGATATCATCGACATCATTGTTGCACATCCCGCAACAGCCAAATTTGTGGCTTGGCGACTATTTTTGTTCTTTGTTTCAGATGACGTGGACGAACTAGGCGAGTTACTTATAGAAGAGCTTGCCCTGGTATACATGGATTCTGGTTTTGAAATCAGGGATATGATGAAGCACCTTTTCATGTCAAACTATTTCAAATCAGCTCATGCTCGCTTCGCAAAGGTTAAAAGCCCGGTCGAATTGGTCGCAGGAATTTTAAAAATCACTCGACAATTCAACACTCCTAAGAGGGAAATATGGGATGCATCTGTAGCTATAGAATATATGGGGCAGGAACTTCTAAACCCGCCTTCTGTTGAAGGTTGGCACGAAGGGACTGAATGGATAGACAGTGGAACTATGGTAGAACGTGTTAATTTTGGATCTCTTCACATGAGTGACATGACCCACCCTGGCATCCGCAACTATGTTGATCGTGTTAAATCTGATACTGAAAGCAACCTTGATCCCGTTGAAACGGTTGACAAATGCCTCAGCCTACTGGGCCCATTGAAACCATCTACGGACACGAGGGATGGTTTGTTAACTCACGTGGTTAAAGACGGACCCATAGACCTGCATGACCCTTCAGGAGAACAGCGAATTGCAGATATTTTCGGTTTGATAGCTTCCACACGAGAATTCCAGAAAGTATAGTCTGAATTCTGAAAGGGATTCCTCAAATCCGTATTTCAACTCCTGCCAGTTCTTCTTGCAATGTAAGAAATATCGAGCTATCCAAATTTTCCCAACCCCTGTCGACAGCTTCCTTCATTGCTCTCTCAGTAACGTCGGTAACCGGCATTGGAACATCGTGAGTCTCCGCCATCTCTTTAGCCAACAACATATCCTTGTGAGCTATGCTAAGAGCGAACCTAGCCTCAAAATCCCCCTTGAACAAAGTGTCCGGTAGCCTAACGTGAAGACCCATATTCCGTCCCAAAGCAGCTTTTTGAAAAACTTTCACCATTGACTCCGGAGACACGCCCGCCTTAACTCCAAGAGTGAGACATTCAAGCATAGCCTGCTCGAGTGAAAATATTGCACAATTATGAGTGACCTTCCCTACACAACCTGACCCTATCCCTCCAACATGCATCACTGTTTTAGCCATTGCATTCATTATTGGTAAGACTTTCTCCAATACATCCGGCTCTCCTCCAACCAAAACAGTTAAGTCGCGAGTTTCAGCTCCTTCCTTACCGCCACTCACCGGTGCATCCAACATATAAGAGCCTCTTGCAACAATTTTTTCATGAACTTTTTTCACCAAACTGGGAGAATTTGTAGTGTGATCTATATAAATTGAGTTTGGGTTAATACCTTCAATCACACCACTGTCCCCCAAGACTACTTGTTCCATTTCGGCAGGACCAGGCAAGCAGGTACAAATCACATCACACTGAGTAGCTAATTCAGCAGGAGAATCCGCCCAAATAGCACCATCTTCGAGCAAAAGCTTGGCAGAATCTCTGATAAGATCGTATACCATCAACGAATAACCTGCCTCTAAAATCTTATAAGCCATCGGTCGACCTATGTTCCCAACACCTATGAATCCGACTCTCACTTTAACTTCACACTCACTTTCAATTAAATTGACAACAATCAACACACCTTGATATTAATTAGCCTCTTATATGTCTGATAGGCCATAATTCTAATCCCCAAACTAATCTAGACAAATCGAATCACCATATGAATTATTGACACGATACATGTTATGAAATTGCGCATAAAATTGATCTGCGCTATGTTTATGTACGTAATCTGAGTAATCAGAACGTCATCATAGCGAATAGGGGCTAAAACTTGAAGGTAGCATACGATAGGACGGTTGGAATAGTAGCTATGGAAGGTCGAGGGTTCAGCAACCCTGTTGATTTGGCTATCTCAAGCGAATCTCAAATTTATGTTGTTAGCAGGACCAATACACTCCAAACTTTTGGAATCCGTATAGGCATATGTACTATCGACGGGAAATATTTTGGAGATTTCGGCGAATTCGGTGATGGTGACGGAGCTTTCGTTTGGCCTACAGCACTAGCATTCGATCAAAGCGACAGGCTCTATTTAACTGATGAATACAATCATCGCGTCACCATATTCGACACAAACGGTTCCTTTGTTTCCAAATGGGGCTCATACGGAACAGGTGATGGCCAATTGAATGGACCTGCAGGTATAGCAATTGGAAAAGATAATGAGATTTTCGTCAGTGACCACCTCAACAATCGAATAGTATGCTTCTCACCTGATGGCGATTACATAAAAAAGTGGGGTCAACATGGAAATGCAAGTGTTGGCCTAGACTTACCTTGGGGTATAACCGCCTCTAAAGAGTACATATATGTAGCCGACTGGAGAAATGACCGTATCCAGCAATTCACTTATAACGGAGAATTTGTCGCCAGTTTCGGTGAAACCGGTGACAAACCTGGTCAATTCTATCGGCCCTCTAGCGTAGCAGTAGACACAGACAGGTACATATATGTGGCCGACTGGGGCAACGAGCGAGTGCAAATTCTTGATCCCGATGGTGGATTCGTGCAAGAGTTGCGCGGGCAAGCTGATTTATCTGTATGGGCTGAAGAATTTTACGAAGCGAATGATGATGAGAAATCTCAGCGTGACAAATTTGAATTAATCCCCGAAATACCGCCAACAATCCGAAGTGCTTATGAAATATCTGCTCGTACTGAACCTTACTTCTGGGGTCCTATTTCAGTAAAGCTGGATTCTGCACAAAAACTATACGTCACAGAAACTAATCGCCACCGAATACAAGTCTATTCCCAAACTGGTTGATCAAATACGTCCACTGTATAAACTACAGACTTTAGACTCCCGCAACACATAGTCTAATGACTATTGTCTAAAACTCTAAGTAGTCTATATTTTCTACCGCCGGTTCTAGTAATCCCTGCTCCATTCTTTGAATTAATTGTGTCATCCTCTCGTTAACTGGTGCTCCCACTCCCATGCCCAATCCTGTACTGACAGCATATCCATTCAAATATTGAATCTCTGTCTTTCTGCCCTTCATAAGATCCTGCGCCATTGAAGGGCGACCATCACCAAGCTGAGAGGCTCCTTCAGCGAGTCTTGTTTTCACCTCTTCCATAACTACTTGGTCCGTTAATGCCTTGTTGTATAAATCAGCAGGAATCCCATTTATCGGCTCTACTTGGAGTCCCATCTGGGTCCCTACATTGACCACCTCGGATCCAATTTTAATGTACTGATCAACGACTCCAGGTTCTTGTCTAATATCTGCTGATCCTAAACCAGTGAGAGCAGCTAGCGAATTAGACATGCAGTTAGTAGCAAGTTTTGCCCATCTCTCACCCCAAAGATTTGTAGTCACTTTACTTGGCCCAACGTTGTCCATAATTCCACTCAGGCATTCGATCCGGGCTGTTTTAATTCCATTCAACTCTCCAAGAGTGAACGCTGGTCTGTTAAGTACACTTGTACGTTGAACATGGCCTGGATCGTATATTCCGGCTCCTATAGTAATTACCAGCCCTATGACGTTCGAGTAACCTACTACTGAAGCGATCGTATCATCATTAACTCCATTTTGAGCAGATACTATCACTCCTCCCGGGTTTAAATAGTTTTTCAGTAGATTTGCCGACCAAACAGAATCATAAGATTTCATGGCTAGAAAAATCAGATCAAAAGACCCTGTCATGGCCATATCTCCAAAATGTATTGCTTGAACATTGGTTGTGAATTCATCGCCCACCGCTGTAACCCTCAATCCTCTATCGTTCATAACATCTACATGATCCGCCCAAGTATCAATCAACAATGGATCATGACCACTCTTTGTCAGGTATGCACCAATAACGCTACCAATCGCTCCCACTCCAAATACTGCTATCCTTTCAAACATTACAATCCCTCCTTTAATTCCCAATGATTCAACCAGCCTAGATTATACCTACGGTTTACACTCCGTAACAACGAGTCACATGGTCTCAGAACACTGATCCACGTTTGACACACACACAGCACGCCCATATGATTCCAGCAGTTTGATACATCGCTTCTTTGGAGTTGACTTATAACAATCTAACTACACGCTGAGGCTCATATGCTTGATCTAATTATCAAAAATGGCATGATCATTGACGGGACTGGTAGTCCGGGATTTTATGGTTCGGTTCTGGTCAAAAACGAGATAGTTACAATAAAAAGGGAAGATGTTTCTGATCTTGAATCCGCTAAAACCATCGATGCCACAGGGAATGTTATTTGTCCAGGTTTCGTAGACCTACATTCACATGCAGGTCTCACCATATTAGGAGCCCCGCATCACGATCCTAAAATAAGACAGGGAGTGACAACTGAATTAGTAGGTATCGATGGTATCTCCCACGCGCCTTTCAAGACTCAAGACGAACTTCACCGCTACATTTGGCTTGATTCTGGACTAAATGGTTACCCTCCTATGCCTGCAGATTGGCTAACAGTTGCTGATTTGCTGAACAAGTATGACAACAGTGTGGCAATCAACGTGGCATATATCCTTGGCAATTCCCCCGTTCGGATCTGGGGTTCTGGATGGACATCCAAACCAGCCACCAGTGAAGAATTAGCCAATATGCGCTCAGTGGTCAAAGAAGCAATGCAGGAAGGAGCTTGGGGCATCTCAACTGGATTGGACTATCCTCCTGGAAGTTATGCCGACACTAATGAGTTGGTAGCCCTATCTGAAGAATCTGCCAAGTATGGAGGTTTCTACCACACTCACACCAGAGCAAGCCTCAGATCCAAGGGTCTACTTGCACCATGGGAAGAAGCTTTGGAAATTGGCCGGCGCAGCGGGATTGCCATCCATCTGACTCACTACAGACAAAGTGCTCAAGGGGTCGGCAGTCATCTAGACTATCTTAATCTGGTTGAAGATGGCCGTGCAGAAGGTCTAGATGTCACATTTGACTGTTATTCCTATCCGTATTCCGGCACGCACTTTATCATTTCTCTACCGGATTGGGCCAAGGATGGTGGTCCAGAGCGAATAATGGCAGCACTCAAAGATAAATCTGACCGAGAACGGATGAAAAAAGAAATTTCTACTGAAGTCCTCCACACCAATTGGCTAACTAACTTCACTAAGTCACACAACAAAATATACGAAGGCAAATCTATCACTGATGTGGCTGAAATGAGGAGTCAGGAACCACTGGATGCCATATTTGATCTTTTGATCGATGAAAACCTTGGTATATCAGTCGTTTCTCTCGGGACAAATCAACATACCCTGCCGGCTTTCGTGTCTCATCCGTACGGTATGATTGCTTCTGATGCCATACTGTTTGGCGAGTACCCTAATCCGAGAAGCTATGGCTGTTTCCCACTTGTCCTCGCCGAATTCGTCCGTGCCGAAAAACATCTCAGACTGCCTGAGGCTATTCGTAAGATGACTTCCTTCCCCGCACAAAGACTTGGCTTGCCAGACAGGGGTATTTTAAGAGACGGTTACAAAGCAGACATAGTTATTTTCGACCCAAATACAGTCAAAGCCCCTGCCACAAGAGAAAATCCTAAACAATATCCCGTAGGGATTGAATATGTCATAGTCAACGGTAAAACAGTTATTCAAAAAGGGGAAAATACTGGTGTTCTGGCAGGCCGTGCGCTTAGACGAGGGCATGTCTAGACACCCCAGGTAACAGATACCAAGGAGATACACCTGATGTTAATTATTGACGGAGACTATCCTATGGCTTATGGAGCCATTTCCCTGGAACGGGACCTTACTTTGCCGATAGGGGAAACTCGTGAAGATCCTATACTACCCCACAGGCCATTAGACTGGGACACATACAGGGACGGAACAATGGCATCCATTCCAGAAATGCGGCAATCTGAAATGGCGGTGGCTTTAGTAAAAATAGGAGACAACTGTATTCTGAGACCTGGGCACGACCATGGGGCAGTCAAAACAGACCATCATTCTTATGCCAATGGAAAAGCACATCTCGCGTATTATCAGATTTTAGAGGCCAGTGGGTACGTAAGTCTCCTAAATACATCATCAGAATTTAAAAAGCATATGTCGATCTGGGAAAACTCAGCTAATTACAGTGAATTACCCGTGGGGATGGTGTTGGGTATGGAAGGCGCTGATCCAATAACTTGGCCTCAACAAGTCCACGAATGGTTTGACTTGGGACTACGCGTCATAAGCCTGTCACACTACGGAGTAAGCAGATATTCACACGGAACAGGTACAGGTATCGATGGAGGCCTTTTACCTCCTGCAACTGAATTGTTAACGGAAATGGAGTCACTTGGCATGATACTCGATGTGTCCCACACATCAGACGAAGCCGTCCGTCAGGAATTAGACATGTGGAACGGGCCTGTGCTGGCGAGTCACCAAAATTGTCGGTCAGTTTGCCCCGGAGAACGACAATTCCCAGACCACCAGATCAAGAGAATAATTGAACGAGGTGCTGTGATCGGCCATTCCATGGATTCTCACATGCTCTGGCCTACTGGCGTTGATTGGCAAAATCTCCCCGAACAACCGCCCTTCACCAAAGAAGACGTTACCCTAGACAATTTCGTCGATCATATCGATCATGTTTCCCAATTAGCAGGCAATTCCCTGCACTCGGCAATAGGAGGAGACACAGATGGACAGGGAGGTGCGGCCAACGCTCCCCTTGAAATTGACACGGTTGTAGATTACCAGAAGGTTGCTGAGGTTATGGCTAATAGAGGATACAGTACCGCGGACATCGAGAATATTATGTGGCGCAACTGGCAAAGATTCTTTGAAGAAAACCTCCCCGATTGATGCGATAAATTGAAGAACTAATATCACAAGTTCAATAACTAAACCGAAATCAGGAGCACAAACATGGGTTTTGACACTCTAATAAAAAACGGCACAATCATTGACGGCTCCAATTCTCCGAGATTCAAAGGAGACATAGGAATTTCCGATGGTCGAATAGAAGCCATTGGCTCTCTTAGTGATACACAAGCAAAAAATCATATCGACGCGTCTGGCAAAATCGTAGCGCCCGGATTTATCGATATGCATAGCCATTCCGACGTCACTTTATTTGATGATCCAGGTGGAGAAAGTAAGATCTACCAAGGAGTGACGACCGAAGTCACGGGTAACTGTAGCTATTCCCCTTTCCCTGCGGGGGAAAATGGTCCGTCTGCCCTACAACAGAATCTTGGCAAAACACTTATAACCCACACGGAATGGACATGGAACACTCTTGACGAGTGGGCAAATGCTCTTGAATCAGCAGGCATCAGCATAAACGTGGCTCCTCAATTAGGCCAAGCCGCTTTACAGGTCGCCTCAGGAGCCACAAAAGATGAGCCCCCAACTCCCGAGCAGATGGACTCTATGAAGAGACTTGCTTCTGAATCAATGGAAATGGGTGCGTTCTCACTTTCAACGGGGCTATCCGTAGCGCCTTCGTGCTTCGCGACCACAGACGATGTGATTGAGCTTTGCAGTGTAGTAAATAGATATGAAGGGGCATTTTACGTCACTCATGCTAGAGTAGGTAATGGCAAACACTTGTCCTCCATTGAGGAGGCAATTGAAATAGGCCAACGAGGTTCCATCCCTGTACAATTCTCGCACATGGCTATAATCGATCGCCGTGTGTACGGTGAAGGCCCACAAATGGTCGATTTATTGGTTAATGCACGTGAACAAGGGCTGGATATTACTTACGACATGTACCCATATACAGCTGCTGGCGCAGGATTGAATCAGGCAATACCTATTTGGGCACAAGCCGGATCTGTGGACGAATTCGTTGCACGGATAAAAGATCCCAAAATCCGGCCCCGTATAAGAGAAGAAGTTGCTCAAGGTCTAGACGGACTGTCTCCTTTATGGAACACCTGGTATGTAGCTTACATACGTTCTGATAAAAACAAACATCTCGTAGGGAAAAATGTGGAAGAAATTGCCCTAGAACGCAACATTGAACCCGCAGAGGCAGTCCTACAAGTAATGGAAGAAGAAAATGGATCAGTTCCAACAAGAGTTCACAATCGGGTAGAAGAAGATGTGAAATATTTCATGAGCCATGAACTGTCCATGATAGGCTCCGATGGCCGTGCAGTATCACCGAACGGAGCCTATGCTAATGCTTTACCTCACCCCAGGTTTTATGGAACTTATCCAAGGATTCTTGGTAAATATGTACGGGAAGAAAATGTTTTGTCATTGGAGACAGCTGTACATAAGATGTCTGGATTTCCTGCCATCCGGATGAATATGAAAGAACGTGGCATTATCAAAACAGGGATGGTTGCAGATATAGTTATTTTTGACTCAGAGAAAGTTATAGATAATGCTACTTGGGAAAATCCCCATCAATATCCAGACGGGATACCTCACGTACTAGTAAACGGTGTTCCGGTTGTGAAAAACGGTACTCACACAGGTGCCACACCAGGAAAAGTATTGAGAAGAGGTAAATCTTAGCCAATTCAGTACCTGAAGCTGACAAATCGATAAAAGAACGTTCCGCACCTAACTAAACTAGGTTCCAATCGTTATACTAAACATCGGTACGATCGTCGAACCACAAGGCATTCAACACACTGTACCTCTGCGGCTCACTCATATTCAGGAGCAACTTATGCAAAACAACAGCATTCACGAGATGAATGCAGCAGTCGAAAATGAAGCTGTTTTCATAAAAGCGCTGATATCCGAACTGCGCAAAGTTATTGTGGGGCAAGATACTCTGGTTGAACGTGTCATCATAGGATTATTAACGGATGGTCATATTCTAATAGAAGGCGTTCCAGGCTTAGCCAAAACAACTTTAGTCAAAAGCCTTGCAGAAACCGTTCAAGCCGGATTTTCTCGAATCCAGTTTACGCCAGATTTATTGCCTGCTGACCTGGTAGGTACGCAGATATATAACCCTTCATCCAGCGGATTTAGCGTTCACAAAGGACCGATTTTTTCCAATTTGATACTAGCTGACGAAGTTAACAGAGCACCAGCCAAAGTCCAGAGCGCTCTTTTGGAAGCAATGCAAGAACGCCAAGTAACTATCGGTGATACAACTTTCGCTTTAGAGGAACTATTTGTTGTCCTTGCTACTCAAAATCCGATCGAACAAGAGGGGACTTATCCGCTCCCGGAAGCGCAAATAGATCGTTTCATGCTTAAGGTGGTAGTAGAGTACCCGTCGCGAGATGAAGAACGATTGATAATAAACCGTGTGACCAGTGATTCAAAAATCGATTTGAATCCAGTGGTCGATGTAGAGACTATTCTCCAGGCCAGAAAGATCGTCCAGCAAATATATGTTGACGACAAAGTGAAAGAATACGTACTAGACCTTATAAGCGCCACAAGACAACCTACAGCAATTGGCCTTCCTGAGCTAGAAGAACTAATTTCTTATGGAGCGTCACCACGGGCAGGAATATACCTGATTAATGCCGCACGAGCTAACGCATTTATCAATGGTCGTGGCTATGTGAATCCGGACGATATCAAAGAGTTATCAGCCGACGTACTTAGGCACCGTATCATCGTTAGCTACGAAGCCGAATCTCAGGAAATAACTAGTTCAGAAATCATCCAGAAAATATTGGATCACATTGAAGTACCATAAATGATCTCTTCAGAAATCTACCGCAAGGTACGACAGATTGAAATAACCACCAAAGAGATGGTACGGGATACTTTCTCTGGTGCATATCAATCAGTTTTTAAAGGGCAAGGAATGGAGTTCCAAGAAGTCCGGCCCTACAATCCCGGAGATGAAATCCGATTCATTGACTGGAACGTTACAGCACGTATGGGAAGTCCTTATATTCGTCAATACCGAGAACAGCGAGAACGAACAGTGATGATTGTTCTCGATGCCAGCCAGTCATCCAACTTTGGCAGTGCATATCGATTCAAACGTGAGTTGTCAGCAGAAATTTCAGCAGTAATAGCCTTCGCAGCTACAAATAATAATGACAAGGTGGGACTGATAATTTTTACAGATAAAATCGAATTGTACGTACCCCCAAAGAAAGGACGTACACATGTCCTACGGATAATCAGGGAAATGATTGCTTTCAATGCTAGTGGTGCCGGCACTGACATTGCATTAGCTCTAGAGACAGTCAATCGTGTCCTTAGAAAACACAGCATTATCTTTTTCATATCTGATTTCTTGACCCGTGCGGAAAATTATAGCCAATCAATTTCAATAACAAATCGCCGCCACGACATTATAGCAATTGATGTACATGATCCTTTAGAAAAAAACATCCCAAGTATGGGCCTAATGATGCTGGAAGATTCTGAAACTTCGGAGTTCCATGCTATCGACACTAGTGACCCAGATTGGCGGAAAGCATTTACAGCCAAAGTGACGGATTTTACTGCGTCCAAACTAGATGTTTTTCACAAAGCTGGAGTGGATAGAATACCAGTTAACACAGAAAATGATTACATCAATGACTTAGCTTTATTTTTCAGAAAACGTGCTAGGAAATTCAAGAGTTAGCTCGGAAAGTAAACCCAATAAAACCATTGGAATTCGCTATGAGAAGCCTGGTTACGCCAAGAGAAAACATTAAGCCCGAACGAGCACCGTTTTTTGTATTAACTTCCCAAATAAGATTAATAATGGTTTTGGGTACCTCAACGTTAATACTAGTCGTTGGGTTTGGGACTGCAATCGCTCAATCACCTCTATTTGAAATATCATTGGAGGTGGAATCCTCTAAATTAACAGTTGGAGATCCTATTGCTCTTGAAATACTGGTAATACATAAAGACGGATCCAACGTGTTGTTCCCTTCACTACCTGGGAAATGGGGGGAATTTGAACTCATCAGGCAATATCCTCCTTCTTCCAGAAGAAATGATGACGGCACAACAACTTCTTCTCAAATAGTTGAGTTAGTCCTGTTCAAACCAGGAGAGTACTTCACCCCTAGCTTTGAGATAAATATGGCGGGGCCAGACGGGGAGTTGCATAAAAAGATATCCCGTGAAGCATTGATAACAGTTTCCTCTATCCTGGAAGAGGGAGATACGGACATACGAGATATCCGATCACAAGCATCTGTAGCAGTTCACTATGCCTGGCAATGGATAATAGGTACAAGCCTAATTTTGATATCTATGGTCGTTGGCATTTTTCTGTTGATAAGAAACAAAATCCAGACTTTAATTAAAACAGGCCTCGATACAGAACCACGCACACCGCATCAAATCGCAATTGATGAAATTTGGCGGATCAAAGATCTGAATTTGCCAGAATCAGGACAATTCAAAGAGCACTCTACTCTAATTACAGAGTGCATAAGGATTTATCTAAGCAACGGTTTTGGAATCCCTGCGATGGACCTGACCACATCGGAAATTCGCAATGCGTTGAAAACATCAGAATTCATAGATCCTCACGCCACCAAAGCAATGACAATTTTACAGGAATGCGACCTGGTAAAGTTCACTAGCATGAGTCCAACCATACAGGAAGCATTGAAATGTACATCAGAAACCATTCAACTGATAACTGATACAGAGAATCTGGCCAATAGAAATGGTCGACAGGAGCAGTGCTAACATGCGGTTCGCAACCCCATGGGTTCTTGTCTTATTGCCGATTTTACCCATAATATTACTTGCAGCGACGTCTGGTTTTAATAATCTCAAACTCGCCAGCATGCGATATTCCTACATATCGCATACACAAACACCAAACAGCTCATGGAAGTTGAAACTGTCACCTATTCTAATTTTCCTTAGATTGATATCAGTTGGGTTGCTAATTATTGCTGCAGCCCGACCACAAATAGTCAATGCCCGTACGGTTATCACGGGCGAAGGAGTAGATATAGTACTAGCACTGGATATTTCAGGAAGCATGGCCAATACAGACATGAAATTGCTAAGCAGGCTTAATGCCGCAAAAACAGTTATCAGTGACTTTATCTCAGCTCGAGAGCACGACAGAATCGGCCTTGTTGTGTTCGCAAGAGAGTCTTTCATACAAAGTCCACCAACTACAGATCATGAAGTTCTCAAAAAATTATTGGTAGATCTTGAACCTGCACCAGAATTGCTCATTGATGACGGCACCGCTATAGGATTAGGACTTGCAAGTGCCGCAAACATGCTAAAAAATTCCCCGAATAATAGCAAATTAGTAATTCTACTTACCGATGGTATGAATAACTCCGGACAATTAGATCCAATTACAGCAGCAGCAGCAGCAAAAGCATTAAAAATCAAAATCCACACAATAGGCTTAGGCCAAACCACCACGTCCCTTACTGGGTCAGGGATTCCAAGTCTATATATGAATTTGTTAGGAAACACCATAGACGAAACTACTATGGAAGAAATAGCCGATACAACTGGAGGACTCTACTTCCAAGCTAGTGATCCAGATGGTTTGAAAGCTATCTACCAAGAAATTAATCGGCTTGAAACATCGGAAATTGAAGAAAGATTTTTTATCCAATACAAGGAACTTATGGCATACCTGACAATTCCAGGAGTCGTTTTCCTACTAATCGAATTTTTGTCAAAAAATACTTTTCTCCGGAAGATTCCTTGAAATGATTTTTGAAGATTATAATATTTTATACAGCCTTTTGTTATTGCCCGCAGCAGCATCTGTGTTGTATTGGAGTTCAGCGCGTAAAAAGTCCGACATATACAGAATGGGCAATCCTGATCTCATCAGAAACCTCAGCAATTCAGTCAATTATTTTGGCCGACGTTTGTGTTTAATGCTGTGGTTCATATCAGTTGGTATGGTGTTGCTCGCCCTAGCTCGTCCACAATGGGGCACTGCAATACAACCTATAGAACAAACTGGTTCTCAAATCATGATTGTTCTTGATATATCCCCGAGTATGCTCGCTCAAGACATCAAACCAAACCGATTGGAAAGAGCTAAGATAGAAATTACAGATCTACTCAGCAAGCTGACTGGTGACGAAGTAGGGCTAGTTCTTTTTTCAGGTGCTACATTCCTTCAATTTCCTCCAACTTTTGACTATTCATCTGCACTTACGTTTGTACACAACGCTCATCCATCAATGATCTCCAGGAAAGGAACCGCTATTACTCCAGCCATTCAAACAGCTATGGACGCATTCGATCATGACCAACCCAGCCAAAAAATCATGGTGGTAATAACTGACGGAGAGGACCATGAAACAGATCCGATCACTGTAGCTGATTCAGCATACCAACAGGGAATAATCGTACATACCATCGGTGTCGGTTCAACATCAGGGGAACCAATCCCTGTAATAAATGATGATGGTAGGATTGTGGATTATATAAAAGACGTCACAGGCAATGTTGTTCGGTCTAAATTAAACGAAGATCCTCTCAAATTGATCTCCGAGAAAACAAAGGGTATCTACTTTCGTACCGAGCTCGATAATAGAGGAACCCAGAAGTTAGCTAAGGCCATATCCAGTCATGCCGATTCGATAATACACGGTGAGACCGAATCTTCTAAAATAGATAGGTTCCAAATATTTCTTTTTGTTGCCATTTTAGCCCTAGTAATTTCAGAAATCATACCCGATCGGAAACTCAAGACGAGGGAGAGATTTCGGTGAACAAAACATCTACGATGTCCAATAACACCCACCATGTATCTCCACTAATTAAAGTGAGTACTTTAATATTATTTTTGCTGACTATTGGTTGCAATTCTGAAGCTTCCAGTGCGATTGAAGAAGGTAATATTGCTTTCGATAATGGGCAATATACAGAGGCTCTTCACGCTTACGAAAAAGTTCGTTCTGAGTCGAAGCATATCCCAGAAGTAACATATAACTCTGCAAATGTTTACTATCGAAGTGGGGATTATCTAACAGCAAGGGAAAGTTATGAAGAAGCTATACTCGGTGCAACGGAAGAAATGTTCCAGGATGGACTATTTAACCTAGGGAATACTCTTTACAAATTAGAAGACCTGGAATTGGCTATTGAATCCTATAAGGAGTTGCTCAAAATCAACCATCAAGATATCGACGCTAAATACAATTTAGAAATAGCCCTTCTCCATATGCGAGAATTAGAAAATGATCAAGACCAACAGGACGAAAGTAGCCAAGACTCACAACAAAACCCTGCTAATCCAGACTTCACAAATGCCTCTGATTCCCCTCAGGGAGGCGAACCGCCTGAAAATCCTTTAGATGAATCCGAGAGTAGTTATGAGAGCGGCCAACTAGGAACTGAAGATCAGACTACCGGACAATCAAATGAAATGGACATGGAACCTAAATCTGAAATTAGCGAAGAACAAGCTAGGCAGATTCTAGAAATGATCGGCAATCAAACAAATACACTCCAAAGCCAACTAGGAAACAGGTTAGAAGTTGCTGGAAATCCCCGAGGACGGGATTGGTAGTTTATTTTATGAATCTAAGATATTTCATTTCTGTTCTACTGGGCACTTTAGCGTTTTTATCATTAGATGCAATACATACCGAGGTGATTATTGCGCAGGCGCCATTGATTCGGGCTACCGTCGACAAAACTGATCTGACCACTGATGAAACTCTTACTCTTACGATCACCATCGAAAGTGAAGGCAATATTTCCCAACCAGTGCTGCCGTCATTAAACGAGGTTCGGATTCTAAGCCACAAAACTGTAAGAAAAGTGAGCCTCATCAACGGTCAATCATCTTCAATACTCACTCACGAATATATTTTAAAACCGACAGTTGATGGCCCCCTAACAATAGATCCGATCCAAGTGATTATTAATGGCAAAGCTGCCGAAACCAATCCCATCACGATAGAGGTTCATCCTGGTAATACATCTGGAAACACCAGCAAGCCATCATCTCAAGATGATATCGCAGACCAAAATTTACAGAACCAAGAGTACCTCGTAGAATCGACAATCGACGACCCTGTGCCTTTTTTAGGTGAACAGATTACTTATACTTTCAGATTTTACAGAAATTCGGCACGCAGAAGATTTTTCCAGCCGCGCCCAGTCCCTCAATGGCCTTCCATGACGGGTTTTTGGAGCTATGACAGCTCCACTCTGGACAAAATTGGAATTTCTACACAAGAAAGGAGTTACGATACAGTAAAATACGGCAGAAAATATTTGGTCACCGAAGTGCGAACTTTCTTATTTCCAACTACGGTCGGTAGTCGCACAATTGAACCCACCAAACTCACTATCCCGGGCGGATACGGACGCAACACAGTCACATTGGAATCAGATGCTAACACAGTCACAACTCAACCTTTGCCCGCCGGAGCACCCAGCTCATTCAATGGGGCAGTTGGTGATTTTGCAATCAACGTATCTGTAGACAATCAATCTTCTTTATACAATCAACCAGTAGTACTTTCTATAATGATTCGAGGATCAGGTAACGTGGAGCTGCTGGCAAAACCTGAGTTTCCACAAAACAGGGAATGGCGTTCTGTAGATGATCAGGTCACCACTTCATTTGAAATTGAGAATGATAAGCTGATCGGTACGCGAACGTATCGAACGTCACTTCTACCCTTGCAAACAGGGGAGTTGGTTATTCCATCCATAGAATTTACTTATTTTGATACCTTAACAGGTACATATCGGACAATTTTGTCAAAGGAAATACCCGTATCTGTAAATCGCAAGTCCAACCAAGCATGGATCCAAGATGATCCTGTGACAGTTGACAAACAAATCTCACGGCTAGCAACCGACATAAGACACATAAAGCCGAAACCTGACAAACTGGATGTCAATAGGGAGCCAATTTTCAAACACCCTGCCTATTGGTTGGTCATTGGTTTACCGTTACCGGCACTATTGGCGGTTTTTATGTTCCTGAAAGGCAATTTTGTGCCTTTCAGGAACAACCAATTTGCTAGCAAATCGACCGCATACAGAAAAGCGATCCGAACCTTGTCTGCAACAGAGCATGAGAGTCCTATGGTTTACACCAGTATCAATACTGTAACCAATGATTACATCAGTGCCAAAATACAACATCAAACAGCAGGATTAACCCAACATGAACTGTTAATTTTGCTGGATCAACATGGGATCAGTGCTAGTCTAAGGCAGAGAATCAAAAATTGTCTCAATGAGTGCGACATCAATAGGTTCGCACCAACAGAAATACAAGCTGGTTCCTCAACAAGGCTAATTAATGAAATAGAAACGGCTATAGAAGAACTGGAGACTGAGTTTGAAACAAATCTCGGCACCTAAGATATTTAAATTAGCAATTTTTATACCTAGCTTGCTCATCATAACTTTGTCTGTTGTAAATGCACAGTCGCCTGAAAATAGTGACCTTTTCTTAATCGCAAACAACCTGTACGACAAAGGAGTTTTTGGTAAATCAGCTGATGCATACGAGATGTTAATTAGCGATGGGTTCAATGATCCAATCGTCTACTACAACCTAGGTAATGCGTACTATCAACAGGGCAAATTAGGCGCCGCTATACTCAATTATTTGAAGTCTCAGGACCTGGATCCCAGTGACCAGGATACAAAAACTAACCTTAGTATTGCTAGGAGCCACCTACCAGACTCTCCAAGAGATAGTGCGGGGTCGAATTTGACTGACAAGATCCTCCTATTCAATAGACTCTCCACAACAGAACTCGCTCTATCAATATTGTTTTTGTGGTATCTGCTATTTTTTTCTTTATTGATTTGGATCTTCTACCAGAGAAAATTCGCTGGCCTCACTTCAATTTACCTAAGCATATTTTCAGTAATCCTACTAATAATATTTAGTGCTGCCTTTGTAATGAGAATTATCGATGATGAATTAGAAAACAGAGCTGTGATTTTACCTGAATTAGTAGAAGTCAGAAGTGGACCAGGGAAGAATTATCTTGTTGAATTCGAAGTCACGGAAGGTACAGAAACTAGAGTCCTTTATGAGATGACAGGGTGGTCTAGAATAGAACTGGTTGGAAAGAAAGGTTTCCAAGGCTGGGTGCCAAAAACCACCTTCGGCAAAGTTCAACCGCCCTAGACCACAAATAAATCCGTGTCAATCAGCCTTTAAAACTGGTTAAAATGGGCTGTATGAATGAATTCTTTCGTGACTTGATCAATCCTGGTACAGCCGCTATAGGCAAGTACCTTATCGAATTCTGCTTTCAATATTTGCATTGCGAGCAAAACCCCTTCTTCACCAGAATAAGCTAATCCCCAATGGACAGGCCGCCCAACAAACACAGCTCGGGCCCCAAGAGCGATCGCCCTAAAAGCATCAAGTCCAGAGCGCACTCCCGAATCAAAATATATCTCTAGTTTATCTCCAACTGCATCAGCAATTTCTGGCAGGATTTCAATAGAGCTACGTCCTCCATCAAATTGCCTGCCTCCATGATTTGAAACAACTATACCTTCTACTGGATACTCAAGGCATTTCAGTGCATCCTCAACAGTCCTTATGCCCTTGATTACAAGTGGCAAATCTCCCGATAAAGATCGTATCCATTCCAGTCTATCCCAGGTGAGGTTAGGAGGTATCCATCTGGCTAAGCCATGCTCATCTAAAATTTCATCATGTCCCTCGAGACTACCAAACATTCTCCCTCTTGATTCATGGGTGTGAAGATTTTCCGTGAGTTCAAAAGGCCCTATGCAATCAACAGTTAATATTACCGCTGAAAATCCAGAGTTTTTCAACTTAGGTAACAATATTTCACTAACAGCGTTGCTGTAATGTATATGCTGAAACCATATTGGACCTGAGGCAGCTTGCCCAACTGATTCAATTGTGTGTCCTGACCCGACTGGCAAAGCCATCAACGTTCCAATTCCACCAGCTGCCCTAACAGTAGCTAGTTCCCCATCTGGATGAGACGCACATTGTGCTCCTGCCGGTGCACACATTATCGGAAATTCTATTTTGCTACCTAAAACTGTAGTTGATAAATCTCTTTTTGTTGTATCCCTCAATAAACGGGGATTGAGCGCCAGTTGATTTAGCTTTTCCCTATTGCGATCCCTTGTCCAGTTCCCGTATGACCCTCTGCGGACAAACTGGCCATGCTGTGATGACATGTTTATTTCTGCAAGATGTTGAATCTCGTCCATTGTAGTCGGTGTAGGAACCATGGTTTACTCCCAAAATCATTATGTGATCATTACTGGCGTCTTTTCACAATATACTAGCTGATCTTGTTTCAAATCAATTTGCAAACATGTTCGTTAAAATCAAACTATACGAACACCTCGATATAAGCAAGCTAGCACGGAAAAAATATTGATATTGACAAAATCTGCTGGTACCTTGTCGGGGGAGGAGTTTTTGTCAGGCTTAAATAGATCGCTTGTTTCCTGGGTAGTTTACGACATAGCCAACACCGCTTTTTATCTGGGAGTGGTTGGCCTGTTCCTTCCCCTTTGGATTAATCAACGCCGCGGCACTACTGATGCAGATCTAGGTTTTCCAATAGCCATCTCTATGCTTATTGTCTTGTTAATCAGTCCATTTCTAGGAGCCCTGACTGATCAACTGAAAAGCCGAATAAAAACTTTTACATTATTGAATGTTCTGGCAGCATGTTCCATTTTTCTAATTGGTTGGAGCGACAATATACATGTCGGTCTCTCATTTTTTTGCATCGCATTCGTGTCAGTGTACCTTGCGGAATTGATATACAACGCACTACTGGTTGATACCTCTACAGAAGAGAACAGGGGGCGAATAGGAGGGATAGCCACAGGGCTAGGCTATCTTGGTGCATTAGTAGCCATATCGGCTGCCATCCTATACAAAGGAGAGGATCAAACAAGCTACTCTTTGGAATTCCAGTTCATTGGCGGGATATTCATAATTACAGCACTGCCGATTACATTTTTATTTATCGAAAGACGATTCTCAAACAATACCTATTCTGTTCAAAATTCAGTATTTAAATCAACATGGATTCAGATAGTGCACACTTGGGATTATTTCCAACAATATCCCAATCTAAAGAGATTTTTCATCGCAAGATATTTTTACATGGTTGCAGTAACTACTGCATCTTCATTTGCAGTAATGTACGGGATAAAAACGATAGGATTCACCGAAACACAAGTAAAAGTGATCATGCTATGTGGCACTGTGATCTCAATACCTAGCGCGATATTATGGGGCTTTATAGTTGACAAAATAGGGTCAGCTCTGGCTCTAAAATGGAATTTACTGAGTTGGTCCGCCGTGCTAACATGCGCATTCGTCATTCCTTGGCTGGACTTGAACACTATATTATGGTGGCCATTAGCGGTAATAACCGGATTAACATTCGGGGGGTTGTGGATCGCCGACAGGCCACTTTTGATTCAGTTATCACCAGCAAACATCGGAGAGATGTTTGGGTTATACGGGACTGTAAGTAGGTTGGCATTCCTTACTGGAGCATTTGCATGGCCACTTATTGCAGTTGCATGGAATCCTATGGGTTTAGGACAAATTCCTGCAGTAATGTTTCTTGTTATTTGCGCCGTTACAGGCCTTTTATTACTACTAACTATCAAGAAGCCCGCAAATTAGCCAGTACTGCAAAACCCCCTGTTCTTATACTGAATTCTCCCATTAAGTTTATTGCATTAACTGTTGTTTTTATCAGACAATCTAGTTCAATATATTTTAAAAAATCAAGAGGTTTTGAATGAAGATAACCAATGTCACAAGTGAGCTATTCTCATGGGATAGGCCGGGTATATGGAACGGTAGTCATTTTTATGGGAAAGGCCGACTACACAAAGTCACCGTTTATACTGATGAAGGACTCACTGGTATAGGTTGGAACGGTGGTACTGCTGCTGAAAGGCCACTCTCATTAATGCCTGGATACGTCGAGTATTTCAGGCATCTGTTGATAGGGCGCGATCCCAGAGACACTTTGGGGATAGCCAAAGATTTGGGAGAAGGGCAAATCAAAATACTAGGACCGGCGGGACTCAACACTCAAGTTTTAGCGGCTATAAATATTGCATGCTGGGACATAAAAGGAAAATCCTTAGGTAAATCGATCCATGAATTACTAGGCGGGGCTCAAAAAAGACTCCGAACATATATAGCAGGCGGTTATTACCAGGAAGGGAAGGGATTAACTCAATTACAGGATGAACTCATTTACAACGTAGAAGAACTTCACTCAGCGGCGGTAAAAATTAAAATTGGTGCCGATAGTGAGGGTGTGGCGGGTGACATGAAGAGAGTGGATGCAGCCCGTGCAGCAATAGGGGATGAATTAACCCTAATGGTTGATGCCAACTGCGCATTGGATCTCAAAACTGCTCTAGAATTCGCCAGCGCACTGAAAGAGTACAATGTCTACTGGTTTGAAGAACCATTACCAATTCATGATTACGAGGGCCATAGACTTTTATCTCAAGCTTCAGACATCAAAATAGCTACAGGAGAAAACGGGTACACTACCGCTCATTTCAAAACACTATTGGAACACCAAGGCGCTGACATCCTAAATGTTGATGCAACAATATGCCCGGGCTATGACGTTGCACTGGAAGTATCTAATATGGCCTCAGACTACAATGTGAACATCGCTCCTCACGGTTGTCAGGAAATCCAAATCCATTTGGCTGGATCTGTGCTGCATGGGGAATTTCTTGAATATTATCCTTCTGAAGTAGATCCACTTAGGGCAGAGATATTTCAACCGCTGATGACGTTGGATAGTGATGGTTTTGTCACAGTCCCTGACCGACCAGGAATCGGTTTTGAACTCAACATGGATTTATTGAACAAACATCGTGACCTTTAATCAATCTATAACTATAAACTTGTCAGAATACGAAACATCAAGTTCATTGTGTGAAACAATTTATGAGAAAACTGATTTGAATTTCCCATCTATATCAAAATCTCCACACCTATATTCGAGTAACTCCAAATTATGGCTAGCAATTAGATGCTAATATCTCTGCGTTATCGTGAATATAGAATGTTTTGGATAGGAAATGCAGCGTCGAATATTGGAATTTGGATGCTGGGAGCCGGTCGACTTTGGTTGATGTATAAACTGACTGACTCCGAAATTATGTTAGGACTTGTTGCCTCAGCTAGTGCAGGGCCCATTCTTTTATTCTCTATGTGGGGAGGAGTGGTAGCTGATCGTATTAACAGGGTAAAGCTAGTTACTTGTACCCGAGCCATGTTTGCTTTTACAGCTTCATTAACAGGCCTGCTGATAGCGTTAGATATGATCCAGCCCTGGCATCTTATCGCTATATCGCTTTGTAACGGAATACTTTTATCTTTCGATATCCCTTGTCGTCAGGCCATAGTTCCCAACCTTGTGCCTCGCGAACACCTTGTAAATGCAATATCACTTCAATCTATGTTGGGTACGAGTTCGGCTGTGATTGGTCCATCACTACTCCCTCTAATGATTAGCCTGTGGAATATAGATGGCGTGTTCTTTTTTGTTGGAGCATCTTACGCGTTCACTACGTTAATGTTTATCCAATTGAAATCCCAACCCACCCGAACTGATTCCACATCCCAAAGCCCGTGGCGTGACCTTATATCAGGCTTATCGTATATTCGAATGCATCGGGTTATCGTCGCACTTATACTGATTGGAGTACTCACCGGAATATTTGCCGGTTCGTTGCCTACCCTATTACCGGTTTTTGCGGAAAAGGTACTTTCTGGAAACGTCGAAACATACGGAATATTGCTGCTCGGCAGTGGAGTTGGCGGTATGATCGGCGCTATGGCTTTGGCTAATTTCGCAAGATTACGTAATTCATCATCTATTCAATTAATTGCCGGGGCTGGGCTAGGAATTGGTTTCATGGTATTGGCAGGAATTGAGTGGGTACCTGTAGCAATATTTGTCATCGGAATTATAGGGATATTTAGCGTATGTTTCGGAACAATCAACAACACTTTATTACAAAGTATCCTCGACGATTCTTTCCGAGGAAGAGTAATGAGCATACATCAAATCGGCTGGGGTGCCTCTGCACTCGGCAGTCTTTTTGTGGGAGTTTTGGCTGAATTGGTAAGTGTAACTTTCGCATTTGCTATATGCGGTTTGATTACAGCCGCCAGTGCAACAACACTAAGCTTGTATGTATCCAGACGCCTCAATTCAAAACATTGAGCATCTACACCAAATCTGTAATTCTCATAGGTGACATATCAGTATTTGTATTGTTCGTAATTATTGGTGATTCTGATCATGAAATTCAATATACCAATACACTGCTCAGGACTTCCCTGCCTTTCGGGATATGCTGGATAGCTATTTCACCTGCATTCGGTACATTTAAACATTCGACAATTACTGATCTCCGCATGATTTTAGTAAAGATCCCGTTAACCTGGATCTTTTGCGGAGTTGTCGCGATAATCATCCGATCAGGAATGGCTGACATGCCTTTCCTTTGGAGTTTTACATTGGTCTCAATTATAGTACAAGGTATACTTTTAACCAGCTGGAGAATTTTGGTCAATAGAACATTGCGCTTTTTATAGATTCCGGCTAATTTGCAATTGAAATCTCGATCTATTTACATCCATTATTATCCAGCTTTTTTGAACACAACCACGTTATCTACGGGTAAAGACATTTCCCAATTGAACCTCTGAGCAATCAATTCCATAGTATTTATACTATAGAAAGCAATATGTGTCGGATCCCGATGATAGTGCCAATTACCAAAATCAATCTTTTCGTTGAATAGTGAAGTCATGATCCCTATAAATCCACCTGGCTTGAGCATTGAATCAAATATACGGAAGTCTCTTTCCGGATCGGCAAAATGTTCTGCAGTCTCTGTACAGACAACAAAGTCATATTTATCTGACAAGACAGATGCATCTGGCTGAAAAAAAACATCAAATGTATTCATCTTGAAACCTCCCTCATTTAACATGAGTGCAAGAGCAGGACCAGGTCCAGAACCATAATCAATACCCTTGGATCCTTTAACAAGAAGGGGAACTAATTCATTACAGAGTCTAGACAAAAATGCTCTATATTTCGCATCATCGGGATCATTGTTGTGTTGAAGATAACGTTCCTTCTGAGCAAGGCAATTTAAATGGAATTTCCTTGGCACAAATATCAAATCACAATTAACACAACGCAGGAAGGTTCGTTCTAAATTTTTTAATTTACTACGATAGTAAAACTCCGTATCTACTACGCCGCAAAGGGGACACAATTCACCGTTCATTAATCACCCAGATTCAAATAGATTAACTCCTATCATTCCATCCACAATATTCTTACTCAAATGATAGAGTACTTCTAGCTACTTCTCCATTGCCCAAGGCTACGAACGCCTCATTAACTTCCTCTAAAGGGTACGTACGAGAAATTAGTTCATCCAAACGTAATTTACCTGCCTTGTATAAATTAAGAATTCGGCTGAAAGTAATTTTGGGTTGAGCGCTGCCATACATCGATCCCATAATTATTTTTTCTTGCAAAAGATCTCTAGCATCTATAGTGACAGGCGTATTGAATGGAGCATGTCCCACCCAAATACTTTTACCTCGGCTCCTCGTACATTTAACACTTTGGATAAAAGGTTCTTCGACCAATCCTATGGCCTCAAAAGCGTAATGAGCCCCTTTATCATCACAGATTTCAATGATTTTTTGTACCGGATCTTCCTGAGAAGCATTGACTGTATGAGTTGCCCCAAATTCCATAGCCAGATCTAATTTACTATCGAGTAAATCAACCGCGATAATTGTTGTAGCTCCAGCCAATTGACAGCCTTGAATAACGTTCAATCCTACGCCTCCGGCACCAAAAATTGCGGCCGTAGTTCCTGGTTGAACGCTGGCAGTATTTATTGCTGCACCAACTCCAGTGGTCACCCCACAGCCCACTAATGAAGCTTGTGGAAACGGAATGTCCTTATCAATAGGTATAGCTGCCGCCTGTGGTACAACCTGATAAGTACTGAAGGTTCCAACTCCGGCCATTGGATTAATTTCTTCTCCAGTCTTACTTACACGAGGGTTTTGACTCAAAGGTTTTTGGTCCTTACATAAGGCAGGCCAGCCCTGCATGCACATATCGCATGCGCCACAATTTGCCCGCCAAGATAGTATTACATGGTCTCCCACTTTGACGTGCTGAACATTGGGTCCTACTGCTTCAACAATTCCTGAACCTTCATGGCCCAGGATTATCGGAAGAGGGAGGTGATTCCATTCACCTTTTACAACATGCCAATCGGAATGGCATACCCCACTCGACATCATCTTGATTAGCACTTCTCCAAAACCGGGATCTGATAAATCCATTCGTTCTATAACGACTTTGGTTCTAGGCTCATACAATACAGCTGATTTCATGGAGTACCTCCTTGTTTAGTTATCAGGTAATCGAAGACTCGCAGAGTTAATAATTTATTCGTCTAGCAAACATGATCTGTATAGATTCTGAAGTCTAAACTAACACAAATTTAGTCCGATAATACGACGTCCGTATTTCCCAAAATTTGATTCTATTGGAGTGCTTCGACAGTACAAGGTGACCGAAGGGATACTGATCTGAAATTAGTCCTTTCCGCATATGTACTGCAAGGTAAATTCAGCCATCCCTAACATGCATACTGGAACAGAGCAGAATTTATTCGAGTTTTATACGAGGATCAAACAGCATCAACAAAATATCTGACAAAAATGTTCCAACTACAGTTAGTACACCCAGTATCAATACTATAGTAGAAGCCAAATACAAATCTTCCTCTATCAATGACCTCAACAATAATGGACCAAGTGTCGGCAAACTTAATACCACCGATACTATTACGCTTCCTGACAACAGGAACGGTAACAAGTATCCCAACGTGCTTATGAACGGGTTCAATGCCATCCTAACAGGATATTTGAACACTAACTTCCATTCGGCGAGCCCGCGTGCACGAGCCGCAACTACATAAGGCTTAGCTAGCTCATCTAGAAGATTGTTCCGCAATATCCTGATCAATCCTGCTGTACCAGCTGTACCCAAAACAATTGCTGGCACCCACAGATGTTTCAATAAATCAATGAATCGATCAAACGTCCACGGAGCATCCAAGTATTCAGGTGCATAAAGGCCACCTACACTTATATCAAAATACGCAAATCCTATCCACATCAGTGTCAAAGCCAGCAGAAAATCGGGCACAGCTAGTCCAAGGAAGCCGACAAAAGTCACAGTATAATCACCCGGGGTATTGTGTCTTAAAGCCGAATATATACCAATAGGTATAGCCAAAACCCATGTGAAAATTATGGTCCCCAGTGCAAGCATGACCGTATTAAACAACCGCTCACCGATTACTTCCGTAATCTTCTTGCTATGTGCCAACGAATTCCCGAAGTCAAAATTGACCGCTCTCCATGCATACTTTCCATACTGAACGATCATGGGTTTATTCAGTCCCAATTGCTCTCTAATCTGGTGCTCCAGAGCTATTTGAGCAGGTGTCACCTGGCCTTCCAGCCCTCCAAGCAGTGATTGAACATAAGTAGTCGCGTAGTCGCCGGGAGGAAGTTGAATAGCGGCAAATGCTATCAACGATATGAAAAAGGTAGTTACCGCAGCAAATGCAGTACGTCTAATTAGAAAAGCTATCATGCAAAACTACCCTTTCTCGTGTCAAGTATAATCTATTGATCTTGATCAAGCGAGATTAGACCAATTTATATTTCCAAAATGTTCGAATATTCTGAATTGTACTACCCGAAATCAGTTCAGTGCAACGAAATAGATGCATCGTATGATCAGTCATCTAAGGCAATCACTTACTCACTGATGCTAGAATCTGATTGGAGGTAAACATAAAATGTCAACAATACGAATGGCCCAATATGGAACCAAACATGGTCATGCTGGAGGAGTTTTGAGCGTTATGCTCGCCAACCCTGACGTCGAAGTAGCTGGCGTCTATGAACCTGATTTGCAGAGGCGGCGTGAACTCCAATCCACAGGGGTCCCTCCCTGGTCTAAAATCGAATGGATCGAAAACGAAACTGACTTACTTGGAGACAACTCGATAATAGCTGTCTCATCAGAGGGATCTAACATGGAAAGCCTCAAACATACCGAGCAAATCATTGATGCAGGGAAACATGTTTTTTATGACAAGCCAGCAGGCGATGATTATTCTAAGTTTCATCAAATAGTACAGACGGCTAGAAAGAAAAAACTATTGGTACAACTTGGGTACATGTTTAGATACCACGACGGCTTTACCAAAATCGCCAACTGGGCACGCAGCGGATTTTTGGGTGACATTTTTGCAATCAGGGCACACATGTCCACCACAATGGATCGACTCAGTCAATCATCGCTCCAAGACTATCCAACTGGAGGAATTTTCTACGATCTGGGAGCCCATATGGTTGATCAGATGGTTTGGATTCTAGGACGACCAAATAAGATAACTTCATTTCTGAGGGAAGATTTCATAAAAACAAACGGTTTCGCAAACAATACATTAGGAGTATTTGAGTATGACAATTCAATGGCCATCATAGATATTGCATCTATGGAACCTGCTCCACCCGCGAGGCGTTTTGAGGTATATGGGTCTGTAGGTTCTGCCATCATGGAACCGATGGAACCAGCTGAAACTCTTAAATTAACGCTGACGGAACCCAGAGGGAATTATCCAATTGGAGTATCACTAGTGAATCTTGAAGACCGACCGAGGTATGTTGCTTCACTTGAAGCGTTTGTGAAAGACATCAAAGGAGAAAAAGAGCCCGACTGGTCCTTGGAACATGAACTCCTCGTCCAAGAAACATTGCTAAGGGCTACTGGTCACATCCGCTAACCATTACAGATTTATTTTGATTGAACAAAATATTCGATGCTAGGAGCAATGACAAATGTTTGAATTGAAAAATACTTTCAACACTGGCCCACAGGGATGGTGTTCTTATGACTATCATTGGAGTGTGGTTTCAAAATGCAACTGTTTTATCTTAGGAAACTGGGAAAGTTCCGGCGGTGTAAAAGATTCCGGCTATATATGGACTGATCACACACGATGGAGTGCAGATACACCAGAAAACCCTGTGTCCATACTACCGTTTTTGACATACACCCATTGGAATGATATTGAATCTCTCGATATGAGGGACGCAAATATTTCCGTATACATTCGTGGTGACAACCTTAAATTGAATGGAGCCAAATGCTATTTCTGGGCCGTGGGTAAAAAAGAATCCGGAAGATTTCACCTTAACAACAATCCTCTTGAGATTAGTGAAGGCTGTTGGGCAGATTCACCTAATTCTTTCACTCTGATTAATGATGAATCTCTATGGCATAGGAGTTGGTCCAAAAATAAGTCCAAACCTCCTTCGTTAGACAATCTGTTAAGCGAATGTATAAGTTACGGGATATCTTTAGTGGGCTTCGATAATGAGCCCACAGGAAGCCTTGCTATAGACGAGTTGATAGTCACTTTAAGAAAATGATGTATGACACACGATCCGAAGAATATGGAAGTTTATTATTTCGAAAGACAGCCGTATTGCTTGAAGCTAGTCTTGAACTTTGATTCTGGGATCAAATATCACCAGAAGGATGTCTGAGATAAGTGTGCCAATTATTGTCAACAATCCCATCATCAGCACAATAGTGGCCGCAAGATACATATCTTCTGCCAAAAGTGACTCCAACAGTACCGGTCCCAGAGTAGGCAAACTGAGAACCACAGACACTATCACGCTGCCGGACAGCAAGAAGGGGAGCAAGTATCCCAAGGTGCTAATGAATGGATTCAAAGCTATCCTGACAGGATATTTAAATACCATTTTCCACTCAGGCACACCCCTCGCACGAGCAGCTACAACGTAAGGCCTGCCCAATTCATCAAGCAAGTTGTTCCTTAGCACCCTGATCAACCCTGCGGTCCCGGCTGTCCCCAAGACAATCGCCGGCACCCACAGATGTTTCAGCAGGTCAACGAATTTATCAAAACTCCATCCCGCATCAAGATATTGAGATGAATAAAGTCCACCCACACTAATATCGAAATAAGCAAATCCTATCCACATCAAAGAGAGCGCCAGGAGAAAGTCAGGTATCGCCAGTCCAAGAAAACCGAAGAACGTGACAGCATAGTCACCGGGTGAGTTATGTCTAATGGCTGAATATATACCGATGGGAATTGCCATTACCCACGTGAATAGAATAGTACCAAGGGCAAGCACCATTGTATTCAAAAGTCGGTCCCCTACCACTTCGGTAATCTTTTTACCATGCATTATGGAATTACCAAAGTCCAGTGTGATTACACGCCATCCCCATTTCAGGTACTGGACTATTAACGGTTTATCGAGTCCCAGATCGGATCTTACTTGCTGCTCAAGAGCAAGATCTAAATGACCGGCGAAGTTGTGAAAACCTCCCAGCAGGATTTGCTGGACATATGTAGTCGCAAAATCTCCTGGGGGCAATTGTATGGATACAAAAGCAATTATTGATATTGCTATCGCAGTTATGCTAGCCAGTAGTGTTCTGCGAATCAGGAAATTTATCATGCTGTAATTTTTCGCCTTAATTTACTATACTGCGATTAATTTACTGCCCAAGTATATAACATTTGGTCAACCATTGATTTCCGCCAAAATGATCCGAGATAAATCCAGAAAATTACTTGGGTTTCTAAGACCGAAGTGGGGTAGGCTTGCGTGGGTCTGATCCATATTTATTAGGACCATCTTCACCTTGTCTGGCGAACCATCTCAGCCACCATACAAAAGTGCCTACCAAAGCACATAACCCCAATCCTACTAAAATCAGCAACGCAACAAGGCTAGCGTCACCATCAGACCCAGAGATGAAGGCGAAGACTACTCCTAGAATCATTAATATCATCCCAAATAGTATTGGCAATGTCAGTCCTAACTGCCACCATCCAGATTTACCTATGTCATGCAGCCTTCTCGAACCCAAGGCTATCGAAGGAACAATGGTCACCAGGCCAAATAATGGCCTCAGCAGGCTAGCCTGACCAGTCTCGGCCCAAACATTGATTATGGTTTCAACGAAACCCAGTATTGAGCTCCCAGCAATAGTGAACAGCACCCACCACCAATATTCCGCCCTAGTCGACCTTCCTCTAAAACTGAAGTAGTTACTAAACCCCAGCATGATGGCATCTGGAAATTTGACCATCGGGAGCCCCGAAAAGGTTCCTTCGACTCCACTAGCTTGAGAAACAACTAAAGGCGTACCGCATATTCCACAGAATTGAGCGTTGCTTATGTTATCTTGACCACACGTCGAGCATTTCACTACAGCTATCTCCAATCGAATGCGAATTCATGGCAAAGAACAATATGTGTTCGATTAGTTTTATCTGGATTACTTAATCTATATCACACATATGTTCTGTAAAAATCGAGGCACCCAACAGTGGTTGCTGGGTGCCTCGATTTTAGTATCTAGAATTAGCGGATTACTATTAGGCTTGTTGTCGAATAAGACCAATCCCGCCCGCCACCGTTGCGATCATCACACCAAGGAATACTATAAACCCAGCTCCTTCAGCGTCGATCCCACCTACGTTGATAATCAGCATTATTACAGAAATCACTGCAAGTATGTAACCTACAGGTTTACTAATCTTATCAGTGCTTTGTAATGCTGAAGCTAGGCCTGTAAATCCTATACTCATGAAGACAAATGTCCAGACAAAATTCCTACCGGCATATTCAGCAATCGCTTGTACAGTGATAGCGTTTACTTTATCGCCATCAAGCCAGGCTGCAGCAGCAGCAAAGTTGAAATCCATTGACATCATCTGGCAAGCAGCAGCTACCGGCATTGCTATAGATGCGACTATTACAAGTGCATTACCTTTCTTATCATCCCCTTGCAATGACCGAGCCCAAAGGGTATATCCAAGGAACATTGCCATCATCGCCAATCCACCTAAGGTAGCGACTACATATGTAAGATGAACGTGTTCCATTCCAGCCTCTAA
>CAZMZE010000015.1:0-5364 GCA_964570875.1 uncultured Dehalococcoidia bacterium
TGGTCTGATCTGGCCGATTTCAAAATATGCTTCATCCATAGATTTGTGGTGGTACTTGGTTAAATACCAGACGACACTGAGCACACTTCGCTCCATTCCCATGTAGCAGTGGACAACGATTTTTCTGTCAGTGGTTTCCATGACCCTGTGGATTTCATCAGCTATGAAGTCGAGCCGTTCTTTCAATTTTGCCGGGCCAACCCTGGGATCTACAGGATGTTTCACGTTTGAAGGTGAATCTATTTCGCCGGCAGTGTTAATTATGAAGCAATTATCATCGGCAGCTGAAAATGCACCGACGAGGTTTGTTATACCGAGTCTTTCGTTGATCCAACTGATTTGATCAGGGTCGAAATAATCGGTTTCACCAATGGTAAGATGACTTAGGTGTCGGAGGTTATAACCTGGAGATTCACTCTTTGTTTGACGAATAAATGATTGGTTTTGTTTGTCGGTCATATATTGTGCTACGGTCCTTTGAATTCGTTCGCTAAGCAGTCACTTTGAGATTGCTTACTATATTTTATTAGATAAGTTATCAGAGTCTGCCTGGGTAGTTATTACAGACAGACTCTAATATGTGGGAGATGAACTGTCTACAGTCGACCAAGATGAAGAGTTATATTGTGCGTGGGGCCTTTACGACTTTGCCCCTGGCTTTTTTGATCTTTTTGATCATAACTTTTTCTTGCTCTTCCGTAAAAAAATTATCGATGCTCCTTTCTAGCTTTGATTTCTTCATGTAAGCGCCTGTAGAGTGAGCTACTTCTTTGATTCCCATGTCTGGCTCCATCGCATCGTAATTCGCCACCATTCTAGGAGCTATTCCTATTTTCTCGCTCTCTGCGAACGAATCCTGGTTTGCTCCAAGGTATACAAAAGCCCAACCTTCTTTCTCTTTCCGTGATATGAGCTTTTTTATTGAGCTTGAAGTGTGCTCCACAGAAGCATTTTCTTCTCCATCTGTGAAAATTGTTACTATCACCTCTGGCTTATCATCTCCGGAATCAAATCGATGTGCGATAGTTGCTTCTGTGATGTGAACCAATTTAGCTATCGAATCATATAAATTGGTCCCCGCGTCAGGTACATACTGGGATGAATTTAGCTCAGGGACTTCCTTGATATCCACTCCGTCATGAATCAAGTTGAAATGAGATGTATTGAAAGTAGTTAGGCTGAATGTTGTTTGAAGTTCATTAGTTTTTAATATTCGGACATATTCATTAAATCCTGAAATTGTTTCTCTTCTCACATGGTGCATGGATCCTGTCTCGTCCAGTAGTAAGCTGACTATTGTCGTGTTAGGTGTGTCTGCCATACGTCTTCTCCTTGTTATAGTGGTTTTAGGGTTACGAGATTTGTGCCAGAAAATATTAGATTAAGGCCTTATATGAGGTATCATCTAATAATCGGCATATTGTTGGATTTTTGGGGTTAACCTCCTGTATCGAATTGCTACGGACTGATAATTAGGATTGACAAATAATGAAGAAACTGTATTTGTATTCTATACCAGTAGTATATGTTTGTCAACAATGATATGCTTTGTATGTTGATCATACAAAACTATAGGGAGCTTGAAATTTAAGCATATGAACGAAGTGCAATCGATGCTAAAAGAACTGAACGATAAAGGATGGACGGATGCTGCTATTGCGGATGAATTAGAAGTGTCTCATATGACGGTTTTCAGGTGGCAAAAAGGCCTCAGAAGTGCTCAAAATTCACGGTCAGTTTTGTATTCGTTAAATGCATTGCTGGAGCGTAAACGGATCCCTAAGAGAAAGCGTAGAGTTAGTCAAAATGCCAATAAGATGATGCTGGCTGCCGAATCCTTGCCAGACGAATCCATAATGCCTTCTCTTTCCGATATAGCAGACCCACCAAAGGCCCGGCGACTATTGAGAAAGGGTTACCTTGACACTCCTAGAAGGAAAAATGAGCAAACCGAAGGAAATGATTAATTGGATGGAACAGGATGTGAATGAGCGATCCTGAATTACGGATACTAGACGAATTTTTGGTTGAACTTTCGCTTCCTGACAAACTGATTTCAGTAAGGAAAAGCTCCAGGGCTAAGCGGCTTATATTTAAATCAAGTCTGTTCAAAGGTGTAGAAATTGTTATACCAGTGAAAGCGAAAATATCCTGGGTAAAAGAAATGATTCAAGTAAAAGTCCCATGGATAATCAAAACTATTGAACATCTTAAATCAGGCAGGACACAACTTTCTCCAAATAAAATTGATTTGCTTGCAATTGATGAAAAATGGGAAGTGAATTATGTAGACAGAGGTAATATCAAGAGTGGATTGATGCAAATCGGACATAATTCACTTCTGGTAGAATCTGATTCCATAGATATTTTCCATTCGGCGAGAAAATTGCAGACATGGTTTCACCAGAAATCCAGAGACATACTGGTTCCATGGCTGTGTTCCATTGCTAAATCCAGAAAATTGACTTTCAATCGGGTATATATAAAAAACCAGACGAGCTTGTGGGGCAGTTGTTCGCGTAAACGCAATATTAATTTGAACAGAAACTTAATGTTTATGCAGGATTATTTAGTCGAATATGTGCTTCACCATGAACTTACTCATCTTGATCACATGGACCACTCTAAAAATTTCTGGACTGCTTTTGAGCAGATATTACCTGATTGCCTGGAATTGAAAAGAGAGATTGGCTTGCACAAACCGGAGAGTATACCACTGTGGGCATCTCCGGGTCTTAAACAACTATGAAATTTTACAAAGACAGGAAAAAGGGATAATGGGAATAGAGGCTTTAACGCATACGGATAGTGGGAAGGAAATTATTCCAGCCTCAAGACAGGACTGGAAAGATTGGGTGACTGCTTCTTCAACTAGAAGTTATGCGCTCAATGACCCTCTTTTGGACTGGCTTAACGTGTATGGGAATGACAACGGTTTCAGGCGAGACAATGAACTTGAAAATTATGACCCTCGTACCGATTTTACCCAGTTCATATTCAGAAAAGGTAGTGAGTTCGAGAATGCAGTTGTAGAGCATATTGGAACGATTTTACCGGTGTGTTCTATAGCAACTGACTACAGGCGGAGTCGAAGTCTTGAGGCGGCCGTAGAAACGTTCGATGCGATGTGTAGGGGCGAATCTGTTATTGCGCAGGGAGTGTTATGGGATGCTGAGAACCGTACTTATGGACTGGCTGACTTACTGGTACGCAGTGATCTGTTCATAGATCTGTTCCCTGGAAATATAACAGAAGATGAATCGAGAATTCCTGCTCCCGACATTAAGAATAGTTCATGGCATTATCGGGTTATTGATATCAAATACAGTACTCTCAGCTTCAACTCAGATGGTACACTCAGCGATTCTTCCGGATCTTCGTGGGCATATAAATTACAGGTTTATTTATACAATCGAATGCTTGGGAGATTGCAGGGCTACCAACCGGAAGAAGCTTTCCTTTTGGGCAGAGGATGGAAGCAGACTGTTAGTAGAGAAAATTTTCGAGGTAACAGTTGCATGGGACGTTTGGGAGGAGTGCCTATGAGTTATGTTTCGAAATTGAAAGGTTCACTTTCTAGTCAGACAGATGAGGCAGTGAACTGGATTCGGAGGGTAAGAGTTGAAGGAGCCAACTGGCAGGTATTGCCTGAGCCATCGATTCCTGAAATCAGACCAAACATGAAATTTGCCGAAGACTATCCCTGGCATAATGCGAAAAAAACTATAGCTTCAGAGCTGGATGATCTAACTCTGTTGTGGAATGTAGGGCTTAAACAGAGAGATCACGCCAATCAGTCAGGAGTATTTAGATGGACTGACACTCAGTGCTCTTCTTCCACTCTTGGAGTAACAGGTTCAAAAAAGCCACGTGTATTGGATTCGATACTTTCAATAAACCGACCTGACAATAATCAGGTAGTTGCGCCGGCAATAATTAATGATTCAGATGTTATGTGGCGTAATGAATCTCCGGTCGAATTCTTCGTTGATTTTGAAACAGTATCAGATTTAGACGACAATTTTGACCAGATCCCTGAAAAAGGTGGTCAGCCGTTAATATTCATGATCGGATGCGGCCATATGGAGCAGGGAGAATGGGAGTGGTCAGTGTTCTCTGTAGACGAACTTAGCGAGAGCAGTGAGGCGGATATTATTGAAGCTTGGTTTGATCACATGGAAGAAGTGAGGAATCGCTTATCTCCAGATGTAGCAGAACCACTTGTTTTCCACTGGTCATCAGCCGAAATTTCTACCTTAAAAACTGCATCAAACTCTGCAATGGAAAGGCATCCTGACAGGGAATGGACTGACCCGAACTGGTACGATTTTCTAGGTAAAGTCATTCGTAACGAACCCGTGGTGATAAATGGCGCCCTAGAGTTTGGCCTGAAATCTGTGGCCCAGGCGCTGCATTCCCATGGATTAATAGATACGAAATGGGATTTGAGTGTAACTGATGGTCTGGGAGCAATGGTCGGAGCCTGGTGGGCGGCTGATGAAGCTGCAAGTAATGGGTGTTCGATGAAAGATATTGAGTTGTTTAGTGAAATCGAAAGATACAACGAAATAGACTGCAAGGTAATGATGGAGATAGTAGCTTATCTCAGAAAATATCATTGATGATTCAGCTATATTTAATTGCAAAGAATTGGGAGGTGCCCAACCTGATTCTATGCTTAGGGCACCTCTCAAAAAATCTGATTATATGGCAGTCTAGATATTAGGTTGAGGAGTTGTTCTAAGGTATGGCTTCACAACCGTGTGACCCTTGGGGAATTTATCTGGAATATCTTCTGTCGCTATTGCCGGGATTACTATGCAGTCCTGACCATTTTGCCAATCCACTGGCGTCGCTACCTGGTAGTTAGCAGTAAGCTGTAGCGAGTCTATAACTCTAAGTATTTCAAAGAAATTTCTGCCGGTAGAAGCAGGGTATGAAATGATCAGCTTTACCTTTTTGTCTGGACCGATAACAAATACCGATCGTACTGTTAGAGTGTCGTTAGCGTTCGGGTGGATCATTCCGTAACTATCTGCAATTGTTTTGTCTGGATCAGCAACCATTGGAAAGTCAACATCTGCATTTTGGGTTTCGTTAACATCCTTTATCCATTCCGTATGCGAATCCAGAGGGGACATACCATCCTTGGTTCCAACACTCAACACCAAAACCTTGGCGTTTCTACTTTTGAATTCTCCCTTTAAATTAGCAACTCTCCCAATCTCTGTTGTACATACAGGAGTAAAGTCAGCGGGATGAGACATAAATACTCCCCAGCCATCTCCTAACCAGCTATGGAAGTCGATTTCTCCTTCCGTAGTATTGGCTGTAAAATTCGGTGCCTCGTCTCCAATTCTAAGA
>CAZMZE010000016.1:0-52030 GCA_964570875.1 uncultured Dehalococcoidia bacterium
GATGTTTCTTGGTCACCGAATGGCCGAAAATTATTGTTTGTTTCGGAAAAAGACGGAAATCCAGAAATATATACAGCCGACCCCGATAGTATGGAGAGGACGAGGCTAACCAATAACACTGCCATGGATAAACAGCCAGTATGGTCGCCGGATGGACGTAAGATTGCTTTCGTGTCGAATTTGGATGGAGATACAGAGATCTTTGTAATGGATGCTGAAGGTGACAACCAACAGAGAATTACAAATAATGAATCGGCTGACCATAGCCCATCTTGGTAGGATAACTAGGAACTACTGATCATTAACTGTTTTGGGAATTCAGGATTTTGTCGACGATGGATAAAATCTAGAGTCGAGTTCTTGAGAGCCAAAAGCGCTAGTTGCTATAATGTTGTATGTTCCTCAGCGCTTAGAAAACGATTTTTTTCAATATGACTGATAAACTCAAATCTCCATCACACAATTCTGTTCACAGGTACGAGCGAGTAGTTATTAAAGCTGGCAGTGGGCTACTGACAGAAGGCGTCGGCCAACTAGATTTTGAAATAATTAGTTCCATAGTAGACCAGATTGCGCATTTGCACTCTTTGGGCACAGATACATTGCTGGTGACGTCGGGTGCCGTGGCAGCAGGTAGGCATGTGTTTAACAAAGATAGGAACAGGAAGAGTTTGCCAGATCGGCAGGTGATGGCTTCCGTTGGCCAAAGTCGTTTGATGCATGTGTACGAGCAAAGCTTCAGTAGGCATGAAATTATTGTTGCCCAAGCATTATTGTCTCGCAGGGATTTGAGTGACCGCCATGGTTATCTGAATATTAGAAACACATTGATGACTTTATTGGAACGCAGGGTTGTGCCAATAGTAAATGAGAATGACGTTGTAGCTGTAGAAGAACTGACTGGCGAAAATTTTGGAGATAATGACACTCTTTCCGCGATGTGTGCGAATTTAATTGATGCAGATTTACTAGTGTTGCTAGGAGAAATAGAGGGGGTTTACACCAAAGACCCTCATGTTGATCCTAAAGCGGACTTGATCAGGGTTATTGACCTTGCGAAGGACGATGCTGATCGTTTCGCCGGTCCGTCCATAGATGGTAAAGGTAGAGGAGGAATGTTGACGAAAATAGAGGCTGCTAAGCTTGCAACAACTTTTGGGGTGGACGTAGTTATTGCCAGCGGACAGGAGCCAGGTGTGTTGATTAAACTAGTTGAAGGTTCTAGCATTGGTACCCTTTTCCAAGGCTCTGGTTCTAAATTCGAGAGCCGGAAGCGTTGGTTGCTCAGTGGACTGTCTGAAAGCGGTATTATACAGATAGACGAAGGTGCGTCTAATGCAATTCGGAATAGTTATAGAAGTTTGCTGCCGGCTGGTGTAACAAAGGCCTTTGGTAAGTTCAATAGAGGCGACATAGTATCAATCGTAGATTCCAAAATGGCTAGAGTTGCATACGGGGTAACAAATTATGATGCCATCGACATTGAAGCTATAAAGGGTATCCAATCGAGTGAGATAGGAGATGTTGTTGTCAATAATTTTGGTGAAGAGATTGTTCACCGAAATAACATGGTTGTTATTAATGAAATTGATGCGTAACTATCAGCAAAAATATCGAAGAGAAATACTCTCATTGCTTAAGTACAGTTTCAACGGGTTATTAGTTCCGTTATGATTATTGAAACCTTGTAAATGTGTATGGATGTTTTATGGAATTGAGTGATAATCAAAGTTTATTAGAGCGTGGCATTAGCGAATTGGAACTTAAAGCAGAAGCTGCCCGAGCCTCAACTCGTCAAATGGTTGGACTAACGACGGAAGTAAAAAATTCCGCCCTTAACAATTTAGCTGATATGTTAATCCAGCGCTCAGCCGAGATATTAGATGCCAATTCGGAAGATTGTTTGGCTGCTTCCAAATCTGGAAATCAGGAAACGACATTAGATAGGCTTCAATTAAATACTGGACGTATACAGTCATTGGCTTCCAGCGTCAGAAATATAGCTCTATTGCCTGACCCGGTTGGAGAATCGTTCGATTCCGCGACAATGGATAACGGACTCAGAATCGAAAAAAAGAGAGTTCCGTTAGGAGTTATCGGAACCATATATGAAAGTCGTCCTGCTGTTACTGTGGACATTTCCGCTTTATGTCTCAAATCTGGCAACGCAGCAATATTACGTGGAGGTACCGAGGCTTTTCAATCTAACAAGATACTAGCAGGTATTGTACGAAGTGCAATATCTGAGGTCGGTGTGCCTGTAGATTCGGTACAGTTTATAAACTGTACCGACAGAAACTTGGTAAGCAGGATGCTTGCTATGTCCGACGAAATAGATCTCATGATCCCAAGAGGAGGTCATCAACTTGTGAGGAGAGTTGGCAAAGAAGCGAAAATGCCTGCTATAACTGGGGGAATCGGTGTTTGTCATACTTATGTCGACAAATCTGCCGATCTGGACATGGCTGTTGAAATTGTCAATAATGCAAAAGTACAGCGTCCCTCAGTGTGTAATGCTATGGACACACTGATAGTCCATGCGTCCGTCGCTCCATTATTTCTCCCTATGATAAGTCAAAGATGGGCGATTGCCGGAGTCGAAATGCGTGTAGATAGCAGGGCTATGAGCATGATTGGATCTGTTGACAATCTAAGGGTAATTCCAGCACACGATGAGGACTGGAGTACCGAACATTTGTCCTTAAGAGCAGGAGTGAGAATTGTTGATTCTTTTGAAAAAGCTTTGGAGCACATAAATTCCTACGGCTCAGGGCATAGCGAGGCCATTGTCACAGAGGATGAGATTGAGGGGATGCGTTTCTTGGAGTTGGTTGATGCCAGTGCAGTGATGCTGAATGCGTCAACTCGGTTCAACGATGGAGGCGAATTTGGTTTGGGTGCTGAGGTTGCAATTAGTACCAATAAAATGCACGCTAGAGGACCTATAGGAATACGTGAGTTGACTTCATATAAATGGATAGTTGTGGGTACCGGTCATGTCCGTACATAAAGATATTATTCGGTACTAAGTTGTGACAAATAATTGATAATAAAATAATGGATGGTGTTTAAAAATATGGACAATACTAAATATGTTGGGTCTATGACACTCCCTGGAGATCGAGAGCCTCAGTCTGTCGAGGTGTTTTTTCAAACCACTGAGAAGGCAATAAGTGTTCAGTTCCCAGAGCAGGAAGATAGCACTGAATGGCAAGGGGGGAATGTTGTGATGATTGAACGGTTGAAGTTTGATGAGATTACGTTTGCAACTGAAGGAATACCAGTGGCTGGAGTGGAACTATCATGGAGAATACATGCTGATAAGGATGATGGTACTGCTGCTGGAGTAATTACCGTTAAACCCAATGACAAGAAAATCTCTGGGGATAAGGGATTTATTTTATACAAAGCAACCTAGATTTATCTGCTAGTATATTATGAAGTAAATTGTTATTTGAGACTTGACATGGTTGTAGTTTGCAAGTATACATGAGTGCTCCAAGCAGGAGTGGATTTTAACATTGGGTTCTGTACATTAGGAGGTACAAGCAGTAATGGCAACACTTAGAAAGAGCGATATGAGTGCTAGAGTGGCAGGGAAGCTTGACGGGTCCCGCTCACAGGGTGAAGCGGCCCTAAATGCTGTTCTAGACAGTGTGCAAGAGGCTTTGCTTGAGGGTCACAGGGTGGTGCTCACTGGATTTGGCTCTTTTGAAGTGAGGCAAGTTAAAGCCCGAAGAGTTAGGCCGATTCGCGGTGGACAGGCAGGTACATTGGTTACAGTACCCGCTCATAAGAGGGTGGGGTTCACTGCTGGTGCAGAATTGAGTAAGTCTGCTCAATAATTCAAATATGGCCCTGTCTCCCAAATGCGATCTTTTGCTATTGGTATCGAAGATAGGCTCTGTTTGAGACAGAGTATTATGTGGGATGCTTTAGGCCGTACGTTCCATCGTAGTATGTTAGTGGGCTGCCCCTATTCATTCCCAGTTCCTCAATAGATGCTATGAAGATTGTATGGTCTCCGACCTCATAGTACTTATCTGTACGGCATTCCATGAATGATAAACAATCAGGTACAATTCCGAATCCGTTCTGGGTGTATGTAAAATCTACATGAGGGGAATTTAGATTGGGATCTCTGGAAGCACTGTAATATATGGCTATGGATTCTTGTTTATCAGAAAGTATGCTAATGGCGAATTTACCAGTTCTCTTGATCAACTTGTTCGATTCCCTATCATATGCAACGCTAGCCATGATTAGAGGTGGATTTAGAGAAATAGAAGCTATGCTATTTGCGGTCATGCCGTGAATTCGACCATTGGCCTCAATAGTCGTGATTATGGCTACGCCTGTAACGAAATTTCTCCAAAATAATTTGAAAGACTGTTCATCTACCATAAGGAGAATGCCCTCACTAAAAAATATAAGCTAGTTCATTGTCTCAGATAATAATAGATCAAATGGTTGATATTAAATACTTGTTTTTAGCCATAAGGGTTTGACATATTAGTTTGATTGAAATTAGAATTCGTATTGCACTTATTGGTCTTAGTGATATTTTCAAAAGGGGTTTAATATGCCAACAAAGGCATACATCTTAATAGAAACTGATGTAGGCAAGTCCCGTGAAGTGGCTGCTCACCTTCGTTCTCTCCCAGGAGTTACTACTGTGGATGCAGTGACTGGGCCATACGATATAATAACCATTGTAGAGGCGCCTGATCTGAACGATGTTGGAGACTTGGTGACTAGCAAGATTCATACTATAGGTGGTATAGCCAGAACGGTCACCTGTTTATCAATGGGTAGCTCCTAGCACTTCAAAACTCACTGTGTTGTTGCGATCATCGTATTCTTCTCTTTGGCTTGAGAACCGTCATAGCGATATAACTGTGCGTGGAGATTTAGATGGAATTCCGATTTAGTGAAGAAGATGAGGCTTTTCGGTCAGATATCATCAACTTTGTTGAATCAGAGTTGCCATGGGATTGGAAAACTCAAGAGCTTGATCCAGAAGAACCGGAAGATTTAAAGCTCGTCCAGCAATTCAAACAAAAACTAGCTGAAAAGGGATGGCTTACTCGTGCTTGGCCTGAAGAGTACGGTGGCCAAAATGCTTCTCACACCCAGCAATTAATATTTAACGAAGAAATGGCTTATCGCGGTGTACCTGTTGATGATGGCGGCATCTCTATGGTTGGTCCGATAATAATGATGAGCGGTACTGAACAACAAAAACAGTATTTTTTGCCACGTATAGCTAGAGCTGAGATTAATTGGTGCCAGGGTTACTCAGAACCGGATGCGGGCTCAGACTTAGCGTCTGTCCAGACTAAGGCTGAAGAAGACGGTGATGACTTTGTGATAAATGGGTCCAAAATTTGGAATGGAGCCCATTCTGGTGCAGATTGGATGTTCATGTTAGCTAGAACTGATCCCGATGTGCGCAAGCATCGAGGGATTAGTTTTTTAGTGGCTGAAATGAATACGCCTGGAATAACCATAGAAAGAATCCCGTTAATGTGGGGAGCGGATCGAAGTCTAGTTACTTTCTCGGGAGCTAGAGTGCCGAAAACTGGCCTGATAGGAGAAAAGAACATGGGCTGGTATGTTGGTGCGACCCTATTGGATTTGGAGAGATCTGGGATAGGTTATTGTGCTAGGGCCGCTCGACTATTAGAAGACCTAGCAGAATTTTGTAAACAAAATATTAGGGATGGGGAACCAATTTCCCAAAATCCGCTTGTGAAAAACAGGCTTTCTCAAATGGCTGTTGATATAGAGATCTGCAGAGTGATTGCATATCAAGTAGCCTGGATGCAAAGCCAAGGCCAAATCCCAAACAAAGAAGCTTCGATTTCTAAATTACTAGGATCAGAAATGCTAAAAAAATTATATGGTTTAGGTATACAGATTCTGGGCATGTTTGGGCAACTGGATCCTGATTCTAAATGGGTGCCGATGAGAGGCAGGTTTGAAACAGGCTACATGAGTGTAGGTGGAAATACTGTAGCAGCTGGGACCTCTGAGATACAGCGCAATATTATTGCGACTCGCGGGTTAGGCCTGCCCAGAGGTTGAAGTAATTGATATTAGTGAGCTAAACAGACAAATTCTTAAGAGGAGTTTAATCTAGATGGATCTTGGATTTGATGAGGCGCAACTAATGCTGAAAACTAGTGCTAGGGAGTTCTTGAGCGCTGAGTGTACTGATACTTTTGTGAGGGAAATGGAGGAGGACCAACAAGGATTCACTCCTGAATTTTGGCAGAAATTAGCCAATCAAGGATGGTTGGGTCTCATATTTCCTGAGCAATATGGTGGAGTGGAACTGTCATTTTTTGATCTTGCGATACTGTTAGAGGAAACAGGTGCGGCCCTGATGCCAGGTCCATTCTTTGCTACTGTGGTACTGGGAGGCAAGACTGTATTAGAAGCTGGCAATGATGAACAAAAACAGCAGATACTGCCCGCAGTAGCTGAAGGTAAATCGATAGTTACCCTTGCATTGTTGGAGCCTTCCGCTACTTGGAGGCCATTGGGGATTCAAGCCACAGCAGATTTTGACGGAGATGGATATTTATTGAATGGTACTAAACTGTTTGTACCTTATGCTCATGTTGCGGATAATATAATTGTAGCAACTCGAACAGGCCTTGAAGAAACAGATATAACCCTTTTCCTTGTTCCCAAAAGTACGGATGGTATATCCCAGACACTTTTGAAGACAATAGCGTCTGACCGGCAATCTGAGGTCATTCTTAAAGATGTACATTTGCCTACTTCAGCGATAGTTGGGGAAGTAAACAAGGGATGGGATACGATCAAGAACGTAATCAAATGTGGAGCAATAGGTAAATGCGCAGAAATGCTTGGTGGAAGCCAGAAAGTTTTGGATATGACCGTCGAATATGCTAAACAACGAGTACAGTTTGGTCGGCCGATTGGTACCTTTCAAGCTATACAACATCATTGTGCTGACATGGCCAGTGATGTTGAGGGTTCTAGATATGTAACTTATAAAGCAGCTTGGACAATTTCGGAAGGAGCCTCGGCTGATCAAGAAGTTGCAGTAGCTAAAGCATGGGTCAGTGATGCGTATCGCCGGGTATGTGCCAAGGGTCATCAAGTGCATGGTGCAATTGGATTTACCAAGGAACATAATATGCAACTTTATTCTAGGAGGGCTAAGGAAGCAGAACTGGCTTTTGGGGACACTGATTTCCATCTTGAGACAGTGGCAACTAGTATTGGATTGTAAATGATTGTTATAGCTGGTCTGAATGGCAGTGTGGATGAATTAGTGGGGATTGAGTCAGAGCCTGTTGTGAAAAAAATTGAAAAGCGATCCATTAAGCAATTTGCTGATGCAATAGGTGATCGGAATCCCCTTTTCACTAATGAAATTTTGGCTCGAAACGGTCCATATGGTGGATTGGTAGCGCCGCCTACTTTTTTGAGATCGATAATCCCCAATCCATTACCAATCAAAATAGGCCATCCATACACAGCAAAGTTAGATGGAGGAAGTGAATGGGAATATTTCGAACCAGTACGCCCTGGAGATCTGATTAGCCATTTCGAAAAAATAGTTGAGGTATACAAACGTGATGGTAGACTTGGAAATATGTTATTCGTTATACGAGAAGGTTGTTATATAAACCAATTTGAAACGTTGGTTGTTTTGGAACGTTCTACAGGTATCTACTATAGACCAACGGAGGATGATAGGCCTTGAATAATCAACTCTATTTTGAAGATGTTAAAATTGGAACAGAACTACCAATCTTGGAAAAAACTCCGACCACTCAGCAGTTAGTGATGTATGCTGGAGCCTCCGGAGATTTTTACCAGATCCACTATGATCAGGATTTCGCTAGGGATAATGGATTACCGAATGTGATAATTCATGGGGCGCTGAAGAACGCATTTCTTGGACAGCTTTTAACTGACTGGATTGGCCAAAGAGGCTCGATAAAAAAGTTAGCCGTTGAATATCGTGGGATGGACATGCCAGGAAGTAAAGTCTATTGCAGGGGTCTAGTTACATCTAAGAAGATAGAAGACGAAATTGGGATAGTGGAATGTGAGATATGGTTGGAGGATGTGTCAGGGAAAAAGACAACACCTGGTAAGGCTGTAGTGGCATTACCCCTACGTTGAATTGAGAGTGGACTAGGTAGCCAATGTCGGTCGGTGCGACAAAATTGAGTAGTGTTCCCCTTTTGTCTTCTTGTCTATACGACTTTCCCATGGGTAGAATGTGACGTACACGGGGTGTGGCCCAGTTGGTAGGGCGCCACGTTCGGGACGTGGAGGTCGCCGGTTCGAGTCCGGCCACCCCGACCAGTAATTGCCTCAGAAAAATTCAACTTGAATTTAGTGTCGATTGATTAAACACTAGCGCACCCACCTCTGCCTCGGGGATCAGCCGCTCCTTCAAGCTTGCCGGTAATTGGATCTCTGCGAATTGCATGGACCAGTGAGAAAAATGGGTCGTAACTCAAATCACTTTTGATTAATTTGTGGCCCATTACTTCCATAGAATCTTTGACGGCATAAAATAGCCGTGCCTCTATATCAACCCATTGTCCTTCAGAGTGTATTCTGGGGGCAGCAACAGCTTCTTGTATAGACATGTTATGGTCTATGACGTTCACGATTGTTTGCAGGTTTCCTGTTAATATTTTCACTGCTCCGGGAGCTCCAGTAACGATAAATGGCTTGTCGTCTTTTAGCACGATTGTTGGAGACATACCTGTGGTCCGTGACTTGCCTGGTGCGATTGAATTAGGGTGGCCCGGAAAAGGATGAAATACATGCATTGAATTATTGAATAGAAAACCAAGTCCTTCCACAACTACACCTGAGCATGGACTCCCTAGAGTGTGAGTGATAGCAATGGAATTGCCTTCGCTGTCCATGACGGAAACACTTGTTGTATCTTGTCCCTCTGCCCGATCCAAATCTGCTATACGGATGTCTTGCCCATCATCAATCATATTCCTCCATTCTCGCGCATGATCCTTGGACGTTAATTTGCCCACAGGAACTTCAACAAAGTCTGGGTCAGCAAGGTATTTAGCTCTGTCATAGAATCCAGCTTTTTGCGCCTGAGCCATAATATGGCAGTACTCGGGAGTTCCAAACCCGAGTTTGTCTAAGTCGTATCCTTCCAGAATGTTCAGAGTTTCAATTATCTGGGAACCGCTACCGGGTGGCTGATTGCCGCATATTTGGTAACCACGATAGTCTGATTTTATAGGCTGGCCGATTCTCAGACGATAACTTCGTAAGTCTTGTTCGGTGATTAAGCCTCCATTTTCTGAGAAATCTTTTGCGATAATTTTTCCGATATCACCCTTGTAGAGTGCGTCAGGTCCTTCTTTAGCAATAATTTCTAGGGTGGATGCATAGTCTGGCATAGAGAAATGTTCGCCAGTTTGTATTGGATTACCGTCTCGAGTAAAGATTTTCTTCGAAGCTGGAGTAGAATTTAATATTTCATTCGCGGATGCATACCCAGTATTCGCATTTCTTGTCCACTGTTCTTCCTGTTCTCCTGGAGTAGAATACCCGCGTTTTGCCAAATCTATTGATGGCCTCACTAGTTCAGGCCATGGCAGACGTCCATATTTAGACGAGGCCTCATGAAGTGCCATCAACGTACCGGGAACAGTGACTGCTAGGTATCCGACCTGATTAATTAATCCTTCCAATTGCCACATATCAGCGGGTAGCCTTTGGACCACAAGGTCTTTCCACATTTCTGCTGTTGCTGCGATTGGTGCGCGCCCATAAAAATCTATAGTTACGTGTTGTCCTGATTGGGCATGTAGTAACTGAAGGGTACCGTTCCCGCCTATGCTGGTTACCAGTGGCTCGGCAACTCCTTGTGCAAATGCAGTTGCGACGGCCGCGTCTATTGCATTCCCTCCATCTTCTAGAATCATCTTACCAATTTCAACTGCTTCAACTGCTGGGCAAACAACCACGCCTTTCATTAAACATCCCCCTTTAACAAAGACACAAGAAATGCCTGAAGTTTTTTATTCCAAGACTTGGATACATCAGCCGAAATGTTAAACTACTCGGAATCATTATAAAAGTACTAACAATAATTTCTAGCTAATTGAGATCAGTATAAAAAATCATCAATGTGATGCCAAAAGGAGAGAGAAATGTTATTTGAACTCAGAGAGTACAGAACCAGACCAGGGAAACGAGAAGAATGGGTTAAGGTAATGGAAGAGGAAATCATACCATTCCAGATGTCTAAAGGAGTTGTTGTAGCGGGAAGTTTTGTTGGAGAGGAAGATGATCTTTATGTGTGGATCAGGCGTTTCGATACCGAGGATGAGCGAAAACGGATATATGAAGCAGTGTATGAAAGCGAATATTGGAAAAACGAGATGGGGCCAAGAGTGCCTGCCTACATTGACAGGGAAAAAACCGTGGTAAGAAGACTGGAGCCCACGAGTAAATCTGTGATTAGATGAGTGGTCATGAATAAATCGTCGGACGAACTTTCACTTAATGACTTTACTGATTACGGACTTTGCTTTGTGTGCGGACCAAAAAATGAATGTGGACTTGGTCTCAAATTTGACCGATCAGGCGATAAAGTGACTACTAGGTATACCCCTCTGGATCATCACCAAGGGTTCCCCGGGATACTTCATGGCGGGATAGTATCTTCTTTACTGGATGAAGTTATGAGTAGGGTATCGGTACTAGAAGGTAAATGGACTCAGACAGTTAAATTAGAGGTTATATTCCGACGTCCCATTTCATTGTGCCAGACTGTTACCGCAGAGGCTAAGAAAGTTGGGGAGCGTCGTAAATTGGTTCAAGCTGAGGGAATGATACTTCTGGAAGATGGCTCTTTGGCCGCAGAAGCCAAAGGTATGTTTGCGCCTGTTGCAGATCAAGTATTGTTCGAGATGTCTGCCAAGTATCCTGTTTTGAGAGATCAGTGGATGGTGAACAAAATATAATCGACTAGTTTACAATTATGCACTAAAAATATTTTGACTAAGGGGCCTAAGGCTATGAAGATAACACAAGTTAGGTCGGTAAAATTAGACGGAGAGTTGGACAGGAATGAGCCTATATGGGAAGAACGTATAGCGATGCCGCTGGACGTGTATGCGGAATTTCGTGAACAGGGCCCAAAGACAGTTATGCCAACTTGGATGGGGGTGAATTCTGAGCAAGGCAAGATACCTATCTCCTGTATTTTTGCAGAAGTTGAAGCAGAAGATGGCACCATTGGATTTGCCGGCCCTATAGACGAAATCCAAGCTTTTTTGATTGATAGGATGATCAAACCTCTTGTGGTGGGTGAAGATCCAAGAGCCAGTGAACGTATATGGGACAAAATGTATCGTGGTATTGAGTCGCATGGTCGTAAAGGTGCCCCGATGCAGGCTTTGAGTGCGGTGGATTGTGCGATCTGGGATTTGAAAGGCAAATTAGCGGGAGAGCCAGTGTACAGGTTGCTTGGAGGGCCGTTGAGGGATAGGATTCCAGCCTATGCCAGTGCACTTGGATTTAGCTTGGATCAGGAGTCTATAAATCTAAGAATTAGCCAGATTTTAAAATCGGGTTATAAAGCCACAAAGTGGTTTTTCAGGTATGGTCCTGGTTCTGGTCCTGAAGGGATTGAAAAAAATGTCGAAATGGCTCGTATGTTGAGAGAGGCGGCCGGAGACGATATTGACATCATGTTTGATTGCTGGAGATCTTGGGACGTACGCTACACTCTTGAGATGGGAGAAAAAATAGCGCAATATAATCCTCGATGGTTAGAGGAGCCAATCTTTGCTGACCAAATTGAGTCTCACGCATTTCTCAGGAATGCATTGCCATTCCCAATATCTACTGGAGAACATGAGTACACAAGGTGGGGCTTCAAGGCCCTTATGGATGCCGGCGCTGCGGATGTTTTACAACCAGATGTGCTATGGGCTGGGGGTGTTACTGAACTAGTCAAAATATGTGCCTTGGGTTCCACGTACGAGGTTCAGATTATTCCACATGCTCACACTGTAGCTACTGTTCAGGTATTGGCAGCTCAAAGCGCTTCTTTGTGTCCGATGCTCGAATTCCTCATTAATCATAGTGTGATACACCAATTTTTCTTCCGTCAGCCAATTGAACCTGCTAATGGCGTAGTTGTTTTGCCAGAGGGACCAGGTATGGGTGTAGAAATAGATGAGTCTAAGGTCCAAAGTAGGAAAATTCTTGATTGGGATGGGGCATAGTTGTGAAAATTGTAATACACGGAACTATTGATTCACAGTTTATCAGTGAATTACGCGATGAGTTTGAAGATGTGGATTTTGTCTTGACGGACGATTTAGAATCGCTGCAGTTGCATCTTAAGAATGCGGAAGTGTTGTACGGAGTTCCAGATAAGGAGTCTTTCGCGAGTGCTGAAAAGCTTCGGTGGATTGCAAATCCAGCTGTTGGCGTAGATTATCTGATGAAACGACCAGACATAGTTGAAAGCGATGTTGTATTAACTAATGCTCGTGCTCCTGGTTATGAGCCACATGCTGAGCCCCTCGCTGACCATGTTATTGGGATGATGTTGATACTTGCTCACAGATGGATTGACTTGTTAGCGAACCAACGATCCCGTGAATGGGGTGCTGGTAAATACAACAACGCATTTCTGGAGACCAATGGAACAACCATGGGTATATTTGCAGTAGGAGCAATAGGTTCGGCTGTGGCTCGTAGGGCAGCAGGGTTTGGAATGGACGTATATGCTGTTGACAAAAAAACTGATTTTGTACCTGAAGGTGTAAAAGAAGTTTGGGGGCCGGAACGCCTCGATGAATTAATCAGCATATCAGACTGGTTTGTGGTAGCTGCACCACTCACAATCGAGACAAATGGATTGATCGATGATAGGCGGCTTGGCCTAATGAAGAAGGGGGCGCATCTGATTGTTATATCTAGGGGAAATATCGTTGACGAAAAAGCGTTAATTGAGAAGTTACGCTCTGGCCACATATCAGGAGCAGGGCTTGATGTTTTTGCCGAAGAACCCTTACCATCTGATAGCCCATTTTGGGATCAAAAAAATGTTTTGATTACACCGCATACGGCCCATGTGACCCCCGAAATGCCTAAAGGCCATAGAGAAGTTTTTAGAGAGAACCTGAGGCTCTTTTTATCCAATAAACCATTTCTTTATGTGTGTGATAAACAAGCAGGATATTAGTAGGCTAATAATTATAGATTTGGTAGTGAATCAAGGACGTCAAAAACTGGAAGTGAAATACTGACATCGAAAAGAAATAGATGACTTAAATTTTGATTGATTTCCATTTGAGTTGAATAGCGATTATATATAATCTAAGCAAGAATCAATTTTGATCCCAAGGGAGTTGTATCAGCTGTGAGTTCTCTAGTAAATGATGCCACCGACTATGATGTGATTGTTATTGGGGCAGGTGTGATAGGTGTCTGTAGTGCCTATTTCTTAGCTGAAGAAGGTATGAATGTGCTTCTAATAGACCAAGAAGGCATAGCAGAGGGATCATCATATGGAAATGCAGGACTAATTGTTCCAAGTCATAGCGTGCCTGTGGCGCAACCGGGGGTTGTAAAGCAAGGATTGAAATGGATGCTTGATCCCGAAAGTCCTTTTTACGTAAAACCTAGGCTTGAGCTTGGCCTTTTGAAATGGTTATGGAAATTTCGCGCTGCTGCGAATGTACGGCAAAGAGACAAAGCAATGCCAGTTCTTCAAGAACTTATAATGCGAAGCCGTGAGTTATACCAATCTTTCTCGGTCATGGATGATATGGAATTTGGATTTAAGGAAAATGGGGTTCTATATCTTTTCAACACTGAACAAGGCTTGAAGGAAGGTGAGCATGAAGCAGATTTGGTAGCACAAGTTGGTATAGAAACGCACAAATTAGATAGGGATGAGGTGGTTGAGAAGCTAGGAGGGCTTAGTGCCACTGTTGTAGCTGGCATACTATATCCTCAAGATGCCAATTTGCAACCAGCTGATTTTGTCCGGGCTCTGGCGGTTCGTTTTCAGGAAATGGGAGGAACAGTCCTCGATCACACGAAAGTAGAGGGTTTTGAAAAAAAGGGAAATGCAATTATAGGTATTCGGACCCCTAAAGGAATGTTTTCAGCAGATGAAATTGTTTTAGCTACTGGTTCATGGACCCCAAATTTGGCTAGGGAATTGAAAATAAATGTACCTATACAAGCAGCTAAAGGATATAGTATTACTTTCCGTAAACCAGTCGGATTACCCGATATACCAGTGATTTGTTCAGAAGGTAGAGTAGCTGTTAGCCCAATGGGCGGAACTCTTCGTCTTGCTGGTACTCTAGAACTAGCTGGTATAGATTTATCTATAAACCAACGTCGAGTTAACGCTATTCTTCGTCAGCCGAGGCAGTATGTACCTGAGTACAACACTGACGATTTGGAATTGATAGAGGTGTGGGCCGGGCTTCGGCCGCTAACCCCTGATGGGCTGGCCCTGTTGGGTCGTTCGAACAAGTACCAGAATCTAACCTTAGCGGCAGGCCATGCTGCAATTGGGATGTCTTCTGGACCCGCTAGTGGACAAATTGTTTCGCAGATAGTGAGAGGTGAACGACCATTCATGGACATATCTTTAATGAACCCGTCAAGGTTTGGGTAGTAGATTGATAATCTAAATTTATCCCGAATAATTTTGAATTGCTTGTCTCAGGCATAATCAATACCATATGGAAACTCATGATTCAGAAAGGACTGGGAGTTGGGGAAAAAAATTCGATTGGAACAGTATACGAGGCAGGAATTTCGAGATTCCTTATCGGCAGGACATTTCAAAATAGTTATCATTGCAACTGGCAGTATCGAACAGCACCTAGAACACTTGGGGTTGCCACAAGACATAATGTCTAGTACCTACGTGGCTGAATCTGTTGCCAATGCCATGTACCCCTATGTTTTGGTCACTGTGCCGGTTTCAGTTGGTATAGCTGAGCACCATATGATGTTCCCAGGCACCATGTCAGCCAAGCCCGGTAGTTGGCTATCAATAATCTTTGATTGCGTAGAAAGCCTTGTCAGGCATGGGATCAAAAAGATTTTGATTTTGAATGGTCATGGTGGTAATGAGGAGCCGGTGAGAGGTGTTCTACAACAGTGGCAATTACATTTAACATCTGTATACGGCAACCAACTAGAAGATGAAAAAATCAAAGAGATAGATACGCATTCTGATTATACAAATGCCCTGTTAGAAAGAGATTCTAATGGACTCGATTTGAGATTTAACAGTTATTGGGATTTCATACCGGAAGATCTCGCTAATAGCGTACTGGATACAGGTCAATATCCAGGGCATGCCGGTGAATTCGAGACTTCGTTTGCTATGGAAGCTTTCCCTGAAAATGTTCGTATAAATGCTATTAGTGACAATAAGGATGCAGAATCTCAATCGGCTTCAGCTGAAAAGGGCAGAATTTTGATAGATAGAGCTGTAGAGGGAACTATAGGTTTGATAAAAGAGATGCTTGATAAGCCTTAAATTTAGTCGGGTCATTTCCGATTGTTTTTGTCAAAGTATCAATTTGTGTAAACTATGGTTTCGGAGATTGCGAAACAGCACGAACTGCCTACTCGCCCGATAGCGCTTTTCCAACCCTCTCTTATGAATGGTGCTCCTTCTATTGGTGCTTCGTTCACCTTCATTGAAGCTTCTTCACTAAAAAACAAGATGGAATGGGTTACAGATTTGCCTGCTGAATTCAAAGGCTTATCCATTATGGTAGGCGGCTCTATTTTGGACCATTTGGCTGAGATTCTATAATCATTGGTCTCTATGACCCATTCAGGATTTGATTTGACGGTGCCTGTTCGGGTAAAGGAAGCATCAGTTACTTCAAGATCTTTTTCGAAAGGACTGGCTTCCCATTTAATGATGTTATCTTTTACAAAATTAGCTAGTTCCCTGTTGTCTGTGCATAGAATATTGGGCATGATTGCACTAGATCCGATCATTGCAACTGTTCCCTCTCCAACGGGGCTGTATGTTGTCTTATATAAACTTAATGAACCACTGTTTTTGACTTCGGTATCTTTTCTCAAATACAGGATCCAGTGTTCTCCTGACCACAACAAATCAGGCTTGTTACCGTTAGGCATGACGCCAATACTCTCCTGAGAATATAGTAATTTAGAAAAAATCCATGGTTTTCATTAAATATGGATTTTAGAAAGCACCGCCGCCTATCGCAGGCAAGAAAAACACTTCACTCGCCTCCTGAACTTTTTCGAGCATTCCCATGGAGCTAACAACCCCATCTACCGCAACAGATATGTTTGGTTTGATTTTATTGTTAGCGACTAACCGTTCCCTGATCCCAGGGTACAATTCGTCAAGATTGTTTACAACCTGTCTTACGTTTGATCCTTCAACCTCAACAGTTTGTTGGCCGTCGGTCATGTTCTGCATTAAGGACGGTATGTGCACAATTGCCATTGAATGCTATTTGTTCCAGACGGCCTCCATAACCGCCGCAGGGTTCATGGGCAATTTATCCATTCTTACGCCTTGAGCCCTGTATATCCCGTTAGCTATAGCAGCTGGAGGTGGTACAAGGTTGACTTCGCCCACGCCTCGAACTCCGTAGGGATGCGTAGGACTGGGAACTTCAACGATTACCGTATCAATCATAGGTAAATCCAATATTACTGGAATTCTGTAGTCTAGGAAACTGGTGTTCATCATTTCACCGGATTCGTTCATATAGTATTCTTCGTTGAGTGCCCATCCAATTCCCTGAACGCTACCACCTTGCATTTGTCCTTCCACGTAACTAGGATGAATGGCTTTGCCAGCATCCTGAACCATAGTGAAACGCTCTATAGTTGTTTTACCTGTGTCTGGGTCTACATCAACATCAACGATACATCCGGCGTAGGCGCTTCCTATTGCAGGAGGATCTATATTACTGGAGCCAACAACAGGGCCTCCTGTGTCCAAAAGTTGTTCTGCAATTTCAGGTAATGACATGGTTAACGACTGGTCCGAGATAGACCTGAGAGAGCCATTTTCCATCTCTATGTCATCTGCACTGATGTCCCATATTTTGGATGCCCTTTCGATCAACTGTTTCTTCACATGGTGAGCGGCTTCGTAAGCTGCCCATCCAGTTTTGTGTGTGACACCACTTCCACCGGTTCCTGAGGTATATCCTACAGAATCAGTATCTACCACTTGGGGATTAAATAGCTCTACTGGTACTCCCAAAACCTCTGCCGCTTGCATAGACACAGATGTCCGTGTACCTCCTATGTCAGCCGAGCCCTCACTCAGTGTCAGGCTGCCATCGGGATTGACCCGTATTGTACAGGCAGAAGGTCCGCCTCCATTAATCCAGTAGCCAACCGCAACACCTCTGCCCTTGTGAGGTCCTTCTAAAGGTGCATTGTAGTGGTCATGGTCACGCATAGCTTCCAAAACTTCAACGCAGCCGATCTTGGGATGTACTGGGCCATCAGCGCGTCGTGAGCCTTCTTTGGCTGCATTCATCAGCCGGAATTCAATTGGGTCAATACCGGTTTTTTCAGCCAATTCATCAACAATTGTTTCCGATGCAAAGGAAGCCTGTGTTGCGCCAGGTGCCCTGTAAGCTCCCATTTTGGGTTTATTGTTGACAACGTCAAAACCGTCCACGGTTACGTTTGGAATATCGTAAGCTGCGAAAACGCACATGGCTGCTGCACCTACTGGTGACCCTGGGAATGCACCTGCTTCAAATGCCAAATACGCATTGGCCGCAACAATTTTCCCATCTTTTGTTGCTCCCATTTTGACTTTCATGTAGCTTCCAGGAGTTGGTCCGGTACCCTGCAAATCCTCCGCGCGGCTCATCACTATTTTTACGGCCTTTCCGGTTTTTTTGGATAGCATAGCTGCTACGGGAGCCCCGTATGGCTCAAACTTCCCACCAAAACCTCCACCGATTTCCATGGGAACAAGTTTAATATCAGCTATATTGAGGCTTAACGCTTCCGCTGACGCATCTCGGACTTCAAACGGTCCTTGTGTGCTACACCAGATGGTTACTTTTCCGTCTTTATTCCAGAAAGCGCTGAAATTTTGAGGCTCTATGTACCCTTGATGTACGGTTTGAGTTGTGAACTCCCTCTCTGCTATGACATCAGCCTCACTAAAACCCTTATCGATATCTCCAAGGACGTGCTGAAAATGTTCAGCCACATTACTAATTTTGTCTGTTTTTTCACCTAATTCTTCTGTTTTAAGGTGGTCATGCAATATGGATGCAGCATCATTCATAGCATCCACTGGAGTAGTGGCAGATGATAAAACTTCGTATTCAACTTTAATTAGCTCAACAGCTTCTTGGGCTATATGAGCGTTTATAGCAGCTACTCCGGCTACTGCATGCCCTTTATAGAGTACTTTGTTGCTTGCTAGGATGTTATCTCTCAGGTAGCCCAAGCTTGTGCTCAGTTCTCCTAATTTGACATGTTGGTCATCTGAGGCGTCTGTGTCAGGGAAATCCTTTGCGGTTACAGTAGCCATTACACCAGGATATGCATCCGCTTTACTTGTGTCGATTGATTTAATCTTGGCATGCGCGTGTGGGCTTCGCAGTATCGCTCCAAATTGCAGTGAAGCAGTTTGGAAGTCAGCACCATATTGAGCTCTTCCTGTAACTTTGTCAGCTCCGTCGTGACGGACTGGGCGAGTACCTACAACGTTGTACTTGGTTTGTGCCAGCACCATATTGGGTTGGTAGTCTTTGATTGCCATTTGCGCTTACCTTTCCGTTTTACTCTCTTGTTTTTCTGGTTGCGTTTGATACGGCCACCGGATTCATTGGCAACTTGTTTATCCAAACTCCGGTTGCGTTTTGTATAGCGTGTGATATAGCCGCTGGAGGAGGAACAATATTTGCCTCACCAACTCCCCTAACACCATAGGGGTGTCCTTGGCTTGGTACTTCAACGATGGCTGTGTCTATCATGGGCAGATCTAAACTTGTGGGCATTCTGTAGTCTAGTAGACTAGCGTTAGTCATATTACCAGCATCATTCATATAATACTCTTCGTTGAGTGCCCACCCAATTCCCTGCACGCTACCTCCTTGCATCTGGCCTTCAACGTAGCTAGGGTGGATGGCTTTACCAGCGTCCTGCACAACAGTGAATCTCAATATGGAAACTTTTCCAGTTTCTGGATCAACTTCGACATCTACGATGTTGCCTGCGAATGAACCACCGCCGGCACCAGCTCCACCTGCATCTAAGGCACCACTCCCTATGATTGGCCCGCCAGTATCATTTAGTTCAGCTGCAAGCTCTTTGAATGTCATAATAAGTTCGGAATCTGTTTTAGATTTTAGGGTGCCTTTCACCATCTCTACAGATTCTGTTGGCACATCCCATATAAGAGCGGCACGTGCAATCATTTTATCCTTTACTTCTTCAGCTGCAAGACAGGCCGCCCACCCTGTCGCGTAGGTTACTCGACTTCCTCCGGTAACGCCGGTAAATCCAACTGAGTCGGTATCACCTACTGTTGGACGAACGTCTTCTGCATTTATACCAAGGACTTCTGCAGCTTGCATTGAGATTGAAGCTCTAGAACCGCCAATGTCAGTCGAGCCTTCCATCAGGCTGATGGTACCGTCGGGGTTAACAGTGATGGTGCATGAGGACTCGAATCCTACATTGAACCAGTAACCAATAGCTATACCACGACCACGATTTGGACCATCAATAGGTGCGTTGTAGTGCGGGTGGTCTTTCATGGTCTGAAGCACTTCCTCGCATCCGATACGAGGGAACGTTGGGCCGTCGGCTCTCCGCGTGCCTTCCTTGCTGGCGTTAATAAGTCTCATATCCAGCGGGTCAATACCCAGTTTTTCTGCTATCTCGGATACTACACTCTCCATTGCAAACGCAGCGTTGGTAGCGCCGGGTGCCCTGTATGCCTGTGTCTTGGGCTTATTCACAACTACGTCATATCCATCTATTAATTGATTAGGTATCTCATAAGCGGCGAATACACATTGAGACCCGGCTCCGACAACCCCGCCTTTAAAAGCGCCTGCTTCATAAGCTAGGTACGCTTGGGCTGCTTTGATGTTTCCGTTTTTATCAGATCCAACTTTGACCTTGATATTGGAACCTGGAGTGGGTCCGGTTGCTTCAAAAACTTCCTGACGAGTCATTACTATCTTCACGTGCCGTCCAGATTTTTTTGACAGAAGCGCGCATACCGGGTCAATGTAGCTAGGGATTTTTCCTCCAAATCCACCTCCTATTTCGGTAGGAGTAACTTTAACTAAGGATTCTGGAATATTCAGAACTTTCGATACTTCATCTCGCACATTGAAAGAACCTTGAGTGCTGCACCATATATGGATACGACCGTCACTGCTCCAAAACGCACTGGAATTGGTAGGTTCAATATATCCTTGATGTACTGTGGAAGTGTCGAACTCCCTCTCAATAACTATGTCAGATTGCGAAAAAACTTCCTCTATGTCTCGAATGTTTTCTTCCAATAGTTCTTTTTTGAAACGCTCAGCAACGTTTGTTAGAGAATTGCCCTTCTTGCCCCCTTCGTCGGTGCGAAGTTTTTCGTCTAGTATAGGAGCATCACTTGCCATTGCTTCTTGAACTGTCATAACAGAGCCAAGGACTTCATATTCGACTTCTATCAGTGACAGCGCTTCTTCGGCATCGTGGGGACTTATTGCTGCTACAGCGGCAATGGCATGTCCCTTGTAAAGTGCTTTATCAGCGGCAAGAACATTCTTTCTCCAATCATTCACGTCCTGATCCATGGCCGTGTCAGGAGGGTCATTGTTGGGGATGTCCTTGTTGGTTACCACTGCTATGACACCAGGGAGAGCCTCAGCCTTGCTGGTATCAATAGACTTAATATTGGCGTGGGCATGCGGGCTTCTAAGTATTTTCCCGTGTAGTAGACCAGCAGCTTTAAAATCAGCTCCATAAATGGCACGGCCGGTCACCTTGTCTGCTCCGTCAGGTCTTATCGGCCGAGTACCTACAACGTCGTACTCCGTTGAGGAAAGCACTACATTTCTTTCGTACTCAGTCGTGGTCATTGCTAAGCCTCCTGCATCCTTCTGGCCGCATCTTGCACGGCACGAACTATTTTGTCATAACCTGTACAACGACAAAGGTTGTTTGCCAGCCAAAAACGTATCTGATGTTCGGTGGGGTCGGGGTTGTGTTCCAGTAGGGCTTTTGTAGCAACGATGAATCCAGGAGTGCAGATGCCACATTGGAGAGCGGCGTTTTCTAGGAAAGCCTGTTGCACAGGATGCAGCTCGCTTCCCGAAGCAATTCCTTCAATCGTAGTGATTTCCTTACCTTCAGCCTCAACTCCTAACACTAGGCAAGAGGTAACAATTTTCCCGTCGAAAACCACCGTACATGCGCCGCAATTCCCATCATTGCACCCCTCTTTGGAGCCAGTTAGTCCTATTACATCTCTCAGGCATTCTAAAAGACTCTGCCGAGGTTCACAGAGGAAATCAATGCTTTCACCGTTGATTGTTGTTTGTACATGGGTCTTTGAAGCCATTGGTTAGTTCTCCTTAGCGCGTTCAATTGCTATTTTTAGTCCTCGACGAGTGAGAACTTCGCACAGGTGTTTTCGATACTCCACTGTGCCTCTCATGTCAGTGATTGGCTTGGCCGCATCTTTAGCAATCGATGCTGCGACTTGTATGCTTTCGTCATTTACTGGCTTACCTACAAGCGCATCTCCTGCCTCTTTGACAAAGAGTGGAGTTGGTGCCACCGAAGCTAGGGCTATACGTGCAGATTTGAAGGTGCCATTGCCTAATTCAACTGACACGCCTGTCCCTGCTACTGCAATGTCCATTTCATTTCGTGGGATGAAGCGCATATACTGAGCTCCTGAATTTTTGGCAGGCGCAGGGATACTTAGAGATACCAATATTTCACCGTCCCCAAGCACATTTCGACCAGGGCCGGTGCAGAATTCTTCCACTGCCACTTGCCTAGTGCCGTTCGGACCAGCTACGTTGGCAATTGCTCCAAGCGCAATCAAAACCGGAATGGAATCGCCACTGGGCGCCGCGTTGCAAAGGTTCCCGCCGATTGAAGCCCTGCCTTGAATTTGGGTGCCGCCGATTAAGGAGGCCGCGTCAATCAGCCCTGGATAGGCAGATGCAACTTCGGCGTTGCTGTATATGTCAAAGCAGGATACAGCTGCTCCTAATGTCAGGCCATCTGACTGATCGTAATTGAGTTGATTTAACTCTGGGATACTCTTCACATCTACCACCAAATCTGGCTGAAGACGACGGACTCTGAGGTTCACCAACAGGTCAGTCCCGCCTGCTAACGCTCGAGCCTCGCCGCTACCAACTAATTCAATGGCTTTTTCTATAGAATCCGCTTTGGCGTAATCAATCCATTTCAAATTCGCCACCTCCTTTGGCTACCCTGTTTTCGCAGGGCGCTTTTATAACAGTACGATACTACCCTCAAGATGCTAAACAGTGCTATGGCCTGAGGGCAATTCATTCAGGCCATAGAGTATAGCAGAACTATATTGGTTCAACAACGTCATACAAAAGGTTATTCGCCACGGCAATTTCTTTTTCCTAGCCTGTCATAATCACGGCTCTTTTGTGGATAGCCGACCCTACCAATTTGGCCTCCTCAAATGCCTCTATTTTGTATGTAAGCTTGTTGCGATCGACATCGGTCAGTTCCACAGTGACGCGGATAATACTACCCGTCGATGTGGGTGCGAGATGTTTCATAGAATCTACGGCATATCCCACAGTTGTGCAGCCATCAGGTAGTTTACTGTCGGTGGTTTTGATACAAGCAAGTTCCATCAATTCCAGCAGTCCTGGGGTTGAGAGGATATCAGCGCCCTCATGTCCTGTGCGATTAATACTCAATCTCTTGGTTACCTTGGAGTTTACAATACCTGTTTGTCCTGCTTGAATTCTACTCAGATCCATCGTTTACAAAACCTCCGATATTTTTTAGCCGACCTACATCAGTACTGGTCTTCACTGGATGGCTATCTTTATTGATGGCCAATTAATTACTAAAAATGAATTTTCCACCATCGTATTTCATTACTACCTCGTTCTGCACTTGCGACTATTTCCAACTTACCATCTTTGTCTAAATCCGCCAGGATCACCATATTAGCGTTTGTCCAGTTTTCTTTAATCAAGTGCATGTCCCATGGCCCCTTGGGATTTCCTCTGTGCTTGAAAAAGGCAAGCATGCCTTGCTCTCCCCAGGCAGTGGCTACTACCTCAATTTCACCATCTCCATCGATATCTCCAGCTACTGCCTCGAAGGCTTGTGGGAAATCGGGGCAAATGATGTGCTTTTCCCATTGAGAATCATGAGGCTTGCCTGGATTTTCATACCATACTATTTGTTGTTGGTTTTCATGTGAATTACCAGTTCTGAGGTTCATCGATGAACTGTCTTGTGCTGAATCCATTCCTAAAGCCATAACGATATCGACTTTGCCATTTCCATTTATGTCTACGGGATGCCCGTGGATAGGCCTGGGTGCTACATCAATCACATGTTTTGGCCATTTAGGCCCTGTTGATTTCTCTGGATTTTCATACCATACCACTTGGCCACCGTCTGAGATTGTACCTATCACGTCTGGCCTACCGTTACCGTTCACATCTGCAGTACATACAGTTCTGTTTTCTGAAGTATTCTCATCTAAAATATGCTTATTCCACTCATCACTGCTGTTCTCGAATAATGCGAATTGATTGCCAATTCTCCATCCAGAACCAACGATATCCAAGTTACCATTACCACAAAAATCACCAATTGCTAAGTCATAAGCACCTGGGAGGCCGCCTTCTGTAATGTAGCTGTACGTCCATGACTCCTCTAGTCGAGGATCTCCATTGAACTCAAAATATAATAAGCATCCATTGATGTTATCAACCGATATGATTTCTGGTTTCCCGTCACCATTGATATCTGCTACAGCGTGACGTTCAAGCCATTCTCCTCGCCTTCTATGGATCACGTGACGCGAAAAATTACCGTTTCCAATGTTTTCAAACCAATAAAGCCCAACGTTAGTATCAGTTGCTATGATATCTAGGTAACCGTTACCTGAAATATCCGCGACTGATATTCCGAAAGCGTATTCAAACTGTTGCGAAATTAAATGTTCCGAGAATTTGATAGTACTAACCAAAATGCTGCACTCCGCAGAGCTTTAGATTGTGTTGAAAAATTTTAGGATAAATCTGGTCGCATAAATCTTCTGTTACCTACAGACAAATATTTGGAGAGCGGTTCAAGGTAATAATCTGACCAAAATTGCTTACAAGAGTCAGAGTAGCCGATCGGGATATCTTCATGTTCGATGGTTGCAACCGTACCACTATGAGAAGCAGAAAGTAGTATTGTTACTAAAGAATTTTTAGAACCCTCTGGGAATTTTGTGGTGCGCCAAGCTTGAACTATTTTGTGATATGGTTCCAATAGAAGATTTGTTCCAGTAACGTAGCCATCAACTTCTTTGAAGGGAACATTTACTATGGGCTCTATTGTGGACTTAATCCCTGCACCCCGAGATTTTTCCACACCGCTGAGCCATGTTTCGAATACTCTTTTTGGCGATGCTTTGAATAAACGAGAGATTTGGTGGTTTTCGGTCATTGTATGTACAACCGCTTTGAATATGTATCCTGATTTGGCCCTTTCGTTTAGTATAGATGACAATTGAGTTGTATGAAAGTAGGCAGGATATCAATTCCGTGAATAGATTGATGGGAAAGCCTCAGCTATTTATTTGGGTTAAATTGTTCAAAACAGTTGGATTGTGAACCATCACAATTAGGAGATGTAAGCGTTGCAAATACGACAAGCACATGTGGATCAGATGATAGCCCATGCCCAGAAGGAATATCCCAACGAATGTTGTGGAATACTTGCTGGTAAAGGGGATATAGGAACTAAACTGTATTGCACTACCAACATCGTAAAAAGCCCGGTTCGCTATCAGATTGCTCCTGAAGAGCAGATGGCAGCTGAATTAGATGCAGAGAAAAATGGCTGGGACTGTATAGCATTTTATCACTCCCATACGAGAGGACATACTGGCCTGTCGTCCACGGACGTCAGGATGGCTCTTGATAGCGGATGGCTGGATGTCTACTACTTGCTAGTTTTATTACATGAAAAGAACAAACCAGTATTGAATGCTTACAAGGTAACTGACTCTGGTGAAGTAATAGAATTTCCTATAACTGTGATATAGCAAGGTTCTTAAAGGTTTTATTTCTGATTGGGCTGGAATAGGTATGCTATGAGTATTCATATTGTTGTCTGTGAACGCCAACCAGTCAGTCCAATGAGTGCGTGACAAGAGGAGGATAATTTATTTGAGTATCCAAAGCTATCTAGCTACGCACACCCTGATAGATCTTGATGAATGCGATCCTTCACTACTGGATAACCTTGAGTATGTCAGGTTGTCTCTGATTGAGGCTTCAACCGAAGCCAAAGCAACCATACTCAGTGACAAATTCCATAAATTTGACCCGATTGGTGTTACCGGGTTTGTGACACTTGCTGAGTCACATATTTCTGTTCATACGTGGCCCGAATATGCGTTCGCCACCGTGGATATATTGAGTTGCGGTAACAGTATGGATCCAGTAATTGCAACTAAATACATCATCAGTAAATTCAAGTGTGCTAAGGCATCAATAAAAAAATATAAAAGAGGGGAAGTTAAAAACTTCAAAATTGGGGATGAGGGTAGTATATGAATGCTTTACAGCCACCAACTTCAGGGACTTGGCTTTATGAACAAATCACGTCTGGTTTTTTCAAAGCTGATCGAATTGATGAGATTTTGTTAGAGGTTCAAACGCCACACCAGAATGTCATGATAGTCGACTCAGAGTTGTTTGGGCGAGAACTTGTTCTGGATGGAAAGATTCAGTCTTCTGAACTAGATGAATTTGTGTATCACGAGGCACTAGTGCATCCTGCAATGATTGCTCATCCTGATCCAAAAAACATATTTATTGCAGGAGGCGGGGAAGGTGCTACAGCACGAGAGGTACTATCGCATAAAGGTGTCAATGCCGTTTTAATGGTGGATTTAGATTCTGAGGTTATAGAAATTTGCCGTAAATATTTACCCAATCATCATAATGGAGCCTTTCTCGATGACCGATTAAAGGTTTGTTATTCAGATGCATTGACCGTTCTACAATCATCTGAGGATAGGTACGATGTGATCATCATTGATGTTACTGAACCTCTTGGAGATACGGGATCGTACCTGTTCTATACAAAAGAATTCTATGAGCTAGCTCAAGAATCCTTGGCCGAGAATGGCTATATGGTTGTACAAGCAGGTCCTACAGGTCCTGCGTTTTATGACAAGAGCTTTTTGGCTGTTGCCAATACAATAGGATCTGTATTTCCTGTTTCAAGTGCCTACGAAGCATTCGTTCCTTCGTTTGGTACCACTTGGGGTTTTGTTATTGGCTCTCAAGGTTCAGCACTAATAGACATGACCGTTTCTGAGATCGATAGTCGGCTCTTTAAACGAGTTAAACAGGGCAGGAAATTTTATGATGGTACTTGCCACTATGGAATGTTTTCCCTTCCTTTGTACTTACGCAATTCACTAGAGCAAGAGTCCCGGGTGATTACTACAACTAGCCCTCTATCAGTCAACTAGAAAATTTTTGTTGGATTTGCAGCTGCTTAAACCCTTGGAGGGACCTCTTCGAAAAATAATAATGGCAAGCATGAGGATTAGCTTAGGCTTGGAGTGAATCTAAATGGATTTAATTTAATGTTGGCAGGAGCACGGTTTTGATGGTAGATACGTTGATATTTGATTTTGATGGGGTAATCATAGATACCGAAAGTGTAGAATACGCAACGTGGCAAGAAATTTACAATGATTTCAATGTCTCTATGGATATAGAGCAATGGGAAGGTATTATTGGTGGAGGAGTTAAGTGGTTTGATCCGATAGAGAACCTTGAAAGATTGGTTGGACCAATTGATGACAAAATCGCTATCATTGAACGGCGCCGCCAAAGATTGTATGAGATTATCGACAGTACTCCATTGTTGCCGGGTGTAGAGAGCTATATTTATGACGCTAAAGAGATGGGTCTTAAAGTGGGCCTTGCCTCAAGTTCAACATCTGAATGGGTTGAAAGACATTTAAAAGATCGAGGCCTTCTTCCGTATTTCGAAGCTATGGCCACTCGAGATGAAGTTTCCTTGGTAAAACCAGACCCAGAATTGTATTTGAAAGTGGTCCGCAAGCTTAATTCTAATCCAACACAAACCCTCGCGATTGAGGACTCGGTTAACGGCTTAGAAGCCGCCAAGGCTGCTGGACTTTTGTGTGCAGTAGTCCCAAATCCAATGACTGAGGATATGGATTTTCAAAAGGCTGATTTAATACTCGGATCGCTTGAAAATCTGTCATTGAAAAAGTTACTTACTACGATTACGCCATATTGATGATGGATTGAGATACAACATTTTTAGTCTTGTTGTGGCAGTATTAGGGAGGGAGATGAAATGACTGATCTATTGGGAATAGGCGATTATCAATATGAGCTTGTGCCGAATTGGGGCCAGCTACATACAATAGGAAAAGACCTCAGAAATAGCGGGGTGGTTTCTGGAGTAGCCTGCGATTCTAAAGGTCAGGTTTACGTTGCTATTCGGGACATTCCATATCCAGAAACACTCTCTGGAGCCATACTGGTTTTTGATCGTGAGGGGAAATTTCTTAAAGCCATTGGGGAGGATCTTTTTACGACTCCCCATCTTCTACATATAAATGGGAATGATGAAATTTATTATACGGATGCTACTGATCATACCGTCCATAAATTTTCACCTGCAGGTGAGCTTTTGATGACACTTGGTGGCTACGAAATGGGACCTGGTGACCGCCCGATAGATAGATTCAAGACAACATCTGCCCCGGGAGAACCTTTTAACCGTCCTACAAAGGCGGTCGATCATAAATCGGGTCATATATTTGTGTCTGATGGCTATGGGCAGAATCGAATTCATAGACTCACACCAGATGGTGAGGTGATTGTGTCTTGGGGTGAAACTGGAAAGGGACCTGGTCAATTTGAACTTCCACACAGCCTTAACGTGGATGATCACGATAAGGTGTATGTTTTGGATAGGCCTAATAACAGATGCCAAATATTTAACACTGATGGAGAATATTTGGAAGAATGGGGTGATCTGGAAGGTCCAAACGATCTGGTCTTTGATGAAGATGTTATACACATAGCTTCAGGCTCTGGACGGGTGTATCTTATGACGTTGGAGGGAGATCTAATTGGGCATTGGATGGCTGGTCCTTCTCATGGAATGTGGTTAGATGACCGTGGTGATATCTATTTGGCTATGTTGAGTAATCACGAGAGACTGCGCAAATACGTGCGTGTCTAGTGACGATTAAAGTTACAGACCGATTAATTCGTTAAGTAAAAAATTGTTCGCCAAATGAAATGAATATTGGTAAGGACAAAATATAGGAGTATTTATGAAAATCACCAATATCACAACCACGGAGCTTTTCTATCCACACGGCCAAGTAGTTCAGGATTCTACTACTCCATTGCAAAGTAGCGTAAAAAGCCAACTTTTTATTCATATCCATACTGATGCTGGAGTAGAAGGCCTTGGAATAGCTCAATCATCCCCTGGGGTTCGAGAGGTTGTAGAAGGTGGATTGAAAAATATTTTGATTGGTGAAGATCCGCTAGCTATAGAAAAATTATGGGAGGATATGTTTTGGGCAGTAAGAGGATATGGCAGAAAAGGGATAGCGTTTTTAGCTATTTCTGGTGTTGATATTGGGTTGTGGGATCTGAAATCAAAATTTTTTGGGACACCTCTTTATATGTTGCTCGGGCCTTATACTGACGAGGTTGAAATATATGGAAGTGGAGGATGGACAAATTTTTCTGAGCATGAACTGGTTAGGGAAATGACTGATTACGTGGAGAAAGGTATTTCAAGAGTAAAAATGAAGGTGGGAAAAGATTTTGGTAAATCTGAAAGGGAGGATATTGAACGTCTTGCAGCAGTCAGGAAGGCAGTTGGTGATGATGTAGCGATCTACGTAGATGCCAACAATGGATACTATGCGAAGCAAGCGGTGTATATGTCTAAAGAGTTTGAGAATTTCCAAGTAGCATGGTTTGAAGAACCTGTATTGGCTGATGATGTTAGTGGGCTGGCCGAAGTCAGACGCCAGATAAATATTCCAGTTGCGACTGGTGAGCATGAATATACAAAATATGGCTTCAAAACACTGATAGCAGATGACTGCACCGATATTGTTCAACCAGACGTAGGTCGGGTTGGCGGCATCACTGAATGGATGAAAGTGGCACATATCGCGCACGCATTTAATTTGCCAGTGGCTCCCCACGCTGTTCAATTGGTTCATTTGCATCTAGCATGCGCGACTCCTAATCTCAAAGTTGTTGAGTATATGAATACCTCATTGGAAACCGACGGAATATGGTATAAGGAATTTCCGGAACAAAAGGATGGAAAATGGTCTCCTTTCAAAGACAAGCCAGGCCTAGGTTTAGAGCTTGACCCATACGCCGTGGAAAAATGGAGTACGTAGACAGGTCATGAGGTCTGCAGCGTTATTTTTCTTGGTCTATAGTTCAGTAATTTGTTCCCATTTTCCAGATTCAACAAGCTGGAGGAATCTCTCAACAGTTAAATTGAACAGGTGAGGCTCCTCTAGGTTGATTGCATGCCCTGATTTTGGAAAAATAACTAATCCAGAATTGCGAATGCAATTCTTCATGAACAGGCTAGGTTGTATACAAGGTTGATCATCATCGCCAACCATAATTAGTGTCGGAACACTTAAATCCTTCAATTTGTGTTCCAGTTCAAAAACAGGTGCACGCTTTCCTTGAACACCTAGAAAAGTTAGGCCTGAACCTACAGGTGAATGCTCCATGAAATGGTCAAAAAATATCTGCCAATTGTCAGGGTGCTTAATAAATAAATGTCTACGATTTTCGTTTTGGGAGTAGTCTTTCATAGCAGGCATGCCGTCAGCCATTATTGAATTTGCATATTTCTGAATGTCTTGCCTAAATATTTCTGGGTTCGTAGAACCCGTGCCGGTCCCTGCAACAATAATTGATCGAACACGTTCCGGATACCTGAGGCCAAAATTGAGAACAGTGCTTCCTCCCATGGACAAACCGCCAACATGAGCTTGACCAATACTTAGATGATCAAATAGAGCCTTGAGATCTTCTACAGAATTTTCTAAAGAGTAGCTGTTTTTGTTTGTTGGTACGCTGGATGGTGGATAGCCACGTGCATTGTATGTGATAACCCTGTACCGAGATACAAAAAAATCCACTTGTTTGGACCACGATCGATAATCCCCTGCAAATTCGTGTGCCCATACGATCGGAAAACCTGTGCCAGCTTCTTCATAAAAAATACTGATCCCATTGATTAATTCTGTTGGCATGATTAGCATTCCTCATAGTGTGTAAGAGTCATTTTATTGGCTGATTAAGGGTAGTCTGATTTTACACATAAATAGGATTTGGTGTTTGGTTGTAGAGTGATTCCAATAACATTATGTTTGTAGTATCGTGGATGTATATTCTGGTGGTAGACGAGTGACTAGCAACTCATAATTGTTTGGTGGTGTCTAGTTGGTAAAAGCAAGAATAATGTATTGGAAAGAAATACCAGTTCAAGTTCAAGTTACGGATTCCTCAGGTTCAATTTCGAATCCTCTCGACGATCGATTCCAAGCTGGTGTAGATGCCTTATCTATGTTTGATGGTAGTAGCACTACAGATGCTTATCTAGAGTCTTGGGAGTGGGGAGACTATATTGAAATGGAAGGCTCAGCCCAGGAAGTTATCGAGACAATCACCGAGAGGATTAATAATTCTTTCCCATTAGATTTTGTTGCCAGAATACGCGATCTTGAATTGGATGGAAACAGGGATCCTAGACCAGGTGCGTTAGACCACTGGCTAGAGTAAGGAGTTAAAAATAGAAAACACTGGTGTATCGAAAAATAGCTTGGTAGGCCGTCTTGATTCTGGTGAAACGTTGATTTCAGATGGGGCAACGGGAACATACTTACAAGGCAAAGGTTTGGAGCCAGGTGCGTGCCCGGAGGAATTTAATATCAGTAACCCTGACGTAGTTAGAGGAATGGCTCGTGACTATTTAGATGCGGGAGCTGATATGGTTCTAACGAACTCCTTCGGCGGCAACAAATTTATGTTGGGGAAATATGGATATGGAGACCGTGTAACAGAATTCAATAGAGTTGCGGCTGAGCATGCTAGTTCACAGGTTAATTCTAATCAATATGTGATTGGTTCAATTGGTCCAACAGGAGAATTTCTAGAACCTTTAGGTGATGTGCCTGAATCTGAGATGTACGATGCTTTTGCTGAGCAGGCGATTGGACTAGCTCAGGGAGGAGCGGACGCAGTTGTTATTGAGACAAAGACGGCCTTAGAGGAAGTTTCGCTGGCAATAAAAGCAGCAAAAGAAAATACTGACCTCGTTGTAATGTCAACCATGGTTTTTGACAAAGGACCTAGAGGATTTTTCACAATGATGGGAATCACTCCTGATGTTGGCCTGAATGGCATGTTGGCTGCGGGGGCAGATGTGGTCGGGACTAATTGCGGGAACGGGATAGAATTGATGGTGGAATTGTCCAGATTAATGCGAGATTGCACTGATAGTCACCTTTTGGTACATTCGAATGCGGGTATTCCTGAGATTAAAAATGGGGAGATAGTTTACTCAGAAACTCCGGAGTTTATGGCTCGAGGATTTGAAGAAATTGCAGCATCTGGTGTCGGAATTTTAGGAGGCTGTTGCGGTACTAGTCCGGAACATATAAGAGCGCTTAGAGATGCTATCTGAGGCCTGTTTTCGAATTACCGAGATGCCTTTGTGTACGATGGGAGGTGCAATATGGCAGATAACATACAGATGGATTATTTGAACCCCAAAGAGGTAATAAGGCTTTATGGGACTTGTCTTGAATTGGTGCCCACGGACCCAAATTTCCACGACATATCGATCGGACTCTATGTAAAAGATCAAGTTTTCACAATATGGACATTTAGTCGTAAGTCAGGTGCTTCAGGTCGAATAGAGACCATAAGGAACCAGTTGGTCAAATTAGGAGGTATGATTGCAAATCCTAATGCACACAATCAGGCATATTTTGATTGTGGCGATCTTCATGTCCGAGCCACGAGGTTTTTGATCGCGCAAGCCGTTGGTAAGGCCAAGGAATACTCGCGTCCCAGCGGAGATATGTCAATAAAAGATTCAAAAACAGACTTGATCATTAAATTATCAGGTTCTGATGAAGGAGAACGGTACGCTTACAAGGTTCATACAGAAGGCGAGGCTGCTAACCCATCACTGCGTCTGCGTATGATTATTGCTGGGTTTATTAGATATGGGGAGATGGAGAAATCAGGTGAAGATGAGGTTTGTTTCCCGTGTGGCAGTCGTCACGATAACTTAATGCGACTTCTTTTACCATACTCTCGTAATGTGAGTGCGGTCGAAAACATGATGGAATCCGAAGCAATGCGAGGGCAAATGACGACCAGTACACTCGGGTTTACCCCTCCAACTTAGTGATGAATTATTTCATGAGGGATGATTAAAGAGGCTTGACTAACAGCAAAATCAATTTCAGGATTTACTGCCTATCTGAGGAGAATATAAATGCCACTAGTTGAAACCATGACTTCAAAGGAAAGAGTAATGAATGCATTGGCAGGCCGTCCTGTTGATAGGACACCGGTTGCTAATCCGACGAATGTTAGTACAGTCGAGCTAATGGATCTGGTAGATGCCCCGTTTCCGGACGCTTGTAGAGATGCCGAATTGGCCGCGAGACTCGCTGCAACGGGACATACAGAATTAGGTTTCGATGCTGTAGCACCCTATTTCACAATAATTCAGGAATCTTCTGCACTAGGATGCGAGATGCAATGGGAAGGCAAAGATAACTGGCCAACTGTACGAATGTACAATCCAATTTGGAAGGGTATAGAAGATATCAACATTCCACATGGATTTCTGAATCACAGAGATAATTTAGTGATTACTGATTCAATCAAATTGTTAAAAGAGGAATTCGGAAATGAAGTTGCTATCATTGGAAAGACAATGGGCCCATGGACGCTTGCATACCATGTATTTGGAGTTGAACGCTTTCTCCTAATGACTGTAGATGACCCGGATATGGTAAAGCGAGGTCTTGATAAAATGAAAGAAATATCTGTTCTTTTTGGGGAAGCTCAAATAGAAGCAGGTGCAGATGTTTTAACATTTCCGGACCATGCTACAGGCGACCTAGTAAGCGGTGCCTACTACAAAGAATTTTTGCTAGAGCTTCACCAAGAGATGGCAGAGCGTTTCAATGTGCCCCTGATTTTACACATATGCGGTAGAACATTAGATAGACTCGACTATATTGCGCAAACAGGGATGGATTGTTTTCACTTCGATTCTCGTAATGATCCCCAAGAAGCAATGGATATAGCTGACGGACGCATTAGGTTGGTGGGGAATTTAAACAATCCTGAATTATTGTACTCCAAGGGACCAAAGGAAGTTCGAGAAGCAGTTAATAAATGCTTGGATGCGGGTGTTGATTTGATAGCTCCGGAGTGTGCAATACCTCTTGCTACCAAATTAGAGAATTTGATTGAGATTCCTAATGCCGTCCGGGCGTGGTTTGACCAAAACTGATAATCAGGTAATTGGTTTTGTTAGTAACATTGAGTATGCCAAAATCATGATATCGAGAGGTTTTTATAGTTAATGGTCAGAGTCATACAATCACCTAGTGACTTTACAGTTATCGGAGAAAACATACACGCGACCAGAGTTTTTCTCAAAAATGGTCGTCGAGTTACATCCCTGGAAGATGGAAACGAAGTAATTCCATTCAAATTAGAAAACGGAGATGAAAGACATTTAGTGATTCCAGACTGGTTTAAAAGCACACAGCCATATCAGCAAGGCCAAATAAAGCATTTTTTAATAGCGATGATGAAGGGAATTAGTGATAATGCTGAAGATCGGAATGAGGCGACTGCTTATATACAGGCTGAAGTTAGGCGGCAAGTCAGTAACGGTGCAGACTATTTAGATCTCAATGTAGATGAAGTACATTACGATATAGAGATACAAAAACGTGCAATGGAATGGATTGTACAGACCGTTCAAGAGGTTTCTGAAGTACCTCCGTGCATAGATTCTTCCCTATCGGAGATTATTAGTATCGGTCTAGAGTCTTACAGTGGAGCGGCTGGACGACCACTCCTCAATTCAGTGGCCTTTGAAAGGCTGGATTGTCTAGATTTGGCTGTAGAGCATGATGCTCGCATCAAGGTAATGGCTACCAGCCCGGACGGAATGCCTGAAGATGATGCAGAACGGGTGAATAACGTTAACGGGATAATAGAGCATGTTATTGGTAAGGGAATGTCACTTGATGATGTTTTTGTTGATGGCATAGTATTTTTAATATCTGTAGATCCTCAAAATGGCAACCATTACTTGAATGCAGTTCATAAACTGAGGCAGATTTATGGTTCGGAGATTCATATAGGTGGAGGATTGAGTAATGTTTCTTTTGGTATGCCGAAGCGCCGGCTGATCAACACTGCGTTTCTATACCTAGCTATAGAAGCAGGAATAGATAGCGGCATTATAGATCCCGTGCAAACGAAAATTGAGTCTGTTTTAGAACTAGATACGAGTTCAGAATCTGTTGGTTATGCGATGGATATGTTGTTGGGCAGGGATGATTTCTGCATGAATTTTATTCAGGCCTATAGAGACGGGAAACTGGTTGGCTAGTTGTAGTGCTTTACTCCTAAATCGATATTGGGTTGGGAGTTTTTTGCAAATCTCGACCTAGGTTTTGTTAACCTGATACATCCACTGGTTGGTTGACAATCAGCGCTATAAACAGAAATAATTACTTTGATTCTTACATGGAGAAAATTTATCTAATGCCCATAGTTAATGAAGGTATTGAACAAGAGCTTCAATATGTAACTAAACCTTTCGAGCTAGACCATATCAAAGGTCTATTTGAAAACACAGATCCTCTTATGCAAGAAATTGCCTATGCACTTATCAAAGGAGATCAACACCTAGTGGATAGCCTGACTAAGCAGGCTTTAGGCGAAGGATTTGGGGCTAATACAGTGCTAGACGATGGATTGATAGCAGGAATGGCAATTGTCGGAGTTAAGTTTCGTGACAATATTATTTTTGTGCCCGAAGTGCTCGTGGCCGCGCGTGCCATGAAGGCCGGAATGGCTCACATTGAGCCTATACTTTCTGAGTCCGGGATAGAGCCAGTGGGTACTGTGATAATGGGAACTGTTAAAGGAGACTTGCACGACATAGGGAAAAATCTTTGCATAATGATGTTGAGGGGATCTGGTTTTGTTGTGCATGATCTTGGAGTAGACACAAAGCCAGATGACTTCATAGAGGCAGTTGCGGAAAAGAATGCACAGGTACTTGGTATGTCTGCATTGTTGACTACGACTATGCCGAACATGGGCAAAGTGATAGATGCTTTTGAAGAATCAGGTATGCGAGAAATGGTTAAGATAATGGTTGGTGGAGCACCAGTTACTCAAGAATTTGCGGATGACATGGGAGCTGATGGATATGGAAAAGATGCTATTGCTTGTGTTGATAAAGCCAAAGAATTAATAGGCGTCATACAGTAGTATATCAACTCTAAAAAATGAAAGACAAAATGAAGGTAGATAGAAACAGGTACAAGTCTAGCATAGAAAACCTTCACCAGATTTTTGCTGATATTTCAGCGACGGTCAATGAAGTGTCGAGTTGGAGATGCCCCTACAAGAATGTGAAAGACCTATGTACGGCGAAATTTGGATGTCGTAATCAGGTACGTTCTGTGAATGTTGACCTTCCGATATGTACAGGAAGCGACAACCTTAATTACCGAAGTGCCTGGGAAACAGCCTAGGTGCCGTTTCCAAGGTTCTCTACTGACTATCAAATTGGTGTAACAGATTGAATTCACCTCTTTCCTGCGTATCACACATTGGATAATCTATTTAGTGGATGGTTCTATATCTGAATGTCACCTTTGAATTCTGAAGGACAGAAACTTACCACCTCACTGGGATCTAGCTTATTCGACTACGCCGATGCTTTAAAAATACGTGTGCCCACTTCATGCGGCCGGACGGGAGAATGTCATGAATGCATTGTAGATGTAACAAAAGGCATTCATGCTCTTTGCGATCTCAAAGCGCCTGAGTCATTCCTTAGAGGTAATTATCGCCTTGCATGTCAGGCCACAGTAATTGATGAGTCTGAGGAAATAGAGTTCTCTGTTTTGCGTAGGCAACCTAGAATACTAACTCAGTCTATCAATCGCCCGGTAGATTTAGACCCATTTACAAAACGGAGTGGGGATAAAGTAGTTTCTGGTGATCAAAAGATAGATGAATATCGTGGTCAGATTCTTGGCCTGTCTATTGATATAGGAACTACCACGGTAGTGCTCAATTTAGTGGATTTAGAAAATGGTAAGGTCTTGCATACTGCTTCTTTTGAAAACCCCCAAAGGTTTGGTGGCAGTGATGTTATGCATCGCATATCCTACGACAACGGTGAATTTCAAGGGGAATTGCAGCAGGTGATCCTGTCAGCTATCAATTTTGAAATTGGTGAGATGAGCAGGAATCTTCAAATACACAGAAGATTGATTTACGAAGTTGTTATCGTCGGAAATGCCACCATGAGGGATCTGTTTTTTGGTTATGATGTTCAGTCAATAGGAGAAAGGCCATACAAATCTCTAACTGAAGTCGAAGTGTTAAAAGGATCTCGTAGTTCAACAGCAATCAATATCACCGCTAGGGAACTTGGACTAAGGATTTTTCCTGGTGCCAATGTTTACGGAGCACCTTTAATTGCCTCTCATGTTGGTAGTGACATAGTAGCGGGTTTGTTGGGTATAGGAATGGACCAAGAAGAGAGCACGGTCATGCTAGTTGACGTTGGAACCAACACAGAAGTTGTAATTGGTAATCGCCATAAGATGATGGCAGCTTCTTGCCCAGCTGGACCAGCATTTGAAGGAGGGGAAGTGACCTATGGAATGCCTGGGTACGATGGAGCTATAGAAAGAGTATCAATATCTGAAGAAAGCGTCGAAGTTAGCACGATTGGTGGCTCTCGCCCTCAAGGAATTTGTGGTTCGGGACTGGTTGACTTGCTTGCTGAATTAAGGCGAGTGGGGAAAATGAATCAACTTGGTGTATTTAATGATGGCAGTAATGAGTTCTTTTTTGAACCCGAAAACCAAATGTCACTCTCAAGGTCAGATATAAGTGCATTAGCTCAGGCAAAATCTGCGAATTTCTCAGGCCAATTTATAGTACTTCGTAATTTTGGTGTTGGTATCGAAAATGTGGAGAAATTATATTTGGCTGGGGGCTTCGCGAATTACGTTAATGTTGATAACGCCATACGTATTGGATTTATAGCTAATATTAATCAAAATCGAGTTGTGAAAGTTGGGAATAGCTCACTTGAAGGCGCAACTCTTATGTTGTTATCCAAACGTATGAGAGATGTTGCGGAAACAATTGTAGATAAAATAGAACATGTAGAATTAGAAACCACTCCAGATTTTTTCGAAATATTTGTTGAAGGATGTATGTTTAATCCAATGACTCCTGAATAACCAGTCAAGGGATTGATATCAATTAAAATAATGGAGGTTGAAATGACTAAGAAAGTTTTGGTTACGGATTATGTTTGGCCTTCAGTTGAACCGGAAAGAGCAGTTTTGCGCGCATCTGGTGTTGAGTTGGTTGTAGCCCCGGATGGACGCGAAGACACATTGATATCTTTGGTGTCGGATGTAGACGGAATCCTCACTTGTTTTGCCAAGGTCACTGAACGAGTAATAAGAGCGGCTAAAAATTGTGTTGTGATTGGTAGATTTGGTGTGGGGGTGGATAATATAGATGTTGAGACAGCCACGGAATTGGGAATTGCAGTCACGTATGTGCCTGACTACTGCGTGGATGAAGTTTCTGATCATGTTATGGCTTTGCTACTTGGATGGAATCGCCGAATATTGTCGCTTGACCAATCGGTCCGTAATATTGGCTGGGGAAGCCTCCCGTTAACAATGAGAATAATGAGATTAAGGGGCAAGACCATTGGAATAATTGGGTTCGGCCGTATTGGACGTTCTGTGGCGGCTAAAGCAAAGGCTTTCGGAATGAGAATTATTTATTATGATCCAAGTACGGATCCACAAAGTTTGGAAGATGATGGTTTTCATAAAGTTGATTTTGACTATCTCATTAGGGAGTCTGAATTCATAAGCCTCCATGTTCCAGGCACTGCTGATAATAGTGGCATGATAGGCAAAGATGAATTCTTAGCCATGAAACCAGAGGCCTTCTTGATTAATTGCGCTCGTGGAAACTTGGTTGATGAGGATGCACTCTATGATGCACTGATATCAGGACATATTGCTGGTGCAGGGATTGATGTTTTGATAGATTTATCACCTTCGTCAGATGACCGGATGTTTCAGTTGGAGAATTTGATCGTTACCCCGCACACAGCGTTTTTTTCTCAGGAAGCTACTTTAGAATTAGAGCAGAGAGCAGCTGGAGAAGTTGCCAGAGTACTTCAGGGGAATATGCCTGACAATTTAGTGAATCCAGACGTTTTATCCCATCCGAATCCTAGACATATCCTGTAATGGCCATATTGAGTATCAATACTAATAGGCTATTTGAAGGGCCTGAACTACGAACTCAGCCACGGCATGAATGGTTTCCATTCTTCTTGTATGTTTTGGTGTACAAATAGGTAATATGGGTTTGGACGGGGTGCGGCGGGTTTGGGGGGCATTCTAAGGCGGGCCTGCTTTGGAGTGAGACCTGCCTTTTTGTGATTGCACAAGCCACATGATGTGACCACGTTTTCCCAAGAGTGAGATCCTCCTTTTGACCGGGGAATTATGTGATCTATTGTTAAATCAGGTGTTTTAATTCCACAATACTGGCAAGTAAAAGAATCTCGGTGGAAAATAGCCGTTCTCGACAATCTGTACCTCATCACTGGCCTCTTCACCATATACAATATTCGAATTACTGATGGGCAATTTTGTGAACGTGAAATGGTGCGTACCATGGCCTTACCCTGAATCAGAAGTTCAGCTTTTCCCCTGATAAGAAGCATTATAGCCCTTCTGCCAGTGCATATGTTTAAAGGCTGGTAGTTCTGATTTAATACCAATACAGATGACTCAAGCGGAGCCTCGGTGAGTTTAGCTCCAGAGTTAACCGTAATGGAATAAGGCACTATTTCTCCTCGGGAATATTGTCCTTAAGGATGTCAAGTGATGCTTTGAAATCAGATGGCACAAATCCGAAAGCATTACCTGGCAAAGAATCTACTGAATCGATGAAAATCACAACTAGTGAGGAGTTAGTTAAGGCAGATTCTGTGAAAGTTTTTGTGTCGCTTACTGGTATCTTTGCAGCAACAATGCTTGATAGGCCTTGTTCAGGAATTTCAAAGTCATAAGTGAATCGTGCCAAAGCAATTATTAAAGCGCCTGTTATAGCTATACCGAAAGCAAGCCCAAGGGCCACCCCACCTACTTTATCTATGATTCCTGAGAGGCCCAGTGTGGCAATGGTCAATAACGGCTTAACAAATTTGCTGACTATAGTACCAATGGCTATAGCCGTAGCTATTATTGCAACATACGAGATGGTTGTAACCAATGTATCGTTGGACAATTTTTCAAAGTATCCTCCCAGATCATCCGCCAATTGCCCTGCTAACATCCAGCCGATGAATCCCGCAAATGCGATTACGGCGGTGCCAATTAATCCGACACCCATTCCCTTGTATGCTGCGAGTAGTAATATGGATAAGATAACCACATCGAGCCAATTCATGAGCGACTCTCCTTTTCAACACTACATATAAACCAAGGATTCACTTCAATTAGGTTAGTGAATTGAAATATCTGAGCAATTTAGAATTTTGTTTGATCATCAAAACCTTTGATGCAAATCTCAGTTACTTGCGAGGAGGTTCAGTAGGACTGGGATTGGATAACTCTCGGCCAATCGTTAAAGGCATAACACTGTCGAGTTCATCGAGTGTCCATCTACCATCCTTGTTGATACTTTTCACCACATGCCTGGCTGAATAAAGGTCCATGGGCCATCCGCTAACACCAATGACTTGTCCGGTAATATTACCAGCCGCTTCTGTACACAGATATGCTGCCTTTGGGGCATTGTGAATTGGATCGTTGGCATCATCAGGCATTTCCACATAAGGCTGGCCTTTGGCTTCCGCCTCAGCCTTTGCCAATTCTCGATATCTTTCCTTAGAGGCATCTGGGACTGCGTCAGCCATCCTCGTATTTCCGCCAGGATAAACAGCATTTACAGTAATCCCATAAGGGCTGAGCTCACTAGCCAGTGCACGAGCGAAACCTACCTGGCCCTCTTTTGCAGCGGCATAGTTGGCCTGCCCCGCGGATCCTAGGCCTGATCCTGAAGAGAATATAACAATTCGTCCATACCTTTGGTCCATCATATGAGGGATTACGTTATGTACCATGTTGAAAGCACCATAAAGATGTACTTGCAAAACACCGTCCCATTCTTGCTCAGTCATATTGAACACCATACGGTCTCTTAATATACCCGCTAGATGGACTAATATATCGATCTTTCCATAATTATCCAAAGCAACTTGAGCAATTTTAGAGGACGAGGTGTAATCAGCTACAGAATCATAAGCTGCTACAGCTGTGCCGCCTGCATCCTTAATCTCCTTGACTACGTCATCCGCAGGTCCTCCAGAGGGCTCTGAACCATCTACTTCCACCCCGAGGTCATTCACTACGACGGAAGCCCCTTCTTGTGCCAACTGCATGGCCACGTTTCTACCTATACCTCGCCCTGACCCTGTGACTATAGCTACTCTTCCTTCTAGCCTGTTTCCCATAAATAAACCTCCGAATTTTGATAGATCTGAGTTTGTTGAGTCACTAGGCTGATGGCAGGCCTGGACCAATCAATTGAGGCACGAGCACATCAAGCTCGTCCATGGTGAATGTTCCGGTTTTTGTGATAGAGCGATCCACTTCAGGATTGGCATATAGGAAAATTCCGCCTCTGCGAACACCAAAACAATAGGAATTAATGTTAGGTGCCGAATCTGTGCATAGATACACCACTAATGGGGCGACATTATCTGGATCATCCGGGTGGCCTGGTCCTGTCCATCTCGAAAATTCTGGGGATGGTCCTATCCCTGCTCGCTGGTCTCTACTAATTCCCGAATTGCCAGGTACCCTGTATTCGTCTAATGTACCTGAAAAAGATCGGGTTTTGACCATAGGAGTCACTGTATTACAGGTTACTCCGTATTTGCCCATTGCCCTTGAAACGGATCTCGATAAGCCTAATATAGATTCTGATGCGGCGGCATAGCTAGACATGCCTATGTCACCTAAGCCAGCATCTGATGTCATGTGTATTATGCGTCCGCTGCGTTGCTGACGCATTAAAATTGTGGCATATTTGGTTACAGTGAATGTGGCTTTAGAGTTGTATTTCATAACTAAATCAAATTCTTCAGGGCTAGTTTGATAAATCATTCCCTCTCTCAGGATACCAGCGCAAGTAACAAGGATATCCAACTGTCCGTAGTTGTCGATAGCTGATTGGATTACGCTTTCTCCACCATCCATTAATGCTACGTTGTCATAGTTTGCAACTGCATGGCCTCCCTTGGCTTTGATTTCATCCACAACTGCGTTTGCTGGGTGTTGGCTCGATCCATTACCATCCGCATCACAACCCAAATCATTAACTACAACCGATGCACCCTCTTCCGCTAGGAGCATTGCTACTCCACGCCCTATACCTCTTCCGCCTCCGGTTACTACCGCTACTTTGCCATTAAGCCTATTTCCCATAACATACCTCCAAGATGTGCTATAACACTAATATTATACTTTATTTGGTTTATTGATTAATAAGATATTGGTTAATATAGGAGTTGACTCGCTATAATTTTTTGGAGGTCTGTAATGATACATGAATCCTTTGAATGCCAAATCTATTTTATTAGGCATGGTGAATCTCAATCAAATGCAACCCCTGGGTATGTAGCAGGCGTAAATTTGGATTCTTCCTTAACTGATCGGGGTAAAACTCAGGCAGCTATGCTGGGTGACAGATTGAGACAGGAGTCCGTAACCTTCGATTTGGTATACAGTTCTAGCATGGTTAGAGCAGTGCAGACCACAGAAATCATGTTGGCATCAATGGGTCAAGAAGGAAGAGAATTTACCAAGGTTGACCAAATTATTGAGCAACAAGTACTTGGATGGAGAGGGACTCGGTCTTCGGATGTGATGAGTCCAGAGATGATTTCATATATGCTTAGTAAAGGGTCACACTTCGTACCTCCAGATGGGGAATCGTTTAGGTTAGTACAGCGGAGAATGTCAAGTTGGCTTGAAGATGAAATAATTTACAACGAGCCTTTGGTGAGTACCAATAGCATTGTGAACATTGCCATTGTGGGGCATGGCATATCGGGAAAGTGTCTTTTTCACTACATAATGGGGTTTGACGATAGATTTATTGAAAAGTTAGATTTGCACAACTGTTCAATATCCCGTTTTGTATTCAGTCGAGAAGGTTGGCGGGTAGTCTGTATTAACGATAGCTATCATATTAAATGAATGCTTTCAGTCTATTGGTTAAGCTGGGCGGCCTTCATAATCAACATGTATAACTGGTAGACCAATGCTATTAATATCAGAACCTATTGTAGATCGGTCTCCTACAACCAATACAGTTAGTGAGTCTTCTTTGATTAGCGTATTGGCCACGCGGTGAATGTCTTCCTGTCGCAAATTTTCTATAGTTGATGAAAATGTTGAGAAATAATCTATAGGTAAATTGAACATCGGTATTCGTGCTAACTGTTGTAGTATTTGACCGTTAGTCTCAAAATGTGATGGCAGGCTCCTTAGAATACTATCTCTCGCATCAACGAATTCATGTTTGGTTATTGGGCGCGGCCCCTTGATATCTGAGAATTCCTTAATTGTTTCTAGAACAGATTCCTTGGTGACTTCTGTTTGCACTGAGCCTCCGGCCAGTAATGCTGATGGAATGTTCAACCAATCTATGGAGGACATATAACCGTAGCTAAATCCCTTATCTTCTCGCAGATTCATGTTAAGTCGAGCCGTGAATTGGCCTCCAAATATATGATTCAATAAGTTAAAAGCAAAGTAATCTTCATGATGCCGGGGAATGGTTACGTGTCCTGCCAGAATTACTGATTGAGCAGCTCCTGGCTTATCTGCCAAGTAGATTGTGGTCTCCTTTTCAGAACTAATACCATAAGGGGAGTTTTGAACACTGGTTTCGTCAACTGTAGAAGGGTTATGCCAGTTATCAAACATCTTTCGTGCAATTGACGATGCGACTGATTTCTCGACATCTCCAACCATGATCAACGTTGAATTATCTGGCCCAAAATTGTTTTTGAAATGTTGTTGAAGAATCTCACGTTGAATATTTTTTATTGAGCTTTCAGTACCAGAAAGTGGATGACCATATTTGGAATCAGGGCCGTATAGCAGTGCACGTGAAGCTCTTGATGCGATGGCCATAGGATTGTCAGGTATTCTTTTTAGATCAGTAATGCGTTCTTTAAGAACCCGCTTCAATTCATGTTGTGGAAACGAAGGGTTCTGTATGACATCCGACACAATTTCCATTGCTGTAGTGAAATGCTCAGTTAGGATTTCAGTAGTGATTGCAGTGGATTCTCGGGAGGTCTCAATTGATAGTTGTGAACCCAAATACTCCATGGATTCTGAAATCTGTTGACTAGATTTACTTGATGTGCCTTCAGATAGCATTGAAGCCATCATATGGGCCACCCCTGGATTCTTAGGATGATCACTGGTTGCTCCAGTGTTTGTGATAAGTCCTATTCCAACTGTTTGGATGCCGGGACGGTGGAGTCCGATTATCCTAAGACCGTTGTGTAATCGTTCTTCCCATGGGATAGAAGGAGAAAATGTCGCTGGCGCAGTACCCGAAGGCATAATAGACCGATTGATTTGGGGTTGAATTGTCGTCAGGGTTTCTTTAGGAATTACTGAAAGCTTAACGTGATTTTCACGTAGCATGGATGCCGCGGTCTTAACGTCTTTCGTGCTAACTCCAAGGTACCTAATAAGATCCTGATTTATCAGATTGGGGTCGTTTCCAATAACATTGTAGTAGTTTAGCTGGTCAGCTCTGCCTCCGAAACCACCTAATTTTTCAAGATGAGTTATGTGCTGACTTTTAATCCGGTTCTTTGCCCTCTCTAGCTCTTGTTCATTAGGTCCGTTTTCAGCCAGTTCTTCAAGCTCATTCCAGAGGATACCTTCGATTTCATCTAAGTTACAATCTGGGTTGGCGGTGACTTGAATGGTAAAGTCTCCAGCAATTTCTTGAGCATCTTCTCCCACTGAAACATCGCTCGCTATCTGCAAATCGTAAACTAGTTTTTTATACAATCGGGAACTTTTGCCATCCCCGAGAAGCATTGATAATATAGTCAATCTTGCCTCGTCATCCCCGAAAGCAGCACCTGTGGGCCAGGATAGATATAATCTTGGGAGTTGTACCCTGTCAGGCAAAATTACAGATACAGGACCTTTGAGACTGGATTTCATATGGCCCAATCTAGTTAGGGCTGGACCTGGTTCTATGTCGCCAAAGTATTTTTCTACAAGAGCAGAGACAGAACTGGGATCGAAATCACCAGCTATAGCTATACTGGCATTTGATGGGGAGTAGTACTTTTTAAAGAAATCTTTCACATCGCTCAACTCCGCCGAGTCCAAATCTTTCTGAGAGCCTATCGTGGGCCAGTTGTAGGGATGGGGAGCAGGAAATAGCTCAGTCTGCATTCTGAGATAGGCTGTCCCATAAGGCCGATTTTCATAACTCTGGCGACGTTCATTTTTAACGACGTCTCGTTGGATATCGAATTTTTTTTGATCCATAGCATCTAGTAGAAATCCCATGCGGTCGGACTCTAGCCAAAGGAGGAGTTCAAGATAATTTGATGGAACATTGACCCAATAATTTGTTCTATCTGTCGTAGTCGACCCGTTTAGATTAGCTCCGATTTTTTGAAGAGGTTCAAAAAACCCACTGTTGTGATTTTTAGAGCCAGCAAACATCATATGTTCAAATAAGTGGGCAAATCCTGTCTTACCCGCTTCTTCATCCTTGGAGCCTACGTGATACCAAATATTCACGGCGACTATAGGAATGGAATGATCTTCGTGTAGGATTAAATCGAGTCCGTTTGGGAGCGTAGTTTTTTCGAAAGAGATGGTATGCATTGAAATTTCCTAAGTTATATATGAGCAAAAGCTCTTAGAGAATTATATCTTTTTTCTAGCGGTTGCGGATTTCTCAAAACTAAATGTAATTGTATGACATAGCTGGAGAGTAGATATTGAGCCTGTCTGAATGCTTTGTTACACTTCACTTGTTGGTTGATGGGGGTATCAAATTATGAGACTAAAAATTCAAGATGTTAGGGATGTGGCAGCATTAGCTCGTTTAAAGATGACCGGATCGGAGCTGGAACTTATGCGAGAACAATTGTCTGATATTCTTACAAATTTCGATGCTTTGAGTTCAGTTAACACTAATGATATTGAACCAACAGGCCATTCGGCAGATGTAGATTCCGTTATGAGAGATGATGAGTCAAAAGAATCTTTGCGACTTGAAGAAGTTCTTGAGAATGTTCCATCCAAGCACGGGAATTTCGTGAGGGTAAGGTCTGTTCTAGGAGATCAATAAAGTAGACGGATTTTCTGGCTACCAACAGCATTGTTCCAATTATTAATATGAATTCACAAGAAATAATAAAATTGACTGCTCATAAGGCAAAGAAATGTCTTGAACAGGGAGACATTTCTTCAAAAGATTTGACTACCTCAGTTCTGGGACGCATAAAGCAAGTCGAAGATCGCCTCAAAGCATTCATAACCGTTACAGAGAAAGAATCTATTGCTAACGCAATGGATGCTGATCAACGCATAGATGGCAAGCAGATTGGAAATTTGCTAGGGATCCCCATGCAAATTAAGGACAACATTTGTACCAAAGGTATAGTTACCACCTGTGCTTCGCGTATGCTCAGTGACTTTGTGCCTCCCTATGATGCTACGGTTGTGGAACGCATTCGTCGAGCTGGTGCGGTGTTAGTTGGTAAAGGGAACATGGACGAATTTGCTATGGGTTCATCCACGGAGAATTCGTCTTTCTATTCCACCAAGAATCCTTGGGACTTAGAAAAAGTACCTGGAGGAAGTAGTGGTGGTCCTGCTGCTGCTGTAGCTGCAGGAGAGTGTGTTGTGGCATTAGGTTCGGACACTGGAGGAAGCATAAGACAACCATCAGCTTTATGTGGAGTGGTGGGACTGAAACCTACCTATGGCTTAGTTAGCAGATATGGTCTAGTGGCTTTTGCAAGTAGTTTGGATCAAATCGGGCCAATAACTAAAGATGTACATGACTCCGCGCTTGTTTTAGGCGTTATAGCAGGCCACGATCCTAAAGATTCGACTTCTATCAAATATGATGTTCCGGATTACACAGCGTCATTAAAGACTGATTTGAGGGGTATGCGTATTGGTTGGCCTAAAGAGTACTTTGTCGATGGCATAGAGCCAGGTGTTGAAAGTGCAGTACGCGAAGCCATGGAAGTTTTGCAGGACTTAGGTGCGCAAATTGAGGAAATATCTCTCCCCTCAACAAAACACGCTCTGGCAGTCTACTATATTATAGCTCCATCTGAGGCCTCTGCTAATCTAGCAAGATATGACGGAGTTAAATACGGCTATGTTTCTGAAGATGCTACTGGAATGTGGGATGCTCTTGAAAAGACTCGACGTGAGGGTTTTGGGGCCGAGGTTAGAAGGCGTATTATGCTCGGCACGTATGCGCTATCAGCTGGTTATTATGATGCATACTATTTAAAGGCACAGAAAGTAAGGACATTAATTACTGATGAATTTAAAGAGGCTTTTAAAAGATTTGATGTATTAGTAGCTCCGACATCGCCAACAGTTGCTTTTAATTTGGGTGAGAAACTGTCGGACCCATTAAAGATGTATTTAAATGATGTTTTGACAATACCTGCTAATATTGCTGGAATCCCAGCGATATCTGTACCTGGCGGCAACGTGGGTGGCCTTCCTGTCGGTCTGCAGTTTCTAGCACCGCACATGGGAGAGGAACTCCTGTTCCATGTTGCATATGCCTATGAGAATGCGACATCTTGGCACAAAATGTATCCAGAACTATAAATTATCAGGTGTCAAAGTATATTCCAATTATTGTGCGGGTGGCACGATAATTGGATTGGAGTAAATATGACTGTCCTCAATGGAAAAGTTGCCATAGTTACTGGTGGGGGAAGACTTCGAGGTATAGGTAGAGGGACTGCTGTGGCATTAGCAAAATTGGGAGCGAGTGTTGTAGTTACAGGAACTGGCCGTGATTCTCTAAGTTATCCACCGGACGAAAAATCTACTGGCTGGAATGATATTGATAGTACTGCAGACCAAGTTCGATCGTATGGTGTCAGTGCATTGCCGTTAGTGGTAGATGTGTCGAACGAAACTCATGTTAATGACATGATAGAAATCGTGATGCGCGAGTACGGTCGAATAGACATATTAGTAAACAACGCTGCTTACAAACGAGGTCCTGACAGGGTTCCAATAACGCAACTCGACCCCGAGATATTTCAAAGAGTTGTTGATGTTAAAGTTATGGGTGGTTTTTTGTGTAGTAAAGCCGTTGCTAAAATTATGATAGAACAGGACCAAGGAGGCAGTATTGTTTTTGTGTCTTCTGGCAGTGGAAAAATTGGAAATTCCGAAGCTCTTGCCTATAATGCGGCGTGCTTTGCTCAGATAGGTATGACACAGGCCCTAGCTAAAGAATTGGGTCAATACGGAATTAATGTCAACTGCGTGTGTCCTGGAGCGGTCGATACATCAAGAGTTGATGATATTGGGAGAGGCGCTAAATGGAACGATATCGAATCTGAAATCCCTATTCGCCGAGCTGGTACTGATGAAGAAGTTGGAGGAATTATAGCCCATCTGTGCACCACTGATTCTTCTTGGATCCATGGTCAATCAATTAATCTCAATGGCGGTTCTATCATGGCTCCTTAAGACTGGAACTCCTTATTTCGGAAATTCCAGTATAGCCTTTCCAATAATCAAACGTGTCGATTCTGGATTCTCTAAAAATACATCGCACTGTATTTGCGGGGCACCGTCAGTAATTTCCTTGTCAGTTACGATTCCACTCAGCGTATGAGTTATGTTATGTAGCACCAACCCGCGGAACACCACATCAAGTGTTTTAAGTTCTGCACCTCGAGCCCACTCAGTCAAAAGCCTAGAAATGAAAGCCATAGTCATTAACCCTGGTACTATTGGTCCAGCAAGTCCCTCTTTGGTCGCTGTATCTGGATCGTTGAATCTCGTAGGCTTAGGATCGCCTGTCCATACATCCACAAAATTTAATACTTGTACGGTGTCGATGGATCTGCTTATAGAGGGAATGTCGTCACCCACTTCAATATTGTTGTAATTTATATTTGTATTACTCATAGGTTGGTCTTGCTCCTGTGCACGAAAGACTCCTTTACAGTGGCTGTCAAAACGTCGTTTTGATTGGTGAAATTCGTTTCCCAAACCTCGAACACCATTTTCCCTGAACGACCAGTTTTTGCGTAAACTTCCTTGAGCTTAGTTTTAGCGCTGAGCTTGTCACCTGGACGCACTGGACTTTTGTATTCGATGGCTTGGCCTGCGTGGAATCCGAGGTCACCAAATTCCAATCCTATTTCAGGGCGTTTGATCTCACTGGTAAATATGTTGCAGAAAGTAGGTGGCGCTATAATTCCTCTGTATTTTGTTTTTGATGCTTCACTTTCGTCAACAAATACCGGTTCGCTCTCACCCGTAGCTTTGGCAAAACCCAAGATCCTCTCTTTAGTTATTTCAAATTCACCGACTGGATGTTCTACTCCAAGCAGTGACCGATCGAATCGAATTTCTTCTTCTGAGGCCATTGTAGTATTCTCCTAAACGTTTTTTGTTCCGGTTTGTTCAATTCTTACCGGCCTGAAATTTCCTGTTCTAAGTTGACTCACAAGCTCACTTTCGTTGGATATTGCTGTATCAAATTCTGTCATGCATGTTCCAATCGCACTTACAAGATGAGCGTCACTACCGCCCGTGCATGCATATTTGTATTTTGCTATCAATTCTTCTGCACGTTCCTGTTCCCCAGGTCGATTACTTCCATTCAAATGTTCCACTATCTTAATTGAACTGAGATCGTATTCTTGGCCATAGTATTCATATAAGCCTACGCCAAAGCGTCCAGGATGAGCGGGTATTGCTATGGCGCCACATATTTCTGCTGATTTAATCAAGTTAAGAGCGTCAAGACCAACCTGGGAGAAGTTCACCATCTCGGCGAGTTGTTCGTTAACTCCATACACTAGGAAATGGCCAATATTTGTGTCAAGCTCAGATCCCTTAAGTATCAAAACATCGTTATCCTGACCTAGCTTTTTATAATCTTTTCCGAAATCGAATCCTCTGTGCTCCGTAAGCACAAATCCATCGATTTCTCTTCCTTTACGTCTCAAGACACTGGTCCACTTGACGTACTGTTCTACGGTGGCCCGAGAATCGTCTGAAGATATTGAATGAGCATGCAAATCTAAGTACATTAGCTAGAAATGTTAATTGAGGTGGCTGTTCACGTCAACACAGTATATTTTCATAAATTGAGATATATAATTAGCATGTTTGATCACGATCAAACATGCTAATCTCCAATTAAAGGGTCAGAGAGGTGATAAATGGATCTTGGAATCAGTGGGAAAGTAGCTTTGGTTACAGGAGGAAGCAGGGGTATAGGCAGGCAATGCGCCTTGTCTTTAGCTGCTGAAGGAGTAAATGTAGCAATATGTGCAAGAAATATGGACACTCTCACCACAACGGTTGACGATATTTCTAAACAAGGAGTCAAATCCATACCGGTTGTTGGTGACGTGACTGATGAGAAGGCGCTTTCTTCTATTTACAATGAGATATCGGATAAACTAGGTCCTGTCGATATTTTGGTCAACAATGCCGGGGGATCTTTATCAAAAGCAGATATAACAGGGCTATCATTGACTGAATTCAAAGAGACGTTTGAACTTAATTTATTTTCTTCTTTACAAATGATGAAACTATCACTACCACACATGAGAAATCAAAAATGGGGCCGAATCATAAACATAGCATCAATATGGGGGCGCGAATACGGTGGAAGTTTAGGTTATATGTCTGCAAAAGCTGCTTTGATTGCCGCAACAAAAAGCACGGCGAGATCTCTGGCAAAGGATGGGGTATTACTCAATACAATCGCACCTGGCTCGATTGCTCACGATAGAGGTAGTTGGGAGCGTTTTCAGAATGAAAATACTGAGGAGGTGGTTCAAGGTTTTATAGAAAGCAACCTGCCTTTGGGGAAATTTGGGTGGCCTGAACCAGTGGGAGATTTGGTAGCTTTTCTGTCATCGGACAGGGCTGGAATGATTACAGGAGCTTGCCTAGTGGTGGATGGTGGACAAAGCTACTCGTTGATATAACAGACGCTGTAATTGCGGTATCCTAATAAAAATAAATTAACGGAATTATTGACCAAAGGGTTTCGCAACTTTACCTAGTAAGCGCATTTTAGAACAATCTAGATTAGAGTGTAGAATTTGATTAGGGCCAAAGACAACGATACCATTCTTGGGTCCGCTGTCTGTTTCCACCTCCACCCAGTCACCTGCGATTACAGGTATGCCGCAGGTATCAACATACCTAACAAGTTTGTCAGGATAAAATCTTACTCCAGCTATAGTTGCCAATGCACAATCACCTGGGTTTAGGTATCGGTAATTTCAGCATCAACTGTTCCAGTACCAATATTGTGCCCACATTTATTTTGAGCATGTTGATTGAACTATCGATGTCTTTTATTGCTTTGACTATCTGTGTACGGGAAAGTGAGTCAGAGATCTGGAGTAAAGAATCTATTCGAGTGTGGTTTACTACCAAATTAGGTGAACCCACATAGAGCATCAGCATGTCTCTGAACCACAATTGTAACAACTTCAGTTCGTTAAACATTTCCTCCCTATCAATATTATGTTTTGATGCCAGTTCATTTACGTAGGAAAATTTCATATTTAATGGGACAGATAGGAGTTCTTCAAACCAATCTATAATTTTCTGGCGTTTATCAAGCATATCCCGATTGTCTATTACCTGTATTGCCCAGCCCATTCGTCCATATGATTCGGCAGCAATTTCTTTAATATAGGCATCTTCAAATTGAGTTATTGATCGAATATGGCCATATATTACATCCGAAGCTATAGGATGCATCTTTATCTGTTGGCACCTAGATACAATAGTAGCAGGTATGGTATCTGGTTCAGATGATAAAAGAAGCATTAGAACTTGAGCAGGGGGTTCCTCTAGGGTTTTTAGTAAAGCGTTGGATGCCTCGATACTCATCGCATTGGTTTCTTCAACAATGAATACTCTGCAGGCTCCCTCGTAAGGTTTGAGGTTAGCTTCTTTTTCAAGTTGCCTGATTTGATCAATTCCGATAGAGAATTTGTTTGAGGTTGC
>CAZMZE010000017.1:0-15725 GCA_964570875.1 uncultured Dehalococcoidia bacterium
GAAAATGATTCTTTGAATAATTTGCTAATCTGAACAATGAGCTAAATTGATGAAATAACTGACAGTCTTAATATTTATAATCATATGGCCAATACAAAGCTTACTTGGAATTATTCGGAAAAATATAAGTTCTTATTTTGGCGAATTAAAAAAAGCCAAAGCGGACGGGTTGACCATTGGAGATGGCGCTGGAATTGATGGTGATGGTAGATAACATATTGATCTCTACTTAATTTGATTAGCTATGTTGATATTGTCTTAACCTAAATTAAGAAGCTTTTCTAACACAGTTCCCTCTAGTGACAATATATCTCTTAGTTGTTGGTTAGCAGCAGGCATGAATGCAACGGGTATTTTGATAACCATTTTCACCAAAGACGACGGACCTTGAGTTTGTAACCGAGGCATGTGAACATCGTCCGGGTCGAACAAAGCATACATCCCTTCGGTAAGCCGAATGACTGTCATTTCACTTTCCGATTCAAAAGGAGTGTATGTAACATCATCACTTTTAGAGAGGTTATAGATAGGCACAGGTCCTCCTTGTTTAACTCTCCCGTCCAATGGGGTATACCCGATAGACTCTACTCCAATCAATGGAACATGCACATCAACAAATTTTCTGTGAGCCTCAAAGAATCCATCCTTGGCAAGGCCAGTGCTGGTACTCTGAAGAACGACAGATATCCCCCGCGCTCCAAATACTTCTAGCTTGGCCATACCTTTTGAATCTAAATCAGGATGAGTCAATTCCGATAATTTAGGGTCAGTTAATATCCTATAAATTTCCGGTATATCTCTAGTCTCGCAATATCTCTCAAACTGCTTAATTAATCCAACTTCCATTACCTATCCCTCCACAATCTATATAACAAACGTATTTTCCCAGAAACTTCCACGAGTATATTAGTGCATCTATATCAAATTCAATAACGAACCTATTGATAATCCACAGATGTCGTATAATTAGCCACCATGAAGAATATAAAGATTAGAATGATATGGAGAACTGCGGCAGTAGTAATATTGGTTGCGTACTTGATCTACAGACTGAATTCTTAGCCTTTAATCTCCCTCTTATATCAATAAATACAAACTACCAGTAATACAGTAGAGCCACTTTGAAGGAGATGGTATGAAGGTTGGCGTTATAACCAATTCATGGGGAATACAACTGCAAAACAACAACCTAACGGAGCTAGTTACCAGAGCCCGGAACATCGGGGCAAAACACGTTGAATTGAGACAAACGTTCCTAGGGGAATTGGAAACTGGTGCAGATGACACGTGGAGTCCTGTAGTCAGTAATTTTGATTCTTTGGCCAATAATTTCAGTGACATGTCTTTCAATCTTGCAATCTCAGCTCCTTTCTTATCCGGAGGTTTGGATCCAGAAGGATCTATTTTGCAGAAATCACTGGAGGCATGTATATCTGTGAGTGGTACTAATCCACACTTAAGACTGGTTGATCTGACTCCTCAAAAGAAGGTTTGGAAACAGCATTCTGATATTCCAGAAGAGGCCTTCAGCTTCAAAGAACTCGCCAAAATAGCCTCCTCACAAGGTATAACCATCTCTATAGAAAATTCAGGTCAGCCTATTCGGGCATTACATATGCTCGTACAAGTATGTAGAGACAGCTTGCCAAACAACTTAGGGGATTTCTTAGGACTCTGCCCTGATCCAGCCAATCAAATTGGAAAACAGCCAGGTATGGACCCTCTTGAAGACTTGGCAAAATTGCCACTCGACATGCTAAAAATCGTGCATTTCAAACAAATACGAGAGGGGGACATCCTCCCAACTGTCGAATCTGGAGAATTAGACTGCTCTGCTATGGTCCAAATCCTCAAATCCAAACAATACGGAGGACCGGCAATATTTGAAATTCCTTCCAGTCAAAACGTATTTGAAAATCTGAACAGTAGCTTTGATTACATCCAGGCTTTTTGATCCCACAACATGCTGTTTATCTGTTTTAATTGATGTCCTTAGCGTTGCTTATAAACATCCCAGAGTTCCCAATGAGTAACATCCTCTACTTGTTGTCTTTTAGGTTGAGACCATTTCCCCTTACTGGGATATCCCAGGGGAATCAGAGCCATAGTCATGGCATCATCCGGAAGTCCAAGAAGATTTTTTACCTCATTTTCATGGCCCGAGTATAGAGTGGTCAGGGTTGAACCAATACCATAGCTACGAGCGGCAAGCATAAGGTTCTGCACTGCACCATATATTGATGACCCTGCCCTAGGACTGTTAGATTTTGCTGTGTTTCTCAATACAGCGAAAATCCAAACGGGTGCTTCTTGAATATGATTGGCTAAATGTTCAGCGCTTAGATAATTTCTTGGCCCAAGAGTATCAGTAATATCCCTGTGCTCCATAATGTCATCACGTCTAATCCCATACGCTTTATTCCATCCATCAAGATACCATTCTGCAATCTGATTTTTGGTCTGCCTATCCCGTACCACTATCCATGACCATCTCTGGCTGTTACCTCCCGACGGACCACGTATGGCAGCATCTAACAAATCCCATATGATATCGTCTGGTATTTTCTGGTCTGACAAATACCTCCGCGCAGGTGTTGAGTGAAGCCCTTCTATTAGGCCTAGTTTCGTGTGTGATTTTGAATTCATTGGGGAAATCCTTTACACCTATCCATATGTTATCCATCGCAGCCAGCACTAGACACCGTATCAAATTTTCAATATTCAACACCACTCTAATGTTCATACATCTCTGCCCCGAACTTGGAGCCCGATCCACCCAGGTTCTTTCCCTCACTAGGCTATACTGATATCTAAATCACTGATATTCATGGGTGCCACATGGAACATTTTGATCTGAAAGAAGCCGATTCTATCAAAGATAAAGTGGTGGTTATAACTGGTGCCAACACAGGTATTGGTTTTGAAATAGCTAAATTTCTTTCTTTGAAGGGAGCATCTGTAATTCTTGCTTGCCGGGACGAAAACCGTGGCAACGAAGCTAAAAAACACATTCCCGGTAACATCGAATATATAAATCTTAATCTTCAAAGCTTTGAAAGCATCGAGGTTTTTTCTGACCAACTCATGAAAACCTATCCGAAGGTGGACGTTCTGATAAATAACGCAGGAGTAATGAGACCACCGTTCACTCTCACAAAAGAACATTTAGAGTTAACCTTCGCCGTCAACTACATCGGATACTATCTACTCAGTCACCGACTGATCCCCATGATGAAAGATGTCCGAGGCTCTCGAGTGGTCAACATGTCTAGCATTTCTCAATACAGAATTAATCACATTGACTGGACAAATATCAACTCTGAATTTCACTACGACAAAATGAAGACTTATGCATTGAGTAATCTGTTCAGAATTATGTTTACTATTGAACTGAATGCAAAGCTTCGAGGAAAAAACTATCAAACCTTATCGGTAGCATGTCATCCCGGGGTAACTCTAACCAACATCGTCAGGTACATGCCAAAAATATTGAGCAACTCCATATTTAGCAAAATCCTCAATTCGACCATTTTCCATAGTCCCGATAAAGCTGCGATTCCAGCAATAATGGCTGCAACTAGCAAACTAATTAAAGGCGGAGAATTTGTGGGATTGCATACGAAACGCCAATTTCGCGGAAAACCTATCATAGTAGAACCTAACAAACTAGCTATGGACCCAATTCTAAGAGAACGACTTTGGAATAAATCTGTTGAAATTACAGGGGTAGGCTTAGAATAATTTCAGGTCCTGTATACCATCAATCACACATACATAGTCCGAATCAACATCTGACAATTACTCCTAGCATCAGTATCCGATATTATATTCACCTGTCCTATTGAGCACTTTGCGTATATTTAGGCATTCTTCCAAACATAAGACAGTCAGCAATTATGTCTCATTCTCTGAAATACCGTTTTCCCTGTGCCCTCTTGACTTGCTAGATTATATTGATCCAAAATGCCGTTATAAATCAGTATTAAAGATAGGTTTATAAATCCAATATCGGATATACCTCAGGTAAAGATTTATTGGAGGTGCAGCGAACAAATGGAAAATGTGAACCCTTACCTCGTTAGCCTATACGATTTTGAATCACAGGCAAAACAAAATTTACCGGGAGACATTTGGGATTTCATTGACGCAGGAGCATTCGATGAAATCACGTCTAGACGCAATCGGTCTGCCCTAGATTCCATAGCTCTTAGACCTCGTTTCTTACGAGGCATCAGGGATATAGATATATCTACAACTGTTCTCGGAACTCCAATCAGCTTCCCTGTGATCATTGCACCAGCGGCCGGGCACTGTATAGCTCACCCCGACGGCGAATTGGCTACGGCTCTCGGTGCATCTAAATCAAACACACTAATGGTTGCCGCCACCAACAGTGACTATTCTATGGAGGAAATTTCCAAAACTACTTCTGCACCCAAATGGTTTCAACTTTATCACCGCAACCAACCTGCCACTGAAATTCTCGTTCGTCGTGCGCAAGAATCGGGATATCAGGCAATCTGTCTAACAATTGACACACCTGTTCCAAGCGCGAAGGAAAGAGATGTACGTAATCGATTCCAAGGTCCGTTTAAAAACGGAAATTTCATAGGTATGGATGTTCCGAATGTGCAGGAAGAAACACCTAATTGGATGAATCTGGACCGGCCTAACCTCACTTGGAAAGATATCGAATGGCTTCGAAAATTAACTGCCCTGCCACTAATATTGAAAGGCATTAGAACTGCTGAAGATGCCAAATTGGCGGTAGATCACGATGTCGATGGCATTTTCGTCTCCAACCACGGGGGCAGGCAGATAGATATGACATTAAGCTCTATTGAAACGCTCCAAGAAATCAACGAGGCTGTAAATGGAAAACTTGAAATATATCTCGATTCTGGGATTCGGAGAGGTTCGGATGTATTAAAGGCTTTAGCTCTGGGTGCAAGGGCTGTTGCGATTGGTCGCCCTCTCTTTTGGGGACTTTCAGTTGAAGGGGCGGAAGGGGTGCATCGGATACTGGAGATTTTGAGTGAAGAGCTAACTAGAGCAATGGCATACTGTGGCCAAGGATCCGTCACAAATCTCGAGCAAGGCATATTGAGTATACCAGGAGATTGGGCGACACGAACGGTTTTGTAAGCTCGAAAGAAATCCCTTCTATGAGAGACCAACTCTTCTAAAAGATGGATGCATTATTCAACGGCTTGTCCTTTGCCCACAATACCGAAATACTGACAAGCAAATTTCCTTGACGTTTTAATATATACTTTCCGCAGAGGTGTGTTTAAATGCAAAAGTTAATTTTTACAGGGTTGACTCTTATCGTGGCAATATCCATTGGATGCAGCTCCGATAACAATCAATCCAACACAGATTCATCTAATAAGGATTCTAAAGCCGGTTCGACCGCCTTAGATTTGAAGCTAAAAGGGGAATTGCCTGAATCCCTCAAGTTCACCAGTGGGATTTTCGTAAATGAATATATGCGGAATAAAGAAGCCACCGACGCAAAATTTAGAGGCCAGACTGTAGAAATTACTGGCGTGGTAAGCACCTACGGCACGAATAAGAAAGACGTTGCATTTGTCAATGTACAAGGAACAGGAGGACAGGGAGGATCACCAGTTCAATGTATATTTTCAGAACCGGGGCCGAAAGATGCATTCTCTGGACTCCAACCGGGATTACCGGTTTCCGTACAAGGAATCGTAGAGGGTTATCAGGCATCCGTAAAAGATGTTGATGGGCAAAGGGCAATGTTCGTAGCCATTGGTGACATGATCACATTAAGCGACTGTGCGATATTAGAGTAAAAGTAAGTTTAATTTCTGTTCGGCTAAATATAAAACTAACTTTCGCGCTTGCATTACAAATTCGGCTAACTAGTTGTTACAAAAACGATAGGAGTTGTTTTGTTCAAAACAACTTACCACCACTAAACATACTTTTTACTTAAATCCCGCTAACGTCTGCTAGAATCATCAATATTATTAACTAGGAGAACTATGTTGGGCCCTTTCAATATATTAGTCATCTATCCTCACCCGGCAGACAGTGCAACTGAAGCGTCTGGAACTGTAGCCATACACTCCGAAAAAGGAGATCGCATCACCAGTGTAATAGTTACGCACGGTGAACGGCACCACATGCAATGGCTCGCTGACCAAAAAGCCATGCCTGAAAATCAACGTGATCCGGACCTCAAATCATTGACGCTAGAATCCTATAGGAATTTCAAAGCTCGTGAATCTGAAAGGGTTGCCGAAATATTAGGAGTACATGAACTGATTATGCTCGGATGGAAAGATCACGAAATCTACTTCGATCTGGAAAAGGTGCATCAAATTGCAGATCTGATTATGAAAATTAAACCAGATATTCTAATTACCCACATACCTGCGGACGACAGCCCTGTGATAGATGATCATCCCAGCACTGGCAGGATAGTTATGAAAGCATTGGAAGTGGCTCAAAACAGAGTTATGGAATTTGATGGCGTGGATGCTTATCATGGAGTTAAGCAGGTGTTTTTTTCATTCTCAGCTGGCCAAGAAGCCAATGCTAAAAGTGTTTTTGTACCTGGAATCATCCCAGATGTGTGGATAGACACCACCTCAGTTATTGATAAGAAGGTACATGCTATCGACCAAATCACAAGCCAAGGGTACGAGGGAGAGACAGCGCGATGGATAGTGGAGGCCCGCGATGGCCGCTGGGGTATGATAGCAGGTTGCGCATACGCGGAGCCTTTTCTAAGACCTGAAGGAGTCCTTTATAATGACCTCCCCATGCCTCCAAGAGTTCTGAACAAACACTATCGCCCAACAGAATTACATTTTGGCAGGGGAAGCGCTCGGGACATTCCTTCCGGGACTCCTACAGAAGCGTATAAACTAAAGCTTTAGATTACATTTGGAGACATCCTCTATTGTGTGGCCGATTTGGCATAGCTGATGATGCAGTATCAATGGTAAATGCTTTTGGTATTGATCCAAGCACCACAATTTTTGAGAACATGGGTGCTTGTATGCCGCGATATAACGTTGCTCCTACCGACCAAATACCTGTAATCTTCGAAAAGAACAATCGGAGGCAAGCCCACTCAATGAGATGGGGCCTTCTCCCATACCAGACGAGATCTATAAATGGCCGTTCGGCTCTCGACGAAAACGGTAAATCGCTCAACACTCCAATCAACGCCCGCGCAGAAACAATAGGCAGTAAAAACAGTTTCAAGTTATCATTTGAAAGAAGACGTTGCCTGATACCAGTAAGCGGATTCTACGAATGGAAAAAAACTAATTTTTCGAAAATACCACACTGGATTCATTTATTGAACCAGCGATGGATGGCACTTGCCGGTATTTACACGTGGTGGAAGTCACCTTCACAAGAATGGATCCCATCCTGCACCATCATCACAACAAATCCGAACAGCCTAATGGAATCAATACATGATCGAATGCCTGTAATTTTGACTCAGGGTTCATATGACATGTGGCTTAGTTCAGGAGGTACTAACTTGTCAGAACTAAAGGAAATACTAGTTCCATATGCAGCGAAAGAAATGTCAGCCCATCCTGTTAGCACAGATGTTAACAAAACTGTCAATAATCGGCCTGATTTAGTGAATCCTGTTTAATCAGGCGTCCGATCTCAACCAATCTCTAAGTAGATTGGATACTGTATGACAGCCATCTACGGTGACAGCCAATCGTACTCCGTAGCTCAACTAAACTCACATCCTCTGCATCGTTCAATGTGGTAAAATCCACTTCGCTACAAATTACTGGAGTTATTGATGATAAGCACAATGAGAGATTTTTGTTTGCGCTCATACCTATTTGTTACATTCAGTTTGGCTTTGATGATTATGGCTGCTTGTGGCAATGACGAAGAGACTTTGCCCGAAGGTGCGGAATTAGGTGAACCTCTTCTAGCAGAAGCCTGCCTCGAAGGGGAAGGGCGGAAGGCAAAAATATATTTCAAAAATCTAGGGGGGTTTGAGTGGGGAGATGTAGAATTCTCTATTGCTAAGGGCGGAGAATCGTATACTTTCTTGGATGAACCACAAAGCAAGCTAACCAGTGATAAAAAGCCTACAGTTTGGCCCCCAGAGAATGTTAGTCCGGCGTATTCCTTTGATAATTCGGCTGAATTTACGCGCCGCGGTGTGCATCCTGTACGTAAAGATAATTATAATGCGCCACTCCAACGCCTCACTTCATTTGCAGCGGTTCAGGGTGCTTCGGTCAAGATAAAATTGCCCTATACGTCAGAATGGACCGGAGAAATTAAACCATGCAACTAAATCGCAAAAACAAAGACCTCACATATATATTGTACTCATTGGATGTTTCATTAAAGGAACATCATGAAATAATCATTCGAACAACCAGATGAGTGAAACTGTACCTCAAGACATCCGTCCTGCTTTTCCTGTAGAGATAGCCAGAGAAGACGTACGTTCCAAATTTCAGGAAATACTTGGTATCGATGAAATTCCAAGCGACCTGGATTTTGATTTGGGAACATCTTGGGAGGAAGATGGTCTTAGTTTCACGCAAATCAAATATCCCAGCTACACGAATGAAATCATCAACGCCACCGTTGCAGTCCCTTTAGATTTGCAAGGTGTAAAGTTACCAGGCGTCGTAGGTATGCCCGGCACTGGCAGTTCCTCTGAAGAAGTACTGCACAAAACGCTTTATCGACCAAAACCGAAGAGAGGGCCTTTGCTCGGGTGGGGAAGAGAGCTTGCCAAGAAAAATTACGCTGTGTTGACATTTTCCCCGAAGGGGTGTGTCAGCCGAAGACGTACTATAGGAGATTGGGAAGAAGAAACCAAATTGTTAGCACCTTATGGCAGGCCGCAGTTGGGGATGTTGGCCGACGAAGCTATTAGAGCTTCCTTAGTCCTAAAGGCCATTGACCTAGTTGATAGTTCAAAAATTGGATTTACAGGCATGTCACTGGGCGGGTTAGCATCTTGGATGGCAATGTCCTTGGCACCATGGATAAAGACGTCTGCAGCCGTTTGCGGTGTTCTTGGCACCATGGAGCAAATGATTCATTACGGTAATACAAAACGGCACAGTACAGCAATATACGTACCTCAGCTACTAAGGTACTTTGATCACCCTCAGATAGTGGCATCATGTATAGCTCCAAGACCTTTCATGATGATTGCTCCGACAGAAGATGACGACATGCCTAAAGCCGGAGTGGATGAATTGATAAAAGTAGTGGGACCTGTTTATGAAAAAGCCGGCAAAGCTAATAGCTTCCTAGTACATCGGCCTCCCGGAATCCACACATACAGGCTGAAATATTTTGATTGGGTTATAAACTGGTTAGACAAATTCTTAAGGTAAACGATTAACTCAAATTTAAGGCAGTCTTCGGAATCGAGTAATGCACGCTTGGTCAGATCCAAGATGTAACAACTTGTAACCACATTTAGTTGTTCACCATAATCAGCACAAGCACGCTTACGTAAAGTGTGACTAGGTAATGTGCGGTTTATGTGATATTGCAGGCATGGAACCGTACAAATGTGGACAGCTCTGAACGGTGGCAAACTATGGGCATCGTTCTATTAACCAATCGCTGATCAAAATCTATCCATTCTCATTGATGAGATGTCAGCAGACTTAACATTTCCATCAATCATCATTTCGGAAACTACCATTCCAACAGCTGGTGCTAATTTGAATCCTCTACCACTGAATCCCGTACAGATGTACAGTCCATCTATGCCATTAACCTTATCTATTATCGGCATCCGATCAGGAGTTGTTGTGTAGACACCAGTATACCCTTTGAAAAATTCTGCATGCTCCATAGAAGGAGCTCGTCTACTCAATGCCTGCCAGTTGCGTATCACTGTTTCCTGAGCAGGTTCTCGAGGGTAAGCATCCGGACTAATTTCTCCAGGCGTTTCATTACCACCCACCAGTACCATATCTTTCCCTTCAGGACGAAAATAAATATTGTTCGACCTGTCACTCCCTCCTGGGACACGCCCATTTGGAGTATTTTGTATTCTGAGAACGAAGACTTCTGCCAATGTTGGTTTTAACGGCAAATTCAAGCCTAACTTATGGAGAAACTCACCAGACCAGGGACCAGTAGCAACAATAGCATTTTCAGTATCATATCTTTCAGTATCTGTAACGACTGCCGTTACACGATTATTTTTGATCACAATATCTGTAACCTCAGTCTCAAGTACAACTGTTGCACCCAAGTCTCTTGCACCTCTGGAATAAGCAAGCGCAACTCCGGAAGGGTCACCATAACCAGCGTCTGGTTCCCATATGAATACTTCATCTTCCCTAAGTGCAAAATCTGGGGCAAGTATCTGGGCTTCTTCTAAGGAAATGATGCTTGTTGATACTCCGAGTCTTTGCTGCCTGACTACATGTTCTTTTACTTTTGTCTCATCAGAATAAGGAACCATTATCAAAAATCCGGTATTGACGAATCCGGGATCTTCAATACCAAGAGTCTCTTCAAAATTCCTGTATATATTTAGGCTGATTTGAGTTAGTTTAGCCCTTGGTAATTCTGGATCTGTAAAGAGGTGCACCACTCCTGAAGACCGTCCGGTTGAACCGGAACCTAGTGTGCTTCTCTCCAACAAAACCGGCGTCTCTACACCACGGCTAACCAAGTTGTAAAGAATGCTTGTACCCATAAGACCACCACCAATAACAACTGCATCCGTTACGGTATTCACTGTAAAATAGTCCCGATAAGAAGATTAGGCACCAACAGTCTAGAATTCTTAATCGCTGTCATCTAGGTAAACTCTCAAACTTGATAAAATCAGTGTGGATCAAATGGCGAATTGGCTATAAGATTCGTTGGTAATTCAGATCCCGCATCATCCTGCGGTTCATAACCCAGTATTTCTTTAGCACTCTCTATTTCAGTAATACGTAGAGAGTTGTTAGATATTCCGTATACCACTGCGTGCCCAACAGAAGACGGTGCGTCAATGCACTTTTGTACTATTTGAGATGCGTCCCTGTGACTCAACCACAAGGGCAAGCCCGAAACCCCGTGCGATTGCCAGTTGTCATCTGAGGCAACTCCTCCAATTCGTATAGATATGCAAGACATACCGTATTTGTCATGATAAAAACTCGCAAGGTTTTCACCAAAGGCTTTACCCACTCCATACAGACAACATGGCCGAACATCGCTGTTAGACAGCATTGGAATTGGCCGTCGCAATTTCTCTAATTTCCCTTCATATATTGATTTGTATGGATCTAGGCCCCAATTGACCCCAATAGTGTGATTTGAACTGGCAAATACAAATCTCTTCACACCCGACAATCTCGATGCCTCAAGTACATTGTATGTTCCTTCAATATTGTTGGGCAAAACAGATTCCCATTTTGCACCTCCATCAGGATCACCACCTAAGTGCACCACCACATCCTGATTCTCAAACGCAGGCAGGATCTCGTCCAAATGCGCTAGGTTAGCAACATGGGATTTCACACCGGGAACTTCTATTAAATCAAGGATCTCAAATCTGTATAGGCTGGCCAAGCGATCCAGAACAGCTCTCCCGATACGCCCCGCACCACCCGTCATCAAAACTTTTTTTGAATCCAAAAACAACCTCTCTTAATAGTTCACCTGAATTACGACGTATAACAAGTTTCGGTTATTTATTACAGAGTCAGGTCATACTTATTTCAACGTCCCAAAACCTTAGCCATGTTCTCTCCCTGTTCTTGACAAAACGCATGCATTATACCTACATCCGAATTGATGCAGAAATCTATTACCCCCATATCTATGTAAGGCTTTGCGTCTTCCCATGCATTTATCTCTGCTCTTGGGCGTATACCTAACTTCAAACAGGTCTCAATAGTCAATTTCTCAGCCAGTTTTACTTCAGGATCGTCAGTCATCCCTGGTTTCCCGATACTCATTGAAAAATCGCCTGGTCCAAATTGGACCATATCTATCCCTCCAATTGATAATATTTCTTCAAGGTTATCTACGCATGGTTTTTTTTCCACCATTATGGCAATAACCGATGATCTTAAAGTGTCAACATAATCCTGCAGCGTCATCCCCGGATACCCATATGCCGTGTCCCGTGTAGCAGATGCTCCTCCCCTTCCTCCATCTTCAGGGGTCTCCGGTCGTACTGCTGTCACAGCTTCTCTAGCATCTGCGACAGTCCTGATATCGGCAAATAATACATTTTGGATTCCTGACCCTATTGCACGCTCGGCAAGATATGTCTTAGGTTCTTGATCCAATTTCATCAAGGAACTCATATGATCAAACAAATCAATAGCCCGTCCAAAGTTCTCTAAGGAAAACAGGTCATATGGGGCATACTGACCAGAAAATTCTATGTAATCCATTGTTCCAGAGTGTCCGACTACTTCTACCATTCCTGGCCATTGACCATATAGATGAGTGCCTATAGTGGGCTTCCCTGAGTCTATCAAGTCTCTAAGAACATTGTTATTTCTCAATTTTAATTCCTTTCTCGTTTAAGTTAATACTTCACGGTAATCTTCTTCTCCAAAATGACAATCCTTGACCGTATGTACAATACTTGGTTAAATTTCTCAATCGATTAATTTTAAGAATAATACACAACTCATCTTCATACTGACACATTTTTGGGAATCCTGGGGCGGGTGGATAATAGAAACATGATTGATCCCACAAAACCTACCCCCGCCAAAACACTGAACGCGACAATGTAGTCGCCCTGCCAGTCTCTCATTACCCCAGCAAACATTGGTGCGAACAGAAGCAACAGATTCATGGGAACTTGAGAAACTCCCATTATCTTCCCAAATGATTTCCTCCCAAAATACTCTCCTCTTATTGATGTGGTCAAGGGATTTCTTCCGCCGAAGCCTATTCCAAACAACACAGCAAAAGAGTAGGCCGTCACCAAGGTTGTCGGGCCAAATATGAGAAGGAATACCGAAGCTGATTGGATGAACGTGAAAACCATCAAAGCAATATTTTTCGGAACTTTGTCACCAATAAAGCCTCCGACGACCTGAAAAATCATAGAAGTAACTGTATAGGCAGTAAGGACGAATGCAGCTGTTTGAATACCATATCCACGGTCAGTCATCATTGGTGCTAAATGCGCCATCATCGCAATCAATACCATAGATGTGAAGCCGTGACCTAAGCTTAAAAACCAGAAAGCACGGGTTCTCAACGCTTCAACTAGAGTGAATTCGTAATGTTGTTCATCAGTAGCCGCTATCGCCCCCAGGCTATTATCTTGAGCAATAGGTTCTCCGTCAGGCAAAAGCCCATGATCTTCAGGCCTATTGCGAATCAATCGTGAAACAGGAAATGCCAGACCAAGTATTGCTAATCCTAATATTGCTGTAGTCAAGCTCCATCCGAGCCGGTCAGCATCAGGGTCCACCGACCATGCAATTACAGGAAGTAGTATTAAGCTTCCAATTCTGCTCGAAGAATTGGATAGCCCCATAGCAATAGTTCTTTTCTTATTAAACCAATTATTGAGCATTGTGTTGAGTGGTAACCAGCTCCCCAAGCCCTGTCCCAACGACACAACTAAATACGCCAAATAAAACATCCACAATGAGTGGATTTGGCTAAAGATAACCCATCCAATTCCTGAAATTACCAGACCGATTAAAACTAGCCTACGTGTCCCAAGACGATCGATAAGATAGCCTTCAATCGGTCCCAGGATTCCTCCTTCGATCCTAGTAAAGGCAAATGCCAAGGAAAGCTGTGTTCGATTCCATCCGAAAGTACTTTCCATAGCAACGAACCAAATACCCATTGCATGAAACATTGGGGCAGTTGTCAAAGACATAACCAAGCCCGCAATTGGTATAAGCCGCCATCCATAATAGGTCCCACTTGCCTTTGATAGAGCACGGCGTATGCTGATCAAATTACTACCATAAGTATCCTTAAGATTAAACAAAATCGACGACTTGCTGAACGTGACTCAGACTAACACATATTTAGTACCAACTGGTTATTACTAATCTTTTATGTACGACTTCACATCAAAGCAATTTCAAAAACTTCTCACAGAGTTTAATATGTAGGCGAATTCTTAGAGGAGAAGCCTATGGTTGACCGCACTATGCAAGGAGTATATCCGATTCTCTCTATGCCTTTTGATTCCCATGCACGTATAGATGTAGAAGATCTGCAAAGAGAGGTTGAATACCTAATCAAAAGTGGTGTAGATGGCATTGGATTAGCTATGGCCAGTGAGATATACAAGCTTAGCGAAAACGAACGTAACGTTGCCATTACTGCAATCGTAAAACAGGTTAACCACAGAGCAAAAGTCGTCATTAATACCAGCGCTCCAGGCACTGATACCGCAATTTTATACAGCCATACAGCACAAGACCTCGGAGCTGATGCCATCATGGTGATGCCGCCGGCTGGCATACACCCATCTATAATCACAAATTACTACAAAAGCATCTCGGAATCTATAAGTTTACCGATATTCATACAGGATACGGATTCGCTACCTTTAGAACCGGATTTATTGGTACAAATATCTCGAGAATCTCACACTGAATGCTATGCAAAAATAGAAGCAATACCCACATCACCACGCATATCTAAAACTAAGGAACTATCCGATGACTCTATTCGAATATTTGTCGGAGGTATTGGTGACAATTTTTATGTGGACGAATTACAATCAGGATCGGTTGGCATGATGCCTGGAGCGATATTGCCAGAGGTATTCGTAAGAACCTGGGAGTTACATAACAAAGGACTTACCGACAATGTCAATTCTGAGTTTTCACAATATAGTCCATTGCTGAGCATTGTGGGCCAAGGACACGGTATATCGAGTTATTTAACAAAAGAAGTACTACGTTGGAAAGGCATATTCAAAACTGCTAATGCGCGTAGTCCCGCACTCAAACCAGATCAAGAATCTTATCAAAAACTATCTGAGCTACTTGAGATGCTTGATATTTGAAATAAAGCAAAATTCTCGGGCTAAATTGATTAGTCTTTGGCTGCTATTTTTAACAATTAGGCCCAGGTAGTTTGTTGAAACAAACGTGTCAGTCCTGATACATTTGTGAGAACGTTGACACTACGCGGAGAAGGATTATGGATTTAGGGCTAGAAGGTAAATCAGCGCTTATAGCTGGTGGTGGACGAGGTATCGGAAAAGCTATCGCATTAAGTCTGGCATCAGAAGGTGTTAATATTGCGATAGCATCTCGAACCCTGTCTCAATTGGAATCAACTGCAGATGAAATTCAAGATAAAACTGGCAGCAAAGTAATCCCTCTCGCGTTTGATGTCACTGACAACGCACAAGTAGTAGATACTATAAAAAAAGCAGCTTTAAAACTCGGAAATCTCAACATATTGGTAAATTCTGCATCTTTACCTGTTGGTTCACCCTCGGCCATAGGTCCAATAGAGACGGTAAACGAAAATGCTCTTTTGAGAGATTTCGAAATAAAGTATGTAGGAGCGCTTCGGTGCTCAAGAGCAGCAATTCCATACCTGAAACAAGAAAAGTGGGGACGTATAATCAACATCAGCGGTATGAACGCCCGAAAAGCCGGTAACCTCAGTGGAGGAGCACGTAACACATCTATGGTGCACCTAACTAAAACTCTTGCTATGCAATTAGGGCAATATGGGATAACCGTAAATTGTATACATCCGGGTGTTAC